>JBCBBC010000004.1:0-135728 GCA_038532145.1 Pseudomonadota bacterium | reverse complement strand
TATGCAAGCGATCCCGACCGATTTTCCTCGGTCATATGCATATGACCGAGGAAAACCGGTCGGGGTCGCTTGCATAAAGCAATTTACGTTTTGACGAGAAACCCTTGCACAAATCACTATCGACCGAAGCCGATATTTTTTGTGAAGGTATTTCTTTTGAAACGCATTCGTCATAGTCATATGTGGCCCCGTAAAGGGACCGCAAGTCGCCTATGCCGCCTGCGTTTCTCTTCCTAATTCCTGCGATGTCAAACAGCTGGACCGAGGCCCGTTTCGGCGTCTGGAGCGATGGGCCCCGTCGACCGGAAGTGGCGGCTTATACAGCCACCGAATTTTGCGTCAACACCCTTTTTTCGACTTTCTGCAGAGGCCATTTCAGCGAACCGAAAAACCTCTGTTTTTAAGCCGAAAAGCTACCCCTTGAGCCGTGTAACCGGCCCCAGTGAGTGAGGCATTTCCGTGAAGCCGCGGTCTCTACAGACCCGCCTTCGCTTCGTCAACACCCTTTATCACCCCAAACTGCACAAAAAGTTGCAATTGCAACTATCTGAATTTTTGGCGACGCGAACCATTGGACCGTATTACCGGCCCCGCGAATTCGAGGCATTTACAAACGAAGCCCCAATATAGAGTCTGTTCGGGGGCTTTGGCAAGGAAAAAATTCGCCTGATACGCACATTTTCACAGCGAATTCGTTAACCTTTAGAACACCTGTTCTGAAAGGCCTTTAGCCACTGCGGATATAGGCCGTCATCGCCTCGGCTTCGGCCAGCACCGCATCGATTTTATACTTCACCAAATCGCCAATCGAGATGATTCCAATCAGCTTGCCGCCGTCCAGGACGGGCAAATGTCGAATTCGGCGATCGGTCATCCGACCCAGGCAGGTATCAACGTCTTCACTTGGCGCCGCTGTGATCACCCCGCGGGTCATCGCTTGCGACACGGTCATGTCCACGGTCTTTTCCCGATTGCGTGCAAACCGGCGAACAATATCGCGTTCAGACAGAACGCCACATATCTCCCCGCTCGAATCTACGGCCACAATCGCACCGATTCTCTTCTGGTCGAGGACATTGGCCGCCTCCGCCAATGTCATGGTGTCCTGAATCGTTTCAACCGAATGACCCTTATCCCTGAGAATCGTATCTATGAGCATGCATCACCTCCCAATGCTTTTTTATATATAGAGAGAATATAGCACAGCTCGGGCCGGTTTTGGAAATGTCGGTCGATTTGTTTCAAACAGAGACAGAAAACGGGGTAATTCACCCTGAAGTGGCGATTCTGATGCAGCGTTACTTCTCCTTTTGCGCGAATGTCGCTGCAGAATACGCCTCATCTGGCATGGCCGTTGCAGTCATCATAGCAAACGCAACTTTGCCGGAGAGATGGCTCAATGAAAGCGCCCAAACATACGCGAACCTTTTGCATTGGAGGCATGGCCGCACTGGCGGCGGGTGCGCTTATCTCTGCAGCTCTTCCAGCCGCCGCGCAGGAAGCAAGTTCGGTCTCCGAATTTGAACGCCCTTATGGATTTGGCTTTGGCGAAGAGTCCCGACCCTTCTCACCCAATAGCCGCGATCGCCTGGGCAATCGCGTCATCATCAATGGCCTGATTGAAGGCGGTTCAGGTCTGGGCGGCAGCTTGTTCACCGAATGGGGCCAGACCGAAGGCGCCGCCGGCATGATCGGCACCGGCACCGCGGTTGGCAATCAACTGAACGTGATCACCAACGGATCCAACAATACGATCATTATTGACTCGACCCAGATCAATAATGGCGACCAGACAGTCGTTCTGAATGGGGAGCTCGACTTTTAATGACCCATCTTCTCACCCTTCTGCCACTGGCGCGCATTAAGGCGCCGGCTGCGGCGCTGGCCTCGGCTCTGCTCGCGACCGGATGCATTTCTCCGGTCGCCGGCCCGGGCGGCAATTATACCCAACCGATTGGCGGCTCCCCGGTCACAGCCAATCCAACGCCATACTCCGAAGGCCTGGTCTGCATGGGCCATTATGCCCGCCAGTCCGGGGTTCGTGCCCCGCGCATCGCGGTTGGCCGCATCCTCGATTATACCGGCAAGGCCGATATTGAAGGCGGACGCCGTGTGACCCAAGGTGGATCGCTGATGGCGATGTCCGCGCTCGCCAAAGCGGGCGCTGTTCTGGTTGAGCGCTTTGATACGTCTGTCGCCGAGCTCGATCTGAAATATAAGAATAACAAGCTGATCGGCGACGCCCCAGGTCAGTTCGACAAGATCCATGCTGGCTCAATTCCAGGCTCCGACTTTTATCTGGTCGGCGGCATTACCGAGCTCAACTATAATATTCGATCCGTTGGCGGCGAAGCCTTTATTGGCGCCACCAATGCCGAAGATCCCAAAGGCACGGCTGGCGCGAAACTGTTCGTCATCAATGTCGGGCTCGATCTGCGCCTGGTCAAAACCGATACGCTGGAAGTGTTCGACGTGATCTCTTACCAGAAGCAGATCATTGGCCGCGAATTGTCGTTCGGGATCTTCGATTTTGCCAATGGCAATGTCTTTGATGTTGGCGTAGGTGGGCGCGCGCAGGAACCGATCCAGCTGGCGGTCCGTTCCGTCATCGAACGCGCTTCACTGGAAATGATGGCCAATCTGTACGGCGCGCCAAACGCAGATGTCTGCGCGATGACCGAAAACATTATTTCGACCAATAGCACCACCGGCGATTACACCCCGTTCCGGGCGCCGATTGAAGCCTATAATGGCGGCTCGCGTCAGTCTCCTAATAAATGGCATGAAAGCCGCGACAGCGGATATGAGCTTCGTGGGAGAACATCAGACCAATGATGCTCGCAGCTCTCATGAAACGATCATCGAAGCGGATGAGCCTGGTTGCGTTGGCCCTCGCCCTTGCGGCAGCCAATGCAACCTCCCAGGCGCAAAGTTCGGATGCAACGATTGAGCAGGTTCAGCTCGGCGATGTCTGGTCAGACATGCAAGTCGAGATTGATGTCTATGCCTGGGAAGCGGCTGCGACCTCTTCGGCCGTCGGTAATGCCGCAGCCGGTCTTGTCACCAGCGGCGATGTGACGATCTACACCGATCAGACCCTCGACGGCAACGTGACCGCAAGCAATGAACTCACCGGCGGCGATGCCGGACTCGCAGTCGCGACCACGACGGCCTATGGCAACTCAACGACGGGCGGCACCTGGTCCGGCAACACATATTACCGCGCCGATCAGGTCGCGAATGGCGATGTCGCGGCCAACACTAATATCGATATCGGCAATGCCGGAACCGTGGCTGCGGCGACGACCGCGATTGCCAATGTTTCGGTCCCGGCGAATGAGTGGGGCACCAATTCGGCCTTCCAGGTCCAGGAAAGCAATGGTTCGGTCACAGCCACGACAGATGTCGACATGTGCTGCGATGGCAGTTCGGCAAGCTTCGGCACGACGGCTGGCGGCAATGCTGTTTCTTCAACCGGATCGACCAGCACCAATTACAATGGCGCCGTTCAGACGACCGCATCTGGCGAGACAATTTCAGCGTCCGGCGATGTCTATATGGGCTATGGCCATAATGTGCTGAATGCGACGACCGCGTTCGGGAACTCCGCCACCGTCCACAATGAATGGGGCTATGCTGTGCTTGGCCGCGAAGGGTCGGAAGTTTTTCAAGGCAATGAGTCCGATATTGACAGCCAGTCTTATGTCACCCTCGACAACTGGACCGGTTCTGCCACATCCAGCGCCTATGGTGTCGGCAATGCGGCAACGATTTCTAATGTCGGATCGGACACTGGCCTTTACGCCAATCAAAACAATTACGGATCCGTTTCCAGCAATGCGACCTTTACCGGCGGCACATCTGCAGATGGCGCCGCCATCGTGACATCA
Organism: Pseudomonadota bacterium; assembly: GCA_038532145.1. Classification (GTDB taxonomy): domain Bacteria; phylum Pseudomonadota; class Alphaproteobacteria; order Caulobacterales; family Hyphomonadaceae; genus Henriciella. Next base: position 131,838 of record JBCBBC010000004.1, on the reverse strand, counting down.
ACCGCGATTGGCAATGCTGCAACGGCGACGCTCTGCAACATTTGCGGCGACGCTTCGCTGCATGGCCAGACGGCACAATTCAATTCCGGTTCGATTGTCGCACAAGGCCGCGCAACCGTTGGCCAGACCGGCAGTGTCTTCGGTTCAGCCACCGCGGTCGGCAATTCAGCCACTTACCAGTCAAACGGGGACTGAGGCGAACCATCGTTCGCCCTGGTGGACCCCGCCTCCTTGGAGGCGGGGTTGTTTGATTCAGATTTCGGTTCCAGCCAGAGTCCGAAGGCAGATTTACTTCAGGATGAAGGTTACTTTCATCACGACCCGATACTCTTTAATTTCCCCTTTATCGAGGACGACCGATTGATCCTTCACCCAGGCGCCTTCGACATTTTTTAGTGTCTTGTTGGCTCGAGAGATGCCTTTCTCAACAGCATCCTGAAAGCTCTTCTTTGAGCCAGAGATAATTTCCGTAACGCGTGCAATAGCCATAATGGCCTCCCTTTTCGTCCAGGCGTTCTTGCCTGAAATTTAAAGGTGCCGCGTCGGGTGAAAGAGCGCAAGCAAATGCGCCTGTGAGTTGAAATGGCGACCTAAGCGGCCAGCTTGTCCGGCTCACCAGAGCCATCGGCCGGCGTGGCTTCGACTGGGATCCAGCACACCACTTCCGTGCCGCCGCCCGGTTGGGACTTGATGCCAACATTGCCGCCATGCAATTGCACGAAATGCTTCACCAGTGACAGACCGAGGCCGGCGCCCCGGCGATCGCTGGACGTGAAACTGTCAAAGCTCGTTGCCTGATCCTCAGCCGCGATGCCGCGGCCATTATCCTTGACGGTCAGCTTGGCTGTGTCGCCCATGCGCTCGGCCGAGATCATCACCTGCCCGCCAGGATCGGTGAAGCGCATCGCATTCGAGACCAGATTGAACAGAATTTGGCGAATGCGTTTCTCATCTGCCTGAATGGTGCCGAGACTGGATTCGATATTGGCGACCACTTCGACTTCGGTATCGACGGCATTGGTCACGCCAATCGAAACCGCCTCATCGATCAGCGTCTTGAGGTCGACATCACTAATGTCGAGATCCATCCGACCAGCTTCGATCATGGCCAGATCCAGAATATTGCCGATCAGATCATTCAGATGATTGGACGCTTCACAAATCGCATCGACCTTGTCGCGCTGCGCTTCATTCAGATCGCCAATCCGCTCCATTTGCAGGAACTCACCATAGCCAAGAATGGTCTGTAGCGGCGAGCGCAATTGATAAGAGACATTCTTGACGAACTCCGTCTTGAGACGATCCGCCGTCTGGAAAGCTTCGGCGCGATCGCGCAACGCGGTCTCAACCGATCGCTGGGCCGACACATCAGCAAAGGCGATGAGCGTATTGCCATCCGGCAGCGGCTTAGTGACATAAGTCAGGATCGAACTGTCCGAGCGCTTCATCTCACCGGTCGTCTCCTGGCGCGCGCCCGGGTCGGTAATGTGGCCCTTGATCGCCGACCAGGTGTCGCGGTCATGGAAGAGCGGCACGCAGAAATCCGCGATATCATCATAGTCCGGCTCATCCTTGAGCAAATCTTCTTCAACACCCCAGAGTTCTGCAAAGGCGCTGTTCCAGAGTTTCAGACGGCCATCCGAGCCGAACACAACGACGGCTTCATGCAGACTGTCCAGGGTTTTGCCCTGCGTCTTGATCATCGCATTATACTTAGTGCGTAGATCCAGCTCGCTGGTAATGTCCTTGAATAGGATCAGCAGGCCGCCCATCGGGTGGCGCTGACGTGTCACTTTCAAGGTCCGATTGTCTGGCAGGTGCCACTCGTCTTCTTCAATGCCGCTAATGTCGAGATAGTAAGACAGTTCTTCTGCCCGCCACTTGGCATACTCCGCTTGCGCCGGCAGCTTGCGGCGCTCACGCAACCGGTCGAGCAACTGTCCATGGCTTGGCATGTCGAGCAGGAAGCCTTCATCCATGTCCCACATTTTGGCAAAGGCGCGATTGTGGAAGGTCAGCTTGCGCTCGCTACTGAAAATCGCAACGGCGTCCGCCACGTGGTTCAACGTCTCGTCATGGGCCCGGACATGTTTGTCGAGTTCGTCGCGCGCACGTTCTTGTTCAGTTACATCAAACGCCATGGCGCCGACGCCACCCGATAGCGGAAAGGACAGAACGCGCATGGCCCGGCGATCGCCATCAATGGCAATGTGCCGAGTCTCATCCAGCTCTTTGCCTTCGGTCAGCGTCTTGCGGACTTGTTCAACCGCTTTGACGTCCAGCATGACTTGGCGCTCAAGCACGCGGTCAAGGCTGTCACCATCGACGGCTTCAACATAAGCCGGGTTTGCCCATTGCAGACGGCCGACGCCTGAGATGCGCCAGGCCGGGAATGGCGCCTTGCCCAGCATGTCCAGGAACGCGGTCGGGTCGCGCGCAATGACTTGCCGCGCTTCTTCCAGTCGTCCGCGCGCCGAACTTTCTTCCAGACCCTTGATGGTCGAGTCCGAAATCCAGACCACCACCCGCGCACCAGCCGTACGGCCATCCGCTTCAAGGAAGCGACCATTCTGACCGATAATGGTCAGAGAGAAGGGCTGGCCTTCTTCGGCAAGCTCACGCAGGCGAATGCGCAGCGTCGTATCAATGCCGCTGGCATCGCGCGCTTCTAGATCGGCAAGGCCTTCTATGATGCGAACCGCGGGATCCAGTGCGACCGCATCATCCGTGAACCGCAACAGGCTGGCCAGTGCCACAGGCGAGCCGTGAATGTCGGGCGGGGTAATATCGTCGGCTTCGACATCGATGTCTTCGCCTTGCCAGACCAGGATCACGCCAGGGTGCGCGCCCAGCACAGATTTCATTTCGGCAACAGAGGATTCAGCTTCATTGGCTTTGTCCTTGTAGCGCTTGGCAGCGCCGCGGGCGCCGTCTGATGTGCGCAGCGCCCACAAGATGAATGCCAGGCCAAGTGCCAATGCACCAACGGCGATGAACAATGGGATTTGGTCAGCCGTGATCTGCATACGATACTCCGTGTCAGCCAGCGAATCACTCGCCGGCTCAGTCCTCCAACAGTTAACCGAATGCTAGCTTAGCGTTAAGTCTCGGTTAACGGATCCACATCGGCTGTTAACAATTTGAAAAGTCTGGCCCGCAAATAGATAAAGGGCTGGAGCTTTCGCTCCAGCCCTTCGAATTGGTGTACACCCACCCAGGCGTCTTATTTAAAGACAGAGCCTTTGCGGAAATGCTTGACCAAAAGGTAGTAGACAACTGCGCGGTACTTTTTACGCACGCTCTTGCCGTACGTTTCCATCACTGCAGCGATGCCTTCATCAAGCTTTGGCGTGTCTTTGAGTCCGAGCTTCTTGATCAGGAAACTTTTCTTGACCGTCTCAAGCTCTTTCTTCTGACTGGCCGCAACCGTTGAAGAGTCTTTATTGTAGATTGAAGGTCCGCAGGCGATGGTCACTGCGGTCAGCAATTTCATGTCCGGCTTCAAGCCGCACTTCTCTTTGAGATCTTCTGCATACTTTGCGATCAGATCGTCACGTTTTCCCATCATAAACCTCCGTGGGATCAGACCGCGAAAAATTCAGCGGCCATAAATTTCAACTTCGCTACTCAACTTTACGAGGAAACACATCCAGCCGGACTCGTGTGTGCGGTCAAGGCCTGACTACTGCACTGCGTCCATCTGTGTGATCCATGCCCAATTAACGCCACTCCTTGCTCATGCACAAGAGCGCGTCCCAGTTCGGGCATGGCAATGCCTGGTTCATCTGACGCCATGCGAAAAGATAAGATGGACGCGGCGGGTTCGCCAGGCGCAATGACGACCAGCGCGTCGCCTGCGCCACGGCCGGCCGCCGTCGGATGTTTGCCTACGCCCCACTTGACGGCATCCTGAATTTCCCAGTCGAGCCACAGGCCGGAATTGGAGGCAGAGCCCGTTGGCTTGTGACAGTGCGCGCAGTTGATATCGAGATAGGCGCGCGCTTGCGCATCAATGGATGTAGCCGGGTCAAACGCACGTGCCATGACGGGCGCCTGGCCTGGCACACCTTTAACAATTCCGCGCGCGACCCAGTCGTCGATCTGATTGATACCGTGCGGTCCTTGATGATTTAAATTGCGCGCCTTCGGTCCGATCGGATGCACAGCGTCGCCATTCTGATGGCAGGTCTTGCACTGGTTCTTGTTCGGCACGGCATAGGTGAAGGCAGGTGCATCTGGCGCAGCAACGCCTTGCGCAATTTCGATGCGCTTGCCGATCGGCGCATAGGTCGCGTCGCTTTGCGCTTCGTTCCAGACATAGGGGATCGCCTCCCAACCATCTGCCTTGTGCACGAGCAGGCGCGTCTCAAGATAGCGGTCGCCATAAGCAAACGTCTTCACCAGTACCGTGCCAACCGGAAAGCTGAGCACATCATCTTCACGATAGGCCGCGCTGCTGCCTTCCGGAACGAAGACAAAGCGATGCTTGTCAGCATGGTCCGAGAAGAGCGGATTGATCAGATCATATTTAAGAACGCCCTTGGCTGGATCGCGCGCAGCCGCATCTGCAAACAAGTTATAGTCCGCAAGTGAAGCGGCCGGCTTGTCGGCGAGGATCACATCCATGTCAGGCTGCGCCTGTTTCGCGCAGGCGCAGATCAACAGCGCGCAAAAAATTATGGCCCAAGCCCTCATTTGTCGTGCGCGAGTTCAACCACGGCCAGGCGGTCGCCAATCACAGCTTCGGGACGTCGATCACTTGGCGACAGATTACTCGGTTCAAGCGGATAAGCGCCCAGACCCAGGCTGACAAAACTCACTGTGTCTGGCTCATCAATGACCAGGCCAAGATCAACAGGGTCGCCGCCTTGCCAACGATCGACACCGTCGGAAACAATGTCCGGCAGACTGCCGCCCATCAGCATGGCCAGCATCTGCAAATCGCCTTGCGGCTCATAACCGCCATTCTCATAGACATTCTGCGTGATGTAGACATTGCGCGGCAGCGGATTGTAGCGCGCGTCCTCAAACTCTGGCGAATAGGCGACCAGCAGGACATGCGCTGTACGATTATCCGTCAGCGTGTTGTCAAAGATCTCAACCTTGTCATTCGCCTGGACAATGATCCCCGTGCCAGACGGCACGCTGGCGACAATGTTTCCGGGTGGCGCAAAATTGCGCGTATTATTGTCGAAGATCTGATTGCCGAAAATGCGGGTCGAGTGCCCACCGACTTTGGGCAGATCCGGCAAATCGAAAACGAGGACGCCGCCCGTATTATTCGTCACCGTATTATTATAGACATCCGCGCGGGTTGAATTCTCGATCTCGATCCCGGCGACATTGAACTCGGCCAGACTGTCGCGCACGATGATATTGTCCGATTGCCCAACATAGATGCCCGCATCCGAAGCGCCGCGCACGGTGACCCGCTCAACCAGCACATCCGTGCTCTCGACCGGATAGACGCCATAAGCGCCATTGTCTTCGTCCGGCCCACCTGTCCACTCAATCGTCAGGTCGCGATAGGTGATGCGATCGGCGCCCTTCGACTTTATACCATCGCCCTTGGTGTCGCGCATTGTGAAGCCTTCCAGGATGACATCATCAGAGGTCACCAACAGGCCTTCGCCGGCGCCGGTCTGTCCAGAGAAATCAAGAATGGTCTTATCTTGCCCCGCGCCGCGCACCGTGACGCTGCCAACATCGAGCGACAGGCCATCAACCAGCGTGATCGTCCCCTCTGGCAATTCAACGACGCCGCCTTCTTCGACACTGATCAGCAAGGCTTGCAGCGTGCCTGCATCGATCACGTCCGGTGCCTGCGTTTCAGCTGCTGGATCTTCCGGTTGCGCCGGATCATTGCTCGAGCCACAAGCACTCAAAAGTGCGATCGCAGCCCCTCCCATTAAGACATGTTTCAGCACACGTTCCTCCCCGTATGTTTATGCACAGAGTTTCAGAAATTTGCGCGCGTCTGGCAAGCGCAGTCTGGCTACATTGCAAATGTTCAATCTGCGCGCGGCCACCGGCTGACACATTCGTCATGTGGCATTCATGTTCATGTTGGCTATATAAAGACAATGCGTAGAGTGGAGTCCCTATGATTCGAACTGTATCCCTCGCCGGCCTGGCCGTCCTCGGCTTGTCCTTTTCAACCCATGCACAAGTGGATGAGGATGAAATTGTACGTCTGCCTGGACAGGGAGAAGTGCGCTCACCGGATGCCCGCCAGCGCGCCCAGGCCGATCGCCTCAAACCCGGCGCTGGCCTCTTGCTGACGTTTGACAGCAATGAAGATGGCCGCATCAGTCAGTTTGAAATCGATGCCGGCATCCCCATCGCGTTTCAGATGGCGGACAAGAATGCCGATGGCTATCTGACCGCGCTGGAACAACAGGACTGGGCCGCTGACCTGCCAACCCGGGATGACAGTCTCGCCAATCCATTTCGGTTCGACCCAAACCTTGATCGCCGGGTCGACCTGGAAGAGTTCACGACCGTGATCGTCAATCTCGGAAGTGATTATGCGGACGAAACATCCGGCGATATTATTGTCGCCGACCTGAAAGCGCCGCGACAGCGCGGGGAGGGTCGTCGTAATCCAGCCGATGAGGTTCTGGAGCGCAACGGCGGTGAACGGGCCCCGGGTCAACGAAGACAATCCTCCGCTAACTAGCCCGCGCGCTCGAATGCCTGATCGAGCCAGCGTTTCACATCGCCATCAAACTCATCAACATGAGTCAGTCTGATCTTGTGCGTGCACATTCCGCTCATCGCCTCCAGACGCCCCTCGGGCGCGACGCCCTTCAGATTCAGACCCAGATCAATGCGCGTCTTCGTGCTGGGCTGAATCAACGCAAACTGCTTCTTGCGGCGCAGGCTGACACTGGTTTTCTTGGGTGAGACATCTAGCTCGCCGCCATAAGCGTTCACATAGTCAATAATGGCGTCATGGATCGGCTTAAGAGACTCCTTCCCCTTATATTGATTAGCGACCAGATCATCATCGCTGACGTCCAGATTGCCAATGCACTTTTGCGCAATAAGATTTGCAAACCCGTGCGAGACGCCATGCTCGCCTTTCAGCAATTTCATAATCTCACCGTGCTTGGCGGCGCCGCTGGTAGCGACCAGCTTTTGCCACTCCGGCAATGACCGACCCGTCTTTGCCGGCAAATTGTCGATCATGGTCTGCGCCAGCTCTTCTGGAGACTTTGCCATCTCTATCCCTCCTTCACCAATTTCAGGGCCGCATCATCTTCTAGCGGCCAATTTTCGATCTTCTGCTCTTTCTTGGCCATCAGCCCCATGAGCGGCGCCATAACCGTAACCATCGTCCCACTAAACGCTGGCCGTCCAGTTTCTGCCAGCTTCTTCAAATTCTTGGCGATAAAGACCTGACCCCCAATCATCTGCTTGTGCAGATCGCTGCCTTCGACTGCATTCTCGATGATCAGATCAAACTCTGTCCCGCCATCCTTCTCGCGCAATTCATACGTCACCTTGCACGGCGCATCCTTGAGATTGGTCATCTTGAATGTGTGACTGTAAAGGCGCGGCGGTTCGAAGGCGAGCACATCGCCAACCACCATGGCGATCTTGCGATTGGGATGCACCATTCGCATTTTTACACCTGGCTTGAGTCCGTCCTGCGTGTCGCAAATGCTGCCAAAGAAGAAGGGCAGCGGCTTGTCCGTCGCCACCAGGATGGACCAGACCGTTTCGATAGGAGCCTCGATAAAGGTTCTGTGGATCGACTTTTCTGCATGATTCGGTGTGTCAGTCATTTCCCTCGTCCTGTTTCTTCCGGGTGTTGGATTTGGCGACATGTTCCGCCGTTTGTTTGATAAAACTCAGCCGGTCGGCCCAGGCTTCGCTGAAGGCATCAATCCAGCGCTCGTGAATGGCCTGGATCGGCATGGCATTGAGATATAGGCGACGCGTGCGGCCATCCTTCTGACTGATCAGAAGACCAGCCTCTTCCAGTACTTTCAGATGGTTCATGATCGCGATGCGGCTGACATCAAATGCCTGGGCGAGTTCACCAACACTCTGCCCCGGTTTGTCGCGCACCAAGTCCAGGATGCGCCGGCGCGTCTGATGCGCCAGAGCGTGAAAGACCAGATCCATATCATCATTTGTAATCATGTAATTACATAATTACATTTTTTTATATGAGTCAACTAAGAAATTTGTACACAGCTTTTTTTAAGAACCGGCATCCGCCGAAACGCGCTTTCAGCGCCTAGAAATCAACCGCGCGGCCGGCTTTCTCCCAATCGCCGAAACGGACGCGTTCCTCTTTGGGACCGCCCTTTTCGGAAGCGCGCTGTTCGTCCAGCTCTGCTTCCTTGGCTTCTTGTTCAGCGCGGCGTTCAGCAGCTTCGGCAAGCGCGCGTTCCGCAGCGGGAGGCAATTTTCGCTCTGTGATCTTTTTGTCATCTACCATAAATGAGACTCCCGGAGCTGTTAACCAAACCATATATCTTCCAAGTCAAAACCTAATCCTTCAACCCTCACGTGCAAGGAGCCACCTGAAATGGGGACCGCCAAAACCTTTATGCTACTCGCTGCTCTGACGGCGTTGTTTATGACGGTGGGATATCTCGTTGGTGGTGCCATGGGAATGGGCATTGCCTTTGTTATTGCCGGGGGGCTGAATCTGTTTTCCTACTGGAATGCCGACAAGATCGTCCTGCGTATGCAAGGGGCCCGGCAGGTGGATGATCAGGATCGCAGCCCGGTCATTCGAACCTTTGTCAATGACACCTGGGCGTTGGCCAAATCGGCCGGCATGCCGGAGCCAAAAGTCTATATTATCGAAACCGAACAGCCGAATGCATTCGCGACCGGACGCAATCCCCAGAACGCGGCCGTTGCCGCGACCACAGGCCTACTTAATCTGCTGTCGCGCGAGGAAACGGCTGGCGTCATGGCGCATGAACTCGCCCACGTGCAGAACCGCGACACGCTGACCATGACGGTCACCGCGACCATTGCCGGCGCGATTGGCATGTTGGCTAATTTTGCCCTCTTCTTCACCAATCGCGAGCGCGGCGGTTTGCTGACCGGGATTGCGATCATGATCTTTGCTCCCATGGCCGCAGGCCTTGTGCAGATGGCGATCAGTCGGTCGCGCGAATATGAAGCCGACAAGCGTGGCGCCGAGATTTGCGGCAACCCGCTCTGGCTGGCATCGGCCCTCGCCAAGATTGATCGCGGCGCACGCGCAACCATCAATCGACGGGCAGAACAGAATCCGGCCATGGCGCATATGTATATCATGAACCCCCTGGCCGGGCGTCGCGGCGACAGTCTGTTCTCGACGCATCCGGCGACCCAAAACCGCATTGAATCGCTGCGCCGTATGGCCGCCGAAATGGGCGTTGAGCCGACCAGCGTACAACCGCGGCGCGCTGCAGGACCCTGGGGGTGAGCGGCGCCAAGGCGCGACTCGCCGCAGCCCAACTCATCATGACGGTGCTGGAAGAACGCCGAACGCTTGATGAAACCCTCGCACAGACAGAGACCTTTGACCGCCTGAATGGCTCCGATCGCGGATTTGCCCGCGCCATGGCCAGCGCCGCCTTGCGGCAATTGGGACGCATCGATCTTGGCCTCGCCCCGTTTCTGGACAGACCTCTGGATACGGCTCCGCCGCCATCCCGTGCCCTGTTGCGGATTGGCGCAGCCCAGGCCTGGTTGTTGGAAACGCCTGACCATGCGGTCGTCGGTGAGACCGTCTCGGCCGCCAAGCTGTGGCCACGCGCGCAGCGTGCCACAGGATTTCTGAACGCCGTCTTGCGAAAGGTCGTGGCCAATCGTGAGGCCTTCGACGCCGCGCCGATGGAGGCGCTGTGGCCCGATTGGCTGCGAACCCTCGCGGTTCAGGGTCTTGGCGCTAATGCCGCGACAGCGCTGGCGACGGCGCAGACGCAGCAACCGGAAACCTGTCTCACCCCTAAAAATGGCGATGCGACCGCTTTGGCGAGTGCGGTCTCAGGCGAAGTGGTCGCTGGACACTCGGTCAAGGTCGACGCGCCAAGCATCGAGTCCATCCCCGGCTTCGAGGCGGGCGACTGGTGGGTGCAGGATGTCGCAGCGACTCTGCCGGCGCGAATACTCAATGCCAAGGCAGGCGAAACTGTACTGGATATTTGCGCGGCGCCTGGCGGCAAGACGCTGCAACTCGCGGCAACCGGCGCATCGGTCACCGCGATCGATCGATCCAAACCACGCCTGAAACGTCTGAAGGAAAACCTGTGGCGCATAGGGTTCAAGGAACAGGTGGAGGTCGTCACCGCAGATGCCACGACCTGGTCACCGCCTGCACTGGTCGACAAGATCCTGCTTGATGCGCCGTGTTCCGCGCTCGGCACTATGCGACGTCATCCGGAGGGCGCCTGGATCAAATCAGCAGACGATGTGACCCGGTTTCCAGGCATCCAAAAGCGACTCCTGGAAGCCAGCCTGAATATGTTGAAACCCGGAGGTCAGCTGATTTACTGTGTCTGTTCGCCGTTTCCGCACGAAGGCGTGGATGTGGTCAATGACGTCCTGCAAACCGCACCTGCAAGGCGCGATCCGATCAAGGCGGCCGAAATTCCCGCGTTTGAGACGAGTCTGACCGCGCTTGGGGATGTATTAACCCTACCAAATGGTGAATTTGGCCATGATGCCTTCTTCATCGCGCGCCTGAGGCGTAAATCCTGACAAAATTGTCATGAAATCAGGTAATTTTGCCCCAATGATGCCTTTTCAGGTTCATAGGGAGTTCACCTGATCTGCGGCACACTCTCGCCAGATTAATATTGTGCGGAAGGAGCACACTCAAATGACACATATTGTTACTGCCTCTCAGGCACCAACCAAACTCTTCGCAGGCGCGCTTGTGGCCATGAGCCTTGCCGTTGCCGGTTGCCAAGCCGGTTCCAGCGCCAACACCGTCCGTCCTGGAGATGTCGGCTATGCCATCACCGTCAAGCCGGGTGTGGTGACAAGCACGCGCGCGGTTACAATTAAGCCTGATCGTTCGATTATCGGGTCGGCCACTGGCGCTGTGCTCGGCGGCATCGCAGGTTCAGAACTCGGCGGTGGCGACAAAGCCAACACAGCAGGCGCCATTGGCGGCGCAGTCCTGGGCGGTATCGCCGGGAACATGATCGGCACGGCCGCTGGCACGCAACAGGGTGTCGCAATCACCGTCCAGTTTGATGATGGCAACGTGAAAGCCTTCATTCAGCCAGCAGATGCCAACATTCAGCCCGGCCAGCCTGTGAACGTCGAGTTCCGCCCGGATGGCGCTTACGTGGTGCCGATTCAATACGCGCCAGCCTACTAATTTCACTGTTGCTGATTTACCGCAGCGACGACTGCCGTCAGCCTTGTGCTGGCGGCAGTTCCGTTTTAGGCCTGCAGCATGAGTGAGGTGTTAATTTCGCCGTCGATTCTCTCGGCGGACTTTGCAGAACTCGGCGCGGAAATTCGCCGAATCGATGATGCTGGCGCCGACATGATTCATGTTGATGTGATGGACGGCCATTTCGTTCCGAACCTGACCTTTGGCCCGCCGGTTATCGAAAAGCTCCGGCCGCACTCCGACAAGCCGTTTGACGTGCATTTAATGATTGCGCCGGTTGACCCGTTCATTGGCGATTTCGCCAGGGCCGGGGCAAATATTCTGACCGTGCATCCTGAGTCCGGACCACATCTTCACCGAACGCTGCAAGCGATCCGTGCTGCCGGCATGAAACCGGGCATCGCGCTGAATCCCGGCACCCCGGCTGAAGCCGTCGATCCGGTGATCGACGATATTGATCTGATTTTGGTGATGTCGGTTAATCCGGGCTTTGGCGGGCAGAGCTTCATAGATAGCCAGTTGCGAAAAATCGAAATTCTGCGTCAAAAAATCAACCAGACGGGACGCAATATCATTCTTGAAGTCGATGGCGGCTTGAACCCTGAAACAGCCCCGAAAGCCATTTCGGCCGGCGTGACGGCGATCGTCGCGGGGTCCGCGGTGTTCCGGGGTGGGCCCGACCATTATGCCACCAATATTTCCGCGCTGCGTGCCGGAGCGACCATTTAACCTTCGGGACGAAGCATGGGCGAACCAAAGTCTTCCGAAACCCTGAAAGCCAAGCGCAGCGACGCTGAAGACGCTGCCGTGTGGGACCGGTTTGCCGGCCGTCCCGGTGAAGATGCAAAGGTCTCTGCCGTTCACAGGATGAGAATTGCCGGTACGACGCCAGACGGTTTCGGGCTGCACATGCGTCAGATCATTCCGGCCGATGACCTCCGCGGCGCAATGTTGATGCGCGGGGTCTGGCGAATCGGCATGGATCGGCTTGAAATCGAGGATGGCGCAGCCCCCTGGAACAGCGCCATGCCCTCTCGGCATTATGCCAATCGACTGCATCGCTTTGACTGGCTGGCGGATTTGTTCACCCAAGGGGAAGCCGGCGCCGATCGTGCGCGCTACTTGGTTGATGACTGGATCGAAAATTTTGGCCGTTTTGACGGTTTTACCTGGCGCACAGGCTGCGCGGCGGATCGCGTCTGGAACTGGATGCGCTGCGGCGCGGCCCTGTTTGAAAGCGGCGATGAAGAGACTCGCGAGCACCGGCTCGAAGCGCTGGGGCGGCAGGCGCGCCATGTCCTGGCTTTGGTTGACACCGAGCTGGAACCCAAAGCCCGCTGGCGCGGGTGTACGCTTGCCGTTGCCCATGCGCTCTGCCTGGGCCGCGGCAAGGGGCTGGACGATGCGGAAATGCGGTTGGACAGCGAATGTACGGCGCAATTTTTCCCGGACGGCGGGCATGTCAGTCGCTCTCCAGCGCGCGCTTTGAGCTGTCTGGCAGACCTGATCACAATTCACGATCTCTTATCGCGTAGCGATCGCGAAGTCCCGGAATTCCTGAGCAGGTGGATCGCTCGAATCGGGGGCATGGTGTCCTTTTTCAAAACCGGTGATGATGCACTGATGCCGTTCCATGATGGCGATGAGCGCTGGCCCGAAGCCGTCGACGCGGTGCTGGCGCATATGGCGACCCCACCCCGCCGGTTTTCGGTCGCGCCAAAGTCCGGTTTCCACAAGCTTGAGAAAGGATCAACAGTCCTCGTCCTGGATGCCGGGGCGGCCCCTGAGCCCCCTTTTGGCGACAAGGCGCATGCCGGCGCCCTGGGCTTCGAATTGCACGATGGCCCGGCGCGACTTGTCACTTCTTGCGCCTGTAGTCCTGAGATTGATATTGCCTTCCGGGCTGCTGTGCGGCGCACAAGTGCCCATTCCACTTTGATCCTGGGGGAGGTTGATTCCTCACGTTTCTCGACAAATGAAGATACGCGACTGCAATATCCTCTCGGTCCAGAAGGGATTTCCGCAAAGCGTCTGGAAGAGGATTCCGAGATCTGGCTAGATGCGCAACATGGGGGATACAAGCGCGAGTTCGGCTTGCTGCATCGCCGGCGACTGTTCATGTCTGGCGATGGTCGGCGGCTGACCGGAGAGGACTCTTTGGCCCGACCGGTTTCAGCCGGAGCGACGGAAGATGAGGCCCCGATCGTTTATGCACTAAGGTTTCATTTGCATCCGACGGTAACTGCGATCATGACTGGGGAAGCGATCATGCTGCAAAGCGAGCTTGGCGTGAAGTGGCGATTCAAGTCAAGTCATGCAAAAGCGAAGTTGGAAGAGACGATTTACTTGGGGAGAGGAATAATTGAACGAAGCGAACAAATCGTCTTAAGTGGCAGCGCCAGCCCAAACAGTGACGGGTCGTCGCCTCCGAATTGCATTCGGTGGGCATTTTTGAAGGTCGGTAGAGTATGAAGCCAGAAATCGAAGCCAAACGCGCGATGGCATTGACTCTCGGGTTTGACGCAACCGCGGCTTTTATCGCTATGTTCGCGGCGATTTATGCCCGCTGGATTGCAACCAGCGGGGCGCCTTATTCCGCTTTTTTGACCGCATTCACAGCTGCGGCGGCGTTTGCGCTGGCCGCGATCATTTCGTTTTTTGTTCTGCGCGTTCATCGGCAAGTCTGGCGGCACTCAGGATGGCCCGATGCCCTGCGCGTTATTCAGGCGGTTGGACTGACGGCCCTGATCTTTTTGCCCCTTATGTTTGTCTGGAACCGTCTGGTTGGTTTTCCCCGATTGAGCCTGCCGATTGCCCTTGGCATATGGATCGCACTGATTTTTCTCGGTCGAATGGTGGCGCTGTCCCGCTCTACGCGGCGCCCGTTTCAAATCTTTCGCGGCGTCCGTGCCGATGCGCCCGCCACCATCCTGGTGGCGAACGCATCTGAGGCGGCTGACGTTTTGCGTGATTTGCAATCTACAAAAGGCGGCGCGCCGGTTAGAATTCTCGGTTTGATCGAAGCCGATGGCGCGGAACCAGGACGCGCGATCCGTGGCGCGACCGTGTTCGGCGGCCTGGACGAGCTGGGAAAAATGCTCGATCTGCTCGCGGTGCGATACGGCGCCACGCCATGGGTCGCGGTGGCAGGATCAGTGCGCACAAAAGAGACCATGAATGCCGTGCTGAAAACGGCCACGCAACATGGGTCCCAGGTCATGGCATTGGGCCTTGATCGTGAAGGGCTGCACCTGCAGCGCGTGCGTGCGGCAGACTTGCTCGCTCGACCGCAAAGAACACTTGATGACCAACCGGTTCGCAATCTGCTGTCGGGAAAGCGTGTCTTTGTTACCGGAGCGGGCGGCACAATCGGATCGCAATTGGCAGAACAGTGCGCCTCGTTGGGCGTGTCCCATCTGACCTTGTACGACTCCTCCGAATTCAATCTCTACGAAATTGATCTGACATTGCGCGAACGCTTCCCGGAATTCGATACCGACGCGCAAATCGGGGACGTCCGCGACAAGACACGATTGCGAGAAGCGGTTCGAGAGGCGAAACCTGACATTCTCATCCATGCTGCAGCGCTGAAGCATGTTCCGTTGATGGAGCTCAATCCTTGCGAAGCAATCCTGACCAATGTCGGCGGCGCCGTGAATGCGATAGAAGTCGCCATTGAGTGTGAACTTGAACGGTTTGTCTTCATTTCAACGGATAAAGCCGTCGACCCCGACAATGTAATGGGCGCAACGAAACGCCTGGCTGAGCTCGCCCTCGCCTATCGTGCCAAGAACACCAATCTGGCCGTCTCCATGGTTCGGTTCGGCAACGTGCTCGGATCGTCCGGATCCGTTGTCCCCTTGTTCGAGCGACAAATCTCGGCGGGCGGTCCACTGACGCTAACCGACGACCAGGTCTCGCGGTATTTCATGACCGTTGAAGAAGCCGCGTCGCTTGTGCTTCAGGGCGCCGCGCACAATGGCAAACCTGGCGAAGCGTCTTTGTACGTTCTGGATATGGGAGAGCCGATCCGCATTCGGAAACTGGCAGAAGCGATGATCCGGATGAAAGGCATGGTGCCCTATCAGGAAATCAAGATCAAAACGACGGGATTGCGTCCGGGCGAAAAACTGCATGAAGAACTGACTTATGCCGATGAGCGCCTGATCACGACGGGCGTTGACGGGCTGAGTAAAGTCGCACCGAGAACGCGCAATGCCGAGCCGTTGGAATTCAGAACACAACTTGCGACAATGCTTGAATCAGCCGCCCAGCGGCATTCAAGAGACGCCCTGGAAATCCTTGGACGATTGGTCCCGGCATATAATCCACATATTTGCGATGAACGAGTGACTCAGACGCGTTGACGCGGTCGGGACTCGTGATACGCGGGCGAGCGTGTTCAGTCCTATCTGCCTGCCAATCTGCCTGAAAGTCGCAACATGACCCAATCGACCAAAATTCGCCGTGCTCTGATCTCTGTTTCTGACAAAGAAGGGCTGGTGGAACGGGCCCAGGCTCTGGTCGGGTTTGGCGTCGAACTCGTCTCGACCGGCGGAACATCTCGCACCCTCAAGGAAGCAGGACTGGCGGTAAAGGATGTCGCCGATCTGACCGGGTATCCGGAAATGATGGATGGCCGCGTCAAGACCCTACACCCCGCCGTGCATGGTGGATTGCTCTACTTACGCGACAATGCTGCGCATCAGGCCGACGCAGAGACACATGGCATCGAAGCGATCGATCTCGTCTATATCAACTTGTATCCGTTCGAGGCCACGGTCGCCTCCGGGGCTGGCTTCGAGGATTGTATCGAGAATGTTGATATTGGCGGCCCGGCCATGTTGCGCGCCGCGGCGAAGAATGGCGAGTCCGTCTCCGTTTGCACCGATGGTGGCGACCTTGATGCTGTGCTGGCTGAAATGGCAAGCACAGGCGGTCGTGTCTCGTCTGACACATCGCGTAAGCTGGCCATGAAGACTTATGCCCGGACCGCCGCGTATGATGCCGCGATTTCCAGCTGGTATGCCGCGCAGCTTGGCGAGCGGGCGCCGGATTGGGTCGGCCTGGGCGGCAAGCTCAATGAAAAGCTGCGTTATGGCGAAAATCCGCACCAGAATGCCGCTTTCTATACGACAGGCGAAGACCGCCCTGGCGTGGCCACCGCGCGTCAAATCCAGGGCAAGGCGCTCTCCTATAACAATATCAACGACACCGACGCGGCCTATGAGCTGATCGGCGAACTGGGCGGGGAGACGCCGGCAGTCGCCATCATCAAGCACGCCAATCCGTGCGGTGTGGCCTTGGGCGAGACAGTGATCGAGGCTTATCGCGACGCGCTTGCCTGCGATTCAACGTCGGCCTTTGGGGGCATTGTTGCCCTGAACCGCCCGCTCGACGAAACGACAGCGGCTGAGATCACGTCCATCTTCACCGAAGTCGTCATCGCTCCAGGCGCAGACCAAGCCGCGATCGAGGTGTTCAAGAAAAAGAAGAACCTTCGTCTGTTGCTAACGGACGGTCTGCCCGACCCCACGGCGCCAGGGACATTTGCAAAGACCGTGGCCGGAGGGCTTCTGGTCCAGGATCGCGATTTTGGCCGGATTGATAAGAGCGATCTGAAAGTCGTGACCAAACGCGCACCGACGGATGCGCAACTCGATGATTTGCTCTTCGCCTGGCGGGTCGCGAAACACGTAAAGTCCAACACAATTGTTTATGCCAAGGATCGGGCCACAGTCGGCATCGGGGCCGGCCAGATGAGCCGGATTGATTCCGCACGCATCGCCGCCCGCAAGGCCGAAGACGCGAAAGAGAAAGAAGGCTTTGACACATTGCGGACAACCGACTGTGTCGCCGCTTCAGACGCCTTCTTTCCGTTTCCGGATGGCATGCTGGCCGCAGCCGCCGCCGGCGCAAGTGCGATCATTCAGCCCGGCGGTTCCATTCGCGACGATGCCGTCATCGCGGCCGCGGATGAAGCCGGTCTTGCCATGGTGCTGACCGGCATGCGTCACTTCCGGCACTAGCGCTGTTGGGACGCAACTTGCTAGCACGGTTGGATGACGACGCTCCCACCTCCTTTTGATGCTCAGGGCCAGCACTGGCTGAACATTCGCGTCTATTATGAAGACACCGATTTCACCGGCATGGTCTATCACGCCAATTATCTCCGGTTCTTTGAACGGGGTCGGTCCGATTTTCTGCGCGATGCCGGGGTCAGCCATCAAAGCCTCCTGGCACGCGACACACCAGCTGCCTTCACCCTGACAAATGTCGAAGTCGACTATAAAAAAGCCGCAAAGGTCGATGATCTGCTGACCATCTGCACACGAAGCCTGGGAGTCAAAGGCGTGCGTATGTATTTCAATCAGACCTGTCTGCGCGGCGATGACGTGATTGCTGAAGGCCGCATCACTGCTGTCATGATCCACGCCGACGGGCGCCCGATGCGTCCGATCAAGGACGTGGTCGCACAGCTAAAACCGTTCGAGTTTCGACCGAACCCGGTCTGATCAGACGGGACAGCTGCCGTCGGCGCCGGACATATCGAGGGTCAGGTCTCTAAAATAATTGCCAAGGGCGTCGAGATCATCTTCGTCGAACGTATCGATCCGACCATCCTGCGTCATAGCCTCAACTTGTTCAGCGGCGGCTTCGACATTATTCTCTTCGGCTTTCGCCTCGTTCATTGCGACCAGGATATCCTTGTGCAAGTCGATTAATTCAGGCGTGCCAACCACCTTGGCGCCATAGCAGGAGCAGAAACTGTCGAGATCGGTTCTCGCATCATTTGCGACCATGCCTACCGTCCGCGCATCCCCGTCGAACAGATCAAAGCACTGTTGGGTCAGGATCTTCTCATTTGGCGGCGCGCCCCAGCAGGCCCCCAGCACAATCGCAGCTGACGCAATCAGATAGACGTTTTTCATAGCTCTCTCCCTCCCCCTTACGGTCAGGGAAAAAGCCTTCAAAGGCAAGTCTCGCTATTGCACCACATCCTGCCATTCAGGCGTTCGGTCCAGCGTCGCCTTGGCAAAAGGGCAAAGCGGAATGATCTTGAATCCTTCCGCACGGGCATCCTTGACGGCGGCTTCGACCAATCGCTTGCCGACGCCGCGCCCTTTCAGAGCCTCGGGGACCCCGGTATGATCAATGATGATGCGCGAGGTGCCGGCACGGGAATAGGTCATCTCTGCTTCATGGCCATCAACGACAGTGACATAACGGCCGCCATTCACGGCGTCTTCGCGGGTAATCTGAATATCTGACATCTCAATCTCCTGGCTCCGAATTGGAGATAGTGTCGTGCCGGGCTGCGACCATGCTGATGACCTGGAAATCACTTATCCGGAAACCGTATGGCCTTCGGGTTTTTACTGACAGCAGCTGTCAGGATCGGCATATAGATATGGGGGCTGGATACGGAGGAAAACATGGCGAAGGCAACGGCCCGTGAAAAGCTCGCCCGCGAGAAAAGCATCAAGAAAGTGGTCATGGACAAGGCCTGGGCCGGCATGCAGCCGGGGCAGACCATGCTGGTCGCGACGCCGCTCTTGGTCGATGCCTATATTCGCGATATTCCGCATGGCGAGACCCGAACCATTCCGGACATGCGCGATGCGCTTGCGGCCCGCGAAGGCTGTACCGGCACATGCCCGATGTCGACCTCGATCTTTGTCCGCATGGTTGCGGAAGCCGCGTTGGAAGATATCGCTGACGGAAAACAAGTGTCCCAGGTCAGTCCGTTCTGGCGGATGATTACCAGCAAGGACAAAATGAGCAAAAAGCTCAATGTTGACCCGGCCTGGATCGATGAACAGCGGCAACTCGAGGCGCAATAGCAGGTCTGGTCGTGAGACCATAAGCTTGGTTTGGTGCCACGTGTCGGTTTCCCAGTTGTCAGCAGGACGCTTCGACAGGCCAGTCTAGTC
This sequence comes from Pseudomonadota bacterium, assembly GCA_038532145.1. GTDB lineage: Bacteria > Pseudomonadota > Alphaproteobacteria > Caulobacterales > Hyphomonadaceae > Henriciella. The sequence goes on along the minus strand of JBCBBC010000004.1, from coordinate 112,542 downwards.
CGTATTAAAGCGCTTCCTGCCGTGATATCGTTCGATTGAGGCGTCGTAGGATACCGCACGCCATTTCAACCAGATCTTCTGAATTGCTCGGCAGGGGTGCGGTCCAGATCTCCACGGCTCCCTGATAGCTCGCGGTTGCAAATTGCATCGGTTCGCCTGGCAAGGTCGGCGCAAATTCAACGTCCAGCACGGTTGAGCTCTGACCGAAATAGTCAGCCAGGCGCTGACCGGATTCAATGTCCCAAAGCACAGCCGATGGGCCATCACTTTGAAAGGCGACGGTGACGAATCGTTGGCCATCCGGACTGATGGCCACATCCGACAAATCGCGCTGATCACTGCTGACAGAGGTGACGATCGCTTGGGTTTCAATATCCCAAAGCCGCGCGAATCCATCACCGGCGGCGGTCAGCACGCGTTTGCCATCGGCCGTGAAAATGGCCTGCCGAACCACCTCATTGTGTGGATAAAGACGCGCGACGGTCTCGCCCGTGGCGACATCGAAGACCATGGCTATGCCGTCACCTCCCCCGCCAGAGCCGGACACCAGCCAGCGCCCATCTGGACTGTAACTGGCCGTGGTGACGCTCAGACCATGGGCATCGATTTTAAGCCGCTCCGTCCCGGTTTCGACATCCCAGAATCGTATCTTGCCATCCGCCCCGCGGCTCATCAATTCGCGTCCGTCCGGTGAGAAGGCGACGCCGAGTGCCCCGCCTTCGTGAACCTCCGATTGAAATTTGACCTCTCCCGTATCCGCAAACAGGACGCCGATCGTACTATCTGCTGCCGCCACCGCGACATAGGCGCCGTCAGGACTGAAGACACCGTCCCGCATCGGCCCGTCGGCGTGGATATACCAAAGCATTTCGCCGGATTCGCTGTCCCAAAGGACGGCGAAATCATCTTCGCTGAAGCTCAGTATGCGTTGTCCAGTCGGGTCGAAGCGCGCGCCATTTACGCTCCAACGATGGGTTTGCGGTTCTCCCAAGGGGCGCTCCAATTGTCCCGTTGCGGTGTCCCAGATATTTACATTAAAGTCGGCGGCGGCGCTGACCAGTTTCGTGCCGTCCGGATTATAAGCAACCGACTGCACCGCGTTTTCATGCGCCCGCAAATCCGCCCGCGGTAAAATCGCCGGCAATCGCCAGTAATAAGCCGCTTGATCGCGACCGGCGGCAATGACCCCATCCTGCGTAAAATGGATTCTCTCGAACGGCCGATCCGGATGCACAATCCGCGCAATTTCCTGGCCCGAGCGGGTGTCCCAGAGGCGCGCTGTGTGATCCAGTGCGGTAGATGCCAGAACCCGTCCATCCAGACTGAACGCCAGATGCGCAACTTGTTCGCGATGGCCGGTAAGCGTGTGTAAGACGCTGAGATCGGTCATGGATCGGAGGCTGATATCCTCCCCTTCCGACACCGCAAACATGTCAGCCGTCGGCGAAGCCGCAATTTCTCCAAACCGAAAGTGAGTGCTCGGCCGCGCGCTTTTATGCGTAGCGCGGTCTTCGGATACGGACCAGCGTTGCAGCAAACGGTCTGTCCCCGAGATGATGACATCACCATCTGCTGCGACTGCGAAACTGCGAAATCCCATATGCTCATCTGTTTCCAAACGGTGCGCCTCTTCGCCCGTCTTTGGGTCCCAGATGCGAATAGAGCGGTCCCCGGCGCGGCTGATGATCGAGCCACCATCGCGGCTATATTCGATCTGATAAATGAGTCGCGTATGACCGCGTAAAACGTGGATCTCCTCGCCAGACGTCCGATCATGGACCGCGATGTCTGGACCACCGCGGGCGATGAAGAATCCATCGCCTGTCGGTGAGATCTCAACTTCGCCATACGAGGATGTCTCCGTCACACCCCGATCCAGAATCTCACCTGTCGCAGTGGACAGAATCAGATAGTTCGATGGATCCGTGACCAGCAGGATCGTCTCGCCATCGGGTGAGAACGCCGCGGCTTCAACCAGACCAGCGGACTCGTCCAACGTCTTTTGCAAAAGCAGTGTGCGCGCAGCGCTGTCCCAAATCTCTATCTGTTGGTCATAGCCATAAAACAATTTTGTCCCATCTGGCGAAATCGCGATCTCTGGTGAGTAATAGATAATATTGTCGGCAGATTGCCCGATCGTGCGACGTTCACCCTGCCAGAACACACTGGCCGCCAAGGCCGCAGCCGCTTGCGGTTCGAACGGGCGATCCATAATGGTCAGGCCCGCTTTCTGGTTCGGCAGGGCTTTCAGCGCCAGAAGCATTCCTAAGTCAGGTTGCCAATGGGTCGACGTCGCTTCCGTGGAGGCCCGCGCCAGGCCGCGCGATTCCGCCAAGAGGGCATCATTGCGCGCATTCCAGGCGGCGATGCCGGCAAACGTCGACAAGACGAACAGGATGGAAATCGCGGCCAGCGCCACGGATCGGCGACGCAAAGCTTGCCGGTCCGCCCGTTCCTGCTCTCGCGCGATCCGGTCCTGAGCAATGCCCAAAAGGCCGCCAATGATCTTGTCCCGCACTGAAGCCATGCCGCCATCGACGATCAGATCCGCGCCAATGGGCATGTCATCGCCGAGTTCGATCAGCGGTTGGGGCAGGATGCTTTCGATTGGATCATCAACGGAGTCACGGATCAGGACCGGCAGTATCCGGTCGGCGGAGGCAATGCTGAGAAAATACCTGATCTCCTCCGACACCCAGAAACTGTCGCGCGCCGCCTTGGAACAGATCACCACCAGAAACGCCGACTCATCAAGCTTGCGCTTAATCGCATCCGGCACCGAGCCACCGGCTTCAATACTCATGCGATCGAGGAACACACGAAACGATCGCGGCGGTGGGCCATAAGCGCCGCGAGTTTTCCGCAAGGAGGACGGCGCACGGAACCGAGTTAGCCGGGCATACAGATCATTCACCAGCTCCGTATCCGCCCGCGAATAGCTGATAAAGGCGCGATAGCTGAACCCGGATGGGTCGAAGCTGGCATCTGGCGTGTTCACAGAGTCACCCTGGTTCGTGAAACCTGGGCGACGTCTTATCATGAAACCGTGCGCCGTTCACCTGACCCCGAAAGACTCGCAAATCTGGTAAGCCCCTGATTTTAGCGCTAATGCGGCGCGATGAGATTACCTCCGCGCCCGGACCTGCAATGGAAACAGGATGGAACGCCCGTCGATCCGCGTGTGGATGACGTCTATTATTCTGTCGAAGATGGGTTGGCAGAAACACGGGCGGTGTTCCTGACGGGCTGTGGTTTGCCAGAGGTCTGGATCAACCGGAGCAATACGATTATTGCCGAACTTGGATTTGGCACGGGACTGAACTTTCTTGCCACATGGCAATTGTGGCAACAGACCCGACCCAAGGGGGCCTGGCTGAACTTTGTCAGTTTCGAAGGCTATCCGCTCGATGAGGAAGATATTGAACGCGCGCTGAAACCGTGGCCGGAATTGGCGCCCCTGGCCGAGAAATTATGCGCCTGCTGGCCCTCCCGCGCCAAAGGCGTACGCCAAATCATCTGGCCGGAAGACGGCATCATCCTGACGCTTCATATTGGCCTGATCGAACAGACCCTGCCGCAAGCCCGCTTCGAGGCTGATGCCTGGTTCCTGGATGGGTTCAGTCCGGCGAAGAACCCAGCTATGTGGCACGAGGCTCTCTGGCCGCACCTGGCAGCGCGATCCCGCCCGGGCGCGCGCGCGGCGACCTTCACGGTCGCAGGCGCGGTGCGACGCGGCCTCGCCAATGCCGGTTTCACTGTCGAGAAAAAGCCAGGACATGGCCGCAAGCGCGAGCGGCTTGAAGCCTGCTATCAACCCGACGCGCATCCCAAGATGATCGCGTCCTCATCTGATCCAAAGATCGCCATTATCGGCGCGGGCATTGCCGGCGCTTGCCTCGCCGCGGCACTGACGACACGCGGCGCACGCGTCACCGTGTTCGACCAGGCGGCTGGCCTAGCTGAGGGCACCAGCGGCAATCCTCTGGCCCTGGTCATGCCGCGCCTGGATGCCGCTGACACCGTCCAGGCGCGACTCTTGGTAGATGCCTATTTGAGCGCGCAGGCTTTTTATGAAGGACGCCCGGGCGTCTCCAGAACCAAAACAATGCACCAGCCACGAGATGAGGCAGAGCGGGAGCGGTTTGAGAAAGTGCTGTCCGACCCACCGCTTGGCCTCGACCAGCTGGAAGCCCTACCCGATGGCAGGCTGTTTCACAAACGCAGCCTGGTCATCGAACCCGCGCTGCTATTGCCCGACCTGCTGCGCGGGATCGACGTGAACTGGGCAACACGTACAGTGCTGGACCCGGATGCGAAAACCGTAAACGGACAGGCGTATGATGTCGTGCTTCTCGCCAATGGTTGGGAGATGCAAGATCAGGTGCCCGAACTGGGCCTGGTCGGGCGGCTCGGTCAGATTGAATGGCTCACGTCTGATATAGAAGCGCCCGCCAGCGCAATCGCGGCCGGGCCTTATGCCATTGCTGCGGGGCGCACGCGTCTATGGGGCGCGACGTTTGAGCATCATCGCGGCGGCACACCTCAGATCAGTGCGGCTGCGCAGGCTGAGAACCGGCGATCTCTGCAGCAGCTTGCGCCCTATTGGTCGCAGGAAGCCGAGAAACAGGTGCCCATCTCAAGAGCCGGCGTTCGAGCCACCACCGCCGATCGTCTGCCGGTCATCGGCGCCTGGCCCGATACCGATGCGCTGAGCTCTGACCGTCATCAGCTTGAGCGAGCCGCCTGGCGAATTGAAGATGATAAGTATGACAAGGTCGGTCTTTATCTGGCCGGCGGCTTTGGTTCTCGCGGTTTCACGTGGGCGCCCTGGGCCGCGAGCATCCTGCGAGCTCGGATATTTGATGATCCGATCCCGGCACATGCGGACGCCTTGCGGGCGGTTGTGCCGAATCGGCATTTCTTGCGTGGAATGAAACGGAGACAGCCAGAATAGAGACCAATGATTGGGATAAATATCACCCCAAAACCGGGTGAATCTGGCATAAATCGCCCAGAATGCGAGCAGCGCATTATTGACAGCGCTGACTATCAGTTTTGACAGCGTTTACCTCGTGCGCGGGGGTGGCAATGGCCAAACGCTTGCAGTTGTATCGCCAACCTCGGTGGTATGACCAATTTTCCACCGGATAAATCTTACGCACGCGCAAAAGCTCAGGGGAAGAATAACGTGTCTCAACAGAATGTAGAGTTGGCAGATCTAGGTATTGAAGCTGGAGAGGTTCGCGAGAACTGGACCGGCGAACGTCTGTACGAACAAGCTGTCCGCAGCGGTGAAGGCGAAGTGGCAAAGGGTGGGGCCTTGCTCGTCAAAACCGGAAAACACACGGGCCGATCGGCCAAGGACAAGTTCACGGTTCGCGACGAAACCACGGAAAACACGGTCTGGTGGGATAATAATGCCTCGATGACGCCAGCGCATTTCGACGCCTTGTGGGAAGATTTCCAGACGCACCTCAAAGGCAAGACGCTCTATACGCAGCAATTGTTTGGCGGCGCAGATCTCGATCACCGCGCCCCGGTTCGGATCGTCAATGAGTTTGCCTGGCATAGCCTGTTCATTCGCCACCTGCTGCGGATTCCAACGGAAGACGAGTATCAGGACTTCGCGCACGATTTCACGATCATAAACAGCCCAAGCTTCCGCGCAGATCCGGCCAAGCATGGCACCGTGTCTGACACCGTCATCGCGGTGAACTTCGCGAAGAAACTGGTTCTGATTGGCGGCACGTCCTATGCGGGCGAAACCAAAAAATCGGTCTTCACCATTCTGAATTACATCCTGCCGACCAAAGGCGTGATGCCCATGCACTGCTCGGTCAATGATGGCGGCAATAATGACGCGGCCATCTTCTTCGGCCTGTCCGGCACTGGCAAGACGACCCTGTCAGCCGATGCCAGCCGGACGCTGATTGGCGATGATGAGCATGGCTGGTCCGAGAATGGCCTGTTCAATTTCGAAGGCGGCTGTTACGCCAAGATGATCAATCTTTCGCCTGAGAATGAACCGGAAATCTTCGCCACGACGAGCATGTGGGGCACGGTCCTCGAAAATGTCGTTATGGATCCGGAAACCCGCGAGCTTGATTTCTTCGACAATTCGCTGGCTGAAAATTCTCGCGGCGCCTACCCAATCTCTGCGATCGAGAATGCGTCGCTGAGCGGGCGTTGCGGTCAGCCGAAGAACCTGATCATGCTGACCTGCGATGCGTTTGGCGTCATGCCGCCCATCGCCAAGCTAACGCCGGCCCAGGCCATGTACCACTTCCTGTCCGGCTATACCGCGAAGGTTGCCGGAACAGAAAAGGGCGTTACGGAACCAACGGCCACCTTCTCGACTTGCTTTGGCGGTCCCTTCATGCCGCGTCATCCAAGCGAATATGGCAAACTGCTCGGCGAACTGATCGATCGCTACAATGTCAATTGCTGGCTGGTCTCAACCGGCTGGACCGGCGGCGCCCATGGCGTTGGTCACCGGATGCCGATCAAGGCGACACGCGCTTTGTTGAACGCAGCGCTGGACGGCTCGCTCAACACCGCAGACTTCCGCAAAGACGAGACATTCGGCTTCTTGGTACCCACCGCGCTGGATGGCGTGGACAGCACCATTCTCAACCCGCGCGACACCTGGACAGACAAGACCGCCTATGACGCGCAAGCGGAAAAGCTGGCCCGGATGTTTGTCGAAAATTTCAAAGTCTATGAGGCACATGTTGGCGCCGACGTCATCGCGGCTGGCCCACGAACGAAAGTGCCTGCATAAACGCGGCTTCGCATCTTACCAATCAAGTCGCCCGCGACCCAGGTCGCGGGCGGTTTTCATTTGCGTTCTATTGCCCGGCCGCATGGCGGACAAAACGGCCGCCATACCAATTCCCGGTGGCGGTTCCGTCCGCCGAGTATTGCCGGGACATCAGTTCATACTCATCGTCTGAGACCCAGGCATATTCATAGATCCGATAGGTCCCTTCGGGCTCATCCGAAAAGGAGATCTTGAGTTGCAGGGTCTGATTGGCCAGTACCTCGCCGGTACCTGTGCCGATCCGGGTGGTGCCGAATTGCGACAGATGATTGACGGTTTCAGACCCCTCGCCGCGAGTCCAGTAGATCTGACCTTTCAAGTCGCCGGCATCGACGACACAGAGAATGCTGTGATTGGTGTTGAGTTCATCACACCGGGTGATGTGATCGGGCAAGGTCAGCGCTTCGACGGTTTGCCCGTCCCAGACCTGTTGGAATAGATCATCTTTCAACGTCCAAGTGCCGATAAATCGAGCAAACGGATTGCCGTCTTCAAACGGCGGGATGTCATACGCGACATGTTCGAAGGCAAAGCTCAGCGCCTCTGGCAGCGTCGCAATCCAGACCGGCCATTCATGCCCGCCATCAATTACTCGAAACTCAACCAGATCAGCCTGATGCTCGCGCAGGCGCTGATATAGCACAGCCCCATGATAGGCGATGTCGAGTCCGTCATGGTCGCCGGAATTGATATAGAACGGCACCACCTTGTCCTGTTCCATATAGGCCTCGATCAGCGACTCGTAATTGAGCCTGGTCCACAAATCCGGATCAAAATTGCCAGCATCATCCTGAAAGGTCGGATGCGTCCAGGCGGTCGACCCTTCTGGCGGCAGCCCGGCATAAGAGGCCGGCGAGAAAGCCAGCGCTGCTGCGAACAGATCCGGATGTTTCATCGCCAGGTTCACAGTGCCAAAGCCGCCCGCGGAGAGCCCTCCAATAACTCGGGACTCAGCATTTGGCAGGGTCCGCCAAGTCATATCGACATGCGGGATGAGATCATCGATAAAGGCGGTCTCAGCCGGTTCATTATGTCCATCCGCCCACCAGCTGAGCGAACCGGGCATGATCACAATCGTCGGCGGAATTTCACCGGCCTCGATCATCTCATCGAGAATACGCTCGGCTTCGACAAACTCGGTCCAGTTGCGTTCATTGCCGAGGGAGCCGTGCAGCAGGTACACAACCGGATAATGGCTTGATCCCTCACTATATCCGTCCGGTACATAAGCGACATAGGCATAGTCTCGCGCCAGCGTTTCGGAATGAAATGCGTGCTCCGTGACTTCACCTGCCAATGCCGGAAGCGGGAGCCATACCGAACAGGCTGCAAGAAAAGCTGCAACGGCTTTGTTCAACCCTTTACGTATCATGACAGATCCTCCTCAAAGGCCAGATGGCGTTGGAAAAATGGCAGGACATCCGTCTCGATGCGACCGCCTTTATTGAACATGCCATCTCCCCAGCCGCCATTATATTCCTCGGCCTCATGCGGCACGCCAAACTCGTTCAGCTTACGCGAATAGAATTGATTGGAGTAGACATGATCCTGATTGCCATCATGCCGCCCCCAGTCAAACTTGAACGCGCGGAGGCGTTTCAGGTTTTCAGCATAGTCGCCAACATGACGCTCCAGGAAGAAACTCTGTTGAAGTTTTTCGGTCAGGGCGGGATCCATCACCAATCGGCCATCCGCGCGGGTGGCTGGCGGATCGAAATAGAGCGGCGGGCGGTCCGGATTGGGCAGGTTCGCCTGATAAATAATGGTGAAAATCTCATTCAGGAAATTCCCCTTAATGTCTCCCAGCGTTTCGGCCGCGGCCAGCGCGTCCCAGTCAGGCCGTGACTGCATCAGAATATTGCCATGCCCGGTGGCAACCGGGTGCATGCCATAGACGACGCCGAACGCGTCCGGTCGCCGAGATGCGATTCGGATCGCGCCATACGCGCCGGCATGCTGACCAAAAATCCCGCGTGCGCCCGGTTGCGGCAAGGTCCGGTAAGTGGCGTCGATGTGCGCCACCAGATCTTCGGCGATAAAGCTCAACCAGTCTCCCGTTACAGGTGAACTGGTATAGAATCCGCCACCTGTCGGGGTGCTGAAATCCGCCGCGACAACGATGACGGGGTCCAGATGTCCGGACGTGATCGCAGCATCGATATGGGCCTTGCCGTCATACGTGTCGAACAAGGTCGATTCATCCTCAAAGAAGGAATGAAGATAATAGATCACCGGATAGGCGCGGTCGGTTTGACCATAGTCTGGCGGCAAATAGACCTGGATATCCCGCTCTGGGTCGGTGCCGATCTTATTGCCATCAAAGGCATCTGAGACGATCATGTCATGCGTGATTTCGCTGCCTGACTCGGCCACGACTGGGCCAGAAACCAGGGTGAATAGTCCGATTGAAATCAGACTCATCTTCCAGTTCATGTGTTTTCCTCTTCCATTGTGCACCGTCGCATTGACCTCACCTCTGATTTATTTTACAAAACAGAAAAAATGGATTTGTCAAATGCCAAAGGGAAAATTTCTGGGTGAGTTTGAACTGATCGTCCTGGGCGCTCTGATGCGGCTCGGCGATCAAGCCTATGGCGTGGCGATCATCAATGAGATTGAAAACCGCACCGGTCGAAAAGTGTCTGTCGGTGCCCTCTATGCCACCCTGAACCGGATGGAAAAGAAGCAATATGTTCAGTCCCGATTGGGCGAGACATCGGCCGTGCGGGGCGGGCGGGCCAAGCGTTTTTTTATCGTCACGCGGGCAGGCCAGTTGCAAGTTGAACGGTCATCGGCTGTGTTGCACAAAATGCTGCACGGGCTGCCAGCCTGGACAAAAGGAGCGACGGCCTGATGACGACGCCACGAACATCCTTCTCTGATGGATTGATCGGTTTCCTGGTCGGACCGGAGCTGAGCGACGCCATTATTGGCGACCTGAAGGAACAGTCGCAGGCGACAACAACGCCAGACCGGTCGCTCGCTTTTGCCGTCCTTAGGTCTCTACCTGGTCTGGTCCAGCTGGGTCTGAGCAATGTCTCAGTTCGACGGTTCCGGATCGAGTTCTTCTGGCTGACAGCCTTGCTGACGATTGCCTGGGCCTGGGAGCTGAAAATTGCGCAGGTTTTTGCCTGGCCGATTGCGTCGACGCTCAAAACTATTTCGCCGTTCTCGATCGCCCTGACCTGCAAGCTTGCTTACCTCGCGCTGTTTTCGCTAGGCCTCGTGGTGTTGATGGGCGGGTGGCGGCTGATGAGCCATTCGGAAAACACCTCTTGGCGTGTGCGCGTTCAGCGATTTGGCGCGACCTGCCTGGCTGGGTTGGTGCCAGTTCTTTATCTGCTGAGCTTTCCCGGGCCATATGATGGCCATCCCGCATTTCGATACGCTCAACTCGCTCTGGTCGGGATCATCGGGGTCACGGTGCTCTTGCTCTCTCGTCGCGCCCCTCGCCCGCCGTATCGGCCCGCATCTTGAGAAAGCCCCGGACCATGCTCACCAGCGTATCTTCGAACGCGCGGGACTGAAGGTCGGCGCGTTGTTCGCGAACAGCTGACTGCACCACGCCTGTAATCGCCCGGGAGAGCACAAACCGATCAGCGGATGAAAGCGATCTAAACCCTGCGAATTCAGCAAACCTGCGATCGGTTTCTTCAGCGACCCCTTCAGGACCTCGTCTTTCCAACATTGTTTCGAGGGCCTTCACCCGTGCAGTCGGACAGTTGGGTAACAGGTTGATATAGGACCGCAGACCTAACCGAAGCGCACTTTCTCTCCGTGCACTCGAAAGATCTCTCAAGCCATTATCCGTCAGCATCGTCGCTTCCTCTCGTTCGGCGAGCGCGACCAGAATGTCGTCCTTATTTGCAAAATACTGATACACCGACCCAATCGAGACGCCGGCGCGCTCTGCAATCCTATTCGTCGTAAAAGCAGCATCCCCGCCCCGCTCCAAAACCTGAGCTGCCGCGGTCAAAATGGCGTCGCAGGTGAGCTTTGAACGAGATTGCTCGGGGCTTCTGCGCTGTTTTTCTGTCACTTTTATCGTCCGCCTTGCTACAACCAAGATGCGAGTTTCCTCACGCGTCTCAACCGTCATCATATCGGGATTTGGGAGAGAGACCATGACCTGGGCGACCGAAATGCTCGACAATATGAAACGCGGAAAACATCAAATGCCGCCGGTGACGGAGACCCTTCAACTCGGATTGATCGATGATTGGGGCGACGGCTGGGTGCGCAAGAGCTGGACCCCGAAGCCGGAGCTGTTGCAACAGGATGGCACTGTGTTTGGCGGCTATGTCGCAGCGCTGTTCGATCAACTGTTCGCCTTTGCGACGATGACCGTCATCAAGGAGGATGAGGCCTTCCGGACCAGTCACCTTGCGATTTCTTTCATGAGCCTGTCGCGTGATGAGTCGCTCAACCTGGAAGCAAAGGTTGTGTCGCGCAGTCGCCGGCTAATCACGCTGGAAGCGAGGATAACAGGCGCGGCAGACCAGGTCCGCAGCATCGCCACAGCACAGCAAATCACGACGCAGCGCTAAACGGGGCTCTTCTTTCTGTTGCGAAACCACACGAGGAGCGCCGCGATGGCAATCCCCATCGCAGCAATGAACAAAGCCAGTTTGATCGGTGTCACATAGGCTTTCAGCCATAACAGGGATTCATCACCCAGCATGGCCATGACCTGAACATAGCCTTCGGCCAAGTCTGTCGGAATGACGGCAATAGCTGGGATCGCAAAGGCAGGTCTGAACCGTTGCAGGGCGAGGCCGGCAAATAGCGGGCCATAGGTCAACGGATAGGCCACATCGAGCGTCGCGGTCATCCAGGCATGGACCAGGCGTTGGGTTTCGCTCATCGCAGCAATATGAGCGCTAATGCTCTCTGGATGGCTCATCTCATCAATGATGGTGAAATCCCAGATCCACATGATGATCCCAAAACCAATCGTCTCCAGCACGAACAGGACAAACAGGATCCACAAGGTTCTCGGCTGTTTCAGCAGATGGGTCATATCACGCCTCCGCACTTGGCCGCTTGGACACGGAATCATGCCACCGCTTCAGATGAGTCAGCGACGAATCATAGGGCACACCGACCAGGCCATTGGCAAAATCCAGGCTGGCCAACAGAACAGCATCGACGACGCTATAGTCCTGGCCAGCGACAAATTCATGTTTTGCCAATTGCTCATTAAAAAGCGTGTAACCCATCTGCGTGCGTTTGCGATTCTGCTCCGCGGCTTCCGGGATCTGCTTGATCAGGCGCGCCGTCAGCGGGTGGCCGTGGATCCAGACCATGCCGACCGGAACCATGAAATTGAGCTCCACCCGACGCAACCACATTTCGATCTGCGCTTTCTCCAACGGCGTCCGCCCGAACAAAGGCGGCTCCGGATGCACTTCCTCGAAATAGCGACAGATCGCAACAGATTCCGAAATGCACGTGCCATCATCCAGTTCGAGCACAGGAATCGAACCGATCGGATTCTTGGTCAGGAATTCAGGCGTTTTCTGCTCGCGCTTAATGATATCCGTGTGCACCAGAGGCACCTCGATGCCCTTCTCTGCCAGAAAAATGCGAACGCGTCGGGGGTTCGGGCCGGCCTTGTAATCGTAAAGTTTCATGCCTTGCTCACGCGCTCAGCATGATGACGCTGCCATTGCGTCCGTAATCGGCCTCACCGCGATGATTGCGGCGGCGGTTGGAAAAATAGTCCTCCTCCATCGCGCAGGTATCATGTCCGATATTGTCGATCGCGCTGATGCCCTCGCGCTTGAGCACCGCCTGCACATAGCCGATCAAATCGAAATGCGAGCGATCCTCGCGGCCGGCCTTGAACAGGCGATCGGTCCATTCCTGCTCGCCGACAAATGTATCCCGGAATTCAGGTCCGACTTCATAACTCGCCTGCTGGATCGCCGGTCCGATCGCCGCATGGATTCGGCTCCGGTCGGCGCCAAGCGATTCCATGGCCGTCAGCGTGGCCTCACAAACCCCGGCCATCGCGCCCTTCCAACCCGCATGCGCCGCGCCAATCACTTTGGCTTCGGCATCCGCAAACAGGACCGGCACACAATCTGCCGACAGAATACAAAGCGCCAGACCCGGCACCTTTGTCACCATGCCATCCGCCTGTGGACGTGTGTGCCAAGGCTCTGTCACCTCGACCACTTTGGCACTGTGCACCTGGAAACAGGAGAGCAATTTGTCCGCGCCCATGGCGTCACGAATATGGGCGCGATTGTCGCGAATGGCCTGAACGTCATCATCAGATCCCTGACCAATGTTCAGACTTTCATACAAGCCGGTCGAGACACCGCCCTTGCGGCCGAAAAAACCGTGCTTGATGCCGGGTAAGCTCGAGAGACTTTTTCCAAGGACATTGGGTGGCGCAGTCATGGGATGCACTTAACGGAACGCTGATTGTTTCCGCAAGCACTTCCGATAGGTAAAATCGCAGCTTGATAGCGTAATAATATTACTATATGTCACTTTATTACATATCCGGGAGAATCAGATGAAGAAAAGTTTAGTTGGCATAGCGTTCGTCGCCGCCTGCGCGACGTCGCCAGCACCACAAAGTCAGGATGAGACCGCGGTCCTATCATTCGAGACCGCGAAGCTCAGTCTCAGCGCCGTCAAAGCTGCAGGTGAAAAGTGCCATGTTCCAGCACGACTGGACCGGAGATTCGACTCCTGTCCGGTTCAGCCCGCCGTTTATGATCGCCAAGCCTGCCTAGCCTTTGACGATGCGATTCAAGACGCGCTCAAGCCGATTCGGACCTGCGCACAATTGACGCCGGAAACAGCGACTCCGGAAGAGCGCGCCGCCTGCATCGATTATATCAATCACTTCCTGCAGCCGTGCATAGGCGTGCACGCCTTGCATTTAGCCTATAGCGAGATGGCGGAAAGTCAGGCATTTCGCAACGCCATTGCAAATGGGGCGGAGGAGGCGACCGCCCGGGAAAGACGACTATCCGATCTGGTGCGCTATCGCGATTAACGCGGCGCGCGCTTGGCGAGGATCCGCTGAAGGGTTCGACGGTGCATATTCAGCCGTCGGGCCGTCTCGGACACATTGTGCCCGCACAACTCGTATACGCGCTGAATATGTTCCCAGCGCACGCGATCAGCTGACATCGGGTTTTCCGGCGGATCTGGCAGTCCATCACCGGAATTGACCAGCGCCCGGACAATGTCCTCGACATCCGCCGGTTTGGCGAGATAATCGACGGCGCCAGCCTTGACCGCAGCCACCGCGGTCGCAATTGCGCCATATCCGGTCAGGATCACGGCGCGCGCTTCAGGTCGATAGCGATGCAGCACTTCGACCACATCCAGCCCCGATCCGTCTTCCAGGCGCAAATCCAGCACCGCGAAGGCAGGTGGGTTCAGCCGTGCAATATCCCGTGCTTCGGACACTTTCGAGGTCGCTGAGACCAGAAACCCGCGCTGGGTCAGCGCCCGCGCGAGGCGTTGAAGAAATGGGCCGTCATCATCAAGCACCAAACAGGTCCGATCCTCGACGTCTTTAAGGCTTTCGTGCAGTTTTACAGTAACTGGGGATTCCATTTCTAGCTCCTTCAGCCCCTAATCTAGGTTATTTTCCGTATTGTCCAAAGGCTGTAACTCAGTTCTAGGCCATACTGCCTGCACAATGGCCCCGTGACGAGGTGCCGCGCGGTTGCGTGTCGCAATCCGCCCTCCTGTGCGTTCGATCAGGGTTTTGGCGATAAAGAAGCCCAATCCCATGTCGCCGCCACCCAATTGCGCTTCTCCGCGTTGTGAAACGTATGGTTCCCCCAGTTTCGGCATCACCTCAGCAGCAAAGCCGGGTCCGTCGTCTCGAACGGTGACGATGAACTGCGCTTCCGTCCAGTTGGCGACCACGCGCACTTCTGAATCTGCGAAACTGACCGCATTCTCGATAAACGCGCCCAGCGCGTGGAGGATTTCCGGGCTACGGCGAATGGTCGGAATCTTCGTCTCGCCGCCTTCCCCGGCTTCATAAGTGACCTGTACAGCGACCCCAAGCCCTTTGTGCGGCGCCGCCGCCTCTTCCACCAGAGCACTCATCGGCATGCGCGCGTGCACCATGTCGCTGGCCTCCCGCGCCCGACCCAGGCGTTGCAGAATATCGCGGCAGCGTTCGGCCTGTTCTGCCAGCAGTGTCGCGTCTTCCAGATGCGGGCTATCTTCGGGCAGCATGGTCTGCAATTCCCTGGCGACCAGATGAATTGTGGCCAGCGGTGTACCAAGTTCATGCGCCGTCATCGCCGACATCGCGCCGAGCGCCGACAGGCGTTGCTCGCGTGACATCACGACCGCGGCGGCATCCAGGGCCCGCACCATTTTCGCCTCATCCTCATTCACCCGCTGGGCGGACAAGGCAAAGAAGACAATACCAATGCACAGGGCCGCAAAGTGGCCGCCCTCAAACAATTGCGGGAAAATCAGGCTTTCGCCTTCGCGCCAGGGCAACTCAAAGGCGAAAATCGGCATCAAGGCGGCGAGCCCGATCGCCAGGACGGAAATCAGCGCGGTATATCGCGCTCTCAAACTGGAGGCCGCCACCGTCACCGGCGCGATCAGGAAAAGCAGGAATGGATTGGACAATCCGCCCGTCAGGCTGATCAGCAAGCCAAGCTGGACGACATCAAAGCCAATTTGCAACGCCGCCTCCCAACCTTTCAGCAATTGCGGACCGACCGCAGCAAAGGACAGGAACACGTTGAGCCAAGCGGAGGCTGCAATTACGGCCAGACAAAGCCCCAGAGGCAGGCTGAACCCAAGACCGAAATTGACAAACAGAACAGCCAGCGTCTGACCGGCCACAGCCAGCCAGCGCAAGGTCATCAAGGTCGCCAGGCGCGTTCTTCCCTGCGCCGCCCCGACATTTGACAAGCCTTCCGGCAACAGGCTGACCAGGGCTTCGTCCATGCCGGCGCGTGTCGCATTTAAATCTTCCAAACCCGTCCTCCGCATGCGGCGTCACGGCCCCTTATCATATTCCGCAAATATGCCATATCGCAGGGATGAAAATCTCCACTGCCTCACTCCTTGGGCTGACCAGCGTGGTCCTCGTCGCCTGCTCACAGCCAACACAGGACGCCACAGCGGGCGGCGCTGCCGCCGGCTGCATGACCCGCGCCTATGATTCCATTGGCGGCCCGATCAGTCTGGTCTCGCATACGGGCGAACGCGTTACTGAAGCGACTTATAAAGGCGCCCCGACCTTGATCTATTTCGGCTTCACTTTCTGTCCTGATGTCTGCCCAGGCACATTGGTCGCACTCAATCGCGCCTATGAAGCCCTGCCAGAAAGTGTTCCACCGCCGCAAACGCTGCTGATCACGGTCGATCCGGAACGGGATACACCAGAGGCCCTGGCCTCCTACGTCTCTACTGCAGCCTTCCCCGACAATCTGGTCGGATTGACAGGCACGGATGATGAAATCGCCGCGGCCGCGGATGCGTTCATCGCCCAATATGAGCGGATCGAAACCCCGGACAGTCTGGCCGAATATACGATGGATCACACATCGCTCTTGTACCTGATGGACGAGAATTGGCAGCTCAAGACCTTCTTCGCGGAAGCGGATGCAGATCCTGAATATATAGCGCAATGCCTGACCCAGCATCTTGGCTAGGACATGGACGTCAACGCGGTCGATTTGACCGTGGTCCCGGCGAGAAAAGCTGACATGATGGACGCCGCGGCGGCGCTCGTGCTGACGCCGAGTTTAACGTAAGCGCGCCGGCGGAACGTATCGACCGTGGCAGGCGATACGCCCATACGCTTGGCAATCTGATTCTTGGTTAATCCCGAACAGACCCACATCATCAATTCGACTTCCCGGTGGGACAGCCCAAGTTCCTCGCGCGCTTCGGCGCAGGAGCGTTTCGCGCGTAGCGAAAAATTACCGACTTTGAAGCAAGGTCCAGTTTGCTTCGAGTCTGGGTGTGTCTCGTCAAAAGTCATCGGCGGGCGCTTAATCGGTTTCCCCTCTAACACAAGCCGAGTTAAGCAGGACTTCCTGCCAAAACGCTGCTTTTGTCCCCGAACTTCGTTACGAATTCGGGGCAAATTTGCGTGAAATTTCCGTAAGGCCTGAAATCAGACCATCAAATGTTTGCCAGCTCATTCTCACCCATAGAGTCAGCCTGGACCTTTGCTCCACCGGCCTGAATCCAGTGGTGAAACAGGAAACTGCCGCCCAGCGTATCGACATCGGCCCCAGTCCCGCACTTAAACCGGCGCAACCCGGGCGAAAGGTCTGCGCGGCCGAGATCCAGCCGTATCACGCGTTTCGCCTGCAGATCGCACATGATTTGCCACAATAGGAGATTATGCGCACAGGTCTGTCGTCCTTCCGGCAGGATCACACCGGCCTGATAGGTTGCCATGCGCCCGTGTTTCAGGACCAGCATTCCCGCCACCGGTTGGCCGTTCAGGGCCGCGGTGTAGAGGCGCGCCTGGCCCTTATTCGCCGACGCGAAGGCGAGCAGGAAAGCCGCCGGATGAGACGCGTAGCCCCGCGCTTTTTGCTGCACCGCTTCTGCCTGCAGAAACCACTTATGCCGAAGCGGGTCGAGCGGCTGATCGGTCACGGTCAGGCCTGACGCCTCGGACTTTTTCAGCTGGTTGCGCCATTTTTGATTCAAACGTGCCCGCATGAGCTCCGGCTGATCCAACGAAATCGTCGCAATCTCCGCGCCGCTTGCGATTTTCAACCCACCCGGCCGCGGGACCTCGAGTCCCGAATTCACGACCAAAACCCCTTTGAATTCAGACCGAACGCGCCGGATCAGCGCCGCCATAGACCTCGCGTCGCCGCCCACTGGCCCCCGAGACAGTAAATGAAACGCCCCCAGGACCGGCAGACGCCGGGTCTGGACCAGACAGGTCGATGCCCCGTCAGAGACCCGGGTGACGACAAGTCCCAGCCGTTCGCAAGTCCGCTCAAAAGCGGGCGATTGCGCGAAAGGGAGCTCGAGATCCTTCATGTTTTAAACCTGTGGTTGAAACGCTTCACAATTGGTTAAGACTTGTGCGGCCTCATAAGCGGGCCAATCGGCTCAAAACCTGCAGGACCTGCAGCGCAATGCGGTGGATAGGATGGCTTTACCAATGGCCTGACTTATGTTGCAGTGCACCAAAGACGGGATTGGGAACTGATGCTATACACGCTTGTCGAGATGAATCGGGCGGCTCTGGCGCCGATGCGCCTATGGGCGAAAGGCACGATGCAGGCGCTTGAAAACCCGCTCAATCCCTTTGCCAATACAACTCTGGGACGCTCCGCGCATGCCGCTGGCAGCGTATTCGAACGCGCCACGCGCTATTATGGCAAACCTGAATGGCAAATCCCGAGCACCGAAATTGATGGCAAGACCTGCGCCGTTACGCCGGTTACGACCTGGTCGACGGCTTGGTGCAATCTGGTCCACTTTTCGACCGATGGGGCGCCGAAAGGTCGACCGCGCCTACTGATCTGCGCCCCACTCTCCGGCCATTTCGCCACGCTTTTGCGCGGTACGGTCGAAGCCTTCCTGCCGACGCATGAGGTTTACATCACCGACTGGACGGATGCGAAAATGGCGCCGGTCTGGTTCGGCCGGTTCGACCTCGACGATTATATCGATCATGTCCGCTCGGCGCTGCAGCATATCGGACCGGGCGCGCATGTCGTCGCTGTCTGTCAGCCCGGACCCGCTGTTCTGGCGGCGATCTCGATGATGTCCGAAGATGAAGATCCGGCTTTGCCAGCCACAATGACCTTCATGGGGTCGCCCATTGATGCGCGCAAATCGCCAACTGTGCCGAACCTGCTGGCCGAAGAGCGCAGTTTCGAATGGTTTCGCGACAAGATGATTTACACGGTTCCAGCACCGTGGCCGGGCATGATGCGGCGCGTCTATCCGGGCTTCGTACAGCTGACCAGTTTCATGCATATGAACTGGGATCGCCATGTCGACGCACAGGCCCGCTTCTTTGATCATCTGGTTGAAGGCGATGAGGACAGCGCGGAAAAACACCGCGTCTTTTATGACGAATACCTCGCCGTGCTGGACCTGACCGAAGAGTTTTACCTGCAAACCATCCGGCGTGTGTTCCGCGAGCACCGTTTGGCACGCGGCACGTTCCGCTATCGCGGCGAACGCCTGATCAATCCGGCTGCCATCAAGTCTGTCGGCTTAATGACCGTCGAGGGTGAAAAAGACGACATTTCCGGCATCGGCCAGACCCAGGCCGCGCATGATCTGTGCTCCGGCATCCCGGACAAGATGCAGATGGATTATATCCAGCCCGGTGTCGGGCATTATGGCGTGTTCAATGGACGCCGGTTCGAAGCTGAGATTGTCCCGCGGATCAATGCCTTCCAGGGCATGATTGCCAACCGCGAATAAATTGCCCGTTCGGCGAGCAAACTGTCCGGATACGAGGCGATTCAGATGGATCGTCGCGAAGGCGCCCCAAATTCGAAGAATTTCCTTGGCAAAACGCCCCGTTTGGTAAAGCCTGCGATCGTCGCGCAACGACGCTCGGCACATCGCACAGACGCGCTTACCCTTTCACCTGAAGGAGCGCCGTCTTGCGCCTTCAATTGTCACACATCCGACCATTCTTAAGCGCCGCACGCTGTCGCAGTTTGCGCCGAGTCCATCCGGCATTGCGAGCGTGGTCGGAACCAAAATGGAGACGTCCATGACCGAACTGATTGATGAAACCCAGATACGCCCGTCCCGACGCACCTGGCTGAAACTGGCCGGGGCCGGGGCCATTGGCGCCGCAACGATCTTGCCCGCTTGTGCGCCGTCCAGCAATGCGGATGAAAAACCCGCAGTCCCGGAGATTGATCCAGATGCGCTGGCAATCATGTCTTCGAATGAAAATCCTTTTGGCCCATCGCCCATGGCCCAGGCCGCCATGATCGAAGCCGTTGGCGACATCTATCGTTATACCGGTCCGCTCACGGCGCAGTTTGGGAAAATCATCGCCGAACGCGAAGGGGTCGAACCGGAGCAGGTTCTGGTCACCAATGGATCCACCCCCATCCTGGCGGCGTTTGCCGACTGGGTCTCCGTTCAAGGCGGCGATATCATTACCTCCGCCACCACCTATGAAGGCGTCCCGCGGGTGGCTGAGAAAGTTGGTGTGAACGTCATCTACACGCCGCTGACGCCGGATATGGGGTATGATCTGGACGCCATCGCTGCACAGATCGGCCCGAATACAGGCGCAGTCTATCTCTGCAATCCGAACAACCCGACCGGGAAAACGATCGATCCGGTCGCGCTGAAAGCCTTTGTCGAAGAGGCGTCTGCGAAAGTGCCCGTCTTCATTGACGAAGCCTATCTCGATATGGCCGATGATTATCCGGCGGGCGTGATGAGCGAGTTCGTTTCAGCCGGCCGCCCGGTTGTCGTTGCGCGGACTTTCTCGAAACTCTACGCGATGGCCGGACAACGGATCGGCTATGCCGTGATGCCCGCCGACATGGTGATGGACATGCGCATGTCCGGACGGCTCTCCAATGTCAATCATCTCGGTCTGGTCGGCGCAATTGCGAGCCTGGAAGACACAGCCTATTTCGAGGAAATGCGGCTCAAGACCAAGCTTGGCCGCGAGAAACTGATTGCCATGGCAGATGATCTCGGTCGTCCGATCGCACCAGATCCGCAAGGCAGTTTTATCTATATGGATCTCGGCATGAACAATGCGGAATTCGCCGCCAAGATGCTCGATAAAGGCGTTCGCGTCGTCGGCGCCCGCTGGAGTGAATTGCCGCAATGGACCCGGATCTGTGTGGGTCTCGATCACGAGATTGAGAAGTGTCACGCCGCCGCGAAGGAAATCCTGACCTCAGTCTAGGCCTCAACATCCTGACGCGTGCGCGTCAGAAAGTAGATGACGGCGCCGGTGGCAATCAAGCCGGCGCTGACGGCGACTTCCTGCGGGCGTTCCAGAGCAACATAGACCAGCGTCCAGAACGACAGGCCGATATAAATCAACGGCAGGACCGGATAGAGCGGTACTCTGAACGGGCGCTCGAGATCCGGCCGCCGCCAGCGCAGCACGAACAGACCTGAGACCGCGAACAGACTGTTCAGCGCTAAGGTAAAGCCAGCGAAAACCAGCACCTGATCAAACGTCGCCGTGGCCACGAAGATGAGGGCCAGGCCGGATTGTACAAGCACGGCCGTGGTCGGCATGCCATCCTCATTCGACTTGGCCAGGCTGCGAAAGGCCGGGATGTCTTGTCCAACCACTTGCAGCACCCGGGGGCCGGCAATCGTCATCGCCGAGACCGTAGATATCAGCAGGATGCCGAGCACGCCGCCGGTAAACATCGCTCCGGTCTGGCCAAAGACATGCCGCGCCGCGATCACGCCTACTTCCACTTCGCCGACCATTTGCTCCCTCGGCGTGGTCAGCAGGAAGACGGCATTCAGCAGAATGTAAAGCAGCATCACCCCGAACGCGCCGGCAAACAGAACCCGGGGCAGGCTTTTCTGCGGATTCTCCAGTTCATCGGTCAGATAGGTGGCGACATTCCAGCCGGTATAGGCATAGCTGACATAGATCAGCGACACGGCAAACGCGCTGGAGGTCAGCGCCCCAACGTCGCCGGATTGCGGCAGCAGGCTGACCGGCTGGAAATCCGTCACAAGGACGAGGCCCGCAATGCTGAGGACAAGGATCACCGCGACCTTGATCCCGGTGAAGACGCTTTGGAACGTCCCGCTCGTCTCACGCTGGCGCGTATGAATGACTGTCAGAATGATGATCAGGGCGATGGCCAGGCCACGCTCGGTCCAATTGGTCACGCTATCGGAAGCCTCCGGCAAAAGCGACGACGTCGTATAGGCGCCAAAGGTCATCGCCGCGAGCGCCACCGGGGCTGAAAATCCGATCGTGCAGGACACCCAACCTGAAACAAAGCCGGCGCCGGGATGATAGATCTTGCCGAGGAAATTATACTCGCCGCCCGATCTCGGCAAAGCCGCGCCAAGCTCGGCATAGGAGAGCGCCCCGCAAATCGCGACCAGGCCGCCGACCACCCAGAGCATGATCAGCGCAAAGCCGCTCTCGAGGGTCATCAATTGGAAGCCGAGGCTGGTGAACACGCCCGTGCCCACCATGTTTGCGATCACGACGGCGAGGGCGGTTTGCGGAGAAAAATAGGATTTCATCCAATCGATCTATCGAGCCAAGTGTTGCCACGTCCAGCCCATTGCGTCAGAAAATAGAGAGCCAGTGCAGATTCGCCTCCGCGTAGAGCGGGTTTTCGACCTCCCGCTGTTTTGAGACGCAGCGACAATGCACAAGGCTGACCGGTTAGGTCATACTGATCTCATTGCGTCACCGCGGAGCAGGAGCAAAACGAATGTCAGCCGTTATAGAGGAAAAGCGTCATTTTGTTTCCTCGGCGATGCGTATCACGCTGGAAATCCCGTCCGCAAACGTAAGAGATGCGGTCCATGGGTTGTATGATCTCACACCCCTCAATTCCGAGCTCAATACCGGCATTCATCAAAATCGTGCCTGGCATGCCGCGACCTGTTTTTTTTCGCAGGTTGATAATGACCCATTTGCCGTACGACGTCGCAAATCGCAGGCTGAATCGGGGGCGCACCTTGTCAACGTGCATCGTTTTGTATCGGGCCAATATCGCGGTCGGATCGGAGATGTGAACATCGACCGCGATTCGGGCCCGGTCTATCTGTTCGATATGGCCAGCCTGTCGGAAGGGGTGCAAACACGCTCCGTCTTGCAGTCCATGTTCATCCCCAAATCCGTTATGGGGTATGATCCGGATCGCCATCTACCCCTGATAAAATTCGAGACGGAACTTCCGATGGGCGCGCTCCTGTCGATGTTGCATAAACAGATGTTTGAAGATCTGGCGCGCGATAATTCCTATTCGCCTGAGGATTATGATCAATTCATTGCCTGCCTCCAACTCGCGCTTGGCACCGCCCCGCCGGAAGGCGACGTGCGTCGCCGCGCCAGAACCGCAATGAAGCGGATGATTTGCAGCTTTGTCGAAGGCCATCTCGCAGACTGGGATCTCTCAGTGCAGACGATTTTGAGCCGATTCGGCGTGTCGCGTGCGTCTCTGTTCCGGATGTTCCAAAGCGATGGCGGCGTGCGCCAATATATCAGCGATCGCCGACTCCTGCGTGCCGTTCTGGATATCACCAGCGGCCCGATCAAACGCGGCGACATCGCCTCTGCCGCAAATCGCTGGGGGTTTTCCTCCGCGCCAAGCTTTAACCGTGCCATCCGCCAGAAATTCGGGGTGCCGCCCCGTAGCTTGCTACATATGCCCGTTCAACAAACTGGCCTGCTGAACAAGCTCCAAAGGACGGTCGGTAGAAATCCCTCCGAGACCATCGTTTCGCCGGGAGCCTATAGCGCGTTTTCAGCTCGAAAAGTCAGCCAATTGGCCGCGGGGTCGCAAATGGTGCCCGCTTAAGCCCCTACCCAGTCTTCCGACTCGCCGTTATGACTCGTGCCTCAATGAAGGATTCGAGCTATGCCGAGCGCCCCGATCAATGCTGACAGCCATCTCTACCTGATTGATGCCAGCGCCTATATTTTCCGCGCTTATCACGCCTTGCCGCCGCTGACCCGGGCCTCTGACGGCTTGCCCGTCGGGGCCGTGTCCGGGTTCTGCAATATGCTCTGGAAGCTGCTCGAGGATCTGAAAGGCGAGGATCGCCCAACTCATTTTGCCTGCGTGTTCGACAAATCCTCCTACACGTTCCGGAATGACATGTTCCCGGAATACAAAGCCAATCGGTCGGAGCCACCGGAAGATTTGCGCCCGCAATTCCCGCTGGTGCGCGAAGCCGCGATCGCCTTCCACACCCACGCGCTGGAAATGGAAGGCTATGAAGCCGATGATCTGATGGCGACTTATGCCCGCCAGGCCGAAGCCAAGGGCGCGCGGGTGACGATTGTGTCGTCAGACAAGGATCTCATGCAGCTGGTCTCGGACAAGGTGTCGATGCTCGACACAATGAAGAACAAACATATCAGCCATGATCAGGTGGTGGAAAAATTCGGTGTCGGTCCGGACAAGGTGATCGACATCCAGTCCCTCGCCGGCGACAGCGTCGACAATATCCCTGGCGCACCCGGTATTGGGGTAAAGACCGCCGCCACGCTGATCACCGAATATGGCGACCTCGACGCGCTGCTTGCCCGTGCCGAGGAAATCAAACAGCCGAAACGGCGTCAGACCCTGATCGACAACGCAGATCAGATCCGGATGTCGCGGGATCTGGTGACGCTGAAAGTGGATGTCCCGGTCGAGGTGCCAATGGAAGACCTCGCCGTCGCGGATCCGGATCCGAAAACGCTGATCGACTTCCTCGAGCGTATGGAGTTCCGCACCATTACGCGCCGGGTGAAAGAGACGCTCGATCTCGAAGGGGTCTTGCCGGAAGAAACGGTTGCGGAAGAGCAAGTTCCTATCGATCGCTCTGCCTATGTCTGCATCCGCGACTTTGACACGCTGGAAGACTGGATCGCGCGCGCCACGGCTCAGGGCTATGTCGCCGTGGACACAGAGACCGATGCCCTCGACGCGCACGAAGCGGGTCTAGTCGGTGTGTCCCTCGCGCTGGCGCCCGGTGAAGCCTGTTACATTCCGCTGGCGCATGTCGATCCCGATAGCGACCCGTCCGCCGCTTCAGGCGACATGTTCGGCGCCGATCCACCGCGTCAAATCAACAAGGACAAGGCGCTGGAAGCGCTCAAAGGTCTGTTCGAAGACGATTCCGTCCTCAAGATCGGTCATAATTTCAAATATGATGTGACGGTCTTGGCCCGCTATGGCATCCGCGCGGCGCCGATTGATGACACAATGCTGCTCAGTTTTGTCATGCATGCCGGCATGCACAATCACGGCATGGATGAGCTGTCCGAGCGCTATTTCCACCACACCCCGCTCAGCTTCAAGGATGTCTGCGGCACCGGCAAGAAACAGATCACGTTTGATCGCGTGCCGCTCGACCGCGCGACCGAATATGCGGCCGAGGATGCCGACATCACCCTGCGCCTGTGGCTCGACAGCAAGGCTCGACTGCACAAGGAACGGGTGACCACCGTCTATGAAACGCTGGAACGCCCGCTCGTCCAGGTCCTGTCAGATATGGAGGCGCATGGCATTAAGGCAGATCGCGATCACCTGTCGCGCCTGTCCTCGGATTTCAGTCAGTCCATGGCCCGCTACGAGGCCGAGGCCTATGAACTGGCCGGCCGCGAATTCAATCTCGGATCGCCCAAACAGCTCGGTGAGATCCTGTTTGACGAGATGGCGATTGAAGGTGGCAAGAAGACCAAGACCGGCGCCTGGCAGACCGGTGCGGACATTCTCGAAGACCTGGCGGCGGAAGGTCACGAGCTGCCCCGCGCGGTGATCAATTGG
This sequence comes from Pseudomonadota bacterium, assembly GCA_038532145.1. Classification (GTDB taxonomy): domain Bacteria; phylum Pseudomonadota; class Alphaproteobacteria; order Caulobacterales; family Hyphomonadaceae; genus Henriciella. The sequence goes on along the minus strand of JBCBBC010000004.1, from coordinate 87,267 downwards.
CGGACCGTGTCCAAGCTGCGCTCAACCTATACTGAAACGCTGCAACAGCAGATCAGCCCGCGCACCGGCCGCGTCCATACCAATTACGGTATGACCGGCGCCCAGACGGGCCGACTGTCCTCAAATGATCCGAACCTGCAAAACATTCCGATCCGCACAGAAGAAGGCCGCAAGATTCGCGAAGCCTTCATTCCGGAGCCTGGCAATGTTCTGATCAGCGCCGACTATAGCCAGATCGAGCTGCGCCTGCTGGCCCATATTGCTGGCATTGATGCGCTGAAAGACGCCTTCCATCAGGGCCTCGACATTCATGCCATGACGGCCAGCGAAATGTTCGATGTGCCGATCGAGGGGATGGATCCGATGATCCGGCGCCGCGCCAAGGCGATCAATTTCGGCATCATCTATGGCATTTCCGGCTTCGGTCTGGCCCGCCAGCTCTCGATCCCGAGGGACGAGGCGAGCGCCTATATCAAGACCTATTTCAAACGCTTCCCGGGCATCAAGGCCTATATGGATGAGACCAAGAAACATGCTGCCGAGCATGAAAAAGTCGAGACGATTTTCGGGCGGACGCTGCATTTGAAAGGCATCAAGGCCAAAGGCCCGCAACGCGGCTTTGCCGAACGCCAGGCCATCAATGCCCCCATCCAGGGTTCAGCTGCCGACATTATCAAGCGCGCCATGATCCAGATGCCGGACGCGCTGGAGAAAGCCGGATTGCAGGCCAGGATGCTCTTGCAAGTGCATGACGAGCTGATCTTCGAAGCGCCCGAAGCCGAGGCGGAGCAGACGATTGAGGTCGTGCGATCAACGATGGAGAAAGCACCGCTGCCCGCGCTGAACTTGAGCGTACCGCTGGTGGTGGAGGCGGATACGGGGATGAATTGGGCAGAGGCGCATTAAGACGCGCGATGTGTGCTTTGGGTCAGTAGGAGACACCGATAGTGAACGAAACTGATTTGTCATCCCGGCCGTAGCGCAGCGGAGAGCCGGGACCCAGACAAACTAGGTCCCGGACAAGTGCTACGCACTTTCCGGGATGACATCTCAAGTCAAAGCTCGCTTTGACGCCGACAGCGGACATTGTACTATCGGTGAAGGTCGGTTGCTTATGGCGTTGAACTCTACGCTGAAGCGTTTCTACAGAGACTTTTAGAGATGTGTGAGCGAACTATGTTACCGAGGCATCAGTTTGAAAACCAAGCGCACCGTGAAGAAGAACGTCAAGCCAATTGCTCCAGTTATCTCCCAGAAGTACATGAACGGTCGCTCTGCTCTCGCCTTCTTCAGATCGCTTATGCCGGTGATTAGAACCGGCGGAATCAGGTAGTAGAAACAAAGCAACAACAGCATCGATATTTCAAACCAGACTTCTTTTAGCACCGGTGGCGCGAACAAAAGAATCAAGAAGCCGATCATGAAAGCGCCTAGCCACGCAGAAATCAATTTAGCATAGTACATTTGAAAAGAGTGCCTTCCGTGCCGGCATACAAGGATTGTGAGTCGTACGTGTCCTACGACTGGGCGAAATTGTGTTGGATGAGTAACCCTGTATTTGATCTGATGTCATCCAATGTCCGTTTTGACGCCGAAAGCCGACATTATCTCAATGGCTTAAACTCGTCCCCTTTAAGTCGCCGGCGTATTCGCGAATAAATGACGGTCTGAGCCCTTCTCCCGCGATGGGAAGAAGGGGGCGCTTTCCGCACGTTCTGGAAGCACAAATGACTTCGATCATCCCCGCGCAGGCGGGGATCTCGTGCCGCGAGTCCCGGCCAGGATGGCCGGAGATCCCCGCCTGCGCGGGGATGAGCGAGGTTTGAATCCGACCGGGTTGAAGCCCACGCTAAGCTCCATGTCATGTTCACCCACCGCTATCACCTGCCCTATTACCAACAGGTCGCCGTCTTTTTCTGGCCGATCCTGTTCTTTGAGCTTTGGCGGGTGGATCGCTGGCAGGACGAGACCGGGCGACGCGCTTTTGTCATTCCTGACAAATATGGGCGCGCCTGGGTCCCGTGGTTTGAAGGCATGAGCCAGAAGCCGCATCTGAATGGGATGGCGGTGTCCGCCTACAAGCCTGATGATGTCAGCACGCTGTGTCACGGTTGGCTAGACGCTGCGCTCACTCCATCCGCAGACGCCAGCGAAAGCTGGGGTCCAGGGACCTCAATCTCCCACCGTGCCTTAGGGATCTTCTTGCCATGGTCCCCAGCCACCCAGTCGAGCTGGGCGCACGCTGGCGTGGACGGAGAATGTGTGCGCCTGGACCCAGGCTAGCTGAACCGTCAAACGCCAAGCCTAAACACAACCCATCACTCCGCCGGCTGCAATCGCGGCCCGTCTGTGCTGGCCGCAGAGTCCGCACCCTTTTCATCGCGCGGATTGTCGAAGTCACCTCAAACCTACTTAGACCGCATTGCCTGGGATCGGACACGCCTCACAAGTTGGGACCGAACAAAGCCGGCAAATATTATGCTTGCTCATCTCGCTATGCGGCAGATTGGTCAGGACTTTTGCGAGCAGCTTACCCAGCACTTTTCGTTCTTCACCCGTCAGGCCCTGCAAAGCCTGCTCCAGCGTATCGAGGCGCTGCGTCATCAGCGAGTCTCTTGTCTTCATGCCCTTCCGCGTCAGGTGCAGGGCCACAGCGCGGCCATCCCTGGCCTCGCGGCGTTCCACCAAACCGTCCTGCTCAAGCCGATCAATCAAGCGCACGGTGCCGGGGTGTGAGCGCTCAAGGACCTGGCGCAGTGTTTCAACAGAAAGGCCTGGCGCGTAGCCGAGCACAATGATCGCCGCAGCAGATTCCCCGGATCGATCCAATACCTGTTTCAGGCTGGCCTGTATGCGGTCGGTCAGTCCAAGCGCCAGCGCGCCAAGCAAGTTCGTCGTTCGGTCCATAATCGTGATATATGCACACCGCATAAAAATTTTGAAGAACGGATTGACTCATTTATATGCGCTGCGCATATATTTTACCAAACGCGCAAACCCCTCTTCCAACCCACATCCTGAAAGGCCCTGATATGCTCGATCTTCTCAAACCAGACCCGTCAAATTGGGAGGCTGACGCGGCCCCCGGTCTTGAATTCCTGTTTGAAGCGCGCGTCCAACTACATCTGCCGCCCATGGATCTGGGCGCGGTGCCGGATGGCAATCGCGTGATCTTTCTGGTCAAGGGCGGGACGTTTGATGGGCCACATTTGAGTGGACGCGTTGTCCCGGATGCCGGTGCGGACTGGATCCGCATTCGCCCGGATGGTGTGGGCCTGCTCGATGTCCGTTTCTGTCTGGAAACGCATGACAATGCCCTGATCTACGCCCATTGGCAGGGCCGAACCTGGTCTGCGCCCGAAGATTCAGAATATGCCTATGACGTCACCAAGCCCGACGATCCCGGCGGCGCCTGGCGGTATTATTTCCGCTCGGCCCCATTCTTTGAGACCAGCGATCCCCGCTATGGCTGGCTCAATAATATTGTGTCCGTGGCCAAATCCAGAACCGGGGATGGTGGTCCGATCCACCGCGTCTATGGCGTGCTGTAGGGATCAGGTGGGCCTTACTCCGCTGGCTGCAAACTGGATGCGCTCGGGCTGATTTCGGACTCGTCTACTTCATCGCGCGCAAACACAGTCTTCTGGTTTGGCAGGAAGGGCGCGATGTACAGCCCGGCGACTGTCAGCGGATATTCTGGCGCGGTGCCAATCCCGATATTGTCATGCGGGCGTTCATCGCGTGGATTGTGGAAGGTGCCGAACAGGATGTCATAAATGATCAGCTCGCCGCCATAATTGGAGTCGCCAATGCCTTTGTCGGGATAGTGGTGGTAGCGGTGATTGTCGCCAATCGAGAAAATATATTCCCACCAGCCAAGATTGAGGTCGATATTCGAATGCTGGAAAATACCGATGCTGAGCTGCAGGATCACAGTGACCAGAGCGATTTCGGCCGTTGGCTGAACCAGCGCCAACGGGATGGCATAGAAAATGGCCTGGCTGACAATCTCCAGCGGATGCGCTCGAATGCCATTCAGCCAGTACAGCCGTTCCACCGAATGGTGCGCAGCATGGATACGCCACAGGGCTGGAATTTCATGCAGGGCGCGGTGGAACCAATAGCGGAAGAAGTCCTTGATCAGGATGAACATCGCCACTTGGACGACCGGGTTCCACTGATCCGGCCAGAGACTGTGGCCATAGGGCTCCAGCGCCTCGACCATGCCGATAATGAAAAGGGCGCTGACAATCAGGCCAGAAATTCCGCTCCAGAAGGCACCCGAAAAATACATGATAATGTCGACCGCACTGTCATTGCCGCCTTCCAGCCATTTGCGGCTATACGGCATCAGGCGTTCCAGCGGCGCGCAATAGAGGCCGTAAATAATGGGCAGCAATACGAAGCCCAGCAGAGTCAGACTGGTAATCCCGTTCTCGACCAGTTTCAGGCCGACATAGACGGACAGGATCAGCGTGAACGGAAAGATGGTATGCGACAGGATCTGGCGCAGCAACGTGCCTTCCAGCTTGTAGGACCAGCTGTCCAGATGGCGCCAGAACCAGCGAAGCGGTTTGACCATGATCCAGTTCAAGACGACTTCCAGGCCATTGATCGGTGCGCCCAGCCAGGTTTCCAGAAAGCGCCCGATCCGGGCCCGCTCCGGCAGTTTCCGATTGCCAGTCTGAGGGGTGTGCGTCGTCGCCATAACGGATCTCCTGCAGCATCCAAATTGGATTGAGATAATTAAATGAACATGTTCATTTTGTATATTGAGGCGTGTATGTCAAGCCGCTTCGACGCGATGATCGACACGCGGGATCAAGCTGATACGATCGAAGGCCGCCATTGGGAGCCGGGCCATGCGCTATCAAATCGATCATTTCGTCTGGGGGGCGTCAGACCTGGCACAAGGCTGCGAACAGATGGCAGACTTGCTGGGCTGCGCGCCGCTGCCCGGCGGGCAGCACCCTGGCATGGGCACTCAGAATGCTTTGGTGAGCCTCGGTGATGGCGTCTATCTGGAGATCATCGCGCCAAGTGACGATCCCGGGCCTGAGGGCAGTCTCGGACATCGCATCGGCGCTCTTTCCACCCCGGGTCTTATCACCTGGGTCTTGCGCACCGATGCGTTGGCGGAGGTCGCGAAACTCAGCGCCACATGCGATCAGGACCTGACCGCACTCGGCCCCATGGCGACGCAAAGAAAGACGCCAGAGGGCGACTTGCTATCCTGGGAATTGCTGTTTCTGGCCGGGCATGCGTTTGGCGGCCTGTTGCCCTTCTTCATTGATTGGCAGGAGACGATCCACCCGTCACGGACCGCACCGCTCGCGGCGCAACTCGCCAGTTTCGCTATGGCCGGCCCGAACGCCACACCCCTCAATCAGGCCTTTGAAACCCTGGAGATCGAGCAAAGGGCGAAGTCCGCAGATACTGCAAGCCTCAAACTCGAGCTTCGAACCGGAGATCGCACCGTCACCCTGACCAGCACGGATCAATCACTCAAATCCTGGATCACCTGAGACGCGGGACCCTTTAACGCGGGGCCATCCGGATCGCGCCATCGAGCCGCAAACACTGGCCATTAAAATAGCCATTGCGCGCCAGTTCCATGGCCAGCGAAGCGAACTCTTCCGGCTTGCCGAGGCGTTTCGGAAACGGCACGGACGCAGCCAGACTGTCGAGCACAGGCTGCGGCGCGCCTAACATGAGCGGCGTCGCAAAAATGCCGGGCATGATCGAGTTCACACGAATGCCTATATTCATCAAGTCGCGCGCCATCGGCAGCACCAGACCATTTACGCCGGCTTTGGCGGAACCATAAACAATCTGGCCGATCTGGGCATCCTGCGCCGCGACCGACGCGGTCATGGTGATACAGCCACGTTCGCCATCCTCCATTGGGTCCAGCGCGGACATGCCCAGCGCTGAATGGGATGCGATGCGAAAAGACGCGACCAGCACACCCGCCACACCGCGGGCATAGGTGTCTGTGTCCAGCTTCTTATAGCCGCCGCTCTCCTTGTCATAGGCCAGCGTCTTGCCGCGCGTGGAGGCCATAGCGCAATGGACGCAGATCCGTTCCTGTCCCTGCGCCGCCCGCGCCGCCTCAAACCCGGCGACGACGGAGTCTTCATCGAGAATATTCACTTTGTGGAACGTGCCGCCAATCGCATTGGCGACCTCTTGTCCAGCCTCTTCATTGATGTCGAAGATCGCCACCGGAACGCCAGCTGCGGCAAAGCCTTCGGCCGTGGCTCGCCCAAGTCCGGATGCGCCGCCGGTTATGATTGCAGGCGTGTCTTTTGAAAGCTGCATCTGCCTACTCCGGAACTGCGATGATATGCGCGATCATGTGCGTGCCTTCGAAGACGGCGGTGTCTTCGACATTGATGCCATCTTCGACAAAGACAAAATCGAGCACCCGGTCATTGTCGACGTCGCTGTGCAGCATGACCAGGAACTTGCTTCCCACGTCAGCCGGATGATCGATCCGGATCGTCACATCCTCATTCTGGCCAGCATCGAGATAGGCAAAGCCGGACACCATGTCGCCATTTGGACGCCCATCCATCACCGGGTGCAGAACCAGAAAACCAGGCTTTTCAATCACGGCTTCAGGAAAGGTGATGGCCGTGGAATCGGCGCGAAACGTCGACACGGCGGCATCATCGACCCGAACTTCGGAAAAATGCGTGACACCTTCCGTCCGCGTCAGGCCCTCCACGATGATCCTATTAGCCTCCCCATTCCCCATCGTGATTTGCGGCGGCGCGGTGGCTTCTTCGGCCGTTGCACAGGCGGATGCGAGGCTGACAAACAAAGCCATGGCGGCAATGGTTGGTCTGATCATGATGGTCTTCTCCCTGATTTTTTCTTATTCGACCCTAGCCCGCCATTCCGAGGAAGTAGAGTCGTGTTCTTTTGGATTGCGGAACCTCAGGACGGGCGACGTCAGAATCGACTTAAGCGATATAGCCCAAAGCATAGGCGCGCATCACAGCGCTGACACGATCAGAGACATCGAGCTTTTCGAAAATCCGCTTTAGCAAGGTGTTGATCGTATTCACAGATACAGACATGGCGGCGGCCACTTCCGGATTGCTCTTGCCCCGTGCGATCATGTTGATCGCTTCCAGTTCTCGCCCGGACAGGGTGCGCTCACGATCGCCGGTCTTGTACATGATATCGAGGAGTTTCAGGTAAGCCGTCTGCGAAATCGAATGCAGGACCATCATATCCATCTCTGTGACCGTGCGGTCTTCATAGGAATGATAACAGAAATAGCCATTGCGGAACAAAGGCCCGAAGACCGGCACAACCACGCCGGTGCCAAAACTCGCAATATGGTCGCGAAAATAGTGTAGTTGCGGGGACCTTCGCTCCAGCAAGCGCTCCATATCGCCCCACAAGAAGGGTTTCGTCGTCCGTACGGATGCGTGCAGGAACGCGTCGAGATAGCCTGGTGCCTGCTCTAGCGCTTCGCCCAGTTCCGGGCTGAATCGCGACGTGGTCGAAAAGAAGATGATTTGTTCCGCGCCAGCTTCGCTTGGAAAACAGCGGCAGCAGACACCCTCAACTCCGGCCTTGTCACAAATGTTATCGATCAGAGCCCAGACCTCTTCGCCGGAATTTGACGCGGCGATCGCACCCGCGAAACGCCCGAAATCAAAATCCTCGGTCAGGCCAGAACACGATCCTGACGAATCGGACCGCACGTCCGCATCCTGGACTGGAACCACCGCCATCTTGAACCCCTCTCTTTGTTCTCTCTCGTTGATTTGGAGAACTCTTGCCATTGAGATTAGGGCGAGCCGTGCCCAATTAGCAAGCACGCACAACCAAGAATTGGGCGATCTGCGGTTCGCTTATGACAGTCGTTATAGAATCCGACAGCCGTTTTTCGGGTCCGACTAATCGTTAGAGAATAGGAGTTCTGCGCTCGCTCGACGCAAGGCCGCCTCGGCCATAGCCAGTGACTCTTCCAGTTCAGCCGCGGTTTCGCGCGTCAGATCCGGGTTACGGGGCGCCGTATCCCGCAGAACCTCGAGGTGATCTGCAATACTTTTCAGCTCATTCGTCTGTTGGGTGCTGCGAATGTCCGCGCGCGCATGCAGGTCAAATACAATAGAAATGTTGAAGCCCCGAATCTGATGATTCTGAAGTCATATAACAAAGATAGAGATTCTTCTGTCCCACGATCGAGCGACATTTATTCAACTATTGGGCGAGTTATCCTGCGCGATCAAAAGCATCCTGTCCCGGCAGGCCGCTATAGAACCATCCTGGTGAAACACCTAAAGCCCGTGACAGGCTGGCAATTGCGATGGCCGGGATGCGCGCGCTTCCATCTTCAAAAGCTGCCAATTGCTGGGCCGGAATGTCACTCCGCATCGCAACATCGCTTTGGCTCATACCCAGACGCTCTCGCGCTTCGACGATCCTGGCACCGAGATGTTGGTCAATCCTGGCGGACAAGTTTTCCCCCTGCGTCCCGCAATTGAATGACACGCTGATAGTCTGCGTCGCCACTGTGACGCAAGTCACGTTTTTCCGAACAATTTGTAAGCTTATGTCAAAAGTGGACGCCGCCGACGCAAGCCGACGGCGCCACAGATAGCTTTGCTATCTAGTATTTGACGGAACAGCCATACGGCGTTGCGCTCGCCACCTCGGGGGTTGCGCCGGACGCGACCGCTGTCAGCGCCGCTGTCACATAATTCGTCGCGACGGCAATATCGCTGACTTTGGCGGAACGAATTGAGTCGATCGCGCCCTGATAGGCCAGCGTTCCAGCGCCATCGATGACATACATATGCGGGGTCGTCTTGGCGTCATAGGCGCGCCCGAGGTCTCCGCTCGGATCAAGGATGGTATAGCTGGGCGCAGATGTCCGCTCGGAGTTCTTGGCCAGCGCGCCGTCTGCTTCGAGAAACCCTTGCTTGCCCGGTGCAGATGAAATCACCTGAATCCAGACAATGTCATCTTCGGTTGCACCCGATTGCATCGACTGCATGTTCATAACCGGCTCGGCATAGTGTTTCTTCACGAATGGACAGTCATGATTGGTCCATTCCAGAACCACAGTCTGATCAGCGAAATCAGCCAGGGAGATGGTTTCCCCGCTGGCGGTGACCATGTCCGAAAAGCCGGGTGCCGTTTCACCACTGATCGGCGCCGCGCTAGCGGTAAAGGCGATCATGGATCCTGCGGTCAGCGCGACCGCTGTGGCCATTCCGGCAGCCAGACCAATATTGCGACGTGTAAGCGTTTGCATAATGGTATTCCCTTAATTACCCAGTTTCGCAGGAACCTATCCTAACCGGCAGCGTCGACAAGTCCTGTTACAAGATCGATAGATAACAATTCCGGGAGCACGTCCGGATCTGAACGTCCTGGTGCATACCAGAGATACATTGGCACACCCGCACGATTGTGCTTTTGCAATTCCAGCGCAATCGTTTTGTCGCCATTGGTAAAATCGGCCACCAAGAAGGCGACATTGCCGGCCTCAAAAGCATCAACCACCGGCCGGGTTTGCAGGGTCTGTAGCTTATTCGCCTGACAGGTCACACACCATTCGGCGGTGAAATCAACAAAGACAGCGCGCCCTTCAGCGGTTAACTCGGCCACACGCTCCGGCGACCAGGCTTCGGTCTCGTATTTAGCGCTATAGGCCTCGGTTGGCGCGTCCGACCCCGATGCCGCACGAGCTTGTGCCAATGGCCAGATCAAGCCCGCCGCGATGGCCAGGCCCGCAATCCCTTTCGCCAACTGGCCAGACCGCTCGGCCGCGAGGCGCGCAATCAGTAGAAAAGCCGTCACCAGCCCGCCCAGCCAGATCAGGCTAGTTGCGGTTTCAGCAACGCTCGTCGCCGACATCAAGCCAAACACGGGAACGATTAGCGCAAGCCCCAGCACAGAAAGCAAAATCGCTTTTGCGCCCTGATTGGCGGATCTCAACGCCCAGATACCAAACGCAATCAGGGCGGCGCCAGCCACCACCATCGCCGCCATCCGATAACCCGCCAGGGCGCCCAGAACCGACAGCAGCCAGGCAGCCGTCAGGAACATCGGGAAAGCGAAGACCTGTTTCAGGGTCTCCATCCAGGCGCCAGGCTTCGGAATAAACTTTTGCAAGCCGGGCGAGAAACTGAGCACCAGGAAAGGCAGGGCCATGCCAAGGCCCATGGTCAGCAAGACCAGCATGACATTGATAGCGGGTTGAGTCATCACAGCTCCCAATGCCGCACCCAGGAATGGACCCGTACAGGGCGCGCCGACAATGGCGGCCAGAACGCCCGTGAAAAACGCGCCGGCACTGCCTTGCTTGGCCGCCAGGCCGGATCCCACGCTTTGCACCGACGTGCCAAGCTCAAACAGGCCGAGCAACCAGAGACCGATGAGAAAGACAATCAGGATCAGGGCCGTCACCAGGATCGGATTTTGCAGCCAGAACCCCCAGATCGCGATCCCTGTGGCTGCCCGGACGGCGAGAATGGCGGCCGCCAGGGCCGCGAAACTAACCAGGACACCCGCCGCATACCACAAGCCATGTGCGCGCGCCTCAGCGGCGTTTCCGCTGGCTGTTGAAGCAACGATGCCCATCGCCTTGATTGACAGGACCGGCAGCACGCAGGGCATCAAATTCAGAATAAGACCGCCAATCAGGGCAAATCCCATAAGAAACAGAAGATTTCCACCGCCGGGAACGCTTATCCCGCCAGCTGCACCAGAACCGGTTGTACCGGGGAGCACGGGCCCCGCGCTGGCATTCACTTCAAACGCCCGATCGCCCAGTGTCACCACACCAGCAATCGCGTCAGGCGCCGGCGCGCCATCTGTGGCCGGTTGCAAGATCAGGCTCATGCCATTGTCGCCAAAACTCTCTGACTGGTCCGCAGCATGGGTGATTTCATGCCCATACGGAAAAAACCGGGCTGTTCCTGACTGCCCTGCAAGCTGATCGCCCGCCAGTGACAAAGTCCATCCCTGTCCGGATCGCGTGATGTTCGAGTCGCCGCTAAATTCGGGGGGGACCGTCATCAATGCGGCCTGGATGCGCTCTGATCCATATTCATCCGGCAATTGCCCGGCACCGACGGATTGTAGAAAACGTATATCGACGCTTTCCGGGATACAGACATCTTCACAGATCAGATAATCGGCGACACCTTCAAAAAGTAACGGTCCGTCGGTCGTATCCGGAATCTGAACCCGAAATGGCAAGACGACCTGGTCAGAATAGCCGTAATCCATGATCTGGCCTGGTACGACGGGCAACAGTTCCGGCAATGGCCATTCGAATGCGCCCGCACTTTGCACCACCGAGTGGCTGGTATCCTTCCAAGTAATTTCCGGCGGGATTCCGGCATCACCAGGATTGACCCAGTAAATATGCCAATTCGGGTCGATCTCGAAGGACAGGCCCATCCAGACGGTTTCGCCGGGCATCGCCAGCGAGCGCTCAGAAATCAGCTCGACTCGCGCATGACCGCCATCAACAGGCTGCGCCTGGGATGACATCAGTGACAGCGCCCATGTGAGCGTAATCATGGCGAGGCAAAAGCCACGAAGAAGAGCCATAAGTCATTTCCTGTCTTGTATAAGCCGGTTCCATACAGGAGCCGTCCTCGCAGGAAAACCACCTCGCGAGGATGTGACCAGCAATTCTTTTACGGTGGCAAGAAAAAGGGCGGCTTAAGATAGCCGCCCCGATTCAATCCATTTCAGGTCACGTTTAGACCGCGGGAGATGGCGAAGGCGCGGCTGGCGCTGTCGTCTGCTGCGCGCGCAGCGCCCGCGAAATCACACGCTGCCAGTTCAACAAAGAGATCATGTGCGCATAAATCGCGCCCAATGCGCCATTGGCGCGCAGCTCTTTGAACTGCTCATCGCTGAGTTCGTTTAGCTTGTTTTCATCGATCGCCCAGTAATCCGCGATCTTTTGCTGTTCACCCGCTTCATTGCCCTGGGCATCGCGCGGTTGGAAGTTGACCGTTTTCTCTTCAAACAGGCCCATTCGCTTAATGATGGCCGTAAAATCTGCCGTTGACCGCCGCTGGCGTTCAAATTCCTGACAGAATTCAATCGCGTTCTGTGTGAACGCGCTTGGCTGGCCGTTTTCAAACAACATCACTTCCGGCTGATTGGTCACCATCGGGGCATCGCGATCAATGCACAGCAGCAAACGGTCGCTTTGATTGTCATTGGCAAACACAAACGGGTATCGACGGACGAACGCCGGGACGTAGAAATCCGGATCGATCGTCCCATTTTCGGCGACGAACAGGTTTTCGCCAGCCCGAACGCCCATCACCGCAACCGGCGTGAATTCCTCGCCGACAAAGATGATTGGATAAGCTGCAGCCGCCATACCAAACTCCGTCACAGTGACAGGCACGGCGTGCGCGGCACGCAAAAAGCCAAAGGGTTGATCAATTTGCTTCACACCCAGTCCGGCATGCTGCTCCGGATTAATCGGTTGTGGGTTCTTGTAGAACAGAACGTTTCCGGTCAGTTCTGGTTGTTGTGTAGTCGGCGTATTTTCCACAGGCCACTCCGCTTGATAGACTGGCGGGGTTTAACGGAAATGGATAAGGCCGACAACAGGCAGACGAACAAGGAATGCAGCTGTTGCAGATGTTTCACGTTTTTAATCGGATTTCTCGCTTTAAACGTGCGTGCAGACGGGTTTTTGACCTGATTTGTATCAGCGTTTGCATGGGTGTGATCGGAACCTTGCCAGCGTGCAGCCAGCAATATGATGATTCCCGCTCGACCCGCCGCGCGATTAGCCAGTCTCAAGCCGTTGCTTCTGACTTTCTGCGTACCGAACTGGCGCTTTCGCCGGAAACGGCCAGCCGGCTCGATCTAGAGCGCTATCTCGGACCGTCTGCCAGCTTCGCACTGAACAATCATTCCCAGGCCGGGTTCGAACGTCGTCGCCTGGTCCGGATAGAGCTTTTGCAGAGACTGCAAAACCGACCAATTCTGCCGGATGAACACCCCTTGACGCGGGACCTGCAAGTTGCCGAACGCGCTCTGGTCGACTTGATCTCGCTCGAACAGCTGGGCTATGGCCGGTACGACTACGCGGCGATGCATCCGTACGCCATTGACCCGTATTCGGGCATATGGATTGAGGGGCCGACCTTGCTCGTCTATCGTCAGTCCATTGCCAATGCTGACCAGGCCACCGCCTATCTGTCCCGCTTGCGCGCGCTTAGCGCAGCGGTTCAGGACACCAAACGGCGCATCATCGCCGACCAGGCCTCCGGCATCCTGCTTCCGCGCGCCCTGGTGGATGAGACCCGCCGCCGCCTGTCGCGACTGACGAATGCCGAAAACGGCGCGTTAACCACATTGAGCGACACGTTCGATGCCCTGATCACCAGTGTTCCGGGTCTCAGCGCGACGCGCCGCGGACAATTGTCGAACCTGGTCCGGATTGAGGTTACCGAAAACCTAACCCCTGCCTATCTCGACCTTTTAGCGACCCTCGACACGGCGACGGAGACGGCCGCTGATCAGGCTGGCATCTGGGCCCAACCGCGCGGACTCGATGTTTTCGCGGGCATCCTGACGGCGTCTATCGGCGAACCGTTAAACACAGAACGTCTACATGAAACGCAGCTGGAAATAGTAGACGGCCACGTCGCGCAAATTTCACAAATGATGACGCTCGACCCGGAAACGTACGCGACTGCGGCCGCGAAACCTGAGCGCCTGTCCTTGCAATATGAATGGTTCGAAACCGTCCTGGCGGAACCGGCCGCGGCCAATGCCGCCAGCGAGGTTTCGTCCGAACCGGATGCCCTGTTTGAACTCTCACCAAGGTCTGCTTGGACTCGCATTTCCGGGTCGGTAAGCTTTGCCGCCCAAACCCGGGCGATTGCCGGATTTCTCACGATTCTGGACACCGAACCTTATGCCCTCTGGAGATCTGAAGGCGGAGCGGCCCGTACCCCATATCGGGTGATTGTAGAATATCCGGCGGTCCAGGCCGCCTGGCAACATTACGTGTGGGATCAATCGATCAAGGGCGCCGCACCGGCGGATGCGCCCATGGATCAGGTTGGGCATTATTCTATCAATCTCATTCAGGCCGTGCTCGCAGCCGCAGATACCGGCATTCACATGAATCGATGGCCAATCGCCGAAGCCACGGACTTCATTGCCGTCAATTCCGGCCTGAACGAACCGCTGGCGCGCCAGCTGGCGCTCAGCATCGCCGCTCGCCCGGGCTATCACAGTGCCGTAGCGATCGCGCGGCAGCGGATTGAGGCTCTGTCAGAGCGCGCGCAAGCGGTTTTGGGAGAACAGTATTCGGAAACCGACTTTCAGCGCACTGTGATCGAGCCAGGTCCCCGACCGCTTTCCTTAATCGAAAAGGATATCGAGGCCTGGTACGGCCAGCGCTTGACCGCTGGCTCGACGAATTAGGCCGCGAGCGCCATTTCCTGATCTGTGTGTTCCAGTACCGGGTTAAGTCCGGCTTCAAGATCCTGTAGAGCGCGCGTACGATCGGTTGGATCCGTTTCGCGCAAGACGAACACCGCACGGGCACCATAGCGTTCCGCATCTGCCCAAGCCCAGATCGGTTGCACATCATGCAGACGACCGCGCAACGTGGTCAGGCGAACCACGCGCCAGCCAAATGGCCCTTGCGCGGCGAACAGCGCAACACCCGCCTCGCGCGCCCAGGGGGCGTTTGGCGCCATACGGGTAAAAGAATAAGCTCTGCCGGAACGACCACGGAATTTCATTTCTCTCATCACTGTTCTCCTTGTGTTCCGTTCTTTATATTCCTCTTTTGTTCTCATGCAAGAAGTTTTTGGTTAACAAGGTCTTAACACGCTCAACCCACCGCACGCGCGAATCGATGACGCGAACCGGATACAAATGCTTGCGCTCAGGGTAGTTTTGCCATAAGAGCCTTTTGCTCACCCGAAGCATAAGGGTGAGGTGTGAGGCTTTCAGCACGATATTGAGCGACAGAACTTGAATTTGCGTCGTTTCACACCCAAATAATGCTCAACTTGAGCATAACAGGAGGCTGATATGGCAAGACTGATTGATTCCGGACCTGGATGTCCGACCCCAACCCCCTTGCGCGCGGCATCGGCCGCGGAAATTCGAGGATTGGCCTATGATGACCAGGTTAAAGCCAAGACCGACCATCTTTATCCCCTGGTCAGCGATTTCATCACTCCAATGGAGTGGCCCGCCGTTGCGCCGCTTGTGGCGGCGATTAATGACCTGAAAGCTGAAAAGAACGCGGTGATCCTGGCGCACAATTACATGACACCGGACATTTTCAGTCTGGTTGGCGACTTTCGCGGCGACAGCCTGCAGCTGGCGCGTGAGGCGGCCAATGTTGATGCTGACATTATCGTGCAGGCCGGTGTGCACTTTATGGCCGAGACGTCGAAAATCCTCGCGCCGAGCAAGATGGTTCTGATTTCAAGCCTGGAAGCCGGTTGTTCGCTGGCCAGCTCGATCACCGGCGCAGATGTGCGGCTGATCAAAGAGCGCTATCCAGACTATCCCGTCGTCACCTATGTCAACACAACTGCCGACGTGAAAGCCGAATGCCACATCACCTGCACCAGCTCCAATGCGGCGCAAGTCGTTGAAGCGGTTGCGAAAGAATGGGACACGGACACCGTCATTCTGGTCCCGGACCAGTATCTGGCCAAAAATGTCGCTGCGCAGACCAATATTCGCGTCATCACCTGGCCTGGCGCATGCGAAGTGCACGAACTGTTCAGCGCCGATGATGTCGAGGCCTTGCGAGAAGCGCATCCCGGCGTCGTTATCCTGGCCCATCCGGAATGTCCCCCTGACGTATTGGAGAGCGCAGACTTTGCCGGCTCCACCGCAGCGCTGGCCAGTTATGTAAAGGATGAAAGCCCGGCTAAAGTCGTGCTGCTGACCGAATGTTCGATGTCCGACAATGTCGCGGCTGAGAATCCTGGGGTAGATTTTGTGCGCCCGTGCAACCTTTGCCCGCACATGAAGCGAATTACCCTGGAAAACATCCTCGATTGCTTGACCGACATCGAACATGAAGTGACCATCGACGAAGATGTTCGGGTAAAAGCGAAAGCGGCGATCGATGCGATGCTGGCTCTGCCGAAAATGGCCAATCCTCTCGCCTTCGAGACCGGCCTCAAGCCCATGGACATTGAGGTAATTTCACCCAGCTAACGCCTTGCCGCGGCCACATACGCGGCTAATGTGAAGTTGGAGAGAGACGAAGGAGAGCCTCATGGCGAAGTGGCTGGTTGCAATGTTTGCGAGCGTTATGAGCCTGTCTCTCCTTCCGGCAAGTGCCGACACCAAGGACCCAGGCGATGTCCTCGGCTCGTGGAGCTTCCAGACCAAGCCCTATCGCGAAGGCCAGTGCATCATGACCGGTACTATGCGACTCAGCAGCCATCCGGAAGAAGGCTTATATGAGTGCGAACTTACCGCCGTCGAAGTCTGCTCCATGTGGGGCCGTTCTGTTGTTCTACAGCAATGCAAAGCACGACGGTTTGGCAATCAGGTCTCCATTCGCTCCCAGATCACGCAAATGCTGGAACAGAAAGTCGAAGGTCTGATCTATGTGCCGGACAATTTCAGTCTGACCATTCAGGACCATAGCCGCATGTGGGGCGCGCTTGTTTCAGCGGCGACCGCGCCCGTCGAGTTTCGTCGTTCGGAAGACGGAATATCATGATCCGCAAGCTGTCACTTGTGGTGGCGGTCATGTGCAGCATCATTGCGCCGAGCAGTGCGGAACCAGAGACCAATCTAGCCGGAATATGGACCATTACGGTTCAAGATGGCGAATGTGAGTTTGGTGGCCAGGCGGCCGTCCGGGGCAGCGAGAGCGACGGCAGATATGTTGCAGATCTCACCATGCGCCATGCCTGCCCGACATTTCCCGACGATGGCTTCGTGGTGATCCAAACCAGTGAAATCAGCGTGATGAATGGCCAAGTGTCCGTTCGAAGCAAGATTGTCGACTTTGCAACAACTGAATCTTGGGGGGTTTATGCGCCAGATCACTTTGCTTTGACCATAAAGTCAGCGGAGCGGCTATTCGGGATTCAAACTGATCGATACGGCACCAAGCCTGCCGAATGGGTCCGCAGCAAAGCAGGAGTCTCATGATGTCCAGGTTGATCAGCTTTCTCCTAATCGTAATGGCCGCGGCGCTGCCCAGCGCGGCGGACGTGAATATTGCCGGACACTGGACATTTGAAGCAAGTGTCGAGGCAGACTGTACCTTCGGCGGCACGGCCCATCTCGAAAGAACATCTGACAACCGATTCAAAGGTGAATTAACGGCACGCCAAAGCTGCCCGCTTCTGCCGGAAGACTATCTGGTTCGTCAGGATTGCGAAGCGTCGCAACTCGGTAATCAGCTGTCGGTACGCTGCCGCATCGTTGAATTTATCAACGGTTTCGAGAGTGAATTCTACTACCCGGATAATTTTACCCTGACCATTGAGTCCTCCGCCCGCATGCATGGCGCGCTGGTCAGCGCTGGCCCGCCAAGACCAGCAGAATGGATTCGGGATGAAGGGGGCATTTCTTGACCAAAGAGACCGGGCCTTGGCCCGAACGATACACGGCCCCTGCGCCTGCAGGTGATGCCCGCATACTGATTATTGGCGCCGGATTGGCCGGCCTGTTTCTGGCGCTGCGCCTGGCACCGCGCCCCTGTACCGTGATTTCGCCGGCGCCGCTGGGTCAGGCAGCATCCTCCGCCTGGGCGCAAGGTGGCCTCGCTGCAGCGCTGCACCCGCAAGACAGTCCGGACCAACATGCCGCAGATACGGTTGCCGCAGGTGCCGGCCTGGTTGAACCCGCCATTGCGAAACTGATTGCCGAGGACGGCCCGCAACGCGTTCGTGATCTGATTGCGCTTGGTGTGCCATTTGACCGAACGCCCGAAGGACATCTTGCGCTCAGCCTCGAAGCCGCACACTCACATCCACGCGTCGCCCGCGTGGCCGGTGATCTGGCCGGCAAGGCGATTATGGGCGCTTTGACCGCGGCAGTTCGATCCGCCAGCCATATTCAGCTCATTGAGCACGCCAGGGCGGTTGGTCTGTTGCAAGACGATCTAGGCCGGATCGCGGGCGCGATATTGAAAGACCGGCGGGGCCGAATATCGACCTTCACCAGCCCCGAAACCGTGCTTTGCACGGGTGGCTCAGGTGGTCTTTTCCGGATCACGACCAATCCGCCGCAAGCTCGCGGCGATGCCCTTGCCATGGCCTATACCGCCGGAGCGGTGATTGCCGATCCTGAATTCGTTCAGTTTCACCCGACCGCCATGGATGTCGGACTCGATCCTTCACCGCTCGCCACCGAGGCCTTGCGCGGCGAAGGCGCTGTTCTGGTCGGCGCAGACGAAGCCCCGTTCATGTCGCGCTATCATGGACAGGCTGAGTTGGCGCCGCGCGATGAAGTGGCCCGGGCCATTCATTCAGAGATCTCGGCCGGGCGCAAAACCTTTCTCGATACCCGCCAGGCATTGGGCGATGAGATCAAGACACATTTCCCGACCGTTTTCGCGGCCTGTATGGCGGCGGGCATAGATCCCCGCCAGTCGCTCATCCCGGTGGCGCCAGCCATGCACTATCATATGGGCGGGATCCTGTCCGATACCTGGGGTCGCGCCAGCCTGAACGGTTTGAGCGTTTGCGGCGAATGCAGCAGCACCGGCGCCCACGGTGCGAATCGGCTGGCCTCCAATTCTCTGCTCGAAGCTGTGGTCATGGCGGCCCGCATCGCGGATCGTTTGCGCGAGGCAGATCTTGGCACCGCGCAGGTCAGTGCAGGCGTGGTCCCGGCGGACCTGCCTGATACTGCGCTGCAGGATCTGCGTAAGGATATGGCAACAAATTGCGGCGTCGTGCGTGACGCATCTGGTCTGTCAGAACTGATTGCGCGGATCGATGCCATGGAATCCCAATACCCGGAGACGCGTGCCCTTTGTGCCGCTCGGATCATCGCCGAAGCGGCGGAAGCGCGAAAAGAAAGCCGCGGCGGCCATTTCCGCGCAGATTTCCCTAAGACAAGCGACGCAGCGATCCGGACCTATACCAGCCAGGGCAATTCTCACGCGCCAGAACTGGAGCCTGTTTCATGACCTTTATCGCCCCACCCCCGCTACCCGATATTGTGCTCGACCCGATTGTTCGCCTCGCACTGGCGGAAGATCTCGGTCGCGCTGGCGATCTGACGACGGACGCCACCATTCCTCCGGGTACCCAGCTTACCGCCCATATCCGCGTCCGTCAGCCGGGGCGCCTGGCTGGCATGGATGCAGCCGCTTATGCGCTGAAGTTGATTGACCCGAATGTCGCCCTCGACGCGCACATGTCAGATGGCGATGAGCTCGCTCCAGGCGATATCGTGGCGGTGATGAATGGCGCGGCGCGTTCTATCCTGATCGCAGAGCGCACCATGCTCAACTTCCTGGGCCGTCTGTCCGGGATCGCAACTCTGACGTCGCAATTCGCGGAACGCATGGCGCATACTAAGGCAAAGATCGTTTGCACGCGAAAGACAACCCCTGGACATCGAGCCGTTGAGAAGCGGGCGGTGCGATGCGGCGGCGGTACCTCGCATCGTTATGGCCTGGATGACGCAATCCTGATCAAGGACAACCACATTGCCGCCTGCGGTTCGATCGCCGACGCGCTGCAACGCGCGCATGCCTATGCCGGGCATTTGCGAATGATCGAGATTGAAGTCGATTCCCTCGATCAACTGGCAGAGGCGTTGCCGCATAAGCCGCACGCAGTCCTGCTCGATAATATGGAACCGGACCTGTTGCGCCAGGCCGTGGCGATGATTGACGGGCAATGCCTCGCCGAAGCCAGCGGTGGCATCACGCTGGAAACCGTCGCCGCCAAGGCCGAAACTGGTGTGGATTACATCTCATCCGGCGCCCTCACTCACTCTGCGTTAAATCTTGACCTGGGCCTCGATATCATCTGACCTGTCGAAAAGACACGCCGGAGGAAGCAATGGGTAAGGCAAACGGACGCAAGTCCATTTTCATCACAGGCGCCGCGTCAGGCATTGGCGCTGAGACGGCGCGCCTGTTCCAAGCGCGTGGCTGGTTTTGCGGCCTGTACGATATCAATGAGCCCGGCCTGCAAGAAGTCGCAGCCGAGCTGGGCACCGACAATTGTCATGTCGCCCGGTTGGACGTCACCAAGCGCCAGGACTGGGCTGCGGCCATGTCCGGATTCAGCAACGAGACCGATGGCAAGATGGATGTCCTTTTCAACAATGCCGGGATCGGACGTCATGGCTGGTTTGAGGACATTCCACCTGAAGAATCCGATCTGATTGTCGATATCAATGTCAAAGGCGTGATCAATGGCGTCTATGCGGCCATGCCTTTGCTCAAGGAAACGGACAATGCGCGGATCGTGAACACAGCCTCGACCGCGGGCGTCATAGGCTCTCCGCGCCTGGCCGTCTATTCAGCGACCAAATTTGCGGTGCGAGGCCTGACCGAAGCCCTGGATGTCGAATTGTCCGGCCTCGGTATTCGCTGCACCAGCCTGATGCCCTGGTTTATCGACACGCCTATCCTGGATATGGGCCTGACTGAAGGGGCAAATGTCAAAATGGCGGACGAAATTCGCGATCAGGGGCAGGAAGTCTATCCCGTCTCACTCGCGGCAGAGACAGCCTGGGAAGCCGCTCATGGCAAAGACGTGCATTACATGGCTGGCAAAATGGCAAAACAGGCACGCTTTGCCTCCCGGTTTATGCCCGGCCGCATGAAGAAGCGAATAAAACAGGGGTTGCCGCCGCGCGACTAAAGCGCAGACGGAGAGGTGACCGCGGCGTCCATCTCAATCGCCGCTTCTGTCATCGTGTCCGCCGGTGAAGCTTCCGGCAGCCGACCGCTGGTTCTGACTTCCTGCAAGGCGCGCGCATTCAGCTCATCCGCGGAAGAGGCCGGCGTCAGCAATTCTGTCGGTGCGACAGATGCTGCACCCGCCGGAACAATGGTTTTCAAACCAGCGCGGCGTTGCGCCAGCCGCGCGCTTTGACGGGCCGTTGCAACCGACCATTCCGCCCCGCGAGGGAAGCGATAGAATATGTGCGTTCCGATCTGACGGGTCTTGATCAGGCCTGAATTCCAGACCGGATCGACATAAGTCGCATGATAGTGGGTCGCCCCACCCGTCTTGCGCTCATTCAGATCCATCATCACGTGCGCCGCGATGCTCTGCGCTTTGTCCCATTTCGCGCCGCGCGGTTGTTTGTTCATGGCGCCGTCACAGGTGAAGGTAAACTGACAGCCTGTCGTTCGGGTCGCGCCCTGGAAGACCACGTCGCAAATCGTATTCGGATAGCGGTGATCATTAACACGATTGGCAATCACCTCGGCGACGCCCATCTGGCCGGCCAGGGACTCACTGCGGGCTTCATAATAGATGGCCTGGGCCAGGCATTGGCTCTGACGGACCATTTCTTCCGCATCGGTTCGTTTTGGCACGTTGAGCGTCACCAGGCTGCCAATCGCTGCGCGATCCCGATCGAACGCCGCATAAGGGCTCAACGCTGAGCCGGGATCGCGCTCAAGCGACACTTCGACAAATTTCAACCATTCATGGTTGAGCAGCTCGGACTGGTCATTCAGCGCATAAGTAACTTGAACGTCGTCCTGGCGAATTTCGGCGAGTTGGACGCTGCGATCCCGGAACTGCTCGTCACTCTGTTGGTCAGCATTAACGCCGGCAATGACCGGCATGGCGGCAACCAGAGTCGCGAAACAGGCCGCGCCGAAAACGCCCTGCATAAAGGTTCGACGGTGTCTGGCGGACGTTTGCACGCGCAGCCAGCGCCCAAGTTGCGCGGTCACGGTCGTGCCCGTCATCGGGTTTTTGGAAAAATCCGTCATATCAGTCTTTTTTCCCACCACACTTGAAGGTCGTCCCGACCCTGCAAGTTTCAAACCTTTTCCTATCCGAACGGCGTCCCAGCCGATTTTTGGAGTCTGTTCTTTCGACCGTCCATATTTGTGGATGGGCTAGAAAATCAATTCTAGATTACCGCGTTTTCCACACATTTCTTGTCCGTCATTTTGGCTGAACTCAGACTGAATTAAACGAAATCAGCGACAGATTCCGTCTAGATGACCGTTTTCATTGCAGATTCGAAGTAAATTTGAGTAAAATTCACGTTTTATTAACTAAGATTGCATGTTGCGCAAAGGACACAGCCCGCACAATCACAATTTGTTACGGAATCGGAACAAATTCGCGTAGATGGCGAATTTTAGCTGTCCTGAAGCACCGCATGGGCGGCTGCCAGGCGCGCAATCGGCACGCGATATGGGGAGCATGACACGTAATCGAGTCCGATTCTGTGACAGAAAATCACTGAGGCTGGATCGCCGCCATGTTCACCGCAAATGCCAAGCTTGATACCGGAGCGGGTCTCTCGTCCGCGGTTCGCAGCGGTCTTCACCAACTCTCCGACGCCATCCTGATCAATGGTGACAAAGGGGTCCTTGTCGTAAATGCCTTGCTCTTCATAAGCGGTCAGGAACCGGCCCGCATCATCGCGTGAAATGCCAAGAGTCGTTTGGGTCAGATCATTGGTACCAAAAGAGAAGAACTCAGCGGTTTCGGCAATCTGACCCGCCCGCAAAGCGGCGCGCGGCAATTCGATCATCGTGCCAACCAGATAGCTGAGTGTGGTGCCGGATTCTTCGAACACGGCGTTGGCCGCTTCATCGACAACGGTTTTCAGAATATCCAATTCCTTGCGCGTGCCGACCAGTGGAATCATCACTTCCGGCACCGGATTCGTGCCGGTTTCCTTGGCCACAGCAATCGCTGCCTCAAATATGGCC
The DNA here is from genome assembly GCA_038532145.1 of Pseudomonadota bacterium. GTDB lineage: Bacteria > Pseudomonadota > Alphaproteobacteria > Caulobacterales > Hyphomonadaceae > Henriciella. The sequence continues at coordinate 64,373 of JBCBBC010000004.1, read as the reverse complement.
CGCGCCTGCATCGCATAGATTTCCGGATAGGTGATGCCGAGCCGACACCCGCGATGGCCAAGCATTGGATTGCTTTCATGCAGTGCCTCAGCCTGGGCCTTCAGCGCTTTCACCTCCATGCCGGAAGCGGCGGCAACCTCTTCCATCTCGGCTTCGGTGTGCGGCATGAATTCATGCAAAGGCGGATCGAGCAGCCGGATCGTGCAAGGCGCATCGCCCATGATCCGAAAGATTTCTTCAAAGTCCGAGCGCTGCATGGGCAGCAGTTTTTCCAGTGCCGCTTCGCGCCCCGGCTTCGTTCCGGCGAGGATCATGCTGCGCACGACCGGAATGCGGTCGGCGTCAAAGAACATATGCTCGGTCCGGCACAGGCCGATGCCTTCGGCGCCAAAATCCTTGGCGACCTGAACATCCGCGGGTGTCTCGGCATTGGTCCGAACCGCCAGCTTGCGAACCTTGTCGGCCCAATTCATCAGAATGCCGAAGTCTCCGGACAGGTCAGGTTGCTGCATATCGACCTCACCCAACAGGACTTCGCCTTCGGCGCCATCGACAGTGATAATCTCACCCTTTTTGACTTCACGGTCGCCGACGCGGAAGACGCCAGCTTCGGTATCGATCTGCAACTCCCCTGCGCCGCAGACGCAGGGCCGGCCCATGCCGCGCGCGACAACCGCCGCGTGCGAGGTCATACCGCCACGGGCGGTAACGATGGCCCGCGCCGCGTGCATGCCATGAATGTCTTCCGGGCTGGTTTCCACACGGACCAGAATGACGGCGCGCCCGGCTTCGGCCAGATGCGCGGCTTCATTGGAATCGAACACGACTTGCCCGACGGCTGCACCAGGACTGGCCGGCAGGCCCTTGACCACGACATCACGGGTCGCATTCGGTGAGATGGTTGGGTGCAGAAGTTGGTCCAGCTGCGATGGCTCAAGCCTCAGGATCGCTTCTTCTTCGCTGATCAGGCCTTCATTCGCCATATCAACCGCAATTTTCAGCGCCGCGGCCGCGGTCCGCTTACCATTGCGGGTCTGCAGCATGTACAGCGTGCCATCCTCGACCGTGAACTCAATGTCCTGCATATCGCGATAGTGCGCTTCCAGCGTGTCGGCGACATCAGTCAGCTGCTTATAGACGGGCGGCATCACTTCCTCGAGCGGCGCTTCATCCGATTTCAGCTCATCGGCGCGGGCACGCGAAATTGGTGCTGGCGTGCGAATGCCGGCAACCACGTCTTCGCCCTGCGCGTTGGTCAGGAATTCGCCGTAAAACACATTCTCGCCGGTTGACGGGTCGCGGGTAAAGGCGACGCCGGTGGCCGAGGTCTCGCCCATATTGCCGAACACCATGGACTGGACGTTCACCGCGGTGCCCCATTCGGCAGGGATATCATTCAGCTTGCGATACAGGATCGCCCGGTCATTCATCCAGGAGCCAAACACCGCGCCAATCGCACCCCAGAGCTGTTCACGCGGATCATCCGGGAACGGTTTGCCGAGCTTTTCCTCAACCGCATCCTTGTACTGGCCGACAATCGTCTTCCAGTCCGCAGCTTCCATTTCCGTGTCGAGCTCAAAGCCCTGGCTGTCTTTGTAATCGTCGAGAATGTATTCGAACGTGTCATGCCGCAGTCCGAGTACGACATTCGAATACATCTGAATGAAGCGGCGATAACTGTCATAAGCAAAGCGTTCGCCGGCCTTGGCGGCAAGGCCATTCACTGTGGTGTCGGACAGGCCGAGATTGAGGACCGTGTCCATCATGCCGGGCATGGACGCCCGGGCGCCGGAACGGACCGATACAAGCAGCGGGTTGGCGGCATCACCAAACACTTTTCCGGCTTTGTCCTCCAGCAGTTTCAGGGCGTGGTCGACCTGTTCCGTCAGACCTTCGGGATAGGCTTCCTCGAGATCATAATAAGCCGTACAGACGTCCGTGGTTAGCGTGAATCCTGGCGGCACGGGCAAGCCAAGGCTCGCCATTTCGGCCAGGTTTGCGCCTTTGCCACCCAGCAGATTCTTCATCGCCGCACTGCCGTCCGAACTGCCCCCGCCGAAAGAGTAGACCCATTTGGTCTCTACGCTTGCGCCATCACCCATTTGTGTCCTCCGTCTGCCACGGTGAGATTTCTGCTCGCCGTTTGCATGAGTCTCTGATGCAAGCCAAGCGCCATGGTTAGCGCCGAGAATCAAGTCGACATTTCGTCTGATTGCGCTGTCACGAAGAATTTTACCGGGAATTGCCCGCTATCCACAGTAAAATGGGAAAATATTGTTGCTGCACCGCAACATGCTGTTCCGAAATGAAACCAGTCACCCTAGGTTCACACACAGGCTCGCAAGAATGTGAGACGATTTGTGATGATCCGATCGGCAACCGCTCCTAGAATCAGGACATGTTGCACGGACACGATAAAACGACACGATATTGGGTGGGCCAGATGACCAGAATCAGACTTCGAGATCTTCTTTCTCTCAACACCGCCGCGGTGCTCGCCGCCGCCGTGCTTTGTGCTGTGCTGGCGACCGACCCGAGCCTGTTGGGATAGGTTAGCCTTCGATCTTGGAAAAATCTGCCACGGTGCCGATGGCTTCGCGCATCAGGTTTAGCAGGTTCAGTCGGTTTTCCCGCACCGCCGCCTCGTCCGCATTGACCATGACACTGTCCGGGCCGTCAAAGAAGGCATCGACCGGCGCGCGCAAGTTCGCGAGGGCTGACATGGCGGCGGCGAAATTTTCGTTCTCGAGCGCAGTCTTTGCCGCGGCTGCGTTTTCACTGATGGCCTTGAACAAGGCGATCTCGGCTTTCGCTTCCAGTTGCGTCTCATCCACCGCAACGTCAAAGGCGCGTTTGTCCTTCTTCTCCTCGGCGCGCAGGATATTCGCGGCGCGCTTATAGCCAGCGAGCAGATTGACGCCGTCCTCGCTGTCAAGGAACGCCGCCAGCGCTTCGACTCGATTGACGATCAGGACGAGATCATCTTCGCCGAGCGCGAAGACAGCGTCGATCAGGTCGTGACGTTGGCCTTGATCGCGGAGGTATTGTTTGAGGCGGTCGGCGAAGAAGGACGCCAACTGATTCACATCCGCAAAAGAATCACCAACTTTGAAGTTACCAAGTTGGGTCGTCTCTCGTATCGGCAGACGAACCTCATTCTCCAACACAATCCGTACCACCCCCAGCGCCGCCCGGCGCAGTGCAAACGGATCCTTCGATCCCGTCGGCTTTTCATCAATCGCCCAGAACCCGACCAACGTGTCGAGCTTGTCTGCCAGCGCCACCGCAATGCTGACCGGCTCGGTCGGCACCGCATCGGACGGGCCCTGCGGCTTGTAATGATCGCGCACGGCATCGGCGACCTGGATGGCGGCCTCAGCCGAATAAGGTCGCGCCTTGGCCACAGCCTCGTCCGCAACTTCACTCGGATTGAGCGGATTTAGACCTGCCTCTGCCAGCGCGTAGTATCGCCCCATCACGCCCTGCAGTTCCGGAAACTCATAGACCATTTCCGATACCAGATCAGCTTTGGCGAGCTTCGCCGCAACACCGGCCAGATCCGGATCTGCGCCAACTTTCGGCGCCAGCTCCCTCGCGAGCGCATGCACGCGCTCCGTTTTGTCCAGGAGGGTTCCGAGTTCTTCCTTGAAGGTGATCTTGCCGAGCTTCGGAATAAACGCGCCGAGCTTTGATTTCTTGTCATTCTCCCAGAAGAACCGCCCATCCTCCAGCCGCGCCGACAGCACTTTGCGATTACCGGCGGCAATCGCCTTGCCGCCATCGGTCGCGTCAATGTTCGCAACGACCACAAAATTCGGCGCCAGATCGCCAGTCTTCGGGTCGCGCACGGCGAAATACTTCTGGTGGGTGCGCATCGAAAGCTGGATCACTTCCTGCGGCAATTCCAGGAATGCCGGATCCATATCGCCAAGGATCACAACCGGCCATTCCGCCAGGCCAACCACTTCCTCAAGCAGACCTTTATCCTCAACCAGTTCAAGACCGGCGTTGGCACAGATCGCCCTGGCGTCGGCTTCAATCTTTTCGCGGCGGCTAGCACGGGTCAGCAGGACATGGCCCTGGCCCGCCAGCGTCGTGACATACTCATCCAGTCCGCCAATGGCGTAAGGGCCACGGCCATGCACGCGGTGGCCTTCGACCTCGTTGCCGCTGGCAATGCCATCCACTTCGAAGGGCACGATCGCGCCGTCAAACAGACAGACAATGCGTTGCAGGGGCCGCACCCAGCGCATCTCGCCCCGGCCTGTCCGCATCGACTTCGGCCAATGGAAATTCTGCATGATGGCGGGCACCAGCGCGGCCACAATGTCCGGCGTCGCGCGGCCTGGAATGGTCCGCTTGGCGACATAGAAATCGCCTTTCTTGGGATCCGAGCGAACCTCCGCTTCGTCGATCGAAGACAGACCGGCGCCACGCAGGAACCCCGCGACGGCCTGTTCCGGCGCGCCGACTTTCGGACCCTTGCGCTCTTCTGTGACATCATCCGATCCCGCCGGTACGCCGAGACAGGCGACGGCCAGCCGGCGCGGCCCCGACATGGACGTGGTTTTCTCCACGCCCAGCCCAGCTTCTTTCAGGCCTTTCAGGATCGCATCCTTGAGATCGCGCTCCGCCTTGGCCTGCATGCGCGCAGGAATTTCTTCGCAGAAGATTTCGAGAAAAAGTTCAGCCATGTCAGCTCTGATTTTTAGATGGTTTCCATGTCGGTGACGGTGCGCGCGGTTTCAGCGCCATCCCCGGTATTCACAACGCTGGAGGGTTCGATCAGCATGACCTCACATTCCTCATCTGCGCCAGGACGATGCTCGGTGCCGCGCGGCACGATGATGAACTCACCGGCTTTGACGATCTCGGTGCGGTCGCGAAATGCCATCCGCATCTCGCCTTTCAGGACGACGAACATCTCGTCCTCATGGGCATGCGCGTGCCAGTCAAAATCGCCCTTGATCTTGACCAGGCGGACATCCGTCTCGTTCACGCGGCCCGCCAGCTTTGGCTGCCAGTGATCCGAGAATTGCGCGAACTTTTCCGCCAGATTGACTTTGCTCATGGCAAGGGCTCCTCGTGAAATTGCGCGCGGAGAGCCGGGATATCAGCATCCGTCATGTCGAACATCACGCGACGCGTATAACCACCGCGATATTTCTCGCCCTCGAGGAAGCGCCAATCGGCAATGTCCGCAACCAGGAATGGCACCTCTTCGCCACCCGAGGTCTCACCGATAAAGCCGGCAAACTCGCGGCGTATGTTCGACAGCTCCTCATAATCACGGCCATAGGCGCTGGACGGCATGATGACCGTGACGCGAAAGTCGGAATAGGCCTCCCCCTCGTTTTGCCAGGCTTCGAAAAAGACCGGCAATGAAGCCCGCGCGTCAGCCACAGCATTCTGCATCGCCCGGTCCTTGTACAAGGCAGGCGATCCCGGGGTCGGGCTGCACGCCGCAAGGGCGATAAAGAGGAGCGCTGTCAGGCTGCGGGTCATGTCCATTTCCTTTGACGTGCGCCTTACCGGTATACTCGCATGGCTTCAAGGTCGGCTGGGCACGGGCGTGTTGCGAATGTTTGGACCGACTCACACGGAATGACGCTTCACAATGCAGGCCCGGGAGATTAATGTCTATTAGGGGACGAGTGGGAAAGACCCTATGGCCAAGATTTTTATCTCGTACCGCCGCCAGGACAGTCAGCACGCCGTCGATCGGTTGCAAGAGTTCATAAAGCCCTATTTGAAGAACCCCAAACGCGATCTGTTTGTAGATGTCGACAATATTCCCATCGGCATGGATTTCGAAGCGCATTTACAGACCAAGATCAGTCAGTGCGACGCGGTTCTGGCGGTTATAGGTCCTGGCTGGCTCACCGCGCAGGCACCGAATGGGAAGCCGCGACTCGACTCACCCGATGATTTCGTCCGTACTGAAATCGCGGCTGCGCTGCAGCGAGGGATCCCTGTCGTCCCGGTCTTGCTGGACGGTACGCCGATGCCCCGTGTGGATCAGTTGCCAGTCGATATTCGCGGCCTGGTCACACGCCATGGCGCACAGCTCGACCGCAAATCCTTTCGCGCCGATGTCGACCATATCATGTCGGGACTCGGCTTTTCAAAACGCAAAAGAGCGTTGTCAATCGGTTATGCCGGGCTAGCATGGTTGGGCGGGCTCGTGCTCTTGGGAATTATCGGTGGAGTTATTTCGGATATGACGTCCAGCAACCGCTCGACGCAGCCTTTATCCTCCACCACGGAAACGAACCCGACGCTCGCGGTTACCGAAGCCGAGCCAAAGGCTGGTGAGGCGGCAAAAACGGAAATCAGTATAGATCCGGCACGAGGAGACCTTGTGCAGCGCTTACAAACGGCGCTGACCACGCTCAAATATTATGATGGCGCGATTGATGGCATCGCAGGGAAAGATACAAACGCGGCCGCAAAGATGTTCGCCGAGGATCAAGAAATCAAAACACTGGATATCGTATTTGATGACTTTGCCGACTTGGAACGAACCGTCCAGCGCGCAGAAGAGGCGGCTGCGAGCACACTCGGCCCTTTCATCCTGGCATCCGACCGCAAGGCTATGATCGAGCGCTATCAAATAGCGCTTACCGCGCTCGGCTATTATCAGGGTCCGATCGATGGCCAGACGGGTTCCACCACGCACGATGCAACCAAGGCCTTTTCAAAGGATTATGATCTGACCGTTCTCAGACTAAATATTGCCAATCTGGATACGATTGAACGGCAGGTGAAACACGCAGAAGACCTCGTCGCCAAAACCTTGAGCGGCGGGTTTCGGGTGAGGGAAGACTAGCGAACTAGTCCGCCCGTGCCGCCTCCTGTTCAGCCCATTGTTCGGCCGCGCCGCGGGCCAGGTCCCGCACACGGCCGATAAAGGCCTGACGTTCGGTCGGGGAAATCGCACCGCGGGCATCAATCAGATTGAACACATGGCTCGCTTTCAGGGCAAAATCATAGGCTGGCAGCGGTTTGCCCGCCGCGCGCAAGGCGTTTGACTGGCTTTCACAATCGCTGAACCAGCGTTGCAGCATCTCGACATCAGAATACTCGAAATTGAAGGCTGATTGTTGACGCTCATTTTCGATGAACACATCGCCATAAGAAAGCGGTGTATCGCTGTCCGGCGCGTTGAACGGCAGGTCATAGACATTGTCGACGCCGAACACATACATGGCCAGGCGTTCGAGACCGTAAGTCAGTTCACCCGAAACCGGAAACACGTCCAGGCCACCGACTTGCTGAAAATATGTGTATTGGCTGACTTCCATGCCGTCGCACCAGACTTCCCAGCCTAGCCCCCAGGCACCCACGGTCGGGTTTTCCCAATCATCCTCGACAAAGCGGATGTCATGCACGGTCGGGTCGATGCCAATCTCGTACAGTGAGTTCAGATAGAGATCCTGTAGATTTTTCGGATTCGGCTTCAGGATGACTTGATACTGATAATAATGTCCAAGCCGCATCGGGTTTTCACCGTACCGGGCATCGGCAGGGCGCCGCGACGGCTGGACATAGGCGGCGCGCCAGTCTTTCGGCCCCAGCGCGCGCAACACCGTCGCCGGATGCAGGGTACCGGCGCCGACTTCCATGTCATAAGGCTGCAGGATGGCGCAGCCCTGTTCGGCCCAGTAACTCTGCAAGCGCAGGATCAGGTGCTGAAAGGATCTGGGTTTGTCTCTGGCAATCGGCGTGGTCATGATTGAGGGCGTTCCAAAAAACTGTCGCGCCCCGCCTACTCCGGTCTGCGGCTTGGGGCAAGCAATCTGGTCGCGCTAATCCCAGTCAATGCCCCTGCCATCCTGTTGCATGCCGAGCGCCCATTCGGTGCGCGGCCCACCTTTCTCAACGTAAAGGCAACGTGCCGGCAAAAGCCGCATCGGCCCGGATCGAAGCGCCTTGCGGGCCCTGACCAGAACCCGTTTGGCGTCTGTGCCGGGATAGGAATGCACGGGCAGCACGGCAATCTCCCCGCTCTGGCGCTCGAGGACCGCCAGAATGCGGGCCAGATCCGCGGCGCGGTGCACCATTACGAGCGTCCCTTTTGGCCGCAGGGCAAACAGCATGGCATTGATCCAGCCCCTTAGCGGCACACTCTCGAGATAGGCGCCATCCTTCCCCGGTCCGGGCGATTGAATCGCGCCGGATTCGAAAAAAGGTGGGTTGGAGAAGACCAGATCGAAGCGATTTTGCCAGTCAGGTGGTACCAAAGCGGCGCTACCTTCGACCACCTCAACGCGATTCTGAAACCCATTCGCCTCAATTCCGCGGCGCGATAGTTCCATCATGGCTGGATCAATTTCCAGACCGGTCAGATGCGCCGCCGACAAACGCGCCGCCGCAGGCAATAAAGTGCCGCCAGCGCCGCTACCGAGTTCCAGGGCGTCACCCGACAGGCTGCTGTCCAGAGCTGCGGCCAGCAAAACACTATCCGTGCCAGCCCTAAATCCCTGTTTAGGTTGAAAAACCTTGACGCGACCGCCGAGAAATTCATCGCAAGTCGCGTCTGTCACGCATCCTTCTCCACCTCGCGGAGGATGAACCTGGCGCGACTGGCAAGATCGGCCCGTACCGTAATACGGATCGGTATCATCGGGCCACGACCGTCAATCATCGCCGTATGTTCATCCAGAACAAAGGGCTCAATCCCTTCTTCCGAGAGCAGGTGCTTGATATAGGACAGTTTCACCAAGTCATTGGTTCGAAACACTTCTTCCAAGATTTTTCTCCAAAACGTCGCATGCGGTCGCATACCGCAGCTGTATGCCATCAAATTTGCGCTAACTGTATGGATAGAAGCGGAAAAGTGGAATAGGACTCCTGGCGTGACTGCGCAAACCAATCCCTCCCAAGACGCCCGGTTCGCGAATATTGTCGAGCGTATGCAAAGCATGCTCTCGGAAGATTTGGCGGCGATCGAAGCTTTGCTGATTGAACGGGCCAAAAGCCCGGTCGACGTCATTCCCGATTTGTCCGGCTATATTGTATCGGCGGGCGGTAAACGCCTGCGCCCGATGATTACACTGATTGCTGCGCATGCCTGCGGCGGCACCAATTCGGGCACACATGCACTCGCCACAGCGGTGGAGTTCATTCACACGGCGACCCTGCTGCACGATGATGTGGTCGATGATAGTGACCTGCGCCGTGGCAAGAAAGCGGCCAAGAATGTCTGGGGCAATAATGCGTCTATCCTGGTGGGCGACTTTCTGTTCGCCCGGGCGTTCACGCTTATGGTCGAAACGGGAAGCCTCGACATCCTGCGGATCCTGTCCACAGCGTCCTCCGTGATCGCCGAAGGTGAAGTGCACCAACTGGCGGCCGCAACCCGTACCGATCTGCCAACCGAGGAATATCTGGCGATTATCGAAGCCAAGACCGCGGCCCTTTTTGAAGCCGCTGCGGAGGCGGGCGCCCTCTCTGCCGGCACGGAAAATACCGCCCATGCGGCCGCACTCGCCGCCTATGGCAAGAATCTCGGCCTCGCCTTTCAAATCATCGATGACGCGCTGGACTATGGCGGCACGACCTCTGTTATTGGCAAATCCGTCGGCGATGATTTTCGCGAAGGCAAGACCACTTTGCCGGTGATTATCGCACGCCGCCGAGGCAGCGCTGATGATCAAGCGTTTTGGGATCGGGCCCTGAATATAGACACGCAGGCTGAAGGCGATCTCGCCCATGCCATATATCTGATCCGCTCAACCGGTGCTGCCGACGCGACCGTGACCGAGGCCCGCGCCTATGCCGATCTGGCCAAAGCTGCGCTGCGCGATCTACCGGAAAGCGAATGGACGCTAGCCTTGAGTGATCTGGCAGATTTCTGCGTCAGCCGCGCGCACTGAACCGGTCAACAGTTTCCGCAAATTAAATGACAGGGTTTTACTTGCCTGAAACCTCTGACGCTGAGACAAAGGCCGTATGTGGCGTGCCTTTGTATTCTCTGCTTTTTGTCTGGCGCTGTCGGCCTGCGTCTCGGTGAGCAATGGACGTGCGCCGGCCTTGCTCGAACAAGCTGAAGCCGCCACCAAGCTGCGCAGCGATATTGAGACACTGACGACCTACGCCGTCGCCAAATATGCCGGCTATACCGAGGACGCGGATACCGCGGCCCGAAACTATTCGCGACTGCTGCGCACTGTGCAGGATGATCCCTGGCTGGCGGAACAAGGCATCTTTGCCGTGCTCAGGATTGGCGAAGTCGAACGCGCCATTGCCCTGGCGGAGCGCCTGCCAGCAGACACATTGATACAAACCGAATTGCCGAGATTGCTGCTCGCTGTCGACGCGCTTAAACAAGATGAGCGGGATCGCGCGCTATCTTACCTGACGACGCCATGGAGCAATGATTATCATGCCATGCTGGCGCGCAGCCTGGCTGCATGGAGCGTACTGGAAGTCGATCCGAGCGCGGCGGTCAATCTGCAACAATTTGCCGGCGGTGAAGAAGGCCTGTTCGCTTTGATGGGCCAGACGCTCGGTGCGATTATGCGGGCCAATATTGGCGACATAGAGGGCGCCCGGACGGACCTTGGCAGCTTGTGGGACGTTGATGCGCGCCTCGCGCTGGGCGTTGAAATGGAAGCGCGCCTCATCGCCCTCGACGGGGACACAGACCTGGCGCTGCGCCGGCTGGCCACATTTCGTCAGGATGTCGGCCGTCATCCGGCCCTAACCGCGCTGAAGCAGGAGATTGAAAACGGCGACATCGCGCCGCCTCCTGTCTACACTGCGGCTGAAGGCACCGCGCTCGCCTTCTATATCGCGACCGCGCCGCAAGCCAATCAGACCTATGGCGATGTGGCCGCGGTCTATTTCGCGATGGCGATCCACCTGGATCCGGACCTTGATTCCGCCAAGGCGCTTTGGGCCGATACGCTGGACCGGGCCGATCGGAGATCTGAAGCGATCGCTTTGCTGGAATCGATTCCCGAGACCTCGATCCATCACACCAGCGCGCAAGGCCAGCTCGCCTGGGCCTTGCGTCGCGAAGATCGGAATGACGAAGCCCTGAAGATTGCGCGCGAAACGCTTGCCCGGACCGATGATCGTAACATTCGCATTCAACTGGCGGATCTGTTGCAGTCCCTCGATCGCGATGGTGAAGCCGAAGCGACCTTCTCGGATGTGATCGAAGCCGACGAGGCCATAGGCGAGTATGACTGGCGCATTTATTTCGCCCGCGGCGGCGCGCGCGAACGCCTTGGCGAATGGCCACGCGCAGAAAATGACCTGCAGACCGCGATGAATCTCAATCCGAATGATCCAACGATCATGAATTATCTCGGCTATAGCTGGATTGATCGCGGCATTAATCTGCAAGCCGGCCTGGATCTCATACAGGACGCCTTGCGCCTTGATCCCGAGAGTGGTGCCATCACCGATAGTCTCGGCTGGGCTTATTACAAATTGGGCAATTATGAGCGCGCGATCTTCTACCTTGAACGTGCGACCGAACTGTCGCCCGATATCAGCGAAATCCTTGATCATCTCGGCGACGCCTACTGGCAAGTCGGTCGGTTCAAGGAAGCTGGCTTTCAATGGGAACGCGCCCTGAAATATGCGACCGGTGACGCGGAGATGGATTTACTCGAGAAAAAACTCGAAAGCGGTCTCGCCATGTTGCAGGCGGCAGCAGATGATGGCACCCCGGCCTATCCATGACCCGCCTCACCGAACACGCGCCGGCCAAAATCAACTTGTCTCTTCATGTCGGTCCGCCGAACGAGAATGAGCGCCACAATCTGGTATCGCTGGTGACGTTTGCCGATACGGACGCGGCCGATATCGTCACCGCTGAGCCCGCCAGTCACTTCAGCCTTGCGGTCGATGGCCCCTTCGCGCGCCAGTCCGGTCCAGCGAAAGACAATCTCGTTCTGAAAGCCGCCCGTGCGATGAATGATGCCCTCGACGGCAATGCGCCGCCGCTGGCGTTTCGCCTGCAAAAGAAACTGCCCTGCGCCGCCGGAATTGGAGGTGGCTCCGCGGATGCGGGCGCCGCCCTGCGATTGATCGTTCGGGCCCATGGCGGTGAGACGGCCCAAACCATGGCCGAAGCAGTGGCTCCGCTGCTCGGCGGAGATGTCCTGGCTTGTTTTCGCGGCTTTCCCGGATTCATGGCCGGTGAAGGCGAAACGTTTGAGCCGGTCTTGAGTGTGCCGCGTCTACCGGCCCTGCTGGTCAATCCCGGCATTGCCTGCCCGACCGGCGCCGTGTTCAAAGCCTATGACGAAGTGGCGCCGGAGCACATTCCGGATCACCCCCCCTTGCCCGACAATCGCACCGCTCTGCGCGCCTTCGTGAGCTGGCTGAATGACAATACGCGCAACAGTCTGCAATCGCCGGCCATGAGCATGCACCCGGAAATCACCAAAGTTCTGGCTGCGCTGCAATCTATGACGGGCGCGCGGATGGTCCGCATGTCCGGCTCAGGCGCGACCTGTTTTGCTCTGTTCGAAAGCATGGAACAGGCTGAAGCAGCAGAACAGAGTCTGCGGCGGCAATACCCTGACGGGTGGGTGCAATCCTCCTTGCTCGGAGGCGCCTGATGGCGTGGCCTGTCTGGCTGTTGAGCGCAGCCTTTGCGTCAATCAGCTTTGCGGCAGCTCTGGTGACCTGCCGAGCTGTTATGAAACTCCGGGTGGTCGACGCACCTGACGGCGTCCGCAAGACCCAAACCCATGCGGTGCCCCGACTGGGCGGCGTCGCGATTTTGACCGGGACGCTCCTTGGCGGATGTGTTGGGTTGTTGCTGCTGTCCGTGGTGTACGGGATCAACCCGCTGCAGGTAGTCGCCATTCATTGGCAGGAGATAAGCGGTGGTCGCGCAGCGCTCCTCCTGGCACTCGCTTTTACGGCAATCGCATTTCTGATTGGCCTCTGGGACGATCTGCAGACCGCCAACACCAAAGCGAAACTGCTTCTATTGACCGCGTCCGCAATTGCGGTCGCCGCGCTCGGACTGACTCCGACGGCGCTACCCACGCCTTGGGGTAACGTGAGCTTGTCTGGTCTGATGATTGCCGGAAGCGCGCTTTGGCTGCTGGTGTTCACAAATGCCACCAATTTTATGGATGGTTCTAACGGCCTGGCGATCGGCGCGACAGCGATCATGCTCGCGGCGCTTGCCATAACCGGGATATCCGCCGGCACCTTTGTCTTCAGCGTCTGGTGGTTTCCGATTTTTGGCGCTGTGGCCGGATTTCTGATGCACAATTTGCGCGGCCAGCTTTATGCCGGAGATGCCGGCGCGCTGGCCCTGGGGGGGCTGTTCGCAAGTCTGGGCTTGATGTCCGGTCTCGAGGTCTGGACCGTGGCGACCTTGGCTTTGCCTTTCCTGATCGATGTTCTGCTGACGCTGGCCTGGCGTACAAAGCACGGGCGCCATCTGCTCGACGCGCATTTGGACCACGCTTATCAGCGTCTGATTGAGAGCGGCTGGAGCCATTTTGAAGCCGCACTGCTCTATTGGGGGCTTTCGGCGACTGCCGGCATCTTGGCCTATATTGGCGCCCAGGCCGGCGGCGCTGCACCATTTCTGATTTTCTGGACGCTAACCGGGGCCGGCACCTTGATCTGGTTGATCCATCGGCGCACCGCCAAGCGAAACGATCTCACGCACTAACCCATCCGTACCATAGGTCTGCGCTTTCAAATTCGGGCGACAGGACCAGGCCACCGGCACCAATAATAAGACCATGACGGCGCCAGCAATCGTCGCTTGCACGCCGCCTTTTCCGGTCATGTTGGTCAGCCCCACATAGACCAGAAAGACCCCCAGCAAGCTGCCGGCAATGCCGAGAATGAATAGCGCCGTGCGCCAGGGGGCGGAATAGCCGTGCTTGATCTGCAAGTCGGGATTCACCCGATCAAGCCCTTGCGCCACTGCGATGATGAGCGCGAAAAACTCATCCCGGGCGCCGCCTGTATCCGTATACTCAATCCTGGTGACACCGGCCGCGGAGGTCAGATGCAGCCAGGCGCTGCGCGTGCCGCGATAGGTCACGGTGTTCCAGCTGGCATCCGTCACGTCAGCCAGATTGAGAGCGCTCGCGCCGCCGCGGCGCATCAGGTGATCATCCTTGATCGCCCAGGTCTGGGCCTTGCGAACTGGCGCTGGTTTGAAACTGTACTCCCGCATCAGCGCCTCTTGGATCACATATTCGGATAGGCCGGACCGCCGCCGCCTTCGGGCGTGACCCAATTGATATTCTGGTTCGGGTCCTTGATATCGCAGGTCTTGCAATGAATGCAGTTTTGCGAATTGATCTGGAACCGTGGCGGCTGACCGTCTTCCTCGACCCATTCATACACACCGGCGGGGCAGTAGCGTTGTGACGGTCCTTTGAAGATGTCGAACTCTGACGATTTTTGCAGCGCAGGATCGGCAACCATCAAATGCTTCGGCTGATCCTCTGCATGATAGGTATTGGTGAAAGAGACATTGGTCAGCTTGTCAAAACTCAGCACGCCGTCCGGCTTTGGATACTCAATCGGTTTGCAATCGCTCGCCGACTTCAGATACTTGTGATCCGGTTTGCCATGCTTGAGCTGCGGGATATAGCCGAACCCGACCAGATACCGCATCCACATGTCCGGCATGCCAAGAATAGCGCCTGGCATGGTGCCGAACCGCGACATTAAAGGCTTCACATTGCGCACCCGCGCCAGATCGGTCCAGACCCAGCTATTGCGGACAGCGTCCTGATAGCCTTCCAGCTTGTCAGAGCCACGGCCGTCGCGAATCGCGTCGACAGCGAGTTCCGCCGCCAGCATGCCGGTTTTCATCGCATTGTGTGTGCCCTTGATCCGCGGCAGGTTCACGAAGCCAGCCGAACAGCCAATCAACGCGCCCCCCGGGAAGGCGAGGCGCGGGATGGATTGAATGCCACCGGACGTGATCGCCCGGGCGCCATAGGCCTCGCGCTTGCCGCCTTTCAGGAATTTCGAGATATCGTCGTGATGCTTATAGCGTTGGAACTCGTCATACGGCGACAGGTGCGGGTTTTTATAGTTGAGGTGAACCACATAGCCGACCGAGACATAATTCTCGCCGCCTTCGGAAAAATGGTAGAGAAACCCACCGCCAGAACCGTCCTTTTCCTTCACCGGCCAACCAAATGTGTGCTGCACAAAGCCGGATTTGAATTCAGGATGATCGGCTGGAACTTTCCAGACTTCTTTCAGTCCGATGCCATATTTTTGCGGGTCGCATTCGGCTTCGAGATTGTATTTCGCTTTGACTTCCTTGGTTAGCGACCCTCGGGCCCCTTCTGCGAACAAAACATACTTGCCAAGCAATTCCATACCGGGCTCGTAATCCGGTTTATGCGTGCCATCCTCGGCAATGCCCATGACGCCGGCAACGACGCCGCGAACTTCGCCCTTCTCGCCATAAACAACTTCTGACGCCGCAAAGCCCGGAAAGACTTGTACTTCCAGTTCCTCGGCCCGCTCACCCAGCCAGCGACAGACATTGGCCAGAGAGCCGATATAGCAGCCATGATTGTGCATGAAGGGCGGGAAGGCGAAGGTCGGCATCGCCATGGAGCCATTCGGTCCGAGCAGCTTGTACGTATCGGCGTTCACTTCGGTACGAATCGGGCGGTCATCACGGGTTCGCCAGTCTGGAATGAGCTCGTCCAGGGCTTTCGGGTCGAGCACCAGTCCGGACAGGATATGGGCGCCAATCTCGCCTCCCTTTTCCAGGACCACGACTTCCAGTTCCTCGCCGGCTTCATTGGCCAATTGCTTGGCCCGGATCGCGGCAGCCAGACCTGCGGGTCCACCCCCGACAATCACCAGGTCAAATTCCATGGACTCGCGTTCGCTCATCACTTGTCTCCCAAAAACTGGTTGCACGACTTGCGTGCTAATTATGTATATTCCACTATCTGCCCACCTCTTTAGCCAAAGTTTACAAGGTCTCAATGCTCCAAAATGCCTCTGCCGCAGCGTTAAAGGCGCTCACCGACTGGTGGGAGGAGATGGGAGTCAGTGTCGACCAGGCTGAAATTGCAGCTCTGATGAAGGCTCAAGAAAGCTCGCTCATCCCCGCGCAGGCAGGGAACTCTGATGCAAAAACGCCCGACTCTGCCGCACCAGATCCCCGCATGCGCGGGGATGAGCGGAAACGGAGGCGCGGCCAAAACAAAACACTGACCGACTGGATCGCCGAGGCTGGGGCATTGGCCGCCAGCGCTGATTCGCTGGAGGCGCTGAAAATCGCGATTGAACGCTTTGAGGGCTGCCCGCTGAAGCAGCTTTGCGAAAAAACCGTGGTCTATGATGGTACGCTGGGCGCTCCGGTCATGGTGTTGGGCGAAGGGCCCGGCGGTCAGGAAGACCGGATCGGCCTGCCTTTTGTTGGCAAAGCCGGTCAATTGCTCGACAAAATGCTCGCCGCCATCGGGTTGGATCGCAAGACCAATACATTCATCTCAAACGTCAATTACTGGCGCCCGCCTGGGAATCGCAATCCGGAAGCCGACGAACTCGCGGTGTGTCGTCCCTTCGTCAATCGCATGGTCGATCTGGCGCAACCGAACATCATCATCGCAACGGGCGGCGTGGCTGCGAAATCGCTGCTCGACACCAAGACCGGAATCATGCGTCTGCGCGGCTCTGAACGGCCATTTGAGACGCCTGCGGGAACAAACGTGACGTTGGTCCCCATGTTCCACCCGGCATATCTGTTGCGGCGCCCACAGGATAAAAGCCGGGCCTGGCGCGATCTGTTGCTGGTCCAAGCGCGGCTGAAAGAGATGGGCGTCAGCCTTTAAATGCCCGCGCCGCTCTCCATCATAATCCCCGCCCTGGATGCGGAGGCGGTTTTACCGCTTTGCCTCGCCTCGCTCATGCCAGGCCTTGAAGCGGGGCTTATTCGCGAAGTTATCGTTATCGACGGCGGCAGCGAGGATCAAACTCGGCGTCTGGCAGAGGGCGCTGGCGCCACGGTTCTCGCCGCCCCCGAACCCGGTCGCGCGGCGCAGCTGCGCCATGGCTTCGACCATGCCCGTGGCGACTGGCTGCTCTTCCTGCATGCCGACACGGCGCTGTCGCGCGACTGGGCCGAGCGGGCCAAGACTCATATCACGGATCGAAAAGACAAGGCCGCCACCTTCACCCTCGCCTACCGGTCCGATCATCCGATGGCGAAAGTCGTCGCCCGCCGGGCCAATTGGAGGGCGCGGGCGCTGGGGCTGCCTTATGGCGATCAGGGCCTGCTCATTTCGCGCAAGCTTTACACCGAGATTGGCGGCTATGCTGATACGCCCTTCATGGAAGACGTTCAGATCATTCGCGCGCTGGGCAAGAAACGCCTCTCTTTGTTATCGGCGGAAGCGCGCACCGATGCGTCGAAATATGACCGCGATGGCTGGCGCAAGCGCAGTTGGCGCAATGCCTATCTGATCACGCGATATTTGCTTGGCGCCAAGCCGGAATCTTTGGCTACACTGTACAAATAGAGGCGAAACCGAAAGGCGGGGAGTTGCAGACATGTCGCTAGACGCAAGCTGGGACGAAGAATTGGAAGCAGGCTATATCTATCTGCCGGATCATCCCGGCGCCGGCACGCCGGGCTGCGTCGTTCGATCGATTGATGTGTTCGCGCTCGACGAGCGCCTGCGCGGGATGCAGGTCATCCTGGATATTGATGACAAGGACCGCGTGATCGGCATTGAGGTTTTGCGATGAGGCGTCCACAGGTCCTGATCTTTGCCAAACCGCCGCGCATCGGCCTCGCGAAAACGCGACTCGCTCAAAGCCTCGGTTCAAGCGTCACCGCGCGCCGGATCGCGACGGCGATTCAGGCCAAGACCCTGCGCGCCAGCTTGCGCGGCCCCTGGGAAACGATCTTGTACACCGCACCAGACCGCGAGCTCGACAATTCGCTTGGCGGACTTTGGCCCGCGCATCTGGAACGCCGCAGCCAGGGGCGCGGTCACCTCGGCGATCGATTGAACAAGGGGCTGCGCGAGGCTCCAGCGGGCCCCGTTTTGTTCATTGGCAGCGACGCACCCGACATTTCCACCGCCTTGCTGCGCCAGGCCACGCGC
This sequence comes from Pseudomonadota bacterium, assembly GCA_038532145.1. Taxonomy (GTDB): domain Bacteria; phylum Pseudomonadota; class Alphaproteobacteria; order Caulobacterales; family Hyphomonadaceae; genus Henriciella. The sequence continues at coordinate 46,281 of JBCBBC010000004.1, read as the reverse complement.
GCCCTGAGCCGCCACGACGCCGTGTTTGGACCGGCGCCCGATGGCGGCTTCTGGCTGTTCGGGCTGAACAAGAGCGCGCGAACCAAAAGCCCTTTCTACAATGTGCGCTGGTCTGGTCCGCATGCGATGGAAGACGTCTGGGCGAATTTGTCAGAGGCGGCCAAAGTCGCTGTGCTGCCGCAATTGATCGACATTGATGATGCCAAAGACTGGGACATCTGGCATGGTCGACATGATGCCGAAGTCGAGGCCCATACCGAAGCGCAAACGCATTCCGCGCCGGCGAACGTAAAACCTGGCTTCTTCAAACGCTTGCTCGGACGCAAATGAAAGGCCGGATCAAATGATCAAAAATGTCGTCTTCGATATCGGCAATGTTGTGGTGCGCTGGGACCCGAATCTGATCGCTGAACGAACCTTCGGCGCAACGGATTCGGCTTCAACGCAGCGCGATGCCATATTTGGTCATCCACTCTGGTTGAGTTTGAATCGAGGCGAGCTGACGGAAGAGGATGTGAAGCGCGCCTTTGCGCGCGAATTGGGTGTGGACCACGACATGTTGGATCGCCTGTTCTTTCATATCAAGGACAGTCAGGAGCTGCGTGACGACACGATTGCGCTCATGCATGCTCTGAAGCGACAGGATTTTCGTTTGTTCGCCTTGACCGACAATGTCCACGAAATTGTTCAATATTTGCGGGAAAGGTACACGTTCTGGGATTTATTCGAACACGCCACGGTGTCAGCGGAGATTGGGGCGCTCAAACCGTCGCCGGAAATATTCAATCACTTGCTGACGACGAATGAGCTCATCCCTGAACAGACTGTGTTCTTTGATGATGTACCCCGAAACGTTGACGGCGCTAAAGCCGTTGGCATCGAGGCGTTTGTATTTACGGATGCGCAGCAAGCCATCGCTGATCTTGCCACTCTGGATGTGTTGGTCGGGAACTAAATCAGCCTGCCAATCCGCACCAATCCGGCTTCTTGCTCAGCGCTTTACGGCCCTTGTGGGGCCAGTCTCCCAGGTGCCCGGCCGCCTTGCCCGCCTCGGCCACATCCTGGCCATTGGCTGACAGGGTGATGACTTCACGCTCATAGCGGTCTTGCCCAGAGCTGCTGGTAATGACCAGATCTGCACTGCGAGTCAATTCGACCATGAATTCCTTTGCGTCATAGCCGAGCTCGCGCTCAAACTCACACTTCGCGCCGCCTCGGGCGCCGACGCCGCCTGTCTCTGGCGCATCTACATTGGCGAGCCGGAATTTCATCCCATCAATCCGTCCGCTATCGCCGTCCGACCAATAAATGGAGGAGCCGGACGAAACCGGATTGGGTTGCGCGAGCGGATCGGCACAGCAGGCCAAAACAGCAAACAGGGGTAGCAAAGCGTTTTTCACACGCCTTGATTGAAATGATTCGGAGAAACCCGGGAGGGGCTAGTCCTTTGGTGTAATCCAACCGAGGTCTTTGGCCGCGCCGTACAGGGCCCAACCGCCTAATCCCAAAGGCACGAGCGCTTCAGGCCGAAAACCAAGCAGCAAAGGCAATCCCACCGAGAATACGAAGATGAAGCCGACGAACAGACGAATCCCGATCAAAAAATAGTTGCGGGCCGTATTGGCCGCCGATTCAATCTCGCGAAAAGGCATGATCTTCCCCTAGACTTCAGACTTCAAACCCTAGCAAATTGAAGTTTCGGTGATTTTGCCGGGAAACGTGAAATTCAATCGGTTTGGGACGGCACCCCGCATGACAACACTCTTGATCGTTTATCATTCCCGAACCGGCGGCGCGCAGCAAATGGCCGAGGCGGCCTGGCAGGCCGCCAAGACGGAGACAGAGACGATCCTGCAATCGGCCGGGGAAACCTTGCCCGAACACGTGCTGGCAGCGGACGGCTATCTGTTCGTGGCCCCAGAGAATCTGGCCGCGCTGTCCGGCGCGATGAAGGAATTCTTCGATCGTTGCTATTATCCGGTCCTCGGCAAGATTGAAGGTCGACCTTACGCGCAGATGGTTTGCGCCGGATCGGATGGCGAAAACGCCGTGCGCCAGACCGCCCGAATTGCCACGGGTTGGCGCCTTAAAGCAGTCCACGAGCCGGTGATTATCTGTACCCACGCCCAGACCGAGACCGAAATCCTCGCTCAGAAAGAAATCGCAGAAACCGATCTCGAAATATGCCGAACGCTCGGCCGCACGCTGGCCGCGGGTCTGGCCATGGGCGTGTTCTGAGCCGTCGCTATTTCTTCCCGCCCGGCGGCATGGCGGAGACAAAGGTGAAGCCCTCATCCAATAGCTTGGTGACCAGGCCATCGTCCGCCAGCATCTCATCCGTCAGGCAAACATAATCGCGCATAGTCGCGCCATAGGATTTGAACGGCCCGGCGCCATAGGTCGTGAGCAACTCTTGCTGACGCGGCTTCGGCAGGCGAATGCCGAGCTGATCATCCTTGTTGATCTGCGAGAACATATGTCCATTCGCGGAGGTATAGGGATTGGCCTTGCCCTTGCGCTCATATTGGCCTGACGCGGTGATCGCATCCTCAAACAGGCTGATTAAGTCAGTACGGTTCATGTCTGGCCTCCGGAATCGGAATTAGCCTCTTCTTTTTGACCCAGTGGCCACAAATTCCAAGCCCGCATCAAACGCGGTTTGCCAGACCACGCGTGCGAACCGGTTCAAACCGATGCGCGATGCCTTGATTTTCACGATGGGCGGCAAGGTACCACGATTTCGGAACCGAATGCGTGCGCCGGAGGAGGATACGTCTAGAATAATCCCTTCGCGTACGGCGCCGGCCTGCGAATAGACCCCGCAGACACACCAGACGCCCTTGCGCGGCGCGCCTCTGTTTTCGCGGCGAGGACGAAGCACAGGAATAGGGAGTGGAGACGTCGAATTGGTTGCACGCTCCAGATCTACTTTCAGTTTGATTTTCGACTTCGACGAAAACATCTCAGTGTCTACTTCCTCAACAAATATATTAACACTTATCTCGTTAAGGTTGAATTACTGACAAAAAAAAGCCCCGCAGCCTGACTGCAGGGCTTTGTTTTTATTGAATTTACATGCGTTTAGCCGGATTTCATTTCGTCAAACGGAATATCCTTATCCACACGCACATCCTGGGGCAGGCCGAGCACGCGTTCGGCGATAATGTTCTTCAAAATCTCGTCCGTCCCACCAGCAATGCGTAGTCCCGGGGCCCACATGAAGCTTTGTTGGAACAGTCCATCGGCCGGCATTTCATCGCCGGTCATCAGGCCATAATGGTCCTGCATTTCGATCGCAGAGTTGCAGATATCCTGCAATTGATTGGCGGTGATGATTTTGCCGATGGAGTTTTCAGGACCCGGCGTCTGACCTTTGGACAGCGCTGTTTGCGTGCGCAATTTGGTCAACTTGTAGCCCTGTGCGGCAACATACCAATCGGCAAGATTATCCCGGAACGCGGCATCGCTCATGGTCCCCGCCTGTTTGGCATAGTCCATGATCTCTGACCAATCCGGCCCCGGGGATCCACCCACGGCGAGCCGCTCATTCATCAGCGTTACAATGGCAACCTTCCAGCCCTGACCAACCTCGCCCAGCCGATCGCTGTCGGGAATGCGGACATCCGTGAAATAGACTTCGTTAAACTCGCGGCCGCCCGAGGCCTGGTGGATCGGTCGCGCTTCGACGCCTTGCTGTTTCATATCCACGATGAACATGGTCAGGCCCTTATGCTTGGCCGCTTTCGGATCGGTGCGCACAAGCAGAATGCCATAATCGGAATAGTGCGCGCCGGAAGTCCAGACCTTCTGGCCATTGATGACCCACTCGTCGCCATCCTTGACCGCGCGAGTCTTGAGACCGGCAACATCCGAGCCGGCAGATGGTTCAGAGAAGAGCTGACACCAGATTTCCTCGCCCGTCAGGGCTTTCTGGACATACCGTTTCTTATGCTCATCCGAGCCGAACGCAATGACCGTTGGGATACACATGCCAAGGCCAATCGTGAACGGCCCCCCCGGCGAGTCGAACTTGCTTTCCTCCTGGCCCCAGATCACTTGCTGCATCGGTGTGCCACCGCGGCCGCCCATTTCTTTGGGCCAGGTGATTTTGGCATAGCCAGCCTTGGCTTTTTCGGCCTGCCACTTTTTGGCTTGTTTCATGAATTCTTCGCCAGACACACGCTGGCGCAGCGGTTGAGCGCCTTTGGGCTCCAGATGCTGTTCCAGGAACGTGCGCGCTTCAGCGCGGAATTCGGCTTCTTCGGGAGTATCGTTGAAATCCATCTGATTGTCTCCTATTCCATATCTTCTGCAGCGATGATCATTTCATCGCGGTGTTTTTCATCCGTCAGGATCTTTTGAGCATGCTGAGCGACCATCAGCGCTATTCCAAGATCGCTCATATAAGTCACCATAGTCGCGCTTTCTGAGTCCCAGTCGATTCCTAGATCAGGGTTGGTTCCGGATGATGCGATAGAAGCGCGCACCATAGCTTCCCAGCTGTATCCTCCGCCTTGAAACCCTCGAGCGATCAGGGCTGACGAACTCTTTTCAATCAGGGGATGCTCACCAACCGGAATCTGAACACTATAATCTCCGAACTCTTCCATCCGATTCCATATCCAAACAGGTTCGAGCGAGGTTCGATCAAGTCGCAACTCATTGTCGAATTCGAATTCTATCGACATCAATTGGTTTTCCACCTCCCGGTTGGCACCTTCGCAACCTATCAGCGCCAAACCCGTGATGGCCAAAACCATTGAGGAAGTCGCGCTAAGCTGCATTCTTTACCTCAAGTGCGCGGACCAGTTTCTCTTTCCAAACTTTCGGGGCGCCGGCTTGCACCGCCAGCAGCTTGGCGCGTCGGTAGAAGAGATGGCAATCCACCTCCCAGGTAAAGCCCATACCACCATGGGTTTGGATATTCTCCTTTGACGCGTACCAGTAAGCTTCACTTGCCGCTAAACGAGCGGCCGCAGCCGCTTCCGGCAGCTCTGCTGCATCTGTCGAGACGGCCCAGGCGCCATAATAGCAATTCGAGCGCGCCACTTCGTTTTTGACATACATGTCGGCAAGCTTGTGCTTGATCGCCTGATTGCCACCAATCGGACGGCCAAAGGCATAGCGTTCCTTGGCATAATCGGTCGCCATTTCCAGACAACGCGTGGCGCCGCCCAATTGCTCAAAGGCCAGGAAAATCGCGGCGCGATTCATGATCGCACCATGCAGATCTGCGCCCTCACCGGCTGGTCCGAGGCGTTCGCCGGCCGCGCCGTCGAAGGTTATTTCAGCATGGCTGCGCGTGGGTTCGAGCGTTTTCACGGCCTTGCGAGACACGCCGGTGCCATTCAGGTCAACCAGAACCAGGCTGGCGCCGCCGCCTTCCTTGGCGAGGACAATCGCATGGGTCGCGATATCACCATCCGTGACGGGTACTTTCGTGCCTGACACCTTACTGCCATCAAAGGAGACAGACAGTTTGGCAGGATCCGGGTTGCCCGGGCCTTCGCTGGCCGCATAGCAGCCAATGACATCGCCGCTGGCGACCCCTGGCAGGACTGCGCTTTTTTGCGCCTCGCTGCCGGCAATCATCAGGCCCTCGGCGAAGAAATAGACGCTGCTGGCAAACGGAACCGGCGCCAGCGCACGGCCCATTTCCTCAGCCAATACACACAATTCCAGCGCACCAAGGCCCAGCCCGCCATGCGCTTCTGGAATGGCTGTGCCGAGCCAACCCATCTCAACCACCTTTTGCCAGACGCCTTCATGGTGGCTCTTATCGTCATCATTCAAAACCTCGCGAACGTGCTGCGTGGTGCATTCCCCGTCGAGGAATTTGCGCGCTTCGTTCCCGAGGAATTTTTGATCATCGGAAAAATCAAAATTCATGGCCCGTTCGGCCTCCCTGTCGTTTCTTATGGCAAGGACAATAGCGCGGTTGACGTGCACGGAAACCCGTGACGCCACGGTAGGCTAACACAGGGAAAATTCAGTCTAACTCAAACCCTGGATTGCAAGCGCTGCCGGGATGTCTACATGGGATAAACCAGGTTCAAGAAAGGCTCTTTCCATGCGCACTGAAACGCCAGTTCAAATCAAGCTTTCAGATTATCAGCCCTACCCGTTCGCGATGGATGAGGTTGAGTTGACATTTGAACTCGCGCCCAGCGCCACCAAAGTGCACGCAAAAATAGCGGTGCGGAAACTTGCGGAAAGTCCGCTGAAACTGGACGGGGTTGCGCTGCAGCTGGACGAAGTGCGCCTGAACGGTGCCAAGCTTGAGCCGGGCGCCTATGAGCTCACAGATGAGAGTCTGACCCTCAAGGATCTGCCAGATACATTCACGCTCGAGACCTCGGTCACCATCGACCCGTCGGCGAATACCGCGCTCTCGGGCCTGTACATTTCTGGCGACCGCTTCTGCACCCAGTGCGAGAGTGTCGGCTTCCGCCGCATCACGTTCTGGCCAGACCGTCCGGATGTGATGAGCCGGTTCAAAGTCCGGATCGAGGCCGAAAAGGTTCCTTACCCCATTTTGCTTTCGAACGGCACGCCGGGCGCGACCGGTGATCTGGGCGATGGCCGCCACTTTGCCGAATGGGATGACCCGCATTTGAAGCCGTCTTACCTGTTCGCGCTCTGCGCCGGGGATTATGACATCTATCGCGATAGGTTCACGACCATGAATGGCGCCGAGATTGATCTTGCCGTGCATGTCGACAAAGGCGATGGCGACCGTGCCGCCTGGGCCATGGAGAGCCTGAAAGCCTCGATGAAGTGGGATGAGGACGTGTTCGCCCGTGAATATGATCTCGGCGTGTTCAACATTGTTGCAGTGCGCGATTTCAATTTCGGCGCGATGGAGAATAAGGGCCTGAACATCTTCAACTCGGCCTATGTGCTGGCCGATGAAACGACCGCGACGGACGCCGACTTCGAAGCGATTGAAAGCATTGTCGGACACGAATACTTCCATAACTGGACCGGCAACCGCATCACCTGCCGCGACTGGTTCCAGCTCTGCCTGAAAGAAGGCCTGACCGTGTTTCGGGATCAGGAGTTCAGCGCCGACCTGCGCTCTCGCCCGGTGCAGCGGATCAAGGATGTCATCCGCCTGCGCGCGCGCCAGTTTGCCGAAGATGCAGGCCCGCTCGCACATCAGGTCCGCCCGGACATCTATGCAAGTATCGACAATCTCTACACCGCCACCGTGTATGAGAAGGGCGCGGAGCTTATCCGCATGCTGAAAACCATGATTGGCGATGAGGCCTTCGCCAAGGGCATGCAAATCTATTTCGCGCGCCATGATGGCGAAGCGACCACGATCGAGCATTTTTACACCTGTTTCGAAGAGGCCAGCGGCGAGTCTCTGTCCGATTTCCGGCGTTGGTACAGCCAGCCCGGGACGCCGACCCTGACCGCATCTGAAATCTGGGACGAGGATGCTGGGACCCTGACCGTGATGCTGTCGCAATCCAATCCGGAAACACCCGGAAACAGCGCGCCCACCCCGTTGCCCATGCCGCTTCGCGTCGCAGCGTTCAGCGCGGATGGCGGGAAAATTGAAGATCTGACCCTGACGGTTGAAGGCGAAGACACGATCTGGCGCATTGAGGGACAGACAGCCCGTCCGAAAGTCTCCCTCAATCGCGGCTTTTCGGCCCCAATTCGGCTCGACCACCAGATCAGCGATGCCGAACGCCTCACGATTGCCAATATGGACGATGATCCGTTTAACCAATGGGATGCGCTTCAGGCCCTGGTCAAACAGGAGATCCTGGCCATTGCGTATGATCAGAAAGCCGAGGCCGATGCGGCCATCGTCACGGCCCTGGCCGAGGCCGTGCGCCGCAACCTCGACGATCCGGCCTTTGCCGCGCTGCTGACTCGCTTGCCCGATGTCGGTGAGCTCTTCCTAGAACACATCCCCGCCGATCCAAATGCGCTCGCTGAAGCGCGAAAGTCAGTCCAGCACAGCCTGGCTGCCGCTTTGGTCGAGGTTGCCCGCGCAAATCTCGCCAAAGCCTCGCCAGCGCCGTTCCGGCCGGATGCGGAACAATCCGGGCAGCGCGCTTTGCGCAGCGCCTTCATGACTCTGCTCAGCGCCCTGGGCGAGTATGCAGATTCCGAACTGAAGACCCTATTCGACGCCGCAGACAATATGACCGAAAGCCTATCCAGCCTGCGCGCTCTGTGCAATGCGGGCGGGCCTGGCAAAGCAGAGGCTCTGCAGGCATTTGAATCCAAATGGCGCGATAATCCACTGGTCATGGATAAGTGGTTTGCGGTACAGGCCTCGACCGGAACGGTTGAAGACATCACCACCCTGACACAGCATGCCGAGTTTGACCTCAGCAATCCCAACCGCGTGCGGTCGGTCATTGCGGTGTTCGCGATGCAAAACCTGCGCGCCTTCCACGCCGCCGACGGATCCGGATACGCCCTGGTGACCGGGATTATCGAAAAGGCCGATAAGTCAAATCCGGCGCTTGCCGCCCGCCTTCTGACCGCGTTTGAACAGTGGAAGTCGCTTGAGCCGCAGGCCCGCGCCGCGGCGGAACAGGCTTTGAAGGGATTGCGGGCCGGGGATTTGTCGAAAAATGCCTCGGACATCATCACGCGCACACTGGGATAGGCCCCGTTTCAGCACTAAGAATCGTGCCATTGGTTAACCAATCCTGAACTTTCAGTCATGAAACCTGAAAGATGAGCAAGTGCGTCCTGAAGAGACGCCGGAAGAAAGGCGCGGGCTGTGGCACGTCAGACGACGCAAGCGGCAAAGACAGACAAGGGGGGCCGATCAAAATCGCGCCCGTCCCTTAGCCTGACCAAAGCGCTCGGTCTGATCATCCTGATAGAAGGCCTCGCGCTCGGGTTCAAATTCTATGATGACCGCCAGCGCCTGATTTCGGCCAAACAGGTTGAGGCGCATCGCGAGGCACTGGCCATTTCGGAGCGCGTCAACGGACATATCAAAACCGTCGAGCAAACGCTTCGCCTTGCCTTCCAGGCCGGCTGGACACCGCAACAGACGGGGCGCGCGCACCCCGATCTGGAAAGCGTGGTTTCCATGGCTGACGCCTTGACCGCAACAGACGGATCGCGGCTCAGACGCGCGGGCGAAACCGCATCTCAGTTACTGGCGCAAAACAGGCTGGCCGGACTGACGACCGAGGGCGATGTGATCATTGTGTTCGATCCGAGCGCCAGCGGACCACGCTTCGGCCTGGTTCCGGCGCCGGACTGGCTGCCGGAAGCCCGCGGCAATCGCAAATTTACGCTGCTTTCAGCGCAGGCAGAGGGCGCAGAGTTGTCAGGACCAGGGCAATTGACCGCCTGTTCCAGGCTTACCAATGCCGACCTGTCGGTCTGCGTCCGCAACAGCTTTCCCACAGTCTCCCGCGCTGAGCTGCTCAGCCTGCTCATCTATGGCCTCCTTTTGCTCGGACCGGCTTTGGCCATTCTTGGCCTGTTTCGCATGTTTGAACGTCGCCGCATTGAATCCGAGACGTTTGAGGGCGAAGCCACCCGCGCGGGCCGTATTCTCAAGACGGTTCTGAATCAGGCCAAGGCGGGGTTCTGGTCCTGGAACACCAAGACCAATCAGATCTGGATCAGCGATGAAGCGGCTGAACTGCTGGGGCGTGAGACCGCCTTTGATCTGTCCGTGGATGAGTTCCTGCGCTTTGTGCATGATGATCATGTCGAAAGCCTGAAACAGGCCCTCCGAACCATGCAGGAGCGCGGCTTCATATCACAGGTCTTTGCCAGCCAGGACAAGTCAACCTGGCTCGATATGCGCGCCAAGCCAGATGAACATACCGGCGCGATCAATGGCATCTTGCAGGATGTCACCGCGACCAAGGTTGCGGTCGCCCGGACGCGCCAGGCAGAAAACCGGTTGCGCACCGCGCTGGAGGGCTTTTCCGGCCCCGTCGCTCTGTGGGATGCGCGCAAGCGTCTGATCTACTGGAACCGCGCCTTTGTTCGCGTCTTCGGGCTTGAGCCGACGGTGCGCGCCGGCATGGGCTATGACACCGTCATGCTGTCGCAAGCGACCAATATCATTGATCGCCGCCCCAGTATTGAAGACGATCACACGGAGATCGTGAAAATTCGCGATGGCACCTGGTTCAAAATTGTTGAACGCTCGACCAAAAGTGGCGGCATGCTCACGGTTGGCCTGGATGTGTCCAGCGATGTCCGCAACGAAGTGGAACTGACCAAACAGCAAGGCCGCTTGCGCAAGCTGGTCGCAGAGCTGGAACGATCGGAAACGCGGACCGCTGAACTGACCCGCCACCTCAAACTGGAAAAGCAACGGGCGGAGCGCTCAGCCAATTCCAAGAATGCCTTCCTGGCCAATATGAGTCATGAGCTCCGCACGCCGCTGAACGCGATTAATGGCTTTTCCGAAATCCTGGTCGGTGAGCTTTACGGCCCGCTCGGCGACGACCGCTACAAGGAATATGCGCAGGACATTCTCGATTCCGGCAAACACCTGCTCGACATGATCACGGACCTGCTCGACATGGCGAAGATTGATGCCGGCAAGATGACCGTCGATCTGCATCCGATCGATATTGTCGACCCGGTCGATGCGGCGATCCGGATGATCCGGCGCAAGGCGGAAGAGAAGAATATTTCACTGAAGCTGGCGGCCAATTCAAACCTGCCCTTGGTCGAGGCCGATCACCGCGCCATTCGTCAGATGATCCTGAACCTGGTCTCAAATGCCATCAAGTTTACCGATGAAGGCGGCGAAGTCCGGGTGACGGTCGACCAGAAAGACAAGGAATTGCGCGTTGCCGTGCGCGACAATGGCATTGGCATCCCACCGGACGCCCTGCCCCGGCTGGGCGAGCCGTTTGAACAGGTCAGCGATACCCGCGATCGCAATTATGATGGCACCGGCCTTGGCCTGGCATTAACCAAATCATTCGCGGAGATGCATGGCGGTCGTCTGACCATTGCCAGCGAACAGGGCCGTGGCACGCAGGTCAGCTTCTATTTGCCGGTGCCGGCGCATCAGCAAAGTGCATCGACGTCCGCGGCCTAAGAGACGTCGCGCAGAGTCTCGATCACAAATAGACTGGCTTTTGAGGCACACTCTGATGCCGCTGCGCGCAAGGCCAGCGCGCGATTGGCAGAAGAATTACTGGTTGCCGTCTGCTCAGCCCGCACCACGGTCTGGTCGAGCAGCGACCGATCAACAGACGCAATCACGGTGACTTTCATTTCACAAGTTGCCCGTGTGCCGTTCAGCTTGAGCGCCGACAAACGACTGGCCACTTCATAAGGAGTGAGAATGCCGAGCTCAGGCGCCACCGCGCTGCCCGCTTCACCGGTCTCGAAACTGTCAATCATGGCGAACTGGATTTGCCGCGTCGCCGGGCCGGCCCATTCCGCGCCGGAGACCATGCGTAGGCCGCCATCGCCCCGTTCGCTGACCATGCCTTGTCCCGCCACGAGGCGCGCGGATTCCGGCTCGCGAATGGTGACATCATGCGCCAGGCCCGCATGCGCCACGTTGGCTTCGATACTGTACAAGGCGTCCGGCGCCTCTGGCTCTGGCAGGACGGAGACACAGGCGGCCAGCATACTCGTTGCCAGTCCCAGACCGATCAGCTTCATCTTCATCCGTCTCACTCCTCGTATGGCAGCCGCTTGCCGACCACCAATCCTTGTGGATTCTGTTCCAGCTCGCGGGTCAGGCGATCCAGACGCGAAATCAGGACGCGTAGTTCCTGCGCGGCAAGATTGGTCTGCGCCACGGTATTCGACGCCCCGCCTTCAACCAGAACCGTCGCGGCCTGAACCGCCCTGCGACTCTCGGTCAGCATTTCGCTGGCATCGCCGGTCGCACCATTCAGCTCTGCGACCAGGGCCTTCAATTCGACATTCAGGCTGGCCAGTTCCTGATCCACCGAGTCGGCGACAGAGGTGATATCGGTGGAAGCCTTGGTGAGATTGTCACCGGCCTGTTCCAGCGATGCGAGCGTATCGATCGCCTGCGCCAGCAGCACCGCATCCTCAGCCGAGATGGCAGAGGTGATATCGCGCACATTGGCCAGCGTCTGAGACATGGCTGCGATATTGTCATCCGTCAGCAATTGCCCCAATTGATCAATCGTCATGCCGGCCTGGCCGACAATTTCAGCGCCGCCATTGAACAGGGCTGCCAGCGGCGTCTCGCCGGCCTTGATGACCGGAACGGTTTCATAAGGTGCGGGCAATAATGGACCCGCGCTGTCGCTGCCCGCATTGATCTGCACGAAGGTCACGCCGGTAATGCCGGCAAAGTCGATAATCGCGGTCGAGTCGGTTTTCACTGGCGTAGATCGGTCAACCCGCAAGCGGGCGCGCACCATGGAGGCATCCCGGCGATCAATCCGCACGCTTTCCACTTCGCCAACCTTGATCCCGATATAGCGGACTGAGGCGCCTTCCTCCAGCGAGACCGGGCCCGGGAAGATGACATCATATTGCGAGAAGTCGCGATTGAATTGCGACGAGCCAAGCCAGAGGGCAAAGCCGATCACAGCCGCTGCCGCCATCAGAACGAAGGCTCCGATCAGGGCATAATTGGCACGTGTTTCCATCATCCGGCTCCCATAATTGCGCCGCGACCGCGAGGGCCCCCAAAATAGTCCTGAATCCAGGGGTGCGGTTCTCTTCTTAATTCATCCATCGTGCCAATTGCGAGAATGCGCTTCTCCCCCAGCACGGCAATTCGGTCGCACGTCACCGACAACGTATCTACGTCATGGGTCACCAGAAACACCGTCAAGCCCAGTGATTTCTGCAGATCGCGCACCAATTGGTCAAATCCGGCCGCGGTAATTGGATCGAGTCCCGCCGTTGGTTCATCCAGGAATAGCAATGGCGGATCGAGCGCCATCGCGCGCGCCAGCGCCGCGCGTTTGCGCATGCCACCGGAGAGATCAGACGGATATTTCCGCCCGGCCCAGGTCTCCAGGCCCGACATGCGGATTTTCTGGTCCGCCAGTTCCTTCATCAGGCGCAGCGGCAGCTCGGTGTGCTCTTTCATCGGCACCATGACATTCTCGCGCACCGTCAGGTTCGAGAACAGCGCGCCATCCTGAAACATGATGCCCCACAGGCGCTGCAGCGCCGAATGATCTTCTGATTGCAGATGGATCACGTCTTCACCAAATACGTGCACCTCGCCCGCAGCCGGGGTTTTCAGGCCGACAATGGCCCGTAACAGAACCGACTTGCCGGTCCCGGACGGCCCGATCACGCCAAGGACTTCGCCCTTGCGCACATCGAGGTCGAGGTTCTCATGCACGACATGCGTCCCGTAGGCGGTCTTCAGGCCGCGCACCTTGATGGCCACCTCACTCATATCCCCAGCTCCATATAGAGGATGGCGAAGAGGGCATCGATGACGATGATCGAGAACAGCGCCTGAACCACGGACTTGGTCGTGTGATGGCCGAGCGACTGAACACTGCCGCCAACCTCTAGCCCTTGCCGGCACCCGATCAGGGCGATGGCCAGACCAAAGACCGGCGCCTTGGACATGCCGATCCAGAATTGGTCGATCGGGACGCTGTCCTGCATCCGGTTGAAGAAGACGGTCGGGTTAATGTCCAGCACCAGCCAGCCCACCGTCATACCGCCCGCAATCGCGGTCAGCATGCCGATAAAGGTCAGGACCGGGACCATGATCATCATGGCCAGGACACGCGGCGCGACGATGACATGCATCGGATCGAGACCGAGCGTCTGCATGGCATCAATTTCCTGACGCATCTTCATCGCACCGATCTGCGCGGTGAAAGCCGAATTGGTGCGTCCGGCAATGATGATCGCAACCAGCACGCCGCCAAGTTCGCGCAACACGCCGAAGCCAACCAGTTCGACGACAAAGATGGTCGCGCCGAACTGTTCCAGAGTCGTCGCGCCGATAAAGGCAACCACCATGCCGACAAAGAAGCTCAGAAAGGCAATGATTGGTACGGCGTCCAAGCCGGCATCTTCCATGACCGCAACCAGCGCCGTCCAGCGCATTTTGGCCGGTCGCCAAACCACGGTTGAGATGGCCAGCAGCGTCGCGCCAAGGAATGACAGCGATTCCATCGCCTCCTGCCACATATGTTCGGCGTTGCGTCCGGTCCGCTCGAGCAGATCGATAAAGCCATGGCCCTCTTCATGGACCGGGGGCGCGTGCTCTTCCTGCGTCGCCAGGGTTCTCGCTTGCGATAACAGGGCGAGGGCTTCGGGCGTGGCACCTGTGATCGTGGGCGCGCCCGTTGCAAAGCCGCGCAGCACCCGATCAATCAGGAAAGCGCCGGCCGTATCGACGGAGTCCAGGCCGCTAAGATCAAGCTCAGCGAGCGTGGTTTCAGCATTTTCATCCGCCAAAAGACGCAGCGCCGCATCCTGTTCTGCCAGTGATGTAACCACCCATGCGCCCTGCAGCACCAGCCGCGGGCGGTCGCCCCCAAAATATTCAAACGCGGGGGCCAAGGCATGTTCACCTGGTCTCAACACTATTTACCTTAACCCATCAGCGTTTAAGACGGCCCCCAAGCTGTCATTCAAATTTTACCAATCCGGCAAAGACTTCATCCATGCGCCAGATGACCATCACCCCTGTTTCTTCGCCTTTAAAGGCGGCTTTTGCAATCTCGCGCGGCGCTAAGACCACGGCAGAGACGGTGGTTGTGGAGGTGATTGATGGCGAGCATCGGGGTCGCGGGGAGTGTGTGCCATACGCCCGCTACAATGAAAGTCGGGTCAGCGTGGTGGCGCAACTTTCAGGCGTCGAAAAGGCGGTACAGGAAGGGCTAACGCGCGCGGAACTGCAAAAACGCATGCCGGCCGGTGCCGCGCGTTGCGCCCTGGACTGCGCCATGTGGGACCTCGAGGCTAAGCAATCGGGCGAACCCGTCTGGTCGCTGGCCGGTCTGCCTGAGCCAATCACCTTGCCGACAACCATGACGATCAGTCTCGATGACGTCGACGCGATGGCCAATGCCGCAAAAGCCACATCCGCCAAGATCCTGAAGCTGAAACTGGGCAGTCCGGATGATATGGCGCGGGTCGAGGCGGTGCGCCGGGCGCGACCGGACGCGAAACTGGTGCTGGATGGCAATGAAGGCCTGTCGCCGGATGAGTTTCCCAAACTCGCCGCCCAAGCCGCTGATCTGGGCGTCGTTCTTATCGAACAGCCCTTTGCGGTCGGCCAGGACGAAGCGCTGACGCGCCGCCCGGGCCATGTCGCGATTTGCGCCGATGAAAGCGTGCATACGCGCAATGATATTCAGGGGCTCGCCCGGAAATATGATGCGATCAATATCAAGCTGGACAAGGCCGGCGGTCTGAGCCACGCGCTGGTGATGATGGAAGAAGCCCGCAAATGCGGTATGGCGACTATGGTCGGTTGCATGGTCGCCGGTTCGCTGAGCATGGCGCCAGCGCTTCTGCTGGGCCAGGTGGCGGATCTGATTGATCTCGATGGCCCGCTCTGGCTGGAAAAGGATGTCGCCCACAAGCTGCGCTACAGCAATGGCTTTGTCGCCCCGCCCAGCCGCGAACTTTGGGGCTAGCGCAGCCTAGACGACCGCCTGCTCTTTTTCGAGCTGCCGCGATCGCAAGACCAGATAGACCGCAAACCCGGTCGCGACGCCTGGCACGAAAGAGAGCGGAATGGCGATCCAGCCATGCTTGATCCCGCGTGATTTCCGCTCATACAAGATCCACACAAACAGGATCAGCGCGCACAGGATGACATCCAGAGAATAGCCACTGGAATAGGGATTCACAAAGCCGGCCGCGAAGGCGCCAAACACATCGCCACTTTGCACCAATGGCGGCACGACAATGACCATGAAGGCCAGCGCGAACAGAATACCAAGAGTCAGCACGAGGCGCTCAAACACAGATGTCGACATGGAAAATCTCCCTCGGCGCCGACACTATCAGACAGATTTTGAAAGGTCTGTGAACGAAGCGGGATCAATTCCCCGCCCGATTCGGGCGTCTCCGGACTTATCGCAAGACGTCTTCCATCACGGTGAAAACGGTTGTGTTATCCACGATCGTGCCATCCCAGTCATAGACCTCCCCCCACAATTCACCGGCCTTCAAATCGGTTTGTGTGAATTCGGCAAATTGCTCCGACCCGACGCCAATCGCCCAGAGCGGGACAAGCTCATTCGTGTGATTGCCGGAGGCAAATTGATAGCCCGGCATGTTCCCGGCGCCGCGATCCTGGACCGCAAGAAACGCATTGAAAACGTCTTCGGCTGGATCAAAGCGGGCGGATACAATCGCCCCTTCGCTCGCCTCTGCCGCGACCGCGCCGCCTTCGCTATTGGTCCAGGTCCCTTCGCCCCAGATGCCGCCACACTCATGGTCGGCGGTGATAATCAGGAGGGTCTCGTCCCAACTGGAATTCTCTTCAACCCAGGCAATCACCGCTTCAACTGACTGGTTGAAATCGATCTGTTCTTCAATGTATCGCGGCATATTGTTGGCGTGTCCCATCCAGTCGACGGCGCCGCCTTCAATCATCAGAAAGAATCCATCTTCGTCCTGGCTCAGAACGTTCAGGGCACCCAGGCTCATCGTTGCGAGATCAGGCACTTGATCATTATACGCCATACCCGACGGCGTATCCGCCGATGGCAGGCCTTCCCGCGCGGCCTGCAGGGTCGACCCCGAGCGGGCAATCCCGACCACGCGTTCCGGGCGCGTCTCGCCGGAAGCCAGGGCCTCGAAATCCTGTTTGCTGTCAATGAAGGTGAATCCGTTCAAACCTGCATCGCTGCTCATTGCCGTCAGGGTCTCCGGACCGCCGACAAACTGGTACGCGCTGTCTTCTTCTGGTTTGGCGTAGACGCCGCTGGCATCATAAAAAGGGTGCCCCGCGCCCATGATCACATCGAGATCGCTCGCCACCATTTCATTGAAGATGTCAGCATAATTATTGCGTGAGACATTGTGCGAAATCACCGAGGCCGGGGTTGCATGCGAGGCCATGACCGAGGCCACGGCACCGGCAGATCGGCCTCGTTCCATGGCGATCTGTCCGATGGTGCGGAATTGTTCCTGCCCGCTCCAGTCAACATTGATCCGTCCGTTTGATGTCTTGCGCCCCGCCATCAGCGCGGTGCCAGCCGCCGCGCTGTCCGTGTAGCTGGTATAGCTGCCGCCTTCGAGGTCGAAATCGTTCTGAAAGGCGCCCTCGAATCGATCCCAGCGCCGCGTCGGATCATAGCCCTGTTCGAGAGCTCCAACGGCATTCGGAATGTCTTCGCGGCTGGTAATAATCTCACCTGACGCATCGATCAGGTTCAGCGAATCATGAGTCATGCCATAGATGACAGGTTCGGTGCCGTCCGGGCGCATAATCTGATAAGACTGATTGCCGGCCAAGCCCTGGTAATAGTCCGCCGCTAGCCAGCCATTGAAACCGATTCCGTCCGACACCATCAGGATGACATTCTTCGCACCAACCGCCGGCATAGGCTGGGCCAATGGCTCGGGTGTGGTCGTTGTCTCTATGCTGGCGCAAGACGCCAGAACGAATATGCATGACATCGCTGAACCGATGAGACTTCTGTTTAACATCATCTATTGCCCCTGTGATGTGTCTGGACTTACCCCGCCCTAACAGGCGAGTTTGACATGTATGTAACGATCAGGCGTCCGTGCGAGAGAAAATCGCTGGACCTGCGACGTTCGCCCTAGTCTTCCGCCTCCGGAAAGTCCGGCGGGCTTGGCATCCGTGCCATCGCGGTTGCCATTAAATGCATCCAGATCTTTCCGTTCAAATCCTTGGCCGCTTCGTCTTCGCGCGCTTCGAGCGATCTTTGCAGGGTCGTTAACTGAGCCGCCAGCGCATTGCGCTCCGCGGTCAGGTCGGAAACCTTCAGACTCGGGCTTTCCGGGACCACGACGTCTGCGCCGGCCAGCGCGAACAGACCACGCATGCCAGCAATCTCATTGGCCAGCCGGTCCGCTGCGCCGTCCCAGGCTTCGCCGGCCATGACCGCCATCAAGCCGCTCATCGCCGCATGGCCGCCGGAATAGTCGCCCTCCAGCTTGGGCGCGACTTCGGTGACCAGCTTGCGCCCGATCCGGTCCAGGATCATACCAATATCGCTCATCCGCCTGCTCCATATTTCGGGCCCAGCCGCATGGCCAACATCAGCTCATGCGCGGCATGGGTGAACCAGCCTGACCAGGCCAGGATCGGATCATCATTGTCCCCGGCTGCAAAGGCCTTCTCGGACGTCACCCAGATCCCCAGCGCCTTGACGTGCGAGAACAGGGACCACCATTCGAACGCGACCGGATCGAACGAACAACCGGAGGCCGTCTGCCAAGTCGCAATCGCTTCCGGCCAGGGCGTGAGGCCCGCCGCGCGTTCCTGATCATTGCCGCACCAGAGCAGATCCGTGGCCCAGGCGAGGTCTTCATAAGGGTCACCAATATGCGCCATTTCCCAGTCCAGGATTGCCGTCATCGTGCCTGCGCCGTCCTGCAGGTAATTGCCGGTCCGATAATCGCCATGGACAATGGACAGGCGCTGGGCTGGCGGCGGCGGATTGCGTTCGAGATGACGAATGGCGGCTTCAGCGACCGGTTGCGGATCCTTGGCATTCGAGCGGATTTCATTCGCCCAATAATCAAGCTCACGGCGCCAGCATTTGTCCAAAGCCGGGCTATCAATCTCATCCGCCAGAGCTGAGCCCTCGACCGGCAAGGCGGCAATCGATCCCAGATGCCGGAAGAATTGTTCGCCAATCGCGGCCCGGTGCGGCTCGACTTCTTCCAGCCGAAAGGGATTGAGCGGGTCGCCGCCTTCAATCCGGCCCATAACAAAAAAGGGCGCACCCAGCGCGTCATTGCCGGTCTCGAGAAATAGCGCTTCCGGGACCGGCAAATCGCGTTGCCCATATGCGCTTTTGATCGCCGCGAATTCGACCCGTCTTTCTGTATCGATAAGACTGTCCGGCGGATCCCGACGCAGGATCAGGCCTTTAACCTTCGGCCCGGTCGCGTCTTCATAGGCCAGATCAATTGAATAGGTTTGCCGGCTGGCACCGCCATGAATGCGATTGATACTGTCGACGCGGGCATTGCGGGCGCCGGGCAGGCGCGCCTCGGCATAGGCGGTAAACTTTTCTGCGAGCTCAGCTTCAAGCATCCAGAATATCCTTCCAGCCGCTTGGCGCATGCGGCCCCAGCACCAATTGTTCGAGAATGCCAACGCCCTCGCTGGCACCGCCATCCGGGCCCTTGTGCGTCGCCTTGACGATGGCCTGAATGTGCAGATTGTCTGGCTGCTGCCAGGGCAGATTGTCGGGCGTTAGATCTTCGCGCGTCACTGAAAGATCGCCGCGATAGGTGCCATGCCCCATGCTGGGATGGCCATAGCCAATGCCTTTCATCATAAAGGTCGAAAGCGGTTCATATGTCACCTCATGCGCCCGCCCCTGCCCGTCTTCAACGTGTAGCGTCGCCGACTCGGCGCGCCGCGAGCCATCGCGCCAGGACACATCCATTTTCGGGCGATTGAGATGCAACAGGCCCTCATTGTCCGCCCCGTCCATGGCCAGGACGGACCGCGTATTCCAGGCGCCGCCGCCACCATCTTCATTGACATGGAAATAGAGCGATTGATCCGGGAAATTGATCGGCGCCCAGAGCCAGTAGAATTGCGGCAATTGCAGCGGCAGCACAGGCTGCTCATCCCGCTGTCCAATTGGACGGACGCCCCAGCTGCGATCCCTTGTGCCAAAAAAATCTTTCACTTCGATCGCGTCGCCATCGGCGCTGAGCGAACCTTGCCAATGGCCATTCTGGGTCATCCGCGTGCAATCAATCAGCATGCGTGGGCCCTGGCGATAGGTGAAGCGGGGCTCCTCAATCGGAAAGTGGCGCCCCGTGAATTGGACATCGAGCGCGATCCCGTCGGTTTCCTCAAGGCGCAGCCGCACTTGCTTGAGCGGCTCCACCACCTCGACGCTGAGCGGGCCGACGGTCGTGTCCATCCGCTCCATACCCAGCAGACGCGAGACATGGACCGATTTCTGGACCCCATCCTTGAGGATGGAGACAGCCCCGTCCATGACATTCAGATGCGGATAGACGCCAAAGGCGGCGGCAAAGAAGACCGATCCATCGGCGGAATAGCCATTGAAGAAAAACCGGTCATAGAAATTCCGGTCAGAGCCGGAAAACGCCACCGGTTCCGGCGTCTGGTGGATCGGGTATTCATCACCTTTGGTGAGCATGGTCTGGACCTCCCGTGGCGTGATCTCTTTTCGGATCGGCTTCGGTCTATAGGTTGGCCTTCAAGCCAAGCGCACGTCAATGCCTGTCTCAGGGAAAAGCCGGAGGGAAAACATGGCCAGCAAAGTCTCGGTCGAAGAGGTCAATGCGTTCTACGATTCGGTGTTTCAAGGCGCTGGTGAAGCCGAGCGCGTGCTGGAAGTGCGGGAAAATTATGCCCGCGTGCGCCAGCCGGTCGACAAGGGCAGTCTTCGGCCTGGCGGCTATATAAATGGCCCGACGCAAATGGCGATTGCCGACAGCGCTGCCTATATCGCTGTCTTCACCCGGATCGGGATTGTGCCCATGGCGCTGACCAGCAATCTCAATATCAATTTCATGCGCCCCTGTATTGGTGAGGCCGTCGTGGCGGAGGCGCACCTGCTCAAACTGGGCCGGACCCTGGCGGTGATCAGCGTCGATGTTCGCGCCGAAGGCAGCGACAAGCTTTCCAGCCACGCCGTGGTGAATTATTCTATCCCGCAGGAGGCGGGCTAGATGATCACCCTGTTCAGTGCAATTGCCGGATTTTTTGCGGTCGCCCTCGGGGCGTTTGGCGCGCATGCGCTGAAAGACGGCTTTGGCGAAGAACAGATTGGCTGGTGGGAAACCGCCACGCTCTACTTGCTGGTCCATGCCGCTCTGGCAACGGCCATCTCAGCGGCTGACGCAGCCCGTTTCGGCACCGCCGCCATCGTGCTTGTGCTGGGCGCAATACTGTTTTCGGGGACGCTCTATGTCATGGCGCTGGGTGGCCCGCGCTGGCTGGGCGCGGTGACCCCGATTGGCGGGTTGGGCCTGCTGGCAGGCTGGGCTTTGATCGCGGCAGCCGCGATTAGAAGCTGACCTCGCGAAACCCTTTTCGAATGCGGGCGCCGCGCGTATCACCAGCGCAAAGTTCAGATATTTAGAGGGAGGGCTCCGATGAGCTTGTTCGATCTTTCAGGAAAATCCGCCATTATCACAGGCTCCTCACGCGGCATTGGCAAGGCGATTGCCGAACAGTTTGCGGCGGCGGGCGCCAAAGTTACGATCAGCTCGCGCAAGCCCGGTCCTTGCCAGGAAGTGGCGGGCGCGCTGAATGACCAATATGGCGACGGCACCGCCATCGCGATCCCGGCCAATATCTCGGAAAAAGACCAGTTGCAGGCCATGGTCGACGCCACCAATTCCGCCTTTGGCAAAGTCGACATTGTCGTCTGTAATGCTGCCTCAAACCCGTATTACGGCCCGATGGAAGGCATCTCGGATGATCAGTTCGAGAAGATCCTGTCCAATAATATCATTTCCAATCACTGGCTGGTGCAGATGTGCGCGCCGCAAATGCGCGAGCGTAAGGATGGCGCGATCATCATTGTTAGCTCAATTGGCGGCCTGCGCGCGTCGCCCGTGATTGGCGCTTACAACATCTCGAAAGCGGCAGACTTCCAGCTGGTCCGCAACCTGGCCGCGGAATACGGTCCGGACAATGTGCGGGTCAATGCGATTGCGCCTGGCCTGATCAAGACCGACTTCGCCCGCGCACTGTGGGAAAACCCGGACACGCTAAAGCGTGCCACGTCGACCACGCCGCTGCGCCGGATTGGTGAGCCGATCGAGATTGCAGGCGCCGCCCTCTATATGGCGTCGGCTGCCGGCAGCTTCATGACCGGACAGATGATGGTGGTCGATGGCGGCCAGACGGTGGTCTGATATGCCGGACATGATTGTTCCTGCCAACCTGAAGGAGCGCACCGAGCAGATGCAATTCGCCCCCGCCGTGCGCGCGGGCGATATGGTGTTCTGCTCTGGCGTCATCGCGGCGCTGCAAGAAGGCGAAGCAGCCTCGGACGAAGCTTATTTCCGCGGCGCGGACGAAGCCTTTACCGAGATCGACATGATCCTGCGCGAAGCCGGTGGCAGCATGGCGGATGTGGTCGACATTACGGGCTATCACGTGGATTTCGAGAAACACATGGGCCCGATGTTCCAGGCCAAGGCAAAATGGATGCCGGGGCCTTTCTTCTCCTGCTACACGCTGATTGGTATTTCGTCCCTGTTCAATCCGCTCGGCTTTGTCGAGCTGAAAGCCCGGGCCTATATCCCCGCATGAGCCGGACCGAACTCTCAGACGAGCAGAAGGGCTTTTTCGATCGACTGAAATCGAACGCCTGGGAGAAGCCGCCGGGCATCCACAATCTCGGCATCCGCCCGGAGGAATGGTTGAAAGAGGTCCGATACGGCTATGTCCGGTATGAGTGGCCGAATAGCGGTGATCGCGACATTTCCGATGGCCGTGTGTTTGGCGGCTGGGTCGCAGGCTTTAGCGACCATATCGTGTCCATGTGCATGGCGTCAGGTTTGGAAAATGGCGAATGGTTTACCACAACCGAGCTACAGACCCGGATCTTTCGGCCGGTGCCGCATGGTCTGATCACGATTGAAGGTCGCCTGGTCTCACGTGGTCGCACCACCGGCTTTGTCGAAGCCGACTGGCGCGATGAGAAAGGCCGGCATCTGGTTCGGGTCAGCGCCGCGAAAGCGATCCGAACGCGGGTGGAACTGGGGATCGGGTAAGTTAATCACTCATTACCTGCGTTTCCCATCCATCATAGAGACCATTGTGCTCACGGGCTCGCCGCGAAAGTTTGAGCGTGTGATGCGTGATATCGTTCAACCGCATCGTTCCATTGTGCGTCAGTCGTACAAGCCACTGTGAGCGTGCGAGCAAGCCATTCTTTTGCCGCGAAACATCGATCTCTTTATACGAAGTTTGGTCTGCCCATTTGGCAAAGCTCTCCGCATCTTTCTTGCGATCAAAGTATACCCAGTGTTCGACCGGTCTTTCGGCATTCTGATCGTCTCCGTGGTCTTCCAGAGATCGCAGGACTTCCATATCCACCATAACTTGGCGGTCATCATCCGTGGGATACAGATCTTGCCAATACGCTGCCTTATCTGGGTCGGGTTCGACAAATACTTCATACCGAAAGTCATGCTCTTCGCTGCCCGCCAGGAGCGCATTTTCGATGGGTTTCACGTCATTGGGGACTAGACCGATATTCCATCGAACCGAGTTCGTCGTTACACGTCCTAAAAAGAGGCCGCCACTTTCAGTGATGGCGCTTTCAATAATTGGTCCTAGACGCATCAAGCGTTCTCCCTCGGCTGAGGTTGGAAAGCCATTATTCCTCACATCGTCTAGGTAGAGCTTTATTTTGATTGAGTTTGCCAGTTCAACATCATCGATCGATTCCGAAATGCCATCATCAAATACGGTCATGGCGGGATGTCCGCCCATATCCGAAATGTACATCCCCCATACATCGCTAGATTCAGTCTTTTCGATTTGGACGCCCCCTTTGGGTGTTGCCACGACTGATGCGGATGTGAACAGACACCAAAAAATCAGGACCATTAAATATCTAGGCATTCTTATCTCTCAACGGCAGTTGGAACAAAGATCTACACTCCAATCTATTCCCGCACCATCCGCAACCATGTTCGCGGCCGGCTTGAGCGCTAGCCGATCCCTCGAGCGCTGCGCGTCAGGCACATATGAGCACATCCCTGTGCAGCTTCCCCTGCTCGATGCTGAACGTCAAATGTGCCCCAAGCAACCATTCAATCCGGCTGAGCCGAATTTCATATTCGCTCGCCAGCGGACGGCATTGAGGATTGGGTAGGGTTCCAATCTTAATGTAATCACGTGAGACTGGCGCGCCAGTTCTCTGGACGGACCGGCTCATATACTTCGCTAGCCCGACCTGTTAGTAAACGCGTCGAAGATCTGAGCTAGAAACATTGATGACGTATAAGGACAAATTTCGTCAGCGACTCGCCGCCGCGCAGCCAAAGGAAATTTTGGATGTTGGATGCGGTGAAGGCGCCCTCCTCCAATATTGCGAAACGCTCGGGATTAGCGCCATCGGAGTCGATCCCGATCAGGACGCAATTGCAGAATGCCAACGAAAAGGGTTGCGCGCCATTTGTGGGGGGGCCGAACATCTCGATCTTCCCGACAATTCGGTCGATTTTGTCGCCTCGGAATTCAGTCTTCATCACTATACAAGCCTGTCGGGTTTTTTGCGCGAAGCCATACGCGTCGCGCGCAAAGGGATTTTCTGTCTGGATGCCTGGTATGACTTATCCATCCCTTCACAGCGTTGCGCATCTGATTTTGATCGCTGGATGAAGCGCATAGATCGCGCCGCCGGCGACGTGCATCATGATGTCTACAATATAGATCAAATCCTTGACGCACTGCCGGAATCTGATGCGGGGCAAGAGCTTGAGGCTGAGTATTGGTTGGATTTGCGCCCGCTTCCACCTGAAAAGCTGGACCGGCTAAAATCCATCAGTCTCGCGAAGTCGGGTGATAGCGGCTCGATGCAAAAGGCTTACTTGGAAATCGAGGCATCGATCAAGCAGCACGGCATATCGGAGGACGGCGCGATATTTTTCCAACTCACATAGATGAATGAATGATCCATGCCGGTTGCAAAGCCGGCAATCGAATACCACCACCGCAAATCTCACGAGATCGTGATCCGCCCGGATAGATTTCATATACCATTACAAGCGATTATGCCGGTTCAGCGCGCTGGCGGGGACTTCGCTATGAACACCATTGACGACCTGAATCGCACCGGCTGGGATACGATCACGCCCTTGATCCAGGCCAAGCACGAACAGATGAACGAGCACCGCCGGGTTTCCGAATCTAAGGCGTCCATCGCGCTCACCAAAGATCAGGAAGACGGATCGGGCACGTCGGCCCAAGACGCCATTGAAGCCATCCGCGAACAGGCAGGATCAGACGAAAACCGCGCGCCGGGCGAGCTCAGCGACGAAGAACAAGCGCAAGTCGACCAATTGAAAAGTCGCGACCGGGAAGTCCGCGCGCATGAGCAGGCCCACGCCAATGTCGGCGGGCAATATGCCGGCGCCCCGAGCTATACCTATCAAACCGGACCCGACAATCAGCGCTATGCCGTTGGCGGCGAAGTCGCAATCGATGTGACCCCGGTCAAAGGCGATCCGGAAGCGACAATCGACAAGATGAGCATCGTCATTGCCGCGGCTCTGGCCCCGGCTGAACCATCACCGCAAGATCGCAAAGTGGCCGCGCTCGCACAAAGCCAGCTGGCACAAGCCATGGCGGAACTGATGAGCCAACGGGCTGAGGACCGGAACAGCGGTGACTATGATAAAACCCTGTAGGGGTGTGGCAGCAGGCCTAAATCCGCACCATCCGCAACAGCCCCTCCACCGTTGCCTCAACCATGTCCATCGTGGGTTTGAGCGCCAACCGATCCATATTCACGGGTAGCGCCAGCGCTCCATGCACCCCGGACCAGAGCAATTGTGTCAGCTCTGTCGGATCGCCCGCGACGATGGTCTCCAGTGCCTGCCCGTCTTCAATCGCCTGACGGATCAGCGTCGGAAAGGCATATCCGGTTAAGGCCTCCTTTTCCGGCACGTCTGCAGCCGCCGGACGCACGAACATGAGCGCATTTCGATAAAGCTGCGCCTGCTCAATCCCAAATCTCATATAAGCCTCAAGCAGCGCTTCAATCCGGTCGAGCGGAATTTCATATTCGCTGGCAAGGGCCCGAAACACATCTTCCTGTCGGGCCACGGGGCCTTCCCACAGCGATTGCCCTAGCCCTGTCAGATCCCCGAAATAGGAATAGATCGTGCCGACTGAAACTCCGGCTTTCTTTGCCACGGCGCGCGCCGAAATCGATGCCAAGCCTTGCGCGCGATAAAGATCCAGCGCCGCACGCTGGATCGTCCGCCGAATTTCAGCGCGTTGTTCAGGGGTCGCCTTGGGTCTTGCCATACAGCCGTTTAGGCGGCTTTCGCAATCTGACGCAAGTTCATTTCGGATTGCAGCGCAGACAGCGGTTCGCCCAGGCGCTCCTCCCATTTCTCGAAATTGATATTGGTCGAGTTGCGGCCATAATACCAGCCATCAACAAAGGCATCCATGCTCGGCACGACGCCTTTCGGGGCGACAAAGGCGGTATGCCCCATTGTGACGGCGAGGCGGATGGCATGATACGGGCTGCGCATTTGCGACAGATAGTATGAGGCCAAAGCCAGCTCGCCCGGAATGGTCGCGCCATAGCCGGTCAGGACATGCATGAAATCGTGCAATTGCGTGCCGCGGATCGACATATAGGCCATCTCTTCCGGCATCCGCTTGAGCTTGCCAGAGCTCATCAGCTGTTTCTGGAATACGCGATAATCACGCCCGAAATTTTCCATCAGATTGTTCTCGACCACAAAGTCGCGATAAGCGGCGCCTAAAGTGCCCGGGGCATAGTCTTTCAGATCCTCGACCACCATCGGGTCAGCGATATAGCGCTCTTCCAGGAACTTATCGGCACCCGGTATGGCGTAGAATTCATGCATATAGGCATCGATTGATTCCGGCGTGGCCACTTCCCACCAATCATTGATCAGAAAATAGACGCCATAATCGAGCGGTCGGTCCACCGCTTTCATGAACTTTTCGGCAAAGTCCCGGTCAACGATGGGCGGCTTGTCCGTGATGGGTCCTGGCATGTTTCTCTCCTGTCATCGTCATCTTTATAGCACACATTTCATTTTAAGAACATGTTCATTTTATATCTCGCATCCTCAACCCCTGCCAACATTGACAGGCGCGGATTTTTATTTATTATCACCGTTATGCCAAAAATAGTTGATCATGAAGAACGACGGCGCGCCATTGCTTCTGCAGCGGTCGATGCCATCGCCGCAAATGGGTTGAGCGGGGTGAAACTGACCGACATTGCCCGCACAGCCGGCGTTACGACCGGCTCCATCGCACACTATTTCGCAGATAAGGACGCGGTGCTTGCCGCCGCGCTGGAAGAAGTCTGCACGCGCCTGTTCATCCAGATCGGAACCCCCGACCGACCGCCGACCGCAAATGACATTGCCGACGCGCTGCCGATCAATGCCGAGAAGCGCAAGGAGTGGATTGTCTGGCTGGCCTATTGGGGCCGCGCCCCGCATGCCCCCGCTTTGGCGCAGATTCACCGCCAGTATTATGCCGAGATCGAAACCGCCGTGGCCGAGAACTTGGCCGGCACGCATCCTGACCCGCAGCTTGCCGCAGCGGCGATCATCTCTGCGGTTGATGGCATTGGCACGCGCGTCACCCTGGAGCCCGATCTATGGCCCGCAGACCGCCAGCGCGCCTTGCTGAATGAGCTCATTTCGCCGATCATTACCGCATTCCAACCCAGAACGATAACGACTTAAGGGAGACCATCATGCCACTCAAATACCTGCCAGCGGACGCAGAACCCGAAGCTCTGGTCGAAGCGCTGAAATCGGATGGCGCTTGTGTCGTCGAAGGCGTGCTGGATGCCGCCGCCCTCACCCAGATGAAGGCCGAGTGCATGCCTTATATCGACGCGACAGAAACCGGCCGCGATGACTTTACCGGCCGCAAGACGACCCGCACTGGCGCGCTGGTGGCGCGGTCACCCACCTGCCGCGATGTGGTGATGAACCCCACCATCGTGGGCGGCGCGAAACAGTTTCTGAAACCCTATTGCGAAACCATCCAGCTGCATCTGACCCAGTTCATCCGCATTCAACCTGGCCAACCCGTCCAGCCGCTACACCGCGATCGCCTGGCCTGGGGCGGCTATTTGCTGCCAGACCTGGAACCGCAATTCAACACGATCTGGGCGATCACAGATTTCACCAAGGAGAATGGCGCGACCAATGTCATCCCGGGCTCGAACAACTGGGATCCGGAACGCCATCCGAGCCGCGATGAGGTTGAGTATGCCGAAATGAAAGCGGGGTCTGTGCTCGTCTATTCCGGTTCGGTCGTCCATAGCGGCGGCGCCAATGTTTCGGATCAGGAGCGGATCGGCCTGAACATCACCTATGCGCTGGGCTGGCTGCGCCAGGAAGAGAATCAATATCTTTCTTGCCCACCGGAGATCGCCAAGGACTTTGACCCTGAACTGCAAGCCATGCTCGGCTATGCGATGGGGTCTTACGCGCTCGGCTATTTCACGCCGCCTCTGCCACCCGGCAAAGGCCCCGAAGTCGTGCCGCCAGAGTTTCTCTTCAATGGCAAAGTCGCATCCTGGGGTGATGATATGTACGAGAAAGTTTCTGCCCGGGCGCAGGAAGGCGCGGTCTAGGCACGTAAGTCTTTCGGCGAGCCGAGCGAAATATGTGACGTGATCGACGCCACTTGCGGCAATACGCCAAGGATATTGGCATGAAAGTCTTTGTACGCGGGCAGGTCTGCTACCTCGACGCGTAACATATATTCGACCGCACCGGTAATGTTGTGGCACTCGCGGACTTGCGGCGCGGTGGTCATGGCGCGTTCGAAGGCGCGGGCATCCTTCGACAGATGCGCGGATAGGCCGACCATGACGAAAGCCGTGATGCCGATGCCCAGTTTTTCTCGGTCAAGGATAGCGCGATAGCCTTTGACGAGCCCGGTCCGCTCCAGCTCTTGCACCCGCCGCAAACAGGCTGAAGGCGACAGACCCACACGCGCCGCAAGGTCGATATTGCTGATCCGTCCATCTGATTCCAGCTCACGCAATATATTCTGCGATATAATGTCTATGTTCGTCATAAATTGCAGAGAACATATCTTTCCTAACGTATTAAGTGAGTAATTGCGCCTATTTTCACTCATAATTGCAAGACAATGAGTTTGGAGGAAAATATGCTGACTCTCGCCGATTATGACATGTCCCCAGAACGTGGCTTTCTCTGTCAACACAATGCCGATGAAGTCATTCTGAGCGGTGATCTGGCCAAGGTGGCTGAGATTGCGTTGCGCTTACCCGAACTGTTGCCGACCGGACGCGTCCGCGAATTGCTGTGCGCGCGATTGCCGGAGACAGACTTGCCCCTCGCGGACATGACGGACGCCGAGGCCCGCATGTGTATGGTGCATTATTCCTTCATGGTGCAGGCCTATGTCTGGGGCGCGCCTAAGGCGCCGGACATCCTGCCGCGCAAGCTCGCCATCCCCATGGTCGCGTTGGCAGATCATCTCGGGCAACAGCCTTTAATGCCCTATTCCGGCTATGTCCTCGATAATTGGGCTTTGATCGACAAGGACGATCCGATCGACCTCGACAATATCTTCATGATTCAGAATTTCCTGAATGGTCAGGATGAGAACTGGTTCGTGCTGATCCATGTCGCGATCGAAGCGGCCGCAGGCGCCGCGCTCGCTCGGTTTGGCGCGATTGTCGACGCCAGTGCAGCGGGCGACATCAACACCACACGCACGCATCTCGAAGCGGTCGGCGCCACTTGGAACCAGATCAATGCTATTTTTGATCGCATGCCAGAGCGTTGTGATCCTTATATCTATTTCGAACGTGTCCGGCCCTATATTCATGGCTGGAAAGACAATCCGGCGCTGCCCAATGGTCTGATCTATGAAGGCGTCGACCGCTATGGCTCAGAGGCGCAGGCCTTTCGCGGCCAGACCGGATCGCAATCCTCAATCGTCCCGGCAATGGACGCCTTGATGGGCGTCGGCCATGCCTCAGATCCCCTGCGTGAGTATCTCGATCAATTGCACATCTATCGCCCGCCGGCGCATCGGCGCTTCATTGAAGATACCAGAGCGGCCAGCCAGCTGCGCGGCTTTGTCGAGGCGGCCCGAAATCATGGCCTGACCGAAGCCTATAATGGCATCATCCAGTCCATGGCGGATTTCCGCACGCGGCATCTCGAATATGCGGCCAGTTATATCAATAAACAGAACCGCGCCGCGTCCGGCAATGATACGGATGTCGGCACAGGCGGCACGCCCTTTATGCGGTATCTGAAAAAGCACCGCGATGAGACGACCGCGCGGCTGATCGGGGCAGCGGCCAACGCAGCTTAAGCCTGGAAAGCCTAGACGCGGGTGCACGTTGGCCCCTCCGTCGAACGAGTCGCGCGGCGAATTAGCACATTCTTATCGAAAGACAGGGCAAACATCTCTTGCGGGACAGGAGAACGGTGATGATCAAACCCGCGGCTGACCCCGTCAAACCTGACAAATCCACTGCACTTTCGACCTATCAGAAAGGCATCATTGAATATTATTCCGAAACGGGCATGGACTATGAGCCATGGAGTCGAAGATTCAATATGCATTTCGGCTATTATCGATGGGGTCTCAATCCGTTCAATCGCGAGCAGATGCTTGATGAAATGAACCGGCAAGTGATCGAAAGACTCGACCTCGATTATGCGCGGGAAAACACATTGGGCGACCTTGGTTGTGGCGTCGGAACAACCGCGCGTTTTGCAATTGAGCATTTTCCAAGGTTGAAAGTGACCGCCGCCACAATCGTTCCTTGGCAAATTGAGATCGCAAAGCAGCTTACCACCGAAAGCAAATATGATGGACGCTTAAACTGTCAACTTTCCGACTATTGCGATCTCGACTTGCCAGAGGGCGCTTGCGATGGTGCGTATGCCATTGAAAGTAGTTGTTATGATAAAGGCAAAGACAAACTTGGGTTTCTGACCGAAGCCTATCGCATTCTCGCCCCAGGTGCACGTCTGGTGGTGGCGGATGGTTTTACCAAAGGACGAAAGCGCACGCGCTTATTCAACTATTTCTATCGCAGAGTCTGTAGGGGATGGGCGCTACAGGATTTTGCAGGGCGCGATGAATTCGTAGATGCGCTTGAACAGCTCGGTTTTGAAGACATTCGCGTGCAAGAGGCCTCCTGGAGGGTTGCGCTTAGTGTGTCTTATGTGCCGTGGGTATCGATAAAGTACTTCTTTAAATCGATCTTCCGGTCCAAATCTGATCGGCGCATTCAAATGGGCCACTTCATTGCGCCAGTCTATGGCATCCTGATGGGGCTTCATCGTGGTCAATATGGCTACCATATCATCAGCGCGCGGAAACCCGAATAAGGAGGCGAGCGAATGGCTACACCCACATCTATCGTCTACCAGCACGCCCAGTTGGAAAAGCGGCTATGACCAGATCGCCATAACCGCTTTCGCGTGGGGGCTCAGGCTAGCCGATCTGGACAGAAGCCAGCAGATAACAACCCGCTGCTGCGATCGAACCAACCGTTCGGATCGTGTTCCAGCGCGTCCAGACCCGGCCATAGGTCAACCAGTAATCGGCCGCCGCCGCGCTGGTCGGATCCATCTTGTCCAGCTTCTCATTCATCGGCACATTGCCGAAAGCTGTGACCAGAAAGACCAGAGGCAGATAGAGGATTGCTGCGAGGATGATCAGGCGTTGCGGCATGCCACCCAGGACCATCCAGGCATAGATTGCAAAGCCGAGACTGATCGGCACCAGCGCCAGAAAGGTCGCGATGAAGATCGACCGAAACACGGTCCGGTTCAGCCCCTGCATCGACTCGATGCCGCTTCGGGGCGCTGACCGGATCAATCCGGCCATGACGAAGTCTGAGAAGGATTGGAACACCCCGCCCACCAAGGCCGCGGACAGTCCCAGAAACAGGCAGATATAGATCAGGATTTCATGTGTCATATCGAGCTCCTTTTTGGTTTGGATTGATCGAGGCGATGCCTCAATCTGCGCTCTGTTTTTGGCTGCGCTCCAATAAAGCGAGCGCGACAAAGGCGAGCACCGCTTCAAGGATCAGTGCGCCGACCAGAGAGGCCGACGGAACGCCATCCACGACCAGACTGAACAGACGCGCGATGCCATACATGCCGAAGACAAAGACGGCGGTGATCAGACCAGGTTGCGCCAGCTTTCGATTAAAGCCGCCCGCGACCATGGCCAGGGCAGCCGCCAGGAGCAATCCGCCCGGGGCGCGAATTTCCGACATCAGGTTCGGGTCCGCTTCCAGCGTGATGTGATTGGTCGCGAAGAAGGCGCGCGGGACGAGCAGGATGCCAGCCCCGATCAAGCCTGCCAGACCGCCGGCCAAGAGGAGAAATATTGGGGTCAATCGACGTCTCATGCGACCGCCCTCCAGACCCCGGTCGCCGCGACCTCACGAGCAAATTGCGCAAAGTCTTTCGGCGGACGGCCTAGCGCTCGCTGAACGCCATCGGTGAGATGCGCATTGCGTCCATCGAGCACGGTGGAGAACAGATAGTCGAGCATCCAGACCACTTCTTTCGGTGCACCGGAGTCAGCAATGCCGGCGACAAAGGCCTCATGCGGCACAGACACATAGCTCACCGGTCGGCCCAGTGCAGCCGACAGGTCTGATGCGACATCTGACAGGGTCATCAGTCTTGGGCCCGTCACTTCGTAGATTTGTCCATGGTGGACATCCTGGGTCAGGGACGCGAATGCCACATCGGCAATATCGTCAGCATCGACAAAAGGCTCGAGCTGATCGCCTGCCGGCAGCGTGATCGTCCCGGCCAGGACCATGTCGAGAAAGGCTGCTTCCGAGAAATTCTGATGAAACCAGCTCGCCCGGACCACGGTCCATTCGAGGCCGCTCTCCTGCACAATCTTTTCACAGGCTTGGGCTTCGGGCTCACCGCGCCCCGACAGGATGACCAGGCGCTTGACGCCGGCCCGTTTGGCTTTGTTGACGAAGGCCTGAATGGCATCCGTAGCGCCAGGCATGGCAAGGTCCGGCGAATAGGTGATGTAGGCGGCCGTGACGCCTTTAAGACAGGCCCCCCAGCTCGCCTCATGATCCCAGTCAAAGGACGGGACGGCGGACCGGGATCCAATCCGGACAGCATGGCCGCCCGCCTTCAGCCGCTCGACCACGCGGCGACCGGTTTTGCCAGTGCCGCCAAGGACCAGAGTCAGCGGTTTCTTTTTGAGGAACAAGTTCATTGGTACACTCCTTTCTTTCTTGGTGCGCGCCAATGGGTACAGAAATCAGGGCGCCGGTTCTTGCTCCGGCACGACAGAGTTTTGTCAGATCACGACAATTACGGGGTCGCCGGTCAATCGACCGCCAGTCGATAAGACCGCGGCGTTTGACCGGACCAACGCTTGAAGGCGCGGGTAAAGCCGCTTTGCTCGGAAAAGCCGGTCAGGAAAGCGATTTCGGCGAGACTGTAATCGGTTTCAAGCAAGAGCTGTTGCGCCAGTTCCCGCCGGGCAAGATCCACCAAGCCCTGAAAGGACTGGTCCTTGTCCGACAGCCGCCGCTGCAAAGTACGCGCGCCCATGCCGAGGGCAGTCGCAATTTCCGTTAGAGTTGGCACGCCTTCACTGAGTTTTTCCGACACGGCGCGCCGCACCTTGTGTTCCAGTTCGTCCTCGTCCGGCAGGCTGGCCAATTCCTGCTCGAGATGGCGATCAAAGAAGCTGGCAATGCTTTCATCGCCCAACCGATTGGACACATCGAGCGTGGCCGTCTCGATCTTCAAAGCGTCGCGATCAGCACCAAAGTGTACAGGGCATCCAAAATGATCAGTGAAGACATCAAGATCGCCGCGGGCGGCATGTTTGAAATAGACGGCCAGCGGCGCGAAGGACTGGGCGCTGACTTCCTGACTGATGGTCAGGACGGCGGACAGACTGGCTTCGTTCGACAGCTGCATGCCAAGGCTGCCATCGCCGGCTTTCTCGAGATTGAAATAAGATTCATCGCCGGATCGCTCCAGCGTGTATCGCTCAGCGCTGCCCAGGACCCGGCCATAGCGCTCCGAACGGGTATAGGAGCCGCGTAAGTCCGGCGCTGATTTCCAGGCGAGGCCAAACGCACCATAATCATCGCATCGCATCGATGCCCCGATCCGGAGCGCCAGCCCGAGACCTGCAGGATCGCGCTCGGAAAGGGCGGCGAAGAATTGATAATACTCGTCCGAAGAGACCATCCTTGCAGCGTCTACGGGATCATCCGGCGCAAGCCCTAAATCCTCAAGCAGGTCGCGCGTCTCAACGCCTTCGCTGGCTTGTGCCAGCACCTTATGGACATATAGCGACGTAATCTGGGCCACGCCTCATCGTGTACGGAGCCATTCGCCGAAATCAAGCCTCGCGGCAACGCATGGAAGGGCGGATACGAAAAAGCCCGCCCCAAACGGAGCGGGCCTTTTGAGTTTGCGAGGTGCGCTTTAAGCGCTCTGACGGTTCTCGTCGTCGACTTCTTCAAAGTCGGCATCGACCACGTCTTCGCCATCCTCTTCAGCCGCCGCATCAGCAGCCGCATCCGTCTCGGCGGCCTCAGCTTGCTGCGCGCCATAAATGGCTTCGCCGAGCTTCATGGCTGCAGTCATCAGGGCCTGATGCTTCTCCTGAATGTCGGCCGCATCATCGCCTTCGGCGGCGGTTTTCAAAGCCGCGGCTGCGTCCTCGATTTCCTTCTTCACATCTTCGCCGACTTTGTCGCCATGCTCTTCGAGCTGCTTCTCGGTCTGATGCGCGAGGCTTTCCGCATTATTCTTGGCTTCGACCAGGTCGCGGCGCTTCTTGTCTTCTTCCGCGTTGGCTTCGGCATCTTTCATCATCGCATCAATGTCGGCATCGTTGAGGCCGCCATCCGCCTGGATGGTGATTTGCTGCTCTTTGCCGGTCGCCTTGTCCTTGGCGCCAACGGAGACAATGCCGTTCGCATCAATGTCAAAGGTCACCTCGATTTGCGGCACGCCGCGCGGGGCCGGTGGAATATCTTCCAGATTGAACTGGCCCAAATTCTTATTGTCGACCGCCATTTCACGCTCACCCTGGAAAACCCGGATGGTCACAGCCGGCTGATTGTCTTCCGCGGTTGAGAAAGTCTGGCTCTTCTTGGTTGGAATCGTCGTGTTGCGATCGATCAGGCGGGTGAACACGCCGCCAAGCGTTTCAATGCCGAGCGACAGAGGCGTCACGTCGAGCAGGACCACGTCTTTAACGTCGCCTTGCAGAACACCGCCCTGGATCGCCGCGCCAAGCGCCACGACTTCGTCCGGGTTCACGCCCTTGTGCGGCTCCTTGCCGAAGAAGCCTTTCACCGCTTCCTGGACCGCCGGCATGCGGGTCATACCGCCGACGAGAACGACATCATCGATCTCGGAAGCGTTCTTGCCTGCATCACTCAGAGCTTTCTTGCACGGATCAATGGTCCGCTTGATCAAGTCACCGACCAGGCTTTCCAGCTTGGCGCGCGACAGTTTGATGTTCAGGTGCTTCGGACCAGTCGCATCTGCCGTGATGAAGGGCAGGTTCACTTCGTAAGAGGAGGCGGAGGACAGCTCTTTCTTGGCTTTCTCAGCTTCTTCTTTCAGACGCTGCAGCGCCAGCTTGTCGGCTTTCAGGTCAATGCCCTGCTCTTTCTTGAACTCGTCCGCGAGGAAATCGACAATGCGCAAGTCAAAGTCTTCACCACCAAGGAACGTATCCCCATTGGTCGACAGAACTTCAAACACGCCATCACCAATCTCAAGCAGAGAGACGTCAAACGTACCGCCACCGAGGTCGTAAACCGCGATGATCTTGTTGGTATCTTTTTCGAGGCCATAAGCCAGCGCGGCTGCGGTTGGCTCGTTGATGATGCGAAGGACTTCGAGGCCGGCAATCTTGCCCGCATCCTTGGTCGCCTGGCGCTGTGCGTCGTTAAAGTAGGCCGGTACGGTAATCACGGCTTGCGTGACTTCGGTGCCGAGATAGGCCTCTGCCGTTTCTTTCATCTTGGTCAGAATGAAAGCAGAAACTTCCTGCGGCGCGTAATCCTTGTCGCGGCCTTTGACCCAGGCATCGCCATTTGGACCTTTGACGATTTCAAACGGGCTCAGCTCTTTGTCTTTTTGCGCGGTCGGGTCGTCAAACGTACGTCCGATCAGGCGCTTAATCGCGTAAAATGTAAAATCGGGGTTCGTCACAGCCTGACGGCGCGCGGGCATCCCAATCAGGCGCTCGCCGCCTTCGGTGAAAGCGACAACAGACGGGGTGGTCCGGGCGCCTTCTGAATTTTCGATAACTTTGGCGTCTCCGCCATCCATGACAGCGACGCAGCTATTGGTCGTGCCGAGGTCGATTCCAATAATCTTACCCATTGTATTTCTCTTCTCCTAAGCCGCCGCCTTTTGCCTTGAGTCGGCCTGCTATGCAGCACCAGCAACCTGCGGCTCTATACACAAAGATGTCCGAAGGTGAAGCCCGATATTCAGTCCGGTCACGCTCGGTTCATCACGCATGTGGGAAACGTCAGGACATCTTCAAGGGGCGAAATGGGATTGCTGTGATTGAATTATTGCTGGTCAGGCCGGTCATGATTGAGCTACAGCTGTAACAAACACTGCGAGGTCCCTGATGCGCCCTATCCTGCTTTTCTCCTGTTTCGCCCTTTTTGCCTGTGCCCCTTCGGAATCGGCATCTGATCCGGCAAATCCCGACACCGATCCGCCTGTAGCAGATACGGCTGCGACGGAGGATCCGGGCCCCGTCACAGCTGACATTACGCTCCCGACGCTGGAACAGGTCTGGATCGCGTCCGGCCTGTCCGCGCCTGAAGGCGTCGCGATTGAGGGTGAAACTTTGTATATCTCTAACGTGGTTGGCGAAGGCGACGCCAAGGATGGCGAAGGCTGGATTTCACGCCTCGCCCTTGATGGCACCATCCTGGAAGAAAAATGGATCGAAGGCCTCAACGCGCCGAAAGGCATGGCGGTGCGCGATGGCAAACTCTTTGTCTCAGATTACGATCAGTATCATGTCATCGATATTGCTTCAGCGGAAATCGAGAACAGCTATCCCGTCGAAGGCGCTGGCTTCCTGAATGACATCACGGTTTGGCAGGGCGGCGTTTATTTGAGCGATTCCGGCTCGGCGCGGATCTTCCAGATTGATGTGAATGGCTACAAGGAATGGCTCGCCGATGATCGCCTGGGCGGCGTCAATGGCCTGACCCCGGATGGCGACCGCCTGCTAATCGCAACGATGGACTCTGGCAGCCTGTTCGAGACCATGGGCGCCCGCGACTTGACCGAGATCGCCACCGGCATGGACAATGCCGACGGCATCGCGGTTCTGGACGATGGCAGCTATCTGGTCTCAAGCTGGCCGGGTCAGATCTGGCATGTCACGCCTGAGGGCATGACGACTGAGATCCATGATATGCGCGAATATGAGGTCTATCAGAATGATCTGACGCGCGTCGGCGATTTGATCATTGTGCCGAACTGGCAGCCGGGATCCGTGACGGCCTGGCGGATTGGTGGCTAGCCACGTTTCGCTCATCCCCGCGCAGGCGGGGATCTCAGGCAATCCTGGTCGGGACTCGCGGCACAAGATCCCGGATCAAGTCCGGGATGAGCGGTGTATCGAAATATCCGCCCTAATTCGCCTCGCCCGCGCTCACCGCAACCATGGCCGCCCGCAGCGTG
Source organism: Pseudomonadota bacterium (assembly GCA_038532145.1). Taxonomy (GTDB): domain Bacteria; phylum Pseudomonadota; class Alphaproteobacteria; order Caulobacterales; family Hyphomonadaceae; genus Henriciella. Next base: position 8,700 of record JBCBBC010000004.1, on the reverse strand, counting down.
CGATCGCCGATGCGCCAGCCCGCCTGGAACAGACTGGCAATGGTGCCATTCGGATGCTCTGACGGAATATTCGCCACGGCCTGATGCAAATTCGGATCAAACGCCGCACCCGGCTCGGCATCAATCGCCGAGACGCCGTGACGCGTTAGCACGGTGTGCAATTCCTTCTGCGTCATCTCGATCCCGCCAAGCAGGCCCTTGCCGCCTTCGGTCAGCGCCTCGCGCTCCGCTTCCGGCAACGCCTCCAGCGCCCGGGCCATATTGTCTGAGACGCTCAGCAGATCCCGCGCAAATTTTTCGATCGCATAGACGCGGGCATCGCTCTTTTCCCGCTCGGCGCGTTTGCGCAGATTTTCCATCTCCGCCATGGCGCGCAGCATCTGGTCGCGCAGCTCCTGCTTCTCGACCTCAAGCGCCAGTATTTGCTGTTCGACGGTGAGCTCAATGGGCTCGTCCGCAACATCCGCGGACGCATCCTCTGATTCGGCTTCAGGCGCTGGCTCGGCGGCCTTGGCCGCTTTCAGAATTTCATCCGCAGCCGCTTTCAGCTCAGCCTGGGTCGCATCCTGACCGAGCTCTGGCGCGTTGTCGTCTTTGACTGTTTCGTCACTCATACTTCACTCACTCATTCTTGGCGGCGCTTTCCAAGCACCTCTCCAACCATCCGTGCGGTATAGTCAACCATTGGAATCACACGCGCATAATTTAACCTTGTCGGTCCAATCACACCGAGCGCGCCAATCACCTGACGTTCGGCGTTCATATAGGGTGCCACAATCACGCTTGAACCCGAAAGCGGAAAAAGACTGTTTTCCGAGCCGATAAACAGGCGCACGCCATCCGCATCGCGTGTGGAATCAAGCACTTCCAGAAGGCCCTGCTGGCGTTCCAGAACGTCGAAAAGCTGCCGCACACGTTCCATATCCTCGGCGGCCGAGGCATCCTCCAGCAGATTGGCCCGGCCCTGAATGATCAGACGGCGTTCTTCCCCCGGCGCGGCACCACTCCATTCCGCCAGACCGCGCTGGACCAGATCCGCGGCGGCCGCATCCAGCTGCGCTTGACGGGTCGCAATTTCGGCGCGGACATCCACGGCGGCTTCATGCAGCGTCCGCCCTTTCATCCGCGCGGCGAGATAATTGCCGGCTTCGATCAATACCGTTTGCGGCAAACCCGCCGGAATCTTGACCAGACGGTTTTCGACATCGCCTTGCTCTTTCACCAGCACGCACAAGGCCTCGCCCGTTGAAAGGGGCACGAATTCGACATGCCGGACCGCCGCATCCTGGGTTGGGGACGAGACCAGCCCGGCGCCACCTGCCAGACCGGACAGCAAAGAGGACGCTTCCTTTAGCACACCGCTCAGATCGCGGCCCGCGCTATTGAGACGCCCTTCAATCGCAGCCCGGTCATCCTGACCCGGATCGCCCATTTCGAGAAATCCGTCGACGAAGAGCCGCAAGCCCGCATGCGTCGGCATGCGTCCGGCGGAGACATGTGGCGCGTTGAGCAGGCCGAGCTCGGTCAAATCCGACATCACATTGCGGATTGAGGCGGCCGACAGCTCAATCCCCGCTTTAGAGAGCGTGCGCGAGCCCACCGGCTCCCCGGTTTCGAGATAGGTTTCAACGATTTGCCGAAAGATATCCCGCGACCGCTGGTTCAGCGCCTGCATGATGGACGTGTCTGAGCTCATGCCAAAGGAATAGTGTGCGAAGGCAGGGGATTCAATCGGGAAGTGTAGATCTGCTGCGGCGACTCGTAATGCGAAGATCGCGAAGGATCATCGTCTTTCACAACAGGATTCCATCTCGACAAATAAGGTGGCGGTCGGATGTCCTCTAAACAGATTCCCCGCGCTGAAACCGGTCCAGCTCATCCGGATCGAAACCTGGATCATTATCGATCAACGGGTCGCGCATGAAATCGCGCTCTGGATCGGTCGCAACCGCCTTCTCGATCAGGCGCCGGCAGATGCGGTCGATGAGGGTCCGGTTTCGCGAAGAGCGTCTGGCGATCCAGGTCTGCAAGGCGGCGCCGCGGTTTTCCTTTTTGCGCTGCTTGTCAGTCACACTCATCTCGCCACCTCAAGCGCGCTTTCATCCGCTCTTGCCGGTGTCGTCTCCACAAGCTTCCGGATGCGGCAGGGCACGCCCTTGAGATGCGGAATGCCCTGTTCGCGATCGAGATAGTCCGCATCATCCCGGCACAGTTGCGCATCGGCATATTTTCGCGCACCGGAAAGCCCTTCAATACCTTGCGGCATTTCAGGCTTCCACCAGCCATGCGGCACACGAACCAGTCCGTCCGGCATAGTGTCACGGATCGAGATCATGATGGAGATGCTGCCGAGTTCATTTTCAACAGCGACCCATTCATCTTCTTTCAGATTGAACCGTTTCGCCGTGCCCGGGCTGACAAAGGCGACTGGCTCAGGATGGCGCTCGCGCATTTCCGAAATGTGGCGATGCCCGGTCTGGAAGAACCCGTCCTCACGTACGCCGGTGAACAATTTCAGTGGATAGTCCGGATCCTCGGGCGGGTCCTCCCGGAAATAGGGCAGCGGATCGAAACCAAGCGATTCGAGCACAGAGGATTTCAGTTCGACTTTTCCGCTTGGGGTTGCGAATCCGGTCGTCTCATACTTTCGGTACTTTGGTACGGTCAGATAAACATCTGTTTCGGTCGATAATTGTCGGAAGGTCTGACCCGTCGCGGCGAGGCGATAATCATAAAATGCCTCGAGATTTTCCCATGGCACCAGGTCGGCGCGGTCCAGCGCGGCTGCGATATGCTTCCAGAATTCGAATGTGCTCTTGGCTTCACCGGGTGGCTCCATAGCCTGTTCGGATGGACGATAGGTCGACATCCAGCCAAAGCCGTCAGACAGCCAGGGCCGCTCCAGCCAGCTATCGCCCGGCAGGACATAATCTGCCAACTGGGCCGACGGGGTCATGAAATGCTCATGCGCGACGATCAGGTGCTGATTCATCATGCCATCGATGATCATTGGCATATTGGCATAGCTCATCATCGGATTGTTGCCGAGGAAAAAGAAGGCCTTGACCGGATACGGACCCTTGCCCGCCATGGCCCGGAACGTGGCCGAAGGATTGGCCATATAACAGCCGGTTACCTGGTTTGGATAATCGTAGCCCCAGACCCGTTTCATAGGCTCACGAAAGGCGGCCTGACCGCGATAGGTGAAGGCCGGGTGGTCCTGATTGCCAAGCTGTTTCATCTTTTGCGCTTCGCTCAGGACGTGATGCATCTCGATCTCCGACTCTGGAATGATGTCGGGATGGAAGCCCTGGAGCAGTTCGCCGCCAGGCACGTCAATGTAACCGCAGACCGCCCGCAAAATGCTCTGCAGGCGAATGCCGGATGTCGAATTTCTCTGCATGTCGGTGATCGGCGTCCACGGGATGGTCGCAGGCCCCGAGGTCGCATACATGCGCGCCGCGGCTACGATCATGTCCGGGTCACACCCGGTCAGCTCGGCAACCCGGTCCAGCGGGAATTCATCGACGCGGGCTTTCAGCTCATCGAAGCCCACGGTCCAGGTCTCGACGAAGTCCTTGTCATAGAGCTCTTCGTCAAAGATCACTTTCAGCCAGCCAAACATCATCGCGGTGTCGCTGCCCGCCTTCAAGGGCAACCAGATATCAGCGCGTTCGGCATTTGAACTCTTGCGTGGATCCATGACGATCAGTTTGGCGCCCCGCGCCTGGGCCTTGCGCACTGCGCTATAAATTGGCGTCCAGCTGTGCCGGCGCGGATTATGCCCCATCAGGACAATGCAATTGGTGCTGCCAAAATCGCCGAGCGGGAACCAGCCATAGGTAAATCGGTTGACCGCAGCCGTGTTTCCGGCGCACAGCGCGACGCCACTGATCCAGTTGGGCGACCCGATATGATTCATGATCCGGCGTCCCAGACCGTGATCGGTACCGGTATTCCATTGGCTGGTGGAGACCGCCCATGCCTCGGGCCCATGCTCGGCAATGATCGCTTTCAGGCGGACACCAATATCGGACATGGCTTCGTCCCAGGATACTTCTTCCCAATTTCCTGAGCCGCGCGCACCGACCCGCTTGAGCGGCCGGGTGATCCGATTCGGATTGGCATAGCCCTTGGGCGCCACGATCCCTTTCATACAGATATGATCGCGGAACAGGGGATTGTCCGAGGACCGAACTTTCACCACGCGGCCATTCTTGACCTCTGACACGACGCTGCAGGCAATGTCGCAGGTCTGGCAAATCGTTTTCCGGGTCACGATGCCGGGCTTGGCTGCCCGGGGTTTCCTTTTTGCGGCGGCGACGTCTTCGGGATCGAATGGGACAGGTGCTGGCATCGGTTTCCTCCATCTGCCAACAAGTTAGTCCAAAAACTGGACGGAGTCGAGAATTTGTTTTACGGGTCGATTAAACGCCAGCCAATCGGGAGCGAGATACAGATGAAGTGGGATGAAATCGGACAGATGCAGTGCTCTGTCGCGCGGTCGAGCGCCGTCCTTGGCGATCGCTGGACGCTGCTTATCCTCAGTGATGTGTTTCTGGGCGTGCGACGGTTCGAGGACTTCAAGAAAAGACTGAAAATGTCACGCACCACGCTGGCCAGTCGGCTACAGCTTCTGGAGCGCCATGAGGTTTTGGTGCGCCAGCAATATCAGGATAATCCGGCCCGGTTTGAATACCGGCTGACCCAAAAGGGGCACGACCTGTACCCCGTCATCACGACGATCCTGAACTGGGGCGACACGTATTATGCTGATGCCGCGGGCGTACCGATCATTCGACAGCACAAAACATGCGGCCACGATATCCTGCCGCAACTGACCTGCCCGGAATGTGGGGAAGAGGTTACGGCCCGCAATATGTCCGCACGCGTCCGACCTTCAGTCGCCGGCATGCCGGATGTTGAGCGCGGGCCCATCTCAAAACAGGCGCGCTGAGCCTTCGATCTTATTCCGGGTGGTTATGCCCTTCCAGGCTCTCCCCGGTCAGCGGGTGATTGAACCGCGACACACGCTGCGCATAGAAGGTCGCCACCGTCTCCATATCCGCTTCATAATCGCCGCTTGGCACCAGCGTCCCATCCAGGCCGCCAAACTTGTTGGCATAGTCGATGAAGCCGAGCGCCACCGGCACCTTCGCCGCCGCCGCGATGTTATAGAACCCGGTCTTCCAGGCTTTGACGTCAGCCCGCGTACCCTCAGGCGCGATTACCAGAGCCATTTCATCGCTTTCATCATAGGCCGCGACCACTTGCTCAACCAGATTGCCGGACCCATTGCGATCAACCGGCAACAGCCCCCACCAGCGCATCAACCATCCGAACGGGCCTTCGCCCAGGCTCTTCTTACCCATCCACCGCACCGGAATGCGATAGTAAAAAGCAATGCCGAGCATTTGCGTCAGGTCCCAATTGGTTTCGTGCGGCGCGGCGATGATGACCATTTTCTGATCCGGTGGTGCCTCGCCCAGCACCCGCCATCCCAGCAACCGATACAGGCCATAGAATAGGACCCGTGCGACTTCGTAGCCAAAGCTGCGCCGCGGCCGTTTGGAGCGTTCCGCGCGGGCTTTCATGTCCTGTACGTCCACGCGTGTCCCCTTGGTTTCAGGTGTGAGCCTAGACACAAGTGGCAAAACCCGCAATTTGCGCCGTGCAGCTCAAGCTATGAAAGACTTTAAGACATGACAGATTTCGCGCGCCCCTCGGGCCGGACGGCAGACCAGCTCCGCGACGTGGTCCTGGAAACCGGCGTCACGCGCTATGCAGAAGGCTCCTGCCTCGCCAAGTTCGGGCACACGCATGTGCTTTGTACAGCCAGCTGGACCGACAAGGTGCCAGGCTGGATGCGCGGCACCGGAAGTGGCTGGGTCACCGGCGAATACGGCATGCTGCCCCGCGCCACCCATACACGCGGCCGCCGCGAAGCCGCCGTTGGCAAACAGTCTGGCCGAACCCAGGAAATCCAGCGCCTGATCGGGCGCAGCTTGCGCTCAGTCGTTGATCTGGAAGCGCTCGGTGAGAACCAGATCACAATTGATTGCGACGTCATCCAGGCCGATGGCGGCACCCGCACAGCGTCCATAACCGGCGGCTTCGTCGCCCTGGCTTTGGCCTGTCGCTATCTCAAGGATGAAGGCGTGATCACGCGCGACCCGATCCTGAAACAGGCCGCCGCGATTTCAGTTGGCGTCTATAAGGACGTGCCGGTGCTGGACCTCGACTATCCCGAAGACAGTGCAGGCCAGGCCGACATGAATGTCGTGATGAGTTCGGATGGCGGCATGATCGAACTGCAAGGCACCGGCGAAGAACGCCCGATGACCCGCACCGAAGTCGACACGATGATGGCGCTGGCGGAGAAAGGCTGCAACGAACTGTTCGCAGCCCAGAAAGCGGCGCTGGGTTAAGGCATGGACCGTTTGCTGCCTTTGGCTGAAGAGATTGGTGCTCAGCTCCTGTCGCGCGGCGAGAAAGTCGCGATCTGGGAATCCTCGTCTGGCGGTCTGATTTCAGCTGCCTTGCTGACCGTGCCCGGCGCCTCGCGTTTCTATCGCGGCGCCGGCATTGTTTACACGCCGGCGGCCTTCAAGGGTTTGATGGGACTGAGCAAGGAGGATTTGCAAGGCCATCGGTCCGCGACCGAGCCTTATGCACGGATCATGGCCGGCATTATTCGAGACAAGATGCGCGCAGACTGGGGCCTCAGCGAAACCGGCGCCGCGGGGCCGAGCGGCAATGGCTATGGCGATGCGGCTGGGCATGTCTGTGCTGGCCTGGCTGGTAACGGGATCGAGGTATCGCGCACGGTCGAGACCGGGCTGACGGATCGCAAGGAGAATATGTACCTGTTTGCAGAGGCCGCCATGGGCTTGCTGGCGGAACAGCTCAGCTAGGCGGCTTCGCTTTTCTCGTTTGACTGGCCATCCTCGAACACGAGGATGTCGCCGGGCTGGCAATCCAGTTCTCGGCACAAGGCTTCCAGCGTCGAGAAACGCACGGCCTTGGCTTTGCCCGTTTTCAGAATGGATAGGTTGGCCAGGGTCACACCGACGCGCTCGGACAGCTCGGTCAGGGACATTCTTTTTTCCAACAAAACCCGATCAAGGGTCACTCGAATAGACATCGTATGGCCCTCCTAAATTGTCATTTTCTCTTCTTCGCGAAGGCGGGTGCCCTCTTTGAAGACCTGCGCCAGGATGAGCAGCACGATCACCGCCCCCCAGACTGCGAGATTGATGTTGATACTGGCGACATAGCCCTCACCCAGGTCCACAGTCGCTGCGAGAATGAGCACGGATGCCATACGAATGGCCTCAATTAGACCAATTGCCACTGCAATCCGGGTCAGCCTGGGTGCATTTTCCGGCAAAAAAGGATCGCCTTCAGCCAGAGTCGACAAGATCCGACGCAATTGCGCGCAGACATAAGCAATTCCGGGCGCGAATACGACCAGGCCGATCAGAGCGGCGACGATCCGACCGGTTGGAACATCGTCGGCACGCGCTTCCACCAGCGGCAGGTCAATTTCACCGCCATTCAGGCTGCCCAGCAGGCCAATCCCCAGAATAATAAACAAAAACACCCCGAGCACGATGGCGAGCCAGAAAATCACGGTCACCACGGTTGACAGAACCGCCGCCATTGAATTCTTGCGTGTTTCCGACATGCGTTGCCGTCATCCTTTGGTCAATTCGCTACGTATGTCACATAGCAGAAAGTCACGAACTTACCGTTAAACGATAAGGTTATTCGTTGAAAAAGCAAGAACGGAGCCACAGTCTATGTCCCGCAAGCTCGAACCCGGTCGTCTGGTCGCCGCGACGCACAACAAAGGCAAAGTGGTTGAACTGAAAGATCTTTTTGAGCCATTGGGCTTCCAGGTTGTGTCCGCAAATGAGCTTGACCTAGAGGAACCAGAGGAAACTGAATTCACGTTTGAAGGCAATGCGCTGATCAAGGCGCGCGCCGCGGCCCAGGCGACCGGCGCCCCGGCGCTTTCGGACGATAGCGGCCTGGAAGTAACCGCCCTGGGCGGCATGCCGGGCGTGCATACTGCGATCTGGGCCGGTGAACCGCGCGATTTCTACAAAGCGATGGAAAAAGTCGAGCGTGAATTGCAAGCGATAAACGCCAGAGACCGCAGCGCCAAATTCGTTTCCTGCCTCGCCGTCGCCTGGCCCGATGGGCATGACATCACCTTTCGCGGTGAAGCGCATGGCACCCTGACCTGGCCGCCGCGCGGCGAAATGGGCTTTGGCTATGATCCGGTCTTTGTGCCGGTTGGGCATGAGGTCACATTTGCCGAACTCGAACCAGCCCTGAAACATGCCATGAGCCATCGCGCCGTCGCGTTTGAGAAGCTGAAGGCCGCCTTGTTGTGACCCTGGCGGTCGGGCCTCAATATGGCTTTGGGCTCTATGTCCACTGGCCCTATTGCGCCCGAATTTGCCCCTATTGCGACTTCAACGTCTATGCTGCCAAGGATCGCGACACCGCGCCGCTTCTGGACGCCATCATTGATGATATCCGCGCTCACCGGACGCGGCTGCCGGACCATCCACCGCTCGACTCCATCTTTCTCGGCGGCGGGACGCCTTCGCTCCTCTCATCGGATGAGATGAGCCGTATTATTGAGGTCGCAAACGATGCGTTCGGACTAGTTCAATGCGTTGAAATTAC
>JBCBBC010000003.1:0-151067 GCA_038532145.1 Pseudomonadota bacterium | reverse complement strand
GAATGCCCAAGTGCCGATAGCCTACTCGAGGCCCCCCTTGCAGCGTTGTTTGCAAGCCGGCTTCTATGATCTGAAACCCTGCATGTCCCAGCCGGTGCAAGACTTAAACTCAAACCCGCGCGATATGGCGCGCGGGCGTACTTGGCGATCCATTCCGGTTTTCGCGCTCGCGCGCAGTTCGGCGCCACGTCGACTTATTTACCGGCTCAATTGGGCGGGCATGAAGGCCGGGCCCTTAGGGCTGGGGATGTGCTGTCCGTGACTGCGCAAGCGCAGGTCAGACAGACCTGGCAAACCCCGGATGCGCTTCGCCCACTTTTTGACGGCAAGTTTGCATTGCGGGCGACGATTTCTGCTGAAACTGAGCTTTTGGACGACGTCATTCGGGAGGCCCTGTTTTCAAACACTTTTACGGTAGGGCGCCAGGCGACGCGTATGGGGATTAGTCTTGAGGGCCATCCGCTCTTTCCGGCCAGCGATGGCATGATGAAGAGCGCGCCTGTCTTTCCTGGTACCATTCAGTGCCCGCCCTCGGGCATTCCAATTGCGCTTTTGTGCGACGCGCAGACCACAGGCGGCTATCCGCGTATTGCCAGCATTGCCCGATGCGACCGGCATCAGCTTGGTCAAATGCGCCCCGGCGATCAGGTTCGCTTATTGCACCGGACACCGGAGCAGGCTGTGATGGAGCATGAGAGAAAGCAGGTCCTATTGAACGGATGGCTTGATCGACGCGGCTAAGGCGTACGCAGCGACGGCCCTGTTCCGTGGACCATTGCCAATCCTGACCTGAACGCGCACGGTATGATCGGCGATCAAAGAGGAAAACGACATGTCAGATACGGTCATTGTGATTGGCGCGGGCGCAAGCCAAGGGGTCGGCGGCGCTGTTGCGCGCAGGTTCGCCAAGGAAGGTCACCATGTGATCGCGGCGGGCCGGACGCAGGAAAAGGTTGATGCGGTCGCTGCGGAGATTATCGCCGGCGGCGGCTCGGCGGAAGGCTTTCAGACCGACGTCACCATTGCCAGCGACCAGGACGCCTTGTTCGCACACGCGGCCACCAAGGGCGCGCTGGCGGCGGTGATCTATAATGCCGGAAACAATGCCATCATTCCATTTGAGGAGCTCGAACCCGACCTGGTCGAGCAATTCTGGCGGGTTGGGTGTTTCGGAGCCTTCCTCACGGCCAAGCGGGCGATCCCGGTCTTGAAGGCGCAAAGCAAAGGCAGCCTGTTCTTCACCGGCGCCTCCGGATCGATGCGGGGCAAGCCGAATTTTGCGCACTTTGCCTCGATGAAAGCCGGTTTGCGGATGCTCGCGCAATCGCTTGCCCGGGAGTTTGGACCGGACGGCGTCCATGTCGCGCATTTCATCATTGATGGGGTGATCGATGGCGAAATGGTTCGCAGCCGATTTGGAGACTATCTTGACCAGCTTGGCGAGGATGGCGGACTTTCGCCAGACGCCATTGCCGACGCGTACTGGCACGTCCACACCCAGCACCGATCTGCATGGACCCACGAGATGGATTTGCGCCCGTTCAAAGAGACTTGGTGATAGCAGGCTGCCGCGAAGTGACTTTTGACTTCCGGTCGGGCAGCGGCGACAGTGTCAGCTATGAGCTGGAAACCTGAAGTTGACGAAATCAATCAGCGCCGTGAACTCGCCCTGAAACAAGGGGGTGAAGCCGGCATTGCCCGCCAGCATGAAAAAGGTCGTCTGACCATTCGTGAGCGGATCGATGAACTGGTCGATAAGGGTAGCTTTGACGAAATTGGAAAAGGTGCCGGCGCGTCTGAACGGGGCAGCAATGGCGAGTTGATCGATTTCACCCCTGCAAATTTTGTGCTCGGCTTTGCGGAGATTGAAGGCCGCCGGGTGATTGTGGGCGGGGAGGATTTCACGCTTAAAGGCGGGTCGCCCTCGCCGGCCGGTTTGCGCAAGTCCGTTTATACGGAAGACCTGGCGCTGCAATACAAGCTGCCTTTGGTCCGATTGCATGAAGGGGCAGGCGGAAGCGTCGGCGGCTCAGGCGGTCCGAGCATGCCGGGCCCGGTATTCCAGCCTTCACGTTTCAAGTCCGTGGCACAGACGCTCGGCACCGTTCCTGTCGCCAGCGCCGCGCTTGGCGCTGTGGCAGGGCTGCCGGCAGGGCGATTGGTCTCATCCCACTTCTCCGTCATGTCCAAATCGACAGCGCAGATCCTCGTTGCGGGACCTGCGGTGGTCGAGCGAGCGATGGGCGAGAAGCTGACCAAGGATGAACTCGGCGGGGCGCAGGTGCATACGCGCAATGGCACGGTCGATAATGGCGCCGAGGATGAGCGCGCAGCGCTGGCGCAAATCCGCGCCTTTCTCTCCTATCTGCCGGACAATGTCTGGTCGCTTGCGCCGGTGACGGCGTGCGATGATCCGGCGGATCGGATGGAAGAGGCCTTGCTGGATATCGTTCCCCGCGAGCGACGCCGCGCATTTGATATGCGGCGCCTTGTCAATTTGATTGTCGATCAGAACAGCTTCTTCGAAATGGGCAAGGGATATGGCCGCAGCCAGATTACCGGCCTGGCGAGGATACGGGGACAAACGGTGGGCGTCTGGGCGAATGATGGCCGTCATCTGGCTGGATCCATGACGGCTGATGGCGCGCGCAAAGCGGAACGGTTCATCAAACTTTGCGAAACGTTTCATTTGCCCATGATCGCCTTTATTGATGAGCCAGGTTTCATGATCGGATCGAAAGCCGAAAAGGAGGCGACCATCCGACATGGCGCCCGGACGGTTTTGACGACGGCGCTGACCAATATTCCCTGGGCATCCATCATGGTGCGCCGCAGCTTCGGCGTCGCTCAGGCCGCGCATTATGGCCCGGAAGCCTATACACTGGCCTGGCCGTCCGCTGAGAGTGGTCCCTTGCCAGTGGAGGGCGGGGTCGCGGTCGCCTTCCATCGAGAGATTGCAGCCGCTGAGGACCCGGATGCCAAACGGCGCGAGCTGGAAGAACAATTAGCGGCGCGGCAATCTCCATTCCCGCGCGGCGAGGCATTGGCCGTGCATGAACTCATCGACCCACGCGAGACGCGTCCCATGCTGTGCCGCTGGATTGACCGCGTACAACCTGGCCTGGACCGTCTGCTCGGTCCAAGCGCGTTCCCTTACACTCCATAATCGAGGTTTTGAAAAAGACATGGCGACCCATACGATAGAACTGGAAACGGGCGGCTCAGTCTGGAAAGTCCTGGTCAAAGCCGGAGATACGGTGAGCGAAGGGCAGGAGCTCTTCATCCTGGAAGTGATGAAAATGGAAGTGCCCTATACGTCACCCGCGTCGGGCACGGTGAAAGAGGTGAGTCTGGCTGAAGGCGATGTGGTAGAGGAAGATCAGGTCGCGGCAGTCATTGAGGGGTAAAACACAAGGGAGGTTTATATGGCCGACGTCATGGAAACACTCACAGTCACGCCAAGCGGACAAAGCTGCGGGGCGCGCATTACCGGTATTGATATCAGTCAACCGCTGAGTGATGCGACCATTGCGGAGATTCGCAAAGCCTGGCTCGAACATCACGTGCTCGCCTTTCCGGGCCAGAAACTCGACCATGATCAGTTCGAACGGTTCGCGCAGTATTTTGGCGTATTCGGAGAGGATCCGTTTTTCAATCCGCTGCCAGGTCGGGAGCATATCGCTGCTGTTCGACGCGAGGCAGATGATACGAGTCCGATCTTTGCCGAATTCTGGCACTCTGATTGGAGTTTCCTGCCGCGGCCTCCGATCGGTACGATGCTTTATAGTATCGACATTCCGCCAATGGGCGGCGACACGCATTTTTCCAATCAGCACCTGTCCTATGAGTCTATGCCAGACGACTTGAAACAGACCAGTGACAGCCTTACAGCAATCCATTCGGCGGCCGTCGGTTACGCGCCTGGGACAGGTGTTTATGCGACGAAAGAGCGAATGGGCAGTATGGATATCAAACCCAGCGAGGACGCCCATAAGCGCGAAAAGCATCCATTGGTTCCAGAGCATCCTGAGACCGGCCGCAAGGGCCTGCTCAGCGGACTGTCCTATTGGGCCGGGTTCGAGAGGACCGAAGACGGAACCGTTCTAAGCGATGACGAGGCGCGCTCGCTCGGACTGAAACTCAATGACTGGCAGTCCAGGGAAGAGTTTCTGTACGTGCATGAGTGGGAGCCGGACATGCTGGTCCTGTGGGACAATCGCAGCACCATCCACAGGGCCACGGGCGGCTATGAAGGCCACCGCCGTGAATTGCACCGGATCACAATCTACTAGGTCGCTACCAGGGCGCTTTGATCCGATACAGGACGCGCGCGGATTCACCGGTGATGAACAGGTTACCGTCATCATCCATCGCAATGCCATTGAAGATTTGAGACGGCGGCAAGCCTGGCGCGCCAGGTGAGCCCGCCGGCATTTCTGCCAGAACGCGCCGGTTTCCATCGCCGTCGAGGTGAACAATGCGCGCCGCTGCGGCTTCAACCACGACGATGCCACTCTCCGCCACCACGAACCCTTCCGGAGCGTCGAGGCCGTCGGCAACAATTTCTGGTTCGCTAAGCGCTTCCCCATTCCGCGCGACCACGCGGATCTGACCCAGGTCGCGGTCTCCAACATACAGTTCATCGCCAGCAACATAGAGCCCCGTCGGCGCTGGAAGGTCGTTTGCAAGCACCACAGGATCATCTGCACCATACAATGTCACGGCGCCTTTCAAGTGCTCGGCGATCGCGAGTCCGCCGGCATAGCGCACCGCAGCGACCGGCGCGGCGAGACCTGGAATATGGTCGAGTCGCTGTTCCGCTTGTGGGTCCCAGATCCGGGCATCCCCATCGAACCAAGAGGTCAAGATGAGGGTATCGCCATCGACGGAGAGATTGATTGAGCCGCCCAGTTCGCCGACGCCAACCACGTTTCTTTGCGTTATGATTTCTTCGCCCGTATTGCGGTCAAAGCCGCGAATGGCGTGAACATCCGCGACCCAGACGGTATCTCCGATAACGGCCAGGCCACCCGGATGCGACATGCCCCCCGGCTGCAGTGTGGTGATGGTGCCATCATCATTGATGCGTTTGATGAAGCCATCTGCATAGCTTGAGACAAAGGGCGTATCGTCCGCATCAAAGGCGAAATTATCCAGGCCCGGTGTCAAGGTCGCCACTGTCTCCCTAGCGCCATCGGCGACGCGCACGAGTTCACCGGTTGCGGTATCCAGGACGTGGAGAACGCCCTGACTGTCAAACTTGATCGCGGCCGGCGTCACGAACCCTGTCGCCTCAACGCGTCTTTCGCCGGTGTCGACATCAAAGCTCAAGACCTCGCCAACAAACCATCGCGGACCATATAGCCGGTCGTCTGGCCCCCAATCCATGCCATTCAAACCACAGCCAGGACCAAGATCATCGGCGATCAGACGCGGCGGCGTGACGCCATTCCGGTCCAGCTCGTACAGGTTGGTGCCGAGAAAACACTGCGAGACGAATAAACGATCATCATTTGAAAATGTGATCGGGTTGGCGCCGGGCGGTATTTGTGCCGCGATCACCTTTTCGCCGTCCGGATTGAAGCCTGCGACTTCACCGGTGAGGATGGAGGTCCAGTAGACCGAGCCATCCGATGCGAAGGCGACATCGTCTGGACCGATAACGCCATCGGCCGCTGTGAAGCGCTTCAGCTCTTCGCCGGAGACTGGATCGATGACGGTCAGATCAGAGCCGATCACGGATGTGATATAGAGCAGGCCGTCCGGTCCAAAATGGATGCCATTGGCCCCCGCAATGTTCGCCCCTGTCGCTATCGTTTCCAGTGACACAAGACCCTGAACATCAGAGGCGTCGGCCTCCGGAACTGTGATCTGGCTGCGGTCCGAAGGTGGTGTACACGCTGCCAGGGCCGCGCTCGCTATGAAAACTGATAGGGTTAGGCGCATCGGTTGTTTCCTCTGTCGTGACAGCCCCTGGTCCAGGGCGTCAGCTTCGCTGCGTTGATCGCAGACTCTCCGCCTGCGTATCAGATCTGCTGAGGCCCGCAAAGCCAAGGTCAATAAACAATGGGGGCGGGATCACGGCGCGGCCATGACCCCGTATCAATGGTGCGCGATCACTCGGCGACCGGCGGAAACCAGGTCAGAGACGAATGATGCAGCGAGATCAAAACGTGCCCGTTCAGCTTGTGATAGGCGAATGTATAATCGGCGCGTGTTGCATTTCCGTCGCCATCCACGAATGTATAGTGTCCCATATCCTTGTAGCCGAGCCCGCCAGCTTTCAGGATCGGTCCTGCGGCACTCTGGAACTCGACGCTCTTCCAGCCGCGTTTGAGAAATCCGTCATCATGCGGATAGTCGGGATTGCCGCCGACAAAGTAAGAGCGGGCGCCCTCGCGGTCGAGGCGGATGACATCGGCCAGAGTGGGTTTGAACAGAAGCGGCTCATCCGGAGAGCCGAAATCGTAAAGCCCCAGCAGATTTTCGACATCCTGCTCGGTGACATATTTTGCCCAGGCACGCTGCGCCGCGATGACCTCGGCTTTGGTCATTGGTTCGTAAGTAGTAATGGTCTTGTCCTGTCTCTTTGGCTTCCTGGCCAGCATAGGCTGTTCGGGATCAGCTCGAAAGATGATTCTCGCACCGGATCGACCCAGCCCATCGAAAATCTGGTGGTTTTATCAGGATAAGGAGGGACTACCCCGCAAGAGCTGTCTTGAGATACTTCTCGCGATTGACGCTGGAGCGCCGACGCGCCTCTTCGATGGCTTGTTGTTCAGACGCGACCAGAAGTGCTTCGATCAAGCGCGAGAAGTGATATCGCATCGCGCGGCGGGCCTCTTCGGGGTTGCGGTCCCGCAAGGCGTCGAGGATGGCCGCGTGTTCATCCACCCTGTGCGAAGAATCCTCGACGCAGACAGCGGAATAGACTTTGCGCACTTCGGGAAGCTCCGTGCGCATACGCCAGAGGTTTTCCATAATGTGAAAGTTTGCAGCATTGCCGGTCGCCTTTGCGATCAGCATATGAAACTGCCGATCCGCATCATCGCCGTCCGGAGAGTCATGGCTCGCATTCGCCATGCGCTCAACCGTGCGTTCCAGATCGGAGATTTGTTCATCTGTGATCACTTGCGCTGCCAGTGCAGCGGACTCGGATTCGAAGATCAAACGGGTTTGTGTCAGTTCGAATGCGGTCACGTCTGGCAAGCGGCCGAAATCGCTGGAGCTTGGTTCCCGAACATACACGCCCGAACCAACCTTGATTTCCACATGCCCAAGCGCCTCAAGCGAAATTTCCGCTTCTCGGATCACAACACGGCTGACTTCAAAGCGATCCGCGAGCTCACGTTCTCCGGGCAGGCGCGTCCCTGGCGGGTAAGATCCGGATGTAATCATCTCCAGAATCTTGTTGGCGACTTTCTGGTATAACCTCTGTTCAGCCATTCGAATGCATCCCGATTTTAGCGTCTAAATCTTCCTTACCATCCGAATCTTACCAAATTGTCCTACCAATTCAAGATAGATCCGGATGGTCAGGAAAAACGCTTTAGAATCGGCCTCTTACGCCGAAGAAGATGCGAGGTCCGTAATCATTGACCTCATACAGATCGTCATTGGTGAAGGCGAACTGTTCTTTCGGGGCGCTGCCAAGATTGATAGCTTCAACCGACAGACGAACATTGTCTGTTAGGTTGTAAGAAGCGCGAGCTTCCCACACGCCAACATCACCGACAAAGCGCAAGCGAGACCCGTCAGAGACGAAGGGTTGGAAATATTCATCACGGTACTTGTAGTTCACTTGCAGATCCAGATCACCAATGCCCCAGAACACCTGCGCGGAAAGCGTGTTTTCAGACAGACCTGGCAAACCACCAGGAGAGATGTTGCCGATATTCGTCTGAATGATTGATCCGTCCAGCTGCACTTGGAACTGATCGCCATAACGGCTGTCTTCAAACTCGAAGTCTGAGTCGACATAGTTATAGCTTAGCTTGCCACCAAGACCGCCCCAGATGCCCGGGAGGTATGTCATTGTGTGGGCCGCCGTGAGTTCGATACCGAAGAGTTCGCTGGTATCGTCGCTAGTCTGTTGCAATGAAATCGGCAGGGTCACCGATTGTCCGTTAATGTTGTAAGTCTCTTCGAGGATCGTGTTGATAAAGCCACCTTGGAAGGACTTATAGTAGCCACCAATTGCCAGGATGGTATCGTCGTTCGGATACCATTCGAAGCCAGCATCAAAATTCCAGGACATCAACGGATCGAAGGCTGGGTTACCATTTCCCGAGACGCCGGTAATTAGCTCATTAATTGTCGAAACAACTTCGTCATCATCGGCGCCAGCAAACTGGAAGGTCCGTCCAAATCCCATATCAGCAGGATCAGGCCTGGACATCGCACGGAAGACCCCCAAGCGAACGATCTTGTCTTCGGACAATTCGAAGATCGCGTTCGCGCTCGGCAGGATTTCGGTATAGTCGTGATCGGCTGAGACGGCGACAAGGTCACCAAACGCAGCAGTTAGATCGCCATCCTCATCAATGATGGTGATGTCAGGACGATAACCCGTCGCGGTTACGTCGGTCTGAATCAGACGGGCGCCAAAATTCCCCGAGACCGGAATATTGTTAAACGTGGTCGCATAATTGGCCATCATGTAGAACGCTGTGGTCGTTTCCGTCACATCGATCGTCCGAGTGTTTTGCTCGATCAGTCCTGGAATGCCCGCATTGAAGGCGTTCAAAGCTTCGGGAAATGAGTTTTCCTCCGCATCAGGATTGGTGAGAAACGCGTTGATGGTCGTCAGCAGATTGTTCAGAGACCCGGCAGATGTTTCGGCAACACAGCGGGCATCAAACGTCGCCCATGAATTGGTCGAACTGATCACATTGCCATCATCATCGATGTTGGTGACGAGGTCGCCATCGCGCAGATTGTCGAGGAATTCGTTGCCTTCTCTGAAGGGCTGGTAGCAAGCCGTATTGGTCGCCGCGATGATCCCGACAAGGTCGTCCTGCAATGTTGCGAACTCTGCGGTGTCATACAGATCGTCATCCGAGTCATCGATGACTTCGCGATTATTGACCGTCAGCTCACCATCATTTTCAATTTCGAAAGAAAATCGGCCGGAATTGATATCGAGCGGATCACCAGAGTCGCCGCCACCTGGTAGCTCCAGATAGTCTTGTTCAGCGTAGCGAATGCCGGTTTGGATGTTGGTAATGAACCCATCCATTTCGTAGTCCGCGTCGAAGCGCAAAGAGTTGATTGTATTCTCGCGCAGGACGTCATTGTCGATTCGAACCCGCAAACGATCAACGAAATTGGTTGGATCATTGACATCGAATTCTTCGTCATAAAGACGGTAAACAGGAACGTCGCGGCCGCGAAGGTCATATTCGATGACAGGTGAGATATCCGACTGAATTCGGAACTCCCAGGCGCGCTCGGTGCGTTCTGTGTTCGAATGAGCGAAATCGGCTGAGACCGTCAGTCTGTCATTCACTTCATATTCTGCATTCAAGCCACCGCCGAGATAGGTTTCGACGCGAGCAAAGTCACCGCCCTGAACTTCAATTGAGTTGTCGGTAATTGCGCGCAAAATGCCGCCATTCCCGTTCGTCACCAAAGTATCGAATGTTGTTGTGTCCGTGCCGGCGACGTTCAGCGAGGTATCATTACGACGCCCACCATTAAACGTCAGGTCGGTGCGCAGCTCTTCCTGACTGCGCTCGGACCATTGGACGTCAAGATTGATATCCCAGCGATTATTTGGTTGCCATTGCAGCTGCCCGAAAAACGCATCGCGCTGATCGCGGGTGTCATTCTGACGGTAATGGCGTTGGGATGGCGCAAACACGAACGGTGTTCCATCATCGATTGCCAATCCAGTGTTCGGATCGATCGAAGTGTCATACCCTTCGGTGTCAGACCCGCGCGTTGTCAGGTTTTCTGCATTCCGACGATCGTTGAAATCATCACAATCATCGTCGCCACGATCTTCTGTCTCAGGATTGTTTGAGAAGCCGGTAAAGGTTCCGCCAAAGGTTTGGTCGGTATATTGGGCCAGACCGTTGGTGATCAAACAGGCGGGACGCGAGTTCGACGTTGGACCGGTCTGACGGCTCTCGGCCTCGGGTTGTGAAATGTCAGAGCGTTGGAAACCCACAGACAGACCAAGTTCGCCCAAGCCATCGAACTCGAATTGGTCGACATAACTGATCGTGCCGCGATAGCCGAGGTCGCCCGCGAGTGAGTCATCAATGTTCTGTTGATCTGGATTGTAATTGCCCTTCAGTTCGGCTTGGAAGCGCTGTTTGCCGAAATCGAGCGGGCGAAGCGTTTCGAGCTGGATCTGACCCGCCACGCCCCCTTCAATCTGGCTGGCATCCTGCGTTTTGAAGACGGCAAGCTTGTTGATCAGCTCAGATGGGAACTGGGAGAAGTTGACGGAACGGTCGCCGGAACCATTGGTGGCTGCACGGCCGTTCACAACGGTCGATGACAGATAGGGGCCAAGACCACGGATAGAAACTTCTGTCGCGCCGCCATTTTCACGGTGAGAGGCGACGCCGGTGACGTTCTCCAGCGCTTCACCGATGGACAGCGCCGGGATGTCGCCGATTTCTTCGGCGGACAGGCCGTCAACGATCTGGGTGTTTGAGCGCTTCAGGGCGATGGAGTCCTGAATCACCTGGCGGGTGCCCGTCACAGTAACCACGTCCAGTTCGCGTGCATCTTCCGCATCGGTCGTGGTTTGCGTGGTCTCGTCCTGAGCAATTGCCATGTTTGATAGCGGCAGCGCAGCAGCGCTCAGCAGCAATAGGCGTGACAAACGAAAGGGTGACGACCCAGCTCTCCGCGAGCGGTCAAAATTAGTCATAAATTCCTCCCTCAAGGCATTTCTTGTCTCCGATCGTTACGGAGATCTTGGCCTACGGCTATCATTCTAGATGCATGTGTCAACAAAAAGGTCTGCAAAAAATTGCTTTATTGGTCATACCAAAGAGGGAAAACGCCTGTATTGTGGCGAATTAGGCACAGTTTGGGTGGCTGTGCGCTAGTATATAGAGTCAATTGGTATGCATTAGTGGTTGACAAATTTATTGGTCTGAATAGCGTAAGCTCAAAGTCCGACTGAACGGACTCCTTGGGAGGAAAAGATGAGGGCACTGGCGATCGCAGCTTCTGTTGCATTGGTTGGTTTGACGGCATGCTCCACGACGCCCGGCGCAATCGCCGAGGTCGAGTCTCTGCAAGGCGAGCCACTCCGCAAAATTATTGTGCAGACGCAGGAAGAATATCAGCTCGCCGAAAAGCTGGCGCAGCCAGGAGATGTCCTTGTTCTCGCCAATGGCATCTGGCGTGATTTTGATCTTGTGCTTGAAGCTGAGGGCACCGCGGATCACCCAATTTACCTCATCGCGGAGGAGCCAGGTCAAGTCGTATTGAGCGGCCAGTCCAGCCTGCGCCTGGGCGGCAAATATCTGATCGTATCCGGACTGGTTTTTCGGGATGGGTACACACCGCGGAATGAGGTCATCAGTTTCCGCAGAGATAGCGAGACCCTGGCTTTCAACTCGCGGGTCACGCAGACTGTCATCGAGAATTACAACAATCCCGATCGCACGCAGCGCGATGCCTGGGTGGTGATGTACGGGCAGAACAATGAGTTTGACCACAATCACCTGTCCGGAAAGCTGAACAGCGGTCCGACCATGACGGTGCGACTGAACACTGAGGATAGCCAGAACAATAATCACCGGATCCACCACAATTATTTTGGCCCACGTCCAGTGTTCGGGTCAAATGGCGGGGAGACCTTGCGGATCGGGACCAGTCATTACTCCCTGACCACATCCGGGACCCGCGTGGAGCATAATTATTTCGACCGCTGCAGCGGCGAAGTGGAAATTATTTCCAACAAGTCCGGCAGCAATACCTATCGTGGCAACACATTCTATGAGTCGCGCGGCACGCTGACCCTCCGGCACGGAAATGATACGGTCGTTGAGCAGAATCTGTTCGATGGAAACGGCGCGCCTTATACGGGCGGTGTTCGCGTCATCAATGCTCGCCAGACCGTCCGCAATAATATGTTCCGCAATCTCAATGGCGAACGTTTCTCGGGCGCGCTCGTGGTGATGAATGGTGTGCCGAATTCGCCGATCAATCGCTATCACCAGGTCGATGGCGCTGTGATCGAAGGCAACAGTTTCGAAAATGTCGGTACGATTGAGTTGGGCGAGGGCTCTGATACAGAGCGCAGCGCGGTGCCGATCCATTCGACGTTCCGCAACAATGTTGTTCTTGGCAGCGGCGATGCGACCCCGTTCAATCTGTATGATGATATGAGCGGTATCAGCTTCGCCGACAATGTGACCAATTTCGTGCCGCCGAGCGATATCGCATCCGGCTTTGCGATTCTCGACACCGGGGCGGTGGTGCCGGACAGCGTCGGCGCCGCGGGAGATTTCGGGGTGTCCCGGGACGAGACCGGCGTGGCATGGTATCCCAAGCCGAACGCCGCATCGCCCTTTGGGACGGGTAAAACCATCCTGGCTGAGCCGGGCGACAATCAAATTGCCGAAGCGATGGCGCAAGCCGAGCCTGGAGATGAGATCGTTCTGGCGCCCGGCACCTATCGCGAAGCAAAATCGATCAATCTGCAAATTCCCGTGACGGTCCGGGCCGCCGAGGCGGGCACCGCCACGATCCTGTTCGAGCGCCGCAACCTCTTCCTGCTCTCCTCATTGGGCGGTCTCAAAATGGCGGGCATCACGGTGAATGGCAGCGCGGCACCGGATGCCGTGGGCAACAGCTTCATCGCCTCAACCGCGCGGGGTGGGTCAGGCAATCATGTCGTCGAACTGTCTGACATGGTGTTTGAGGATTTTGTTGTGAATCGCAGTTTCTCGGTCGTGACCGCGGCAAAGGGCACATTCTTTGACAAGGTCGAAGTGAGCGATTCCCGGTTCCAAAATATCTCGGGCGTGGCATTCAAGTTTGATTCGGAAACGGATGATTACGGGATCTACAATGTTGAATACCTGATCATTCGCGACAGCCAATTCACCGATGTGCGCGGGTCCGCAACCTCTATCTATAGAGGGGGCCGCGATGAGAGCACCTTCGGACCACACGCCTTCATCACAGGTTCCAGCTTCGCGCGCGTTGGCGCCGATACGGCACCCCTCGCGCTATTGCATGGCGTCCAGAACATGCGGTTGGAAGGCAATCAGATTGCTCAGGCTCAGCCAGCCACGTTGGTCATCACGACCGGCAAGCCGAAAACCGTTGTGCAGGGCAATACAGGTGCTGACGGCAACGCGTTCGCGGCATTGAACATAGAGGATTTGCGGCAATGATCCGATCCTCACTGTTCCTAGGAGCTTGCTTGAGTGTCATGCTGACAGGGCCAACGGCCTGCGCCGCTGTGCCGGATGCTGTAGAGGTGCAGACCGAAACGGCTGAGGTCGAAATGAATGTCGCTTTCGATCAGCTCATGCGCGACCTTGCGGCGCGCGTTGATGCCCGCCTGAAAGTAGGTATTCCGGTTCCTCTGCCGGTCGATGCCGGCGGCGGGTACACACACGAGCAGCACAAGCAAAACGGCAAGACGATTTATGAAGCCGGCTTGCTGTATACATATTTTAACGATGCGCGCTATCTCGATGCGGTTCGCGATATCCTTCTCGACTATGCTGAAATCTATCCGGATCTCGGACTGCATCCGCAGCAGAAAGAGCAGACACCCGGCCGCCTTTTTTGGCAGAGCCTCAATGAAAGTGTGTTTCTGGTCTATGCCATTCAGGGCTATGCGGAAGTGCGCGGAGACCTAACGGCGGCAGACCGGGGACGGATCGAGCGCGATGTGATCAATCCGATGGCGGATTTCCTGTCTGTCGGACAACCCGAGACGTTTGACCGGATTCACAATCATGGCACCTGGGCCGCAGCGGCGGTCGGTATGACAGGCTATGTCTTGCAGCAACCTGAACGGGTTGAACAAGCCTTGCTCGGACTCGACAAGTCGGGTGAGGCCGGGTTCCTGAAACAGCTCGACATTCTGTTTTCGCCGGACGGTTATTATGCCGAAGGCCCATACTATCAGCGCTATGCCCTGATGCCCTTCGTGCTGTTCGCCCAGGCCATTCAAAAGAACGACCCGGAGCGCCAGATTTTTGCGTATCGTGATGGCGTTTTGCTGAAAGCGATCCGATCAACCGTCGAGCAGAGCTATGCCGGAAAATTCTTCCCAATAAATGATGCCATCCGAGAAAAGGGCCTCAACACGGTTGAGCTGAAATATGGATTGGCAATTGCTTATGATCTGACCAAATCCCCTGATCTGTTAGGCGCTGTCGCTCTGCAGAATGGCGTCGTCCCCACCCCGGAAGGGGGCGCATTGCTTGCTGCAATTGAGCAAGGCAAGTCTGAGCCGTTTGCGTTCTCCTCAACGCTTCTGCGAGACGGCTCCTCAGGTGCGGAGGGTGGCTTGGCCATCCTCCGTTCCGGCCCAGCCGGCGACGATGCCGCTGTGATCATGAAAGCCACGACACAAGGGTTGGGGCATGGGCATTTCGACAAGCTGGGCTTCCTGTATTTCGACAATGGCGATGAAGTGGTGGCGGATTATGGCGCCGCGCGGTTCCTGAATGTTGAACCGAAAGCGGGTGGCCGATACCTGCCGGAAAATACAAGTTGGGCGAAACAGTCTATCGCCCATAATACTCTGGTGGTCGACGAAACCAGCCACTTTAACGGCGACTGGCGGGAAGGTCAGAATCACGCGCCGACGGTGATCGAGTTTGCGACGCGGGACGGCATACAAGTCGCGTTTGCCGAAATAGACACCGCCTATGAAGATGTGCGTCTGCAGCGTCTTGTGGCCCTCATGCCCGGGAATAATGGTCGAGACTATGTCGTCGATATCATGCGCGGCCTTGGCGTGGGCGAGCACAGATTTGACCTGCCCGTTCACTTCAAGGGGCAGTTGATCGAAACCAGTTTCGAAATGCAGCACGCCGTCGATCGTCTCGAGCCCTTCGGCGATGCAAATGGCTACCAACATTTGTGGAAGCGCAGCGAGTCAGAGCCGCTTGACGGTTTGCAGGAAGTCTCCTGGCTGCTCGGCGATCAGTTTTACACCCTGACCCAGAAATCAGATCAGCCCGTCACTGCCTACGTTACGGAATTAGGCGCAAATGACCCAAACCACAATCTGCGACATGAGCAGGCTTTGATCCTTCGCGCTTCGGGGACGTCGGCGAACTTTGTCTCCGTTTATGAGCGACATGGTCGCTATGATTCAGACGAAGAGATTACGGTGTTCGATGGCTCTTCCATCGCGGATATCAGTATCGAAACACAGAACGGTATCACGTCCATCAAGATTACACCGGTTGCAGGCGGCGCCACGACCTTCCGCCTGGCGGAAAGTGGTCTGACACGAAAGCCTTTGCAGATACTGCGTCACCAAGACTCTCAACAACAAGACGATCCTGGGGAGGAGACCCGATGAGCGACGTCCTCATTCATTCTGATTTATTCATGTACAGTCCGGAATCTGAAGCCGAAACGGTTGGCCCGGGCCTGAAACGCATCATACTTGGTCATGACGACCATCTCATGCTGGTCAAAGTTTGGTTCGACAAAGGCGCGGTTGGCGAAGTCCACGCGCACCCGCACTCGCAAGGCAGTTACGTCGTCGAGGGATTTTTCGAGGTCCAGGTTGATGGCAAGACCCAGGTGCTGGGACCGGGCGGATCTTTCTTCGTCCCCTCGGGTGCGGATCATGGTGCCGTCTGTCTGGAGAAAGGCATTCTGCTTGATATCTTCAGCCCGGCGCGCCGCGACTTTCTGGGTCTGGAGGATACGCCATGAAACTGAAAGGTTTGCGATGGTGGGTGGTTGGTCTCGTCGCGCTGGCGACGGTGATCAACTATATTGATCGGCAATCGCTGAACGTCCTCTGGCCGACAGCATTTGAAGAACTGTTTCCCGAGATG
The DNA here is from genome assembly GCA_038532145.1 of Pseudomonadota bacterium. GTDB lineage: Bacteria > Pseudomonadota > Alphaproteobacteria > Caulobacterales > Hyphomonadaceae > Henriciella. Next base: position 135,054 of record JBCBBC010000003.1, on the reverse strand, counting down.
ACCTTTGATGAGCGCAAGGCCATTTATGGCACTGTGTCGCTCGTCTTCATTCTGGCCTACGCCTTCGGACAAGCAATCTTTGGAAAGATCTTTGACTGGATCGGGACCCGAATGGGGTTTGTCCTGTCGATTGGGGTCTGGTCACTTGCGACGGCGGCGCACGCATTTGCGCGTGGCCTCGTTTCGTTCAGCATCTTTCGCGGCTTGCTCGGGGTGGCCGAAGCCGGCAACTGGCCGGGGGCGACCAAGGCGAATGCAGAATGGTTTCCGACCAAAGAGCGGGCCTTGGCGCAGGGTATCTTCAATTCCGGCGCCGCGATCGGCGGGATCATTTCCATCCCCCTGATTGGTTTCCTCGCCGTCTTTATGAGTTGGCAAATGATCTTTGTTCTGATCGGATTGATTGGCCTGCTCTGGCTGGTGCCGTGGCTGATGATCGTGAAAGGTCCACCAAGTTCACACAGTTGGCTTTCGGCGGAAGAGAAAGACTACATTCTTTCCGGCCAGCAGAACCAGGATATCGATGGCGATGGGACGCCGGACGAAGGTTATAATCCCGGCACCTGGGGCATTCTTGCACGCAAGGAAAGCTGGGGCATCATTATCGCTTCGGCGGCGATCGATCCGATCTGGTGGCTATTTGTCTTCTGGATCCCGAGCTATCTGATTGAAGTCTATCAAATGGATGTCAAAGGCATCGCGATCTATGGCTGGGTGCCATATGTCGGCGCGATGATTGGCGCCTGGTTTGGTGGATTGCTCGCCCAGAACCGCTTGAGCGCGGGCTGGTCGGTCAATGCGACCCGCAAGCTGACGATTACACTGGGTTGCTTGATCATGTTGCCGGCGCTGCTCGCCATGGCCAATCCGGGAAGTCCGACGGTTGCCGTCCTGATCATGGCCGTCATCCTGTTCGGGTTCCAGACGGCGATTGGCAACGTCCAGACTCTGCCAAGTGATTTCTTTGGCGGGAAGAGCGTCGGAACCCTTGCGGGCTTTGCGGGTATGGCCGCGAAGCTGGGAGCGGCCGGCCTATCCACTTACCTCATCCCGTGGCTGACCACGGGCGGCAATTACACCCCGGCTTTCGTTGTTGGCGCTGCGCTCGCGGTCATCGCGATGGCGGCGGTTTGGCTACTTTGCGGACGTATTGAGCCGCTCAAACCTAAACCTGCGCTCGCCGCATAACTCAAAAATCGAATTTCTAAAGAATTAGGAGCCTCAAATATGTCAAAGCCAATCATTGGTTTCATTGGTCTCGGACTTATGGGCGGGAATATGGTGGAGAACCTGCAGAAGCGCGGGTACCAGGTCAATGTGATGGATCTCAATAAAGACGCCGTCGCTTCCGTCATCGCACGCGGCAATGCCACAGAGATGAGCTCGCCCGGAGAACTGGCATCGAAGAGCGATATTGTTCAGCTTTGTGTCACGACGTCTGAAGTCGTCGAAAAGCTGGTTTATGGCGACGATGGCATTCTCGCCGGCATCCGACCGGGATCTGTTCTGATCGATTTTGGCACCTCAATTCCTGCATCGACACAACGGATCGGGGCTGATCTTGCCGCGCAGGGCGCCGGGATGTTGGACGCTCCGCTGGGCCGCACACCGGCACATGCGAAAGACGGATTGCTCAACATCATGGCGGCAGGTGATAAAGCGACCTTCGACAAGTATGAGCCCGTGCTGAAAGAGCAGGGAGAGAATGTCTTCTATCTTGGCAAGCTGGGCTCAGGCCACGTGACCAAGCTGATCAACAATTTCATGGGCATGACGACAGTAACCGCGATGTCGCAGGCCTTTGCCGCGGCAGAGCTTGCCGGCGTCGACCGGGCGCAATTGTACAGTATTATGTCGGCTGGCCCATCCAACTCGCCGTTCATGAAGTTTTGCAAGAATTACTCAGTCGACGGGGTCAGCGACCTCGGATTTTCCATGAACAATGCCAATAAGGATTTGCGCTATTTCGTGCAGATGATGTCGGATCTCGGCACGCGCTCCCTGGTTGCTGAGGGCACGTCGACGAACCTGCAAGCCGCCGTCGATGCGGGCATGGGCGCTGGCAATGTGCCCGAGATCTATGACTATTTTGTCGATCTGAAATCGTAACCAGTCGCGGGTCGGCGGCCCCGCTTCGAGGACCGCCATTGCCAGCGCACAAGAAGAACACGCCATTCGGCCAACGGCATGGAACGAGACCGTTCAGCGCCGCTGCGCCAGATCATCAACATGTCTTTGCACGAGGACCTGCATCCTATGACGGCACTTGAACAAACACCGGTCATTCCTCTGATCCAATCCGAGGCGCCAGAGACTGCTGTCCAGATCGCCGAAGCGCTGAAGGCCGGGGGTCTGACAACCCTGGAAGTGGTTTGGCGAACAGATACAGCAATGGACTGTGTCGAGGCAATCCGCCGCCAGGTTGACGGCGTCTATGTCGGCGCCGGAACCGTGCTCTCGCCGTCGCAAGTGGAAGAGGCGCACCGACGGGGCGCGGAGTTTATCGTTTCGCCGGGATTGCATCTTGGTGTTGTCGAAAAATGCCAACACTTGGGCCTGGACATATTTCCCGGAACCGCCACGCCCAGCGAGGTTCAGCTGGCCGTCAATGCCGGCCTTAAAACGGTGAAGTTTTTCCCGGCCGCATTGAATGGCGGACCACCTATGCTGAAGGCGCTGAGCTCCGTCTTTCGAAATATGAAATTTATGCCAACCGGCGGCGTCTCGGCGGCCAATCTGGCATCCTATCTTGAATTGCCATCTGTGATCGCCTGTGGCGGCAGCTGGTTGACCCCAAACCAAGAGATCGAAGCGGGCAATTTTGATGCGCTCACCAAGCTCGCACAGGACGCTGTTTCGATCGCCCGCACCATTCGATCAAGCAATTAGGAGTACTCAAATGGCGGAATATCTGTCTTTCGGTGAAATAATGTTGCGCCTGAAAACCGTCGGCACTGAGCGGTTTTTTCAGTCGCCAAGTTATGAGGCCACGTTTGGCGGAGGCGAAGCGAACGTCGCCGTCGCGCTGAGCAATTACGGGTTTTCGTCCGGGTTCATTTCCGCGCTGCCGGACAATGATATCGGTCTGTCCGCGGTTCGCGAACTGAACAAGTTCGGCGTTGATACGACACGCGTGCGACGCAGCGGAGACCGGGTCGGGATTTACTATCTGGAAGCCGGCGCCAATCAACGCCCGTCAAAAGTGGTTTACGACCGCGCGCATTCGGCGATCAGCGAGTGTGGACCAGGCGACTTTGATTGGGATCAGGTTCTGGCAGGCGCCAAGTGGCTTCACATTACCGGGATCACGCCAGCGCTCAGCCAGTCGGCAGCGGATCTCAGTATTGAATGTGTGAAAAAGGCACAAGCGCTCGGCGTGACCGTGTCGTGCGATTTCAATTTCCGTGGCAAGCTCTGGAAGTATGGCAAAACGGCCCCCGAGGTGATGACCGAATTGGTAAAATATGTCGACGTGGGCATCGCCAATGAAGAAGACTGTCAGAAGTCTCTGGGCGTCAGTGTCGATGTAGATGTCGAAGCAGGACACCTGGACACAGCCAAGTACGAAGCCTTATCAGAAAAAATGCTGGACCTGTATCCGGGCATGTCGACCATCGCGATCACGCTTCGCGAGAGCATCAGTGCCTCGCATAATGGTTGGTCCGCATGTCTGCGAGACAAGAATGGATTCAAGCTCAGTCGACGCTATGAGATCACACATATCGTAGATCGAGTCGGTGGAGGCGACAGTTTCGCATCGGCGCTGATTTATGGCCTGAACGCCTATGAGGACCGGCAAGAGTCGCTGGAATTCGCCGTGGCGGCGTCGTGCTTGAAACACTCTATTCTGGGCGATTTCAATCGCGTCAGCGTGGACGAAGTTGAAAAGCTTATGTCGGGTGATGGATCCGGCCGCGTCCAGAGATAGAATCAACTCTTCCCCTCGTCCGAGCGGCGGTGAAGGGCATGAGGACTTGCTTCATTAGGGGGCAAGTCCTTCCTCCTCGACGACACCGAAGCGACGAGAACTGCCCAAGAAATTGTCGGTTTTCCACTGCGCCTAGTATTGGTTGACCAATTTGAGAATTGAAGGCGTGCGCGAGTGCCGTTTTTCAGCTCAATCACGCGGAGGTGTCACCAAAAAGGCACTATTCAAGCTTTTCTATCAATTGGTCCTACCAATTATAGCGAATTTGATCCGCAAATTGGTTGACAAAGTGATAGGTTCTGAGATGCTTCGCTCGACCTCGCTACAAGACGGGGCAACTGCCATACCCAGGGAGGAATTCGGTATGCATAGAAATTCTCAGAATGATTCTGCCCGCAATTGCGGTCGCAAATATTTACGCGCCGCTTTGCTGGCTGGCGTCGCTCTGCCGCTAAGTCTTACGGCAACAGCGCAAGATGATGCCGCTGCAGACGCCGAGGAAGAGGCGCGACAAGATGTGGTGGTTGTTACGGGCATTCGCTCATCGCTCGCTAGCGCTCTGGAAGAAAAGCGCGCTGCCGCGAATTTGAAGGAAGTGATCCAGGCCGAAGACATTGGTAAGCTGCCTGACCAGAACCTTGCCGAAGTGCTCGAAAATATTACCGGGGTTCAAATCACAAGAACCGCGGGTGTCGGTACCGGTGTCCAGATCCGCGGGACAAATTCCAACCGGACCGAGATTAACGGCGTCTCCACTGTTGGCTCAGGCTCGGGCCGGGGTGGCATTAGCTTCGAAGATGTTTCGGCGTCTATGATCGCCGCCGTCGAAGTCACGAAGGCCCCAGAGGCAAAAACGATTGAGGGTTCTGTTGGGGGAACGATCAATCTTCGCACCATTCGCCCGCTCGATCTGCCGGGTCGTTTGGCCTCTATTCGCGTTCAAGGCGAAGACAGCAGCCTGACAACGGATGGCATCACGCCGCGCCTGTCCGGCACCTATGGTAATAACTGGTCGACGGCCAATGGTGACTTTGGCGCGGTGATCAGTGCCAGCTATTCAGAGCAAGATGTCACAGCGTTCCGTCCGCGCGCAGACCGCGATAATCTGATCGCTTCGGACAGCGGTGCCGCGAGCGCACAGTCATTTGACTTCCTGCCGATTCAGTTCCTGAACCAAGACTATGATAATTTTGAATTTGAGACCCTGAACCTTGCGGGGTCTTTGGAGTGGGCACCGAATGATCGTGTCACATTCTTCCTCGATGGCGTTTACAATGACCAGGAGCGTCGTCAGGAAAGCTCGCGGGTTCAGGCCTCGGGCGTCAGCAGCCTGAACAATATTTCCGTGCCAGACTCGTTCGAGCTGGTGAATTTTGGAACCCTGAACGGTGAGAATGGCCCGCAAACGCTTGGCAGTATTGAAGCGGCCCTCACGGGCGTGATCGGGGTCGATCTTGCCGATGATGATGATGATCCAAACCTGCGATTCTCGTCCGACACCAATTCGCGTCTGACCGTCAGCGAGATCTATCGCCTGGGTGCAGACTGGAATCACGGCAACTGGTCCGGCCGGGTCGAGCTGTCGACGTCGACATCGGACTCCACCACGCCGAGCTTCAACACCACGTTGAACTTCATCAACCCGAATGCGCCTCTGGATGCAGGTGGCGGCAATGATAATGCCGTGCCCTTCATCTATGATCTGAGCGATGGTCTGACATTTGCGGTGGCTCAAAATGTACCGTTTGGTCCCTCGACCGCGGAACTTCTGGATCCTGCAAACGTCGTCCTGCGTGACGTCAATATTGGTGAGGATACCGCAGACAATAGCGAAGATGCGTTCCGCGCGGACTTCAATTATGATCTCGCGGACAATGCGTTTGTCGGTGAATTCCTGACATCCGTGGATTTTGGATACCGCTACAATAAGACAGCCAGCACGCGAGATCAGATCCGTTCCAATGTTGGTCTGCGCAGTTTGTCTGACAGTCCGTCTGGCGATTTGTTTGCGGACTTGCTTGTCGCCGGGCCCGACAATTTCGGCGATGCCGACGGACGAACCTTGTTTGTCTCTGACTTCTTGTTGATCGATCCCGAATTGGTCGCTTCAGACCCTGACGGTGTTTTGGCAACGCTCAACGCAGCGATCGCTGCACATGGCGGAAGCCAATCAATCGACTCGCCAACGTCGAGCCAAAGTGCGTTCTTCGATATCGAAGAAGAAACCCATGCTTTCTATGCACAAGCCAATTTTGAGCATGGCATGTTCCGAGGGAATGCCGGTCTTCGTTACTTGGAAACGGATATTTCCTCGACCGGTAATTCAATCCTGAACGGGGTCGCGTCTCCGGTGACGACCGATGGCAGCTATGACTTCCTCCTGCCGCGCTTCAACCTTGTTGTCAGCCCGCATGAAGACGTCAACATTCGTCTCGGCTGGGGCACGGACATCCGTCGTCCTGATTTCGACGACCTGTCCACGTCTCGTACCTTCAGCACCAGTCCGAACCCGCCGGTTCAGATCGGCAATCCGGGACTGGAGCCAGAGCAAGTGGACTCTTTCGACATCTCTGCTGAATGGTATTTTGCGCCATCCGCCGTGGTCAGCATTGGCTACTTCAACAAGAAACGCACCGACCTTCATGTGACCCAGCAGGACGATCCGTTTGAGGATCCGGGCACTGGTTTCCGCGACCTCACTGATCCGTGTGAGCAGGGCGGCATCTTCAACCCGATCGCCGATGTGAACGTCTTTGGTCCTGATGGCGGGGTCGGGGTCTGTGTGCCTGTCTCCACCACTGTAAATGATCCTGGTGAGACCACCCAGGAAGGGATTGAGGTGGCGTTCCAGTACGATCTCTCTGACTGGGAAGATCAAATCGGTTGGGCGTCCGGCTTCGGTGTCGTGGCCAATTACACCCACCAGGAATTTTCTGGCGGGGATACGGTGAACAATGCCACAAGCCGTGCAAGCGCTGTGTTTGCGGCACTGGGCAATACCGATGTGACGTTCCAGCAGCCGCTGATCGATCTGTCGGAAAATGCCTATAACGTGACGCTTTACTATGAAAAGTTCGGCCTCTCTGCGCGGGCCCGCTATACGTGGCGCGACGCGTACCGATCGACCGACTTTGGATCGACGTCCAGCTTCCCATGGGGCTTCCCGGTGGTTCAGGACGCACGCGGTCAGTTGAACGCAAGCATCAGCTATGACGTGAACGAGCACCTGAATATCGGTATCGAAGCGGTCAACCTGACCGAGTCCGAAGTGAAGCAGTTCTGCGTCAACGAAGATGCTCTGCTATGCTTCCAGGGTCTGACCGACCGCCGGATCACATTTGGAGGTAGCTACACCTTCTAGAATTTCGATTGGTCGCACCCACCGTTTCGGGTGTGTCCTGTCCTCCACTGAACTGCCCCGCATTTATGTGGGGCATTTTTTTGTCCGGCGCATCCTACCTGGGGGGACGTTCTGGCAGGGCTGATGAAAGCGTCTGTTCCGAAATCCCTAATTCCTCAGCGGCATCTGTCAGGTTGGGCGGTCGACCCGATTTCCGCAGTGCATTTCGCAAATCCTGTTCGGCAATGCCGAGTCGATGAGCGGCATCCGAGAGATCGGGCGGCCCGCGATGTCGTGCGCCGTTGGGCCCGGCGCCAGGTGGGTTCAGGCGCGTGATTTCAGTGCCCGGAGGTGGGGTGGCGCCAATACCTACCTGCGCTGTGGTGCGAAAATTATCGATGGCAGGCACGCCCGAAAGACATGTCGGTAGGTTCGGAAACGAGTCGCTTGTATGATAATGATAGCCGACGATGCCTTTCGGCATCTCGCCAAAGTGTCCGCCGCAATCGTCCAGGTTTTCAGGCATCGCCCCCGACAGTTCGCGGCTGCCGAAAATCGGATATCCGTCGAACGCATATCCGAACATCTGACTGGCGTCCTGTTGTAGTTGGCAAGTTGCATCAACCTGCGCCACCTCGAACACGGTCTCAATATCGCTTGCATTGGCGTGCCAGTGATACCAGCCGCCTGGATCAACATGGCCGCCGCACGTATCCAGCGCGGGCATGTGTCCCGTATGCGCAACGCTGGGGGCGTCCGAGAAAATCGGTGTTCCGGTCAGGGCAATGCCGACCTTGCTGACAACGCCAAGTGATGTTGGCCGTTCCGCCAAAACAGGGTGCAGGGGGATCAGCGCAGTGATTTCAACGGTCTCGTCCTCACTGACCTGGATGCAGCTGTGCGCCTCTTGTGGCGCCGCCTTCGAGATGTCTGAGACAAAGACAGAGCCATCCGCTCCAAACATTTGATATCCCTGGCCCGCGATCATCTCCAGAAACGCCGCATCGATCCGATACAAGCCCGGTAGGTCGCCTGTCCAATTCCAGATCCCACCTTTTGTTTCAAGTGAGTCGGGGCAAAATGGACCGATTTCAAGCGCGGTTGGTTTGTGCCTGAGTTTGACTTGAAGGCATTCTGTTTCGAGTCCGTTTTCGAGTGTGCAGGCCACGGTCACAGCGGCTTCGGTCAGGGCGTCTTGCGAAATCACATGTTCCGAGTAATCGCCCGAATGCGCCTGCGCGGTAGATATCAAACCGAGCATCAGCGCGCTCAGGCAGAGGATGGATGTGAAGGGGTGCATTGCTCAGGGCCTCCGGCCTCGGTGTGGTGGCTCGGGCATGGCTGCTTTCAGGTCGTCTTCCGAAATGCCGAGCGTTTCCGCGGCTTTGGCGAGATCCGGCGGAGGACCGCCAGATGCTCGCAGAGCCGCATGCAGATCTTCTTCTGAAATGCCGAGTTGTTCGGCCGCTTTGCTGAGATCCGGCGGAGGCGGACGCTCGCCGCGACGATCAGATCTCTGGGTTTGTTCGGACGTATCTTCCTGAGCAGCAATGACCGTCATGCTCGAGAGCAGGGCGAGCGTAACGGCACTTGCAGAGAGGGGTTTCAAAATCACTGGACCATCCTTTCAAGTTATGGGTTCGGGAGGTTAGCGCGGCGGAGGGCGTCGGCCTTCTTGTCCGCCGCGACCCTGCTGTCCGCCTTGCTGTTGGCGGGTCGGTCGCGCGATCCGAAAAATCAGTTCGGACCGGTCGAGCAACCCGTCGGAATTCTTGTCCAGGTCGGCAAATTCGGCGCGCAGGCGATCACCGAATTCGAGTTCCGACAAGCGTCCGTCGAGGTCGCGATCAAAAGAGATAAAGGATGGGAGCGCATCGGGTGAGCCCAGCGTTGCAGCTGACCATTCTGCGTATTCGAGAGCGCCGATGGGGTGTCGCGTCATGAGGTCACCCCATTCTCGATCAATGCCGCTGACGAGTTCATCCCCGCTGATCCGGACATCATTATTCCGATCCATGCTCACGAAAAGCAGCGTCACCGGCTTGGCGGCGTAACCTTCGAAACTGTTTTGGCCGCCACCGCGATCGCCATCTCGAGGCGGCCGACGATCAGGGCCGTTCGCGCATGCGCTGATGAGAAGTGTTGCGAGCGCGAGGGCGCTGAGCGTTTGAACGTGTTTCATATAACATCCTGAATCTGGAAGGGTCTCGGTGTCCAAAAAGCTATCCATCCGGGCGCTAATGACCACGCTTGCTTTGTCGCAATCTGTCGCGTGAACGTGAGAAATAAAAAAGGAGAGCAGCCAGCGGCCACTCTCCTTGATGCTCAAGCCACATTGGGGGAACGTGCTTGAAGACTGCGTTGAACCCGGGCCGCAAGCTTTTTCGAGGGGGAGGAATACGCTGCAACCTCCCGGGTCAGGATTAATTTAGTCAAAGCCAAGCTGAAACTATAGCCGCGCTGTGTCGCAGAGTGTCTCGACAGATTACGAACGCGGTAAGCAAAGGGAGACTTGCAAGCCCCGCTGTTCGGTATTGGAGATTTTTAGGTCACCGCCATGGGCTGTCATGATGGACTGCGCGATGGACAGTCCAAGTCCCATCCCGCCGGTATCCCGGTTTCGTGACTCTTCCAGGCGTTGGAAGGGTGCCATGACCCGTTCTAGATCAGCTTCCGGAATTCCTGGGCCATCATCAATGATTTGAATACAGATATGATCCGGAGTTTCCTGGATCGTGATGTCTGCATTGCCAGCATATTTGAGGGCATTGTCGATCACATTGCGCACCGCGCGCCGCAGTCCGATCCGTCGGCATTTCAGCGTACAGTCCTGTTGCGGCGGATGAAAGCGCACGGCCAGTGATTGATCTTGATAATCCTGCGCCAGACTATCCAGGAGTGCCGACAAATCGACCGGAACCGAGTCTTCCTGAGCGGAAGCGTCTTTCGACCAGCTCAATATCTCTTCCGTCATTTCTGCCAATTGTTCGAGGCCGGCAATCATCTTGTCCCGCCCATGCACATCCGGAATGGCTTCGGCGCGAATGCGCAGTGAGGTTAGCGGGGTCCGAAGGTCATGCCCCACTGCGCGCAGGGTCGCGCGCTGCTCCTCGATGACCCGCGTGAGCTGTTGCTGCATCTGATTAAAGGCGCGTGTGGTTGCTTCAATGTCCTTCGGTCCTCGCTCCGGCAAGGCGGCGATTGTCTCGCCACGCCCAAGGGCTGCGGCAGCGGTGCCGAGTTCACGAATCGGCTTGCCGATCTGGCGGGCCAGGAAAATGGCCGCCAGGATTGCGCCGAACAGAGTCAGTCCTGTCGTCAGGATCGCCCGCATGGTCATGGTCTCGGTGGCATAGTAAGGCGCCAGCGCATTCATCCAGACTCCCGGCGCCAATTCGGCAGACAGAATAACTTCCTCAAACCCGGGGCCGGGTGGTCCGCTGGAATCTGGCGGGCTGGCCGGGTGATAGGGACGTGGTCCGCCGCGGCGGGGTGGCCCGCCCGGGCGCGGCCTGCCGGGTGGCGGTCTGCCACGCGGTGGACCCGCACGATTGATTGGCGGTGGGGGCAACTCGGCTCCGGACAGGCTGAGCGTGCGTGCCCCCGTCGACAGGACGGTAATTCCCGCTGCGGTCATCCGGCGCGCCAGCAGATCTGCGAGTGGAGGCCGAGATCGACCTCGATCGGTCAGGTCTGATCGATTCAATTCCGAGACAAAAATAGCCCCGCGCAGAGCCTCGCTCTCGACCAGAACCAGAGGGAGATCCGCTTTGTCATAGTCGGGCAAGCGCCCGGCTTCTTCGACCATGCGATTGATCACCGTGTCATAATGCGCCGTTCGGGCGATAAACTGACGTTCCCCCATCAACAGATAGACGTTCAGGATCTGCGACGCGACCAGCGAAACGACCAGTAACAGGATGAATTGTCCTGACAGGGATTTCGGAAGAAATCGCTTCATGTGTCGCCGGAAGACACCAGGCGGTAACCGCCCCCGCGTACGGTCTTTATGATTCTGGGGTTGGCGGCGTCAGTCTCAATCTTCTTGCGCAGGCGGGAAATCACATTGTCGATCGTGCGCTCAAAGGCCAGCGTGTCCCGGCCGCGCGAGTGTTGCATAAGATCGTCGCGCGACAGCACTTCACCGGCATGCTCGACAAATACTTTGAGGATCGAAAGTTCTCCGGCGCTCAACGTCACGACCAATCCATCTGTTCGTGTGATTTCTGATTGTTCTTCATTCAGCGTCCAGCCGGCAAAGGTATTTGGTTTCGGCTTCGCTTTTACCGCGCCTTTGTCTGGCGCTCGCCGGAGCACCGCGCGTATGCGTGCCACCAGTTCGCGCGGATTGAAGGGTTTGGTGACATAGTCGTCGGCGCCAATCTCCAGGCCGACAATCTTGTCCGTGTCTTCCGTAAGCGCGGTGAGCAGGATAACTGGCGTTTTGTCCACTTCGCGAAGATGGCGGCAGAGGCTCAATCCATCTTCGCCGGGCATCATAATATCGAGCAGGACCAGATCGGCATTGTTAGATGTCAGCCACGTGCGGGCTTCGACTGCGGACGCCGCACTCTCGGTTTGAAAGCTGGATCGCTCCAGGTGAGAGCAAAGCGACTCGCGAATGTCGTCTTCATCATCAACGACGAGGATTGTTGGGTTCTCTGTCACGTCCGGACCACTCCTGTTAATGGCGTTCTGCCACATGACCGCTTTGTTATACGAACCGCAATTTGTCGCGTTTTGTCGCAATTGTCAGCCCGTAAGAGCGCGCCGCGACAGTCCGATACAAAGCGCGACCCTCAATCCTTCCATGCTCGCATAGTCTTTGGCCATTCAGATTGAGGGAGGCGGTCGTGAGATTGCACGTTTCAGTAATAGCTCTTTCTGCGGCGCTCGCGGCATGCGGGGGCGGTGGTGGCAGTAGTGGCGGCACGACGACGCCGGTGGCAAGCTCCAATACGGCGCCGACAGTGAGTGCCGGAACGGATCAAACTGTGACGGAAAGCACCACGGTTCAGCTGGATGGGTCTGCGACCGATGCGGACGGGGATGCGATGACCATTACCTGGTCACAAACATCAGGCACGACGGTGACCCTGTCGAGTACGAGTGACGAAGATCCAACGTTTGAAGCGCCGGATGTGGCGTCTTCGGAAGTCTTGGTGTTCGAAATCTCCGTTACCGATGGCACCGCCACGAGCACCGATACGGTGTCGATCGAGGTGAGAGATCCGTCGGCGTTCACAAATGCTCCAGACTGGATCATCAATACGACGGAACGGTCGGGCATTATTGATGAGTCAAATGGCAGTAGCCAGGGGGCGCTTTACGACGTGCAATCCGCGCTCGAAGTGACCATTGATGGCGTCGACTATGTCGAGATTCAGACGCAGGGCATCCCACAATTTGATGTCGAGATCACTCAGGACATTCTTGACGATTTGAATGACCGACCCCGTCTGACCAACGACTTCTCGTCTGGTGTGACCACGGCAAACCTCGGCTCAATCGTCGCGTTCGGACAAGATATTGGCTATAATAGCAATACCGAGAATTGCAGCACCACGGGCGGGTTCGGATACTGGCCGCCTGGCCCGGTCTGCCCGACGAACCAGTCCCGAACCGAATACATTCCCGTCACGCCCGTCGACTCGACAGAAGACTGCGAGACCGCGGTCAACACGATTGGCTTGTTCGTAAATGGAGCGGCCGTGTTCGGCTGGGGGGACACGTTCAGCTACAATAATGAAGGTGTGTTCTTCAACCTCGCCGCCAAGAATGAGGTCTATGATCTCGACATTTGTGCCGGTCATGCGGCGATGGGGGAGTATCACCTGCACAATTACAGCCAATGCCTCGCTGATCTGGTCGGTGACGATGGCAGTGATCACTCGCCAATTATCGGCTTTGCCGCGGACGGTTATCCGATTTACGGCCCCTGGGAAGCGGATGGCGTGCTCGCGATCAGTGCCTGGGATGCGCGCGATTATGGTGCCAGTGAAGCCGATGGTGGATGCAATACGCCGGGCGAACGTACCTGCATTCTCGTCGATGAGTTTGACGTTACCCAAGGCGTCACCACGGTGAGTTCCCCCGGTCCGGATATTGGCGCGGACGTCACTAGCCTGTCCGGCAATCCGCTGGTTGCCGTGGACGGGTTTTACTATGAGGATTATGTCAATTCCGGCCGCGCCGCGACGGGGGCACAACTCGACGAGCATAATGGCCATGACAATAATGATGGCCGAGGCTACCACTATCACGTCACGCTGGTGGAAGAAGGCGGTGAACTGATACCGGCCTTTCCATTCACATTGGGACCGACTCTGTTCGGCGAAGTGCTCGATAATGGCATGGCGAGCTGTGGTGGTGCGGGTGCAGGACCTGGCGGTCCTGGCGGCCCGCCGCCGTGATAGTGGGCAGACAGATGATGACGCCGTCCCGTTTTCATGTTCACCCTTACTTGGCTCTTTGCGTCATAGTCGCGCTGGCCGGCTGTCATCCCGCCGCCAAACCTCAATTGGTCGACCCAGTGAGTGAGATTGAAGATGCCTCCGCCTCTCAAACGGCGACGACATCGTCTGCAAATATGGATCACTCCCACCTCCCCGTTGCGCTTCCCGACGGGGTTCCGGTTCCTACGCTCAGCATTAATGTGTCGCGCGACTGGATGTCAGGGTTGAACCTGGAGCTTCATACCGAGAATTATGAGATGACCGTGCCACCTGTGGGGCTGGCTATGGATGAATTGATGGCGCCGTCACTGCAAGCCGAGTCGGGTATCGCGGAAGGGCACGCGCATCTTTATATCAATGGTGAAAAGATCCAGCGCATTTACGGCCATCACCTGCATCTGCCGGCACCCCTGTTCAAGCCGGGACTCAATCAGATCAACGTCTCGATCAACAATCATGGCCATATGTATTGGACGGCAGGGGGACGTCAGGTTCTGGCGACGCTGTATGTGAATCTCGATGATGACGATCTTGTGACGCACCGCTTTGAAACTTACCCGACTTTGTCTTCCGCTGACGGGTCCATGTGCGTGACCAATGACATAAACGAGGCGTAAAAAGGCGCCCTCTGATTTGCCCGCAAAGAGCCACGCTTCATCATAGCATCCCGTCGAGTGATGCCTTGCGATTGCAGTGTATCTTGTGCTGGAGTCGCGTGGACAAGAATGCGGGAGGCAAATTTGGACCAACTCTTCGACTTTACCGGAAAGGTCGCAATCGTCACCGGCGGCAGCCGCGGGATGGGGCGAGAAATGTGCCTGGCCCTGGCGGCGCGTGGCGCGGATATCATGATTGTAAGCCGCAAGATCGATGCCTGCGAAGCCGTTGCCGCGGAAGTGCGCGCCTTAGGCCGACGCGCCGTGGCCTATGCCTGTAATGTCAGTCACTGGGATGCTTGTGACGCACTCGTGGAAGCAGCCTATGAGGCATTCGGCAAAGTCGATATTCTCATCAACAATGCTGGCATGTCGCCTTTATACGATAAGCTCACAGACGTTACCGAAGCGCTGTTCGACAAGGTGATCGGACTCAATCTGCGCGGGCCGTTTCGTCTGATGTCGCTAGTCGGTGAGCGTATGCAGGCTTCGGACGGTGGCGCCATTGTCAATGTATCGAGCACGGGCGCGGTGCTGAAGACGCCGCATGCCGAGCCCTATGGCGCTGCCAAGGCGGGGTTGAACAAGCTGACTTTGTCCTTCGCCTGGGCGTTCGGGCCTGATGTCCGCGTCAATTGCATCATGCCGGGGCCGTTTCTGACCGACATCTCGAAGGCCTGGGATATGGACGCCTTCAATGCCTCCGCAAAATCGGAATTTGCGCTGCAGCGCGGCGGCGAGCCGAACGAAATTGTCAGCGCGGTTCTGTATTTCGCCAGCGATGCGAGTTCCTATACCACGGGCGCTGTGCTGCGCGTCGATGGCGGCAGTCGATAGCGGCGCGGGATCAGTCGGCAGCGGATGCGCTGGCGGGCGCCATACCTGCATCTGCGAGCCCATGCGCCTGGCGTGTCCCTGGCACCCGGATGTCTTCCACCATATCCTGGACATCCTGCGGCGGAGCACTGGTCGCCAGTGCTGTGACAATGCCCAGCGCGCCTGAGACCCACATGAAGACAAAGCCGATGCCCTCGGGCGAAACGCCAAACAGATATTGATCCGCCGTGCCGCCACCAAACTTGAAATAGACGATATAGGAAAAGGTCGAGATCAAGCCGAACAGCATGGCGACAATCGCGCCTTCCTTATTCATCCGCTTCCAGAAAATTCCGAGGAAAATGACCGGGAACAGGGAGGCTGATGCCAGGCCAAAGGCAAAGGCGACAACTTGGGCAACGAAACCGAGCTGCGCCGAGAAAATGCCGAGCAGACCCGCCGCCACGACCGCAGCCGCTGCCGCCCCGCGTGCGACGCGGAGTTCGGTCTTGTCATCCATGTCCGTAAACAGCGTGCGGCGGCAAATATCATGACTAACCGCCGAAGAAATCACCATGAGTAGGCCCGCCGCTGTGGACAATGCCGCCGCGAGGCCGCCAGCGACCACGAGGCCGATCACCCAGCCCGGCAATTGCGCGATTTGCGGGTTGGCCAGTACGTGAATGTCGGCGCTGAATGGGACCACTTCGTTTTCCAGTCCATCCGGTGCGTCCGGACCGCGGAATTGGACGATGCCATCGCCATTCTTGTCTTCAAACCCGATCAGACCCGTGACTTCCCAATCGCCATACCATTCCGGAATTGGCGTCCCGCCAGCCGCTTCGATTTCCGCCGCGCGGCTTTCATAATCTTCGTCGGCGGCAATATAGGTGCTTTCATTCACGGTATCGATGAAATTCAGCCGCGCAAACGAGGCGACGGCGGGCGCAGTCGTATAGAGCGCCGCAATGAAGACCAGCGCCCAGCCCGCGGAGAGACGTGCCGCCTTGGCGCTTGGCACCGTGAAGAAGCGGATGATCACATGTGGAAGCCCCGCCGTGCCGAACATCAGGGCGCCGGTAATTGCGAATACGTCAAACATCGATTTGTCGGTCTGGGTGTATTCCTGAAAGCCGAGATCGGTCACCACAGTATTCAGCTTTTGCAGCATCGAAATGTCTTCGCCGGCTGCATTGCTGATAAAGCCGAGTTGCGGGATCGCATTGCCGGTAATGATCAGCGACATGAAAATGGCCGGCACGGTATAGGCGAAGATCAGCACGCAATATTGTGCGACCTGCGTATAGGTCACGCCTTTCATGCCGCCCAGCACGGCATAGAAAAACACGATCACCATGCCGATGATAATCCCGACATTGAAGTCAACGCCGAGGAACCCGGAAAAGGCCACGCCGACGCCTTTCATCTGCCCGGCAATATAGGTGAATGACACAAACAGGGCACAGATCACTGCAATGATGCGCGCGACGTCCGAATAGTATCGGTCGCCAACAAAGTCGGGCACGGTAAACTTGCCAAACTCGCGCAGGAACGGGGCCAGAAGGACGGCGAGCAGGACATAGCCGCCAGTCCAGCCCATCAGATAGACCGAGCCGCCATAACCGAGAAAGGCAATCAGTCCGGCCATAGACAGGAAAGACGCCGCGGACATCCAGTCGGCAGCCGTGGCCATGCCATTGACGGTCGGATGAACATCGTGGCCGGCGACATAGAAGTCATCCGTTGAGCCGGCCCGGGCCCAGATTGCGATGCCGATATAGAGCGAAAAGGTCGTGAAGACGAAAAAGAGAGTCCAATCCATCGGCTTTAGCCCTTCACATCATATTTTCGCTCCAACCGGGCCATGGCGAAGCAATAATAGAAGATCAGAGCGACAAAGACATAAATTGACCCCTGTTGAGCAAACCAGAACCCCAAGGGGGCGCCGCCTATGGCGAACTGATCCAGGAAATCCCGAAACAGGATGCCAGCGCCAAAGGAAACGACAAACCAGATGGCAAGCAGACTCAAGGTCAGACGAATCGTCGCCGCCCAATAGCCTTTCGCATCTGTCTTCTTACTTTCGGACACGTTCACGCCCTCCCTGTTCTTTCTGGTCGCGACGGCGCCACTTTTCATGACTGTAACCGGAGATTCGCAAAAGTGGAGATGAGTTTTGGCGTTTGGACGCTCGAACGGGCGCGTTAGGCGTCACCAAGGCCTTTCAAGGCCTTTGATGTGACTTCGCTGGCGCGGGTCCAGATCATCTCTTTCCAGGTCTCTTCGTCGGGATAAAATGCGTCGCGGATCTCCGCCTTGATCGACTTGCCGAGATCGCTTGAGATATCGCCTTTATGATAGAGCCAGTTGTCCGCCCGCAGCGCCGTCAGAACCTGCGTGAGATCGCGCGTGCCATATTCAAGCGCGATGAAGGCGATATGAGCGTCGCTCAAAACCTCTGCCACACCATGCCCCACCGTTCCGACCACGGGCGCCGAGCTCGATGTTCCCGCATCGGGATCTGTGACCTGATCACCAAACCAGTTGCGTGCGAACGATTTCTGATCGAGCGATCCAAGCGAGATCAGTTCGCCATATCCATATGGGCCAAGCCCGGTATGGAAATCCAGAAAGCCAACCGTCTCAGCATCACCGGCATGATCACGGACCACTTGCCGGAACGTCTCGTTCGACCAGGTTGGACGGTTGCCGCCATAAAAAACTCCATCGGCATGCTGATACTGACCGCCCGATACAGCGGTTTGAAACGTCCGCATGCCGTGTTCCTCTATGAACAGAGCCAGCTGCTTGTTCGCCCCGGCCCGCGCCGGACCTTCCCAATCCTCAGGCAAAATATGAGCATGGATTTTCGAATAATCACTGTGTGGCAGTCCCTGCGATGAGAAGTCTCTGAAATTACGATTGAGATCGACATTATCTTCATTGACCCGGCGATCGTGCGAGAACCCGTATGGGTTCATGGCATGTATCAGGACCACGCTCAGGTCTTCGGGCAGTTGGGCAAAGAATTCCGTCTGCAAAAACCCGATTTGTACGCCAGATCCACAATAGCCCTCGACGCCATGTGTCCCGCTCATCAAGAAAAGGACCTTTGATGTCGTTCTGGAGCCGATCCGTGCAACATCCATAAACAGATCTTCTCCAAAAGCGCCTTTGGCGTTTGGATTCAGATGGCTTTCGACGGGGAGGCCAAGCGCCGCGCACGACTTCAAAAACTTATCGCGGGCTTCGGGATAGTTGGCGGAAAAAAAGGATGTCACACTCATCCTGCGAATAGCGGCCACATTGTCGTCGGTGTCAATCTTGATTGGCGTCGACCCAATGGATCATCGTGTTCCCTCGTGCCCGCATGAACTCGTGACCGCCTACAAGCCAGCGGATGAATCAACCGACTTACCTCTACGTGACGTCTTCCCCTCTCGTGCCGGTGTCGTACGCCTTTATGGCGAGGTATAAGGGCAGGAAATGTACTATAAAGAACTGCAAGACGCCCGAGAGGCATTAACTGGTCCTGGCGGCGATTTCGAGATCATTGAAACCGAGATTTTTGGCAATCGTATTCGGGATTTCAAGAACCGTCCCAACAGCATTCGCGAGATTTGGTTGGCCACGGCAGAGTACGCCGACAGACCCTATATCGTGTATCAAGACGAGCGCATCACCTATCGAGACTCTCATCGCATTGTCGACAGTGTCGCCGGTTGGCTATTCGAGCAGGGCGTCCAGCCTGGGGATCGCGTTGCCATAGCAATGCGTAATTATCCGGAATGGATGCTGATCTATTGGGCCTGTACAAGCGTCGGTATTGCCGTTGTCGGTATGAATGCCTGGTGGACGGAAACGGAAATGGCATACGGGATCAATGATGCCCAGCCAAAGTTCATCTTTGCGGATGCCGAACGCCTGGCGCGTATTCAGGACAATCCGGAGATCAAAACACCTGCCGGTCTGATTGCTGTGCGCGTCGATGATCCGAGCGAAGACGTAACCGACTGGAGCGCCATTATCAGTGTAGATCGAGACTTGCCCTCCGTCGAAGTTGATCCGGACAGCGATGCCTGCATTTTCTATACATCCGGCACGACGGGGTTTCCAAAAGGTGCGCAGCTGACCCATCGCGGATGTGTCGCCAATCTGCTGAATATGCAATACGCGGCCACCTCAGCCATGCTGGCCGTGCAGGCTGCAACAGGCGCTGAACCGCCGGCGAATATGCCAATTCCTGTGGCCCTGATCACGACGCCTTTGTTTCACGTGACGGCGAATAATTGCGGGGCGTATCGCGTGACCGCGGTCGGCGGCACCATCGTGCTCATGTATCGCTGGGATGCGGGAGAAGCGCTGCGACTGATCGAGCGGGAAGGCGTGACGTCTGCGGGCGGCGTTCCGGTCATGGGACGCGAGCTGATCAATCATCCCGATTTCGAAAAGACGGACACGTCGAGCCTGTTGGCGATTCCCTGCGGTGGCGCGCAAGTCCCGCCGGACCAGGTGCTCGACATTGACGACCGGGTTCAGACGGCGCGTCCGGGTACAGGGTATGGCATGACGGAAGTGTGTGGAATCATCACCTCTGTCGCGGGAGACTTTTTTGTCGACAAACCGGACTCCGCGGGCCCGGCCATGCCCAATTTTGAAGTCAAATGTGTCGATGATGATGGCAATGAAGTGCCAACCGGCGAACTGGGTGAGCTCTGGGTGCGCGGCTCCTCGGTGATCAAGGGCTATATCAACCGGCCGGAGGCGACCGCCGAGTCGATCACCGATGGCTGGCTGCACACAGGTGACATTGGCCGTATGGACGAGCATGGCTTCATCTTCCTCGTCGACCGAAAGAAAGACATGGTGCTGCGCGGCGGCGAGAACATTTATTGCGTCGAGGTCGAGGCCGCGATTTATCATCATAGCGCGATTGCGGAATGCTGTGTGTTTGGGGTGCCTGATGAGCGTCTGGGCGAAGAAGTGGGCGTTGCCATATTTATGAAGCCAGGTGAGTCGATCACTGAGGACGCGCTTAAGGCGCATTGCGCGAGCCGTTTGGCCAAGTTCAAAATTCCGCGTTATGTCTGGTTCTACGACCAGCCATTTCCACGAAATGCGAGCGGCAAGTTCCTGAAACGCGAGGTCCGCGATCAACTGGTTGAGACTTTACAAGGCTAGACCTTGCAAGGCGTGATGGAACGCGCTCAGGCCGGATCGATCCGGCGATAGGCGTCAATCACCGCTAGCTCGCCGGCTCGGCCGGGCTGGGCATTGCTGTGTTCCATGCCAACAATGCCATCAAAGCCTTTATTGTGAATGTGGCGCAAGACGTTGGTATAATTGATTTCACCGGTTCCCGGCTCGTGCCGCCCTGGATTGTCCGCCATCTGATAATAGACCGTTTGGTCCCAGGCCCGATCAATGGTCGGGATGAGATTTCCGCGCTCAATCTGCTCATGATAGATGTCGCACAGGATTTTGCATTCTGGTCGATCAATGGCGGTGCAGATTTCATAGGCTTGTGAAACAGAGGTCAGGAACACGCCGGGATGGTCCCGTCTTGTGTTGAGCGGTTCCAGAACCATGGTCAGACCCAGCGGCTCATAAATATCGCAGGCGCGTTGCAGCAGGTCGATAATCTGCGCCGTTTGAAAGCCGCGCGGCAAACGCGGGTCGGCAAAGCCCGGGACCACAGTGGTCCATTTGGCATTCACTCGCTTTGCGGTGTCTGCCTGTTGAGCGATTAGCGTCAGGAAGGCATCTCGATGCGTTGGATCATCGCCGGACAAGACGGGTTGATCACGCCAGAATCCGTCCGGCATGCCCGCCACATAGACACCCATCTCCATGTTGCGCGCCGCTAGGGCTTCACCAATGCGGATCTGGGTTTCGACTGGGCGCCCGGCCATGGCATTGTCTTCCCAGGCCGTGAATCCCCGATCCGCCGCAAAGTGAATTTGATCGACTATATCATCGCCCGCGGCGTGGCGAAACATGCCGTCATGCGGTGCAAATTTCATATTGAAAGTATTGGCGTCTGTGTTTTGAGCGACCGCTGTCTGTCCGTTAAAGCCGATGGCGCAAGCCGTGGCTGATAAGGCGCCCGTCGTCGCCACACTGGCCAACAGATGACGCCGATTCATCATGACAGAGGTCTCAGCCAGATGTTTCGATAATGCACCGTCTCGCCATGATGCTGCAGCGCGAAGGGGAGCTTCGCGGCGTGCGCTTCATACGTGGCCACGTCTCTCCAGATGGTGATCCCGAGCAATTCCTGTCGGTTGTGTACGAGCACGCCATTGTGGAACATGGTCACATAGGCCGGGGCGAGCAGCGCTCCGTCCTCGTTGAATTCCGGGGCTTCGAACACGATATCATAGGATTGCCATTCCCCCGGCGGTCGGCTGGCATTCACAAGCGGCGGTTTCCACCCGTACAGCGAGGCCGCGGAGCCGTCCGCGTAGGTTTCGTTCTCATAGGAATTGAGCACCTGAACTTCGTACTTCTCCATGAAGTAGACGCCGCTATTGCCATATTGCTGACCCGTCGCGCCGGTTGACGTGACCGGGACACGAAATTCGAGATGCAGCTGGACATCGCCATAGGATTCCTTGGTTTTGAGGCCGCTGACCTGCACGCCGTCCGCGGCCCTGTCGCCGCTCGCATTGGTCATCAAGACGCCATCCACCACGGGCCAGAGATCTGCGCCTTCAACCTGCGGCGTCCAGGCAGATAAGTCATCGGAGCCATCAAACAGGACAATCGCATCAGATGGCGGTGCCGCAAATTCGGTGGCTGAACCAGTGCCTGGATTGACGACCGTTGGCAGCGGGCGCGTGGAGTCATGCACGCGCCATTCATCGCCCTGTAGGAACGGGGTGGTGCCATTATTGTCATCGGCTTTTGCCGAAACGCAGCCGACGCCCATGACGAGAAACGAAGACAGAAAAAGTCGGTTCAACATGGTATACTCCTTTAGGAGGTGAACAGGGTGCCAGCTTCGGCATAAGGGTAGGCGCCATCAAACCTGCCTGGAACGGGCAGATAGATCCGCTCGACCGTCATGCCGATTTCGGACGTGTAATATCCAGCCAGAGTCAGCTGTTTGATATGTTCGAAGAAGGCGCGCCCGCCATCATGCATGACCGGCATTTGCCCATCATGCATGCGCTGGACGATAGCCGTCTGTTGGTCGACCTGCAGACCCGCAAACGGGGAGTCCTCCGTGACCTGCGCATAGGCGACCACCTGTTTGATCCCGATCAGGAACCGGAGCCGCTCGTTCTTGTCATACCACTCGCTCAGCATGAACTCGATATAGTCCGGCACCCCGGCTGCGATCGCACCGGGCGTGTCGGTTGTCGGAATGATGATTTCGCTCAGCGCCGCAACGGCCGCGCGCTCGGTATCGGAGAACAAGTCCGCGCCGCCCGTGAAACTGACAGGATCGATCTGCGCCTGCGCTGCCAAGACACGTTGCAGCGGTGCGATCATCTGGCTGCCAAGGGCCACATTCATGGCGATGAGAAATTTTCGTCGGTCCATCACATGTCCTCCTAGATCTGACCTGACTGGAATAGTTCGACCGCATGGTCCGCGGCTCGCGCCGTAAAGGCCATATAGGTCATGGTCGGATTGACCGTTCCTGATGAGGTCATGAAGGCCCCATCAGTTATGAACACATTGTCGGCGATGTGCATCTGGTTCCATTTATTGACCACGGACAGCGTCGGATCATCGCCCATACGAGCAGTCCCCATTTCATGGATGCCAATGCCCGGCGCGCCCATTTCATCGCGGACTTCAATATCTACAAACCCCGCCGTTTCCAGCATGCGTGCCGCCTCTCTGGCGATTTCCGTGGCCATCTTCTGTTCGTTTTCTCCCCATTCGACGTCAAATCGCATCAGAGGCATGCCGAGGTCGTCGGTCTGCGTTTCATCGAGATAGGCGCGGTTGCTGTGATTGGGCAGAACTTCGCCAAAGCCATGCAGGGGTAAGCGCCAGGACCCGGGAACGCGGAGCTGTGCCTTCAACCCGGCGCCGAAGCCTGAATAGTCTTGCGGGCCGCTGCGTCCACCGCCCCACGCCTGGTAATTATAGCCGCGGATGAAATCTGCATCTTCATCCGGTTCCGGATTGATGTTTCGGAAGCGCGGGATGTACAGCGAGGCGGGGCGACGTCCATACTCCATCAGATGGGTATTGCCCGGCAGTGTTCCCGTCGCGCCGATACCGAACATGTGGTCCATGACATGGCGCCCAACCATATCGTGAGAATTACCGAGACCGCGCGGCATCGCTTCTGACTTTGAATTCAGCAATATCTGGGTCGTGCTCAAGCAAGACGCATTCAGGAACACAATACGCGCGCGATAAATGGTCTCTTCCTTGGTGTTCGTATCAATGACGCGAACACCCGTCACGCGTTGGGTGTCTGCATCGTAGATGAGTTCGGAAACGGTCGCGTCAGTGCGAATGCTCAGATTGCCGGTTTTCTGCGCGGCAGGAAAAGTTGTGGCCTGAGTGGAGGGTGCCGCGCCATAGGAGCACCCTTTCCAGCACTGGTCCCTGAACTGGCAACGTCCGCGCCCCTGGTCTGGACGATCTTCCATCAAGTTCATCGTGCGGCCGACCGTAATCGCGCGACCGAGCTTGCCCTCGACTTCGCGTTTGAAGTGTTCTTCTGCAAAGTTCAAAGGAACTTGCCCGATAAACTCGCTGTCAGGAAGTTGCGGTAAACCACGCGCCTCACCCTGGATCCCCATGAAGCGTTCGACATAGCTGTACCATGGTTCGATGTCGGCGTAACCAATGGGCCACGGGATGCCATGTCCATCGCGTTCATTGGCTTTGAAATCCAAATCGCTCCACCGATAGGTCTGCCGTCCCCACGCAATGGACTTGCCGCCAAAGGCGCCCGATCGCGCCCACCTGAACGGTTTCTCGGGATCATCGATATAAGGGAAGCGAGAATCGTTATTCCAATATCTATAAGTGTACGGGCTGGCAGCCCATTGCTGGTAATACTTCTCCTGCAGTCCTGGAGGCCAATTGCCGCGATAGGGCATTTCAAATGCAGGGGTGCCTTCATAATCATAGTCGACGCTATGCTCGATCATGTGTCCACGATCCAGCATAAGCGTTTTGAGGCCTTTTTCTGTCAGTTCTTTAGCTGCCCAACCACCTGTTGAGCCCGACCCGACGACGATCGCGTCAAAATCGAATTCCATGCTGCTGCTCCCGATACGTGCTCCGTTTGAAAACGGTATTTTGCAAGAACATGACTCTCAAAACCTGTGTCGTCTAGGTCTATTTAGACGGACCATCGGAACAGTGTTGAAAACACAAAAAAACCCGGCTCCTGTTGGAACCGAGTTTCCAGACTATTCACGCTTTAGAGCTCAGATAATGTCCTGGACCTGCATGACCAGATCGTTCCAGTTGCGCTGGTTCTCGATATCATGTTCCAGACCTTGCTCGTCCGCCAGCGTGAACCGTTTCAGTGCCGGCGTCTTGCTGGTCGCCTGATAAAGCCAATAGGCTTCGGCCTTGAGTGCTTCATCAATGGGCTTGTCGATGGATTCATAGACCATCTGCTTGCAGGCATTAATCGACTCCGCCGGGAACCGGGCGATTCGTTTCGCCAGCGTGTCGACATATTCCCCGATCTCGTCCGGATCGAGCGCCTTGTTGATTGTGCCCATGGCTTCCGCCTCATCGGCATCGAAGTCACGTGCGCTGAGGATAATCTCGAGCGCCCGCCCAAGACCGGTCTGGCGCGCCATGCGGGAGGCACCGCCTCCACAAGGCAGGATCCCCATACCGACCTCCATTTGCATAAATTTGTATTTGCCACGCGCCGCGAAACGCATGTCGAGGGCGAGCGCCAGTTCATGGCCGCCGCCGCGGGCGAACCCTTCCAGCTTAGCGATCGTGGCTTGGGGGACCTTACTGATGCGTTCGCAAACGGCTTGCAGGTCGAGCAATTGCGCTTCATCGCGCGACACGGCTTCGTCTGACATGTCTTTCAGCAATTCGGTGTCATAATGGCAGACCCAGATTTCTGGATTGGCGGACTGGAAGATCACGACCTTGGTGTCGCGGTCACGCTCCAGCCGCATAGCGAGACTGTTCAGATCGGCCAGCATTTCCTGGCCCTGGACGTTTACACTGCCAAAGTCGAATGTGACGGTCAGGATGCCGTCAGCCTTGTCCACGCTGAACGTGGTGAACCCTTCATATTTCATGGTATTTTCCTTTCAGGAGAGACGGGGTTTGAAGGTAAAGGGGAGGCGTCGACCCGAGAGCGTCTCGGGACGTGCGCGATGGATAAAAGGGGGGGGGGGCGCTTACTTGATCAGCTGATCAAGCGCGGCAACAACGCGCTTGTTCTTGGCCAAATCGAGCGCATCCGGGTGAGGCTGCGCGAACGCCTTTCGGTCATTGTCATAATAACGGCCGGAGGCATCTGCGAACTCATCGCTTAATGCTGCACGGGTCAAAATATCCGCGCCGATCCGCAAGTCATGACCGTCATGACCATAGGCTTCCTTGACCATTTTACTCGCCAGGAATGAGGCCGGGTTCACGGCCACTATGACAGGGCCATTGGCGCCGAGTTCATTGGCCATCTCGGCCGACCACATCGTCAGGGCGAGTTTGCTTTGCGCATAAGCCTCGCCATCCGGGAGGATCTGTTTGGTCAGAAAGGCTTCCAGATTGACGGGCGCCTGCGCGGCGGATGACAGGTTCACCACGCGACCCGACGGTCCAATCAGTGGAAGGAGCGCTTTGGTCAGTTGATAAGGCGCAACCAAATTAACAATGAAACGGGCATCATATCCATCCCGGGTCACTGGATCGCTCATCTTGAACACGCCGGCATTGTTGATCAGGACGTCGAGGGAGTCGTACGCACTTTTGATCTTGTCTGCAATCGCGACAACTTCGGCCAGATCCGTCAGATCCGCGCGATAGGTCTCTATCGTTCCAGCGCCGTCGCGGCCGGACACGGCAGTAGCTGCCGCAGCAAGTTTGTCAGGGTTGCGCCCGTGAAGCAGGAGCGTGTGCCCGAGGGGGGCGAGCATCTTTGCCGTTTCAAGGCCGATGCCGTCTGTGGCACCGGTAATCAGGATGGTCTTTGTCATGGCATCTATCCTTTAAGAGGTGTGTGGTGGGGCGCCTGAGGTTCAGAACGGCGCCATGCTATCAGAAGGCGCATTTGGGATGGTCCAGCGATCTTGAGCGCTGGCCGGTGTGACCGGCGCGCCGGGACGCGGAATCTGTCCCTGGTCGCCGTATAGCCAAAGCACGAAATTATGGCGCTCACCGTCCGTGATCGGTTCCGAGGCATGCGGGACGTTGCCGTGATGGATCAATGCCGTTCCGGGTTCGAACGTCAGGCTCTCGACCTTCCGCTCGGCAGGATCCATGAACCGTACGGCCGAGCCAGAAAAATCTTCGCCGGGCAGGTTCAGATTGATGTTCAATGTGACCGCAGACGCATCAGTATGTGGCCGAAGGGTCGTGTCCTTTCCGGCTTGCCATTGAATGGAAAATCCGAAGGTCTGGGTGTCGTAGCCAAAAATATCCGGAAACAAGAGCCGCGCGATGGGGCGCGTGAAATGATTCATCAGGTCGCGGTAAAAGCTCTGGAATTCGGGCGCCGCAAGATACCCCTCTGACCGCTGATCCAGCATGGCGCCGCCGCGATTGAGCGCAATGCCATAGGGCGGGCGCAATGGAATACCGGCATCTGCAACCCGGTCGAGATAGTGGCGCAGATCGGCCAATCGCGCGGGATCAAAGAATTGCGCTTTGTAAACGTTCGGAAAAACCTCCGTCCAAAGCTGCCTTAGTGTGTCTTCCTGAGCCGGGTTTGCCCAGCCCTGTTCGACGGCGTGTCGCAAACGGGGATCATAAAGCGATCGGTCCAGTGTGATATGATCGTCGCCGCCATTGGTTTCCCATTCCTGCCAGGCCTGTTCGAATACGTTCTGGTTCTGAGACCAGAACGCGTTGACCGATGGGTGCCGCTCAAGCATGGCGTTTCGGCTGGGGCGCTCAATGGTGCGGGCGCGTTGAAGGGATTGTGTCGACATAGCTCTGTCTGCTTTCTTGCGAATTCGAGATGATCTCGAAGTGAATTTCCAGGGGCTCAGGAATACCGGACGAGCGTGCGGCTCTCGATGCTTTTGCGGGGCACCGTGACGTCGGCATCGCCTGGTAGATCGAGGGCGCTATGCGCCAGGTGTGGGCGTCCGGTATTGTCATAGATGTTGAAGATGATGGCTTCGTCCGGGGTCATCCCGGACAGGAAAAACCATTCATGCGCCGGGTTGGCGGCAACGCCCAGGATTTGACCGAAGCGATCCGGGTAGATCAATCCAATATCCATCCAGTCCTCGGCAATCATGGAGGACGGGCGAATAAAGCCGAGCGGCGAAGACTTAATCTTATGCTCAATAGGGCGCCAGACATTGACAAACCCATAGCCTGCCTCGTGAAAGGTGCGCGCGCGATCTTCGCCGACAATATCGACCAGACGCTGTTCAGCACCCGCCTGATTATAGTCATTATGGACGTTGCGGGCAGGGCGGCGCGGGGCATTCGGATCATCAATGCGCACTGTGTGATCGAATACGATCACCTCCGTGGCGCCGATTTGCGATGCGAGGAGCTGTTTCAGCTCCGCATCATAGACATGTTCCCAATCCTTGCCGTGCGTGAATTCCCGAACCTCAGTCGCCTGATCGACAAAAACGATGCCGTCCTGATCAAATCGATTGGGGCGGGACTTATCCCGCAAGTCCGCTACGTCGATCGCGGTTGTCACAAGCTCCGGTGAGACGAGATTGCCGATGATGCCATCGACATCAAACTCAAACGCCTGAGCTTCGTCTTTCTGAACGTGATAATTGACGCTTGCTGAGACTTGCATCTGTTCTCTCCAGGGGCGCGGCACCGTGTGTCGCTGTTTCGTTGTCTGGAGAAAGTAGTATGTTGAAGTATGGATATAAATGACATAAAATATGAAACAGAATATAGATTTAGGATATAATAAGCATGGATACAGAGTCCGTTCGACTCTTCGTTCTGGCGGCTGAATTGCTGAATATCAGCGCTGCCGGACGGCAACTGGGCCTGTCTCCGGCCGTGGCGGGGGCGCGTCTCGCGAAACTCGAACAGCATATGGGGGCTGACTTGCTGCATCGGTCGACCCGGAAAGTGTCCCTTTCATTGGAGGGCGCCGAGTTCCTGCCCTTCGCAAAGGAAATGCTGGCGCAGGAAGATGCCGCCCTCGCGGCTTTGGGGCATGGACGTTCAGAGATTAGCGGCACGCTGAGATTTGCGGCATCCAGTACGTTCGCACAGCTCTATATCGCGCCGTTTCTAAAGGAATTTCTGGATCGTTATCCGAAGGTCAATCTGGAATTGAAGCTTTCAGACACGCAAATTCACTTGATCGAGGGTGGCTTCGATCTCGCTCTGCGCAACTTGCCGATGGCAGATAGCGCGATGATGGGACGACGCTTGGCGGACGACCGCCGCGTTTTGTATGCGTCGCCATCTTATCTGGAAGCGCATGGAACGCCGCAAACGCCAGAAGCGTTGAGCGCGCACCAATTGCTGGTTTTCATGAATGCCAAGCCGCGCGAACTCACGGCCGCTGGGCATCGCAGTTGCTCCTACCCGCCACCCAAGAGCAGCCATCGTGTTATTTGTGACGATGGCGCCAGCATGCGTGTCGCGACGCAGTCTGGCGTTGGTATCGCGATGGGGTCGGCCTGGAGCATCGCGCGGGAACTCAAGGCCGGGACATTGGTGAGAGTTTTGCCCGACTATGAAGTCAATGACGGGTCGGCGATCTGGTTGATCTATCCAAAGTCAAACGTGCTGACGGCGAAAGTGCGCGCATTGATAGACTTTTTGGTCGAGAAGATTGGAACCCCTCCGATCTGGGAGAGCGAGCAGGCCGGTGGCTGAGCCAGTCTCTAGCTGACCTTGCGTTTGCGCTTTGGGCGCAGCCTCGGCAGCAGGAAGAGATACAGTCCTGTTCCCCACATCAGCACGAGCAAGATGCCCGTGGGCAGGAAAATATACAGCTTCACGGGCTCCGAAAAAAACGATCCGTCATGGATTTGTTCAATCACGTCTGACCGGCGATAGGCGACGGATAGGACATCACCGGTCTTCGTATCAACCTGGACTTCCCAGCCCGAATTTGCGCGCAGTTTTGCTATGCCCTTGCCGACTCGCAGATCGATCCGGTCTATATCGGTCCAGTCCTCGATTTGGGCTTCGGGGTGCGCACGCGCAGCCATTACCATGTCATCAAAACTAATCTCGGGGATCTGGTCAGAGACGGTGCCGGTTTCGGTCGGCGGCTGGATCCAGGCGACTTCCTTTTTTAGCATCAGGAAGATCCCGGCGCAGAGCATGATCACCGCCGGGGCCGCAACGGCCAGTGACAGCCAGTAATGGATTTGGCGCAAGAGGCGCTTCAAATTCAGCTTCATCATTCACACACAAGATGGTCAGCGGCGCCCATGAGTGATCAACGCGCCGGTGATCTTTATCCTAAGGGATTTGTCCGCCCGGCACCCATGGTGCTCCTGCGGCGATGAGTTCTCGTTCAAAGGCCGGAATGGTGGTTTCCGTCAGCACGGTCAGACGTTGGCGGATCGCCTCAAACTCGGACTTGGCGATGGCCAGCTGATCCCGATGCGTTTGCGTTGGACCATAGGTTGACCGCCCAATGCCGGTCAGGACGACACCGAGGCGACTGCGCACGGTCGGTTGCGTGCGTTCAGAAATCGCGTTCCGTGCGGCATTGCCGCTGACCAGTTCAGAGATGGCATTCGCCTCATCGCGGATGGCTTGCCAGCGGTTCTCCAGCCTGACCGGGTCCCCGCCTGCTGCCCGCTGAGTGGCCACGGCGAGAAGACTGATCTTGCCGTCGAGCTCTCCGGCCGTAACGTTTGCGGCGGTTACGGACCGGTCAAATGCCGCCACTTCCGCCCAGAATTCTGCCGCGTCTGCTTGTGGGGGCAGCGCACCCTCCCGCAATGGTTTCACCGTGAAGGTCTGTGGTCCGACCAGTTCAGTGGTCTGACCGCGCACGCGTTGAGACAAGGATACGGTATAGACGCCCGGCGTCACCAGAAACCCGCTCGGCTCTTCTTCCAGGCTATCATCGACCGCCACGGCGCTTTGCTGCGGATAGCGCAGGTTCCAGTTCACACGGTGGAAGCCCTTCTTGGTTGGTCCTTTCAGGCGACGCACGACATTGCCATCAGAGTCGCGGACGGTGAGCCAGATGGTGGGCTCGGTTTCCTGCAGTTCAGCGGTGATTGTCTCAAAACTTGGGAAAGGCGTGTCCTCTCCATCTTCGATCCGAGGGGACTCACGCTCTATGCGTTGCTCGGTCAAGGAGGGAAAATCGTCCTTTAAGTAATAGGTGAAGTTTGCGCCAAAAGGGGGATTTGGAGCCCGGTAATAGCCGTGGCCTTGCGATCCACCTTCAGAGAAGGCCAGTGACGGTTTCTCGATATACCAGAGCGCATCCCGTCCCGGGAACAGCATGGCGGCTTGTTCCAAGCTCTGCTCGCTCAGCGTCCGCAAGGGTGAGATATCGTCGACGACAAAGAAACCGCGCCCGAAACTGGCTGCCACCAGATCGTCCTCACGACGCTGTATCGTGACATCCCGGAATGAGATGGTTGGTGCATCGCCTGTCAGTTCCACCCACTTCTCGCCCCCATCCAGGGTGAAGAAGAGGCCGAACTCTGTTGCGGTGAATAACAGGTCGGGGTTTTCATGGTCCTGAACGACGCGCCAGACCAAGTGCCGATCCTCCAGATTGCCCGACATGTCGCGCCAGGTTCGTCCGCGATTGGTGCTCTTCAGAAGATACGGTTTGTAATCCCCGTACTTGTGATTATCGAGCGCGATATAGACCGTGTCCTCGTCAAACAGGTCGGCGCGAATGTCATTCACGAACGCGGTGTCAGGAACACCTGGCAAGCGTCCGACTTCCACCCGCCGCCAATTCGCCCCGCCATCTTCGGTGATTTGAATCAATCCATCATCTGTGCCGACATAAAGCAGGTCCTGGTTGACGGGAGATTCCCCAAGCGACGTGATCGTATTGTATTGCGACATCGCCAATAGGTCCCAGCCTGCTTCCCAGCTCCACTGGCGACCTTGGACGGGGAGCTGCAGGCGATTCTGGTCGCGAGTCAGGTCGCCCGATATGGCCGTCCAGCTGTCTCCGCGATCATCCGAGCGCCAGACCCTTTGCGACGCGAAATAGAGCCGCGTTGGTTCATGCTGACTGACCAGAATAGGCGCATCCCAGTTCCAACGCTCGATCGCATCGCCCGGCTCGGGTTGCGGCTTGATATAGATGAATTCACCGGTGATCCGGTCTACGCGTGTCAGATTACCTTGTTGCCATTGGGCATACATGATGTCGGGATTGCCCGGTTCAGTGGCAGATTGATGGCCATCGCCCCACAGCGTGACAAACCAGTCCGAATTGCGAATGCCCTGGACATTGTCCGTACGAGAAGGCCCCCCTTGCGAATTATTGTCCTGCGTGCCGCCATAGACGTAATAGAAGGGCTCGGCATCATCCACAGCAACCTTGTAGAATTGGGTTACCGGCAAATTGTCGATGAAGCGCCAGGTGCCGGTATGGTCATAGCTTTCATACAATCCGCCATCCGAGCCATACATAATGTAATCCGGATCGTCCGGGCGGAACGCGATCGCGTGATCGTCGACATGCTTGTATTCATTGTTCAGCCCCGTCCAGGTGGCGCCGCCATCATAAGAGATCTGACTGGTATTGGAGACCAGATAGATGCGGTCAAAATGGTGCGGGCTGGCATAGAGTTCCTGGTAATAGTGCGGGCCAGTGCCGCCGCTGACCATGTCGGACTTTTTCTCCCAGCTAGCGCCGCGATCCGTCGACTTCCAGACGCCGCCTTCGCGCAGATCGAGTTCGATCGCCGCATAAAGGACATCCGGATCCATGGGTGATATGGCGAGGCCGATCTTGCCCATATTGCCGTCAGGCAAGCCGGTGGTCAGCTCGGTCCAGGTGTCACCGCCATCGTCAGATTTCCACAGACCGCTTTCCGGTCCACCACCGACATAAGCTGCGACGGTGCGATGATGCTGCCACATGGCGGCGTATAGGCGGTCCGGATTGCGCGGATCGATGATCAGGTCGGTTGACCCCGTATACGCGCCGGCCGACAAAACATTGGTCCAGGTGTCGCCGCCATCTGTGGTCTTGAAGACACCGCGCTCGCCGCCCGGCGACCAGAGCGGGCCTTGTGACGCGACCCAGACCGTATTGGAATCATCCGGGTGGACGATGATTTTGGAGATGTGTTCAGACGCGTCCAGGCCTTTTTTCTCCCACGTGGCGCCGGCATCATCAGACTTGTAGATCCCGTCACCAAACCCATTATGGCGTCCGCCATGGTTCTCACCTGTGCCAACCCAGATTCTGTTCGGGGCAGAGGGGTCAGCCCCGAGCGACCCGATGGAGTAGGAACCTTGCCCATCGAAGAGCGAGGTCCATGTTGTCCCGGCGTTTTCAGTTTTCCAGACACCTCCAGAGCCGACCGCGACATACCAGGTTGCGGGATCGTCTGGCACAATGATAATATCGGCGATACGCCCCGACATGAACGCAGGCCCGATATTGCGCAGACTGAAGGCCTCGAATGTCGCACTCGAGAGTGGAGCAGACTCTTCGTCTTCATTGCTTTGGGCGTTTGCGGCCGTCGCAAGAACCGCCGCCAGGAGTATTCCCATCAATATTCGCAAATGTGTCATCGCGCCCGCCTTCAGATTATTACGATGCGGTCACGCTAGCATACTCGCGCTGATTGCATAGCTGGGAGTTTGGTTTCAGATTCGAAATTATGGCGCCCCAATTACGGCCCGGGTTTCGGGCATCTTACATTCCTGCGGATCGATTGGTTTTCAGGTTGAAGACGCCAAGTTTAGGCCAGCGTGTTTTTGTACAAGAGACAGGAGGAAGTCTGCTGAAGCATAGGGAGCCAGAAAATCTCCATGCGGGGCATAAGCAACCGGAATTCCGAGACGCTCGGCCTCGGAATCGAGTTGCAGGCGCCAATGATCGGGCGTTTCTGTTCCGGAAAATGCGACGGCGTTGCGTCCGGCAAAAAGCCCATCCTTCAGAATAAGGTCCGGCTTCAGGGACATGCGCATATCGTAGTCGAGCGTCGCGTGATCGATATGTTGAAACAATTGTCCCGCCGCGATAAAATCAGCCGGGTTGTCGTTGACATAGCGCACGTCGCCTGGGCTCTGGTGCATCAGGAGCCGATAGAATTCCAATGGTTTTCTTCGAAGTCTGAATTTGATGCCGGCAGTGGCGATTTTCAGTCCCGCTTGCGAATGGACCATTTGTCTGAACATTTGCTGTAACCATCGCGGCCGAAACACGTCCAGGATGTCCTTGTTGAAAACAACATTCGAAAACAGAGAGAAAGATACGCGGCCCGATATCAAAGACAGACGATAGCAGACCGGATTTGCGCTTCCCATTCCGAGCAATACGAACGGTTTCAGCTCAAGCTGGGCGATCAGTTTTTGAATCAATACCGCTTCCGTGGACGCCGTCGCGCCTTTCTCGATCAGCTCACCAGTGAACAAGGCGCGCGGCATTCCGGCAGAGGACCCGAAACCGGGGCGTTCGATAAAGATCACCTGCAAGCCGTTCGCCCACATCTGTTCGCAGAAGGCGACCGATGGAGGCATTGGGTATTCAACCGAGTTCAGAATCACCAATGGCTGAAGGTCTGAGATATAGCCACGATAGATCATCACTCTCAGAGCAATGTTCGAGCCTCCCAACGAAATCATGGACTCGATACGCGCCGATGGCGTCTGTTGCGCCGCGTCCATTGCGTATTCAGAGAGTCGAACCGGAACAGCCATGAATTAGGTCTCGTTTCAGCCTTTGGTCTTTCGGTGATTGAGATGCCTCGCGGCGTCATCATGTTGAAAAGCTAAGCGCAACCTATGACGTGAACGCGCATTGGCAAGCTTGATCTGTTTTCACCCCTCATCCTTCGATCAGCGTTTTCGCCAGGTCGCCATAGTCTTTTGCGCGCGCACGGTTGCCGTGTTTGAGTTCAAGCCGTGCCAGGGCTGCATAAGGCGGCGCCAGTTTCGGATCCAGGCGGATCGATGCCTCACACGCCAGCCGGGCGTTTTCAAAGTCTTTCAGACTGACATAGGCTACAGATTTCAGGTATAGCCAGACCGCGTGTCCTGGATAGTTTGGGCTAATCCGAATGGCCTTGTCGATGAGGGGCAATCCCGCATTCGGATCGCCCAGCTGAATATACGCCCAGGCCAGCGCTGCATTTGCCTGGGCATTCGAGGGGTCGAGGTCTATGGCACGTTCAAGATGAGGCTTGCCGGTTTCTGGCTCGCCGACATCGCAGAAGGCACAACCCGACCAGCCGAGAACCGAAGAGCGGTGCGGATCTTTCTCCAGGCCTTCCGACGCCAGATCCATGACTTCTGGCTTGACCTCCTCATGCGTTTTGTCGAGCAGGCCCCATGGCGCGACCAACCCTTTCACCAGCGCCTGCATGCTGATCGCGGGCGCGAAATCCGGATCCACCTTTCGCGCTGTTTCCAAATGTCCAATCACCCGAGACATGGTGGCGCGGTTCCAGCCGCGCCGGTCCATCAGGATTTGGGATTGCTTGAAATGAAAATAGGCCCCGGGGTTTATCGAAGCATCCTGTTCGAGGCGCCTGACTTCAGCCAGATCGATTTCTGCCCCCAGGGCATTAGCGATCTCGAATATCAGAAGGTTCTGCAAGTCGAGCAATTCTGAGCGCGGTCTGTCAAAATTAAGCGCGCCGATCACCAGGCCGGATTGACTCGCGATCACCTTGGCGGAAATGCGGATCATGTCACCGGATGGCCTGACGGATCCGGTGAGGACGTATCCGACACCGACATTCCGACCGAGATCCTCCGGCATATCGGGCGAATGCGGTTGATGCAGCGCAGCCCCTCGCGAGATGACGTCATAGCCAGGCATGCGCGCCAGTTGAGTCGTGAGGTCATCATGAATGGCATCGCACAAGATAAGTCCGTCTGGATCTGTATCGAGGCTCCGGAACGGCAGCACGATAAGCGAGGTTTGCGGGTGTTGATCATTGATCACCAATCCCGGACTGACATCCGGATCGCGCGCGGTCGAAGCGTCTTGTTTGGCCGCCGAATCGAGCGCGCCAATGAATCGGAACCCGACTCCGTGGACCGTCTTGATCAAGGCCTGTCGACGACCATCATCCCCGAGCGCCTTTCGGGCGTCCTTGATGCGACCCGATACAACAGATTCAGAGACGATGCGCCCATCCCAGATTTGTTCAATGATCTCGTCTTTCGAAATCACCCGGTCCGGATGACGGATGAGAAGACTCAAAAGGTCAAAAACTTGCGGCTCGATCGGGATCATCAATCCGGCTTGCCGGAGTTCGCGGCAATTCTCATCAAGCTCGAAATCGGCAAAATGGTGGATCATGTCGTCAAGCGTAGCGGAAAATCCCCGCTTTTTCCAAGTCAATGGAAAGCGGGGGTCAAAATTGTTCGGGCGATGCGTTGCCGTCTCGTCCATCTGATGACGGCTCAGCATATGGCGAAGGCGGCGTATGCGCTTGGCCCGACAAATGCGATCGAAACGAAAGCGATCAGGTACATCGCGTACAGGGTTGTTCGAATGGTTTGCATGTTCATCTCCATAATGGGTTGATCGGTGAGGTGACCCTTGCCACCGGCGATGTCCCAACACTGGAGCAAATCGAAAGTCGAAGCTTGAAGATGATCTGGAGATGTTCTGAAGATTTCTGGAACTATCCCAAAAAGGCAGATATTAGAGACAGATGCGTTATTCCTTCGACGAATTCGAACTGACTCTTGATGCGTTTGAACTGCGCAAATCGTCAGAATTGGTCGCGGTTGAACCGCAAGTCTTCGGTTTGCTAGTGCATCTGATCGAAAATCGCGATCGCGTCGTGACACGCGATGAGCTGATCGAGGCGATCTGGGATGGCCGGTTTGTGTCGGAATCCGCTGTCTCAACCCGCATAAAGTCGGCGCGCAAGGCGATCGATGATGACGGCCAGACGCAACGCTTCATAAAGACGGTCCATGGGCGCGGCTTCCGGTTTGTCGGTGAAGTCGTGGAAGGGTCGTCGGACGCAGACACCTCAGGCGCGCCCAAAGACGATCAGCCTGCGAAATCCGAAGATTTCGTCTTTCAGGACATTCGCTTCTGCCATAGCGCCGATGGGACAAAGATCGCGTTCACCAAAGCAGGCGACGGACCACCCCTCATAAAGACCGCCAATTGGCTCAATCACCTGGAATATGACTGGCAAAGTCCGGTCTGGAGTCATGTCTTCCTGGACATCTTACGAGGCCATACAATGCTGCGCTATGATGCGCGCGGCAATGGCTTGTCGGACTGGACGGTCGACGATTTTTCGTTCGAGCGTCAGGTCGAGGATCTCGAAGCCGTTGTGGAAGCTTCTGGTCTCGAACGCTTCCCACTGCTCGGCATATCACAAGGATGTGCTGTCAGTGTCGCGTTCGCGGTGCGCCATCCGGAGAAGGTGACGAAACTGGTTCTGCTAGGTGGATATGCGCGCGGATGGCGCAAGTCCCAGTCCCAAACCATGCGCGAGGAAACCGAAGCTATGGGCGTCCTCATTCGATCAGGCTGGGGCCGCAACAATCATGCGTTTCGGCAGATGTTCACGTCGCTGTTCATGCCGGATGCGCCGACAGAGAATCAATCCTGGTTCAACGAATTGCAACGCATGACCACTTCGGCCGAGAACGCCGCGAACTTGTTGGATGCACTCGGAGATGTTGATGCGCGCACCTACCTTAAAGATGTGAAGGCGCCGACGCTGGTGGTGCACTGCCGCGGGGATTTGCGCGTTCCCTTGAGCGCCGGGCAAGAGCTCGCCGCCGGAATCCCGGGCGCGCGATTCATGACTCTTGAAAGCAATAACCACATTATGCCGGAATCTGACCCGGCATGGCGAAAATTCTCAGGTGCGATGCGGGCTTTTCTAACGGAGGAAAGCTGATCAGGTTCTGATGAGAGTCTCAACTGGATGAATCAATCAGATTTTTAATTCAATAAAAACGGGGATTTAGCGGCCCCTGTTCGCAAAACCAAGAAATCTTCAAGATTTCTCCATGCAATCTTCAAGCGTGAAATCAGCGCTCGGTTAGACCTGTCTCCGTCGACACCGACACTTGGTCTGAATTCAACTTTTGGAGACACTTATGACACAGACACAATCCGCAAATGAGCAATTGAATGGCGTCAATGTAGAGGCCCTGCTGGGTGCTCGCGAAGCGCTGGAAAACGCGCCAGAGGCCGCCGAGTTTACCTGGAAAGCGAGCAGCGAATGGAAGAATGGCGCGCACACACGCATGGAAATGAATGGCTTTTTCGGCCTCGGGGAAGAGCATGCCCGTAGCAAGACCTTCACGATCGATTCCGACCATCCGGAAGTGTTCGCCGCGACGGACGTTGCGCCGACCCCGATCGAAATCGTACTGTCTGGTCTGGCCGGTTGCCTGACCGCGGGCATCGCTTCGGTGGCGGAGAATCGCGGAATTAAGCTCAACTCAGTGAAAGCCACGCTCGAAGGCGACATGAACCTGTACGGCATTCTTGGTGTCGACAGCAATGTCCGCAACGGCTTCAGCGCGGTTCGCGTTCGCTATGACATTGATGCAGATGCCAGCGACGAGGATATCGCAGCTCTGGTGGCGCAATCTCAGAAGCGCTCCGCTGTTTTCGATATCATCACCAACCCGACCAACGTCTTCGTGACGGTGGCCTGATCCTTCCTCCCCCAAACTAGGAGCGAGTCCCATGCGTGACATTTCCACCCTGATTATTGGAGCCGGACAAGCCGGTCTGGCAATGAGCCATTGCCTTAGCCAGCGTTCGATCGAACACGTCCTGCTGGAACGCGGCCAGGTCGCCAATTCCTGGCGCACCGAACGGTGGGACTCGCTTCGCCTTTTAACCCCAAACTGGCAGAGCCGGTTGCCCGGTTACGCTTATAAGGGCGACCAACCGAACGGCTATCGCACGATGCCGCAAACGATCGATTTTCTATCCGGTTATGCCAATCAGATTGCCGCGCCGGTAGAGGCCGAAACCACCGTGCTCAGCGTCGACACGACCGACCGGGGTTACCGCGTCCAAACCAATCGTGGCGACTGGACATGCCGGACATTGGTTATGGCGTCAGGGGCCTGCAGCATCGCAAACATCCCACCCTGTGCGGCGGAACTCCCCGGCGACATCGCTTCGTTGACGCCTTTGACTTACCGCAACCCGGATCAACTTTCGGGCGGTGGCGTGCTCGTCGTCGGCGCCTCCGCAACAGGGGTTCAACTTGCCAGTGAGGTTCAGCGCTCTGGACGGCAAGTGATCCTCGCCACGGGCGAACACGTACGCGTGCCGCGCACGTATCGCGGTCACGACATCAAATGGTGGATGGATCAAACCGGGGTCATGGATATGACCCTGGCCGAGGTCGACGATATTCGCCGTGTCCGCCACGTGCCGTCGCTGCAGCTGATTGGCAGCCCAACGCAGGAGACGATCAGTCTCAACAGTTTACAGGCGATCGGCGTTCAGATTGCCGGGCGTGTGATGAACATCCATGACGGCAAAATCCAATTCTCCGGATCGCTCGCCAATGTTTGCCGTCTCGCGGATCTGAAGATGAACCGGTTGCTGACACAAATCGATGACTGGATCGAGGCAGAAGCGCCGGGTGGCGTGACGGAAGCCTCTTATCGTCTGCGGGATACGATCATTCCGAGTGATCCACTCTTGCAGCTCGATCTGAAAGCGGCCGGTATTGAGACCGTCATCTGGGCCACCGGCTTCAAGCCTGACTATTCCTGGCTGAATGTTCCGGTGATCACCCCGCGCGGCGAGCTGCGCCATCAGGGCGGCGTGGTTGATGCGCCGGGGCTTTATGTGCTCGGGCTGCCTTTCCTCCGTCGCCGCAAGTCCAGCTTGATCGATGGGGTCGGCGACGATGCCCGCGACCTGTCCCGTCACCTTGCCAGCTATCTCGGCCAAACCGTCGCTGAGGCGGCCTGATCAAACCCTTATGGAGACTCTCATGCATTCCCAATCTGTTATCAAATCTGCACTTGAACGCTCGGTTCAGGTCGTCACGCTGAAGCCGGCCCGCGGCCGACGGACATATAAAAATATCGCCACGGTTGGCGCGGGCACGGTCTGTCGGACCGTCGAGAAAGACCAGGAAATCACGGTCGATGTCGGCAAGGCCATGGGCGGCGATGATGCTGGCCCATCCCCCAGCACCATGCTGCGCGCCGCGTTCAGCAGTTGTCTGGCGATCGGGATCAAGCTCTGGGCATCGCGCCTCGACGTGCCGATTGAGCACATCACCGTGACCGTCGAAACGGATGTCGACGCGAGAGGGCAGCTGGGTGTTTCCGACAGCGCAAGCGCTGGCTTTGAAGCCATTCGTATTGCCGTCTCGGTTGAGTCTGATGCTGATCGCGATGCGGTGACGCAGGTGATTGAAACCTCCTTCGCGCATAGCCCGCTCTTAGAGGTGTTCCGCAACCCGCAATCCATTGAGACCGCGCTGACCATCGAAGCGCCGGTCGCAGCCTGATCTTAAATAAAAGGAACAAGACGATGCACGCGAAACTTCAAAGACGCATTCAACGCTATGGCTGGGACAAAGCCGTTGAACATTATGATGATGGCTGGCGCGAGAGCCTGCGCGAAGCCCAAACCCAATTGTTGCAAATGTCGGCTGTAACGCCCGGCGAACACGTTCTCGACATTGCTTGCGGGACAGGCCTTGTCACATTCCCGCTTGCCGAAGCGGTGGGTCCGACCGGTCGGGTCGTGGCAACAGATATCTCCCAGAAAATGGTCGACTATGTTGCGCAGGCAGCCAGTCAAGGCGGATACCGGCAAGTCGATGCGTTCCGCGCTGACGCGGAATCCCTGGACGGTCTGGAGAATGCTCAATTCAATCTTGTCACTTGCGCGCTTGGCTTGATGTATGTGCCCGAGCCTCTGGAGGCGATGAAACAAGTGACGCGGTTGCTGAAGCCTGGAGGACGGGCCGTATTCGCTGTCTGGGGCGCGCGCAAGAATTGCGGCTGGGCGGATATATTCCCAATTGTCGATGCCCGCGTGGAGACGGATGTTTGCCCGATGTTTTTTCGGTTGGGTACGGGTGACGTTATGGCGATGGAAATGGCGCAAGCGGGGCTGGGGGCGCTTGAAACGGTACGCTTTCAAACCTCGCTACCCTATGAAAGCGACGAAGCGGCGGTTAAAGCGGCCTTTATCGGAGGGCCTGTTGCCTTGGCCTATGACCGTTTTGACATCGCAACACGCGACTCCGCCCACGCAGACTACATCGCATCGATCGCGCCATTTCGATCTTCGGAAGGATACAAGATTCCGGGTGAGTTTGTTGTAGTACGTGGCGAAAAGGGCAGATGAATCGTCCGGAGTGCACGGGGCGTAGTGCGCCCCTTCAGTCCTGGTTTGACAAATACTCTGCCAGGGTGTCAGCCAGAGGCTGTGCGATGGCGCCAACCCCATCAGCGGTCGGGTGAAGCCCGTCAGGCATCAACAAATCCGGTTTGTCGAAGACGGGATCCATCAATCCTTCATAGAGCGGAACGCCGTATGTGGTCGCCAGGTCAGGATAGATTGCGGCAAAAGCGGCCGCGCGCGGGTCGCTGGCCGCTGACGAGCGGGCCGACAGGCTGACCAGAAATACGTCTGTTCCATCGGCCTGTGCGCGCTCGACAATTGTGGAAAGATTGGCCCGCGTTTGAGCCGGATCCAGCCCAGAGAGATAATCATTGGCGCCAAGGGCCAGGACGAGAATATCCGGGTCAACTGAGGCCACGCTCCAGTCATACCGGGCCAGTCCGCCCGCACTGGTGTCGCCGGAGACGCCCGCATTTACAAACTCGACCGCGTAGGTCTCCGCGGCGAGGCGCCGTTCGAGTTGCTCGGGCAGCGCGTCGGCAGGCGGCAATCCGAACCCGGCTGTGAGACTATCGCCCAGCATGACAATCTTGACCGGGTCGATGGCAGATTCCGGTTCTGGTGGCGTCGGCAAAGGCTGAACGTCAGCCGGCGCCGGTTCGACTTCACCTGGCGCCGAAATCGGGCCGGACGAACTGGCAGGTGCCCCGCACGACGCCACGATCAAACCTGCAATGGCAGCGGCAAGAATAGGCAATCTCAAGTTCAATTCTGCTACCTCAAAATCCATGATCGACAGGCGGTCGATTTGCTTTACCTAACTAGCTACATGACACATCCTATTCGCATGACCAATGTCGGTTTGACCCTGACATCCACATCCGGCCCGGTCGAGATCCTTCGCGGCGTCGATTTTTCCTGCAAAGCGGGGGAATCCGTTGCCATTATTGGCCCGTCCGGATCTGGCAAATCATCCCTGATCTCGATTGGCGCTGGCCTGGAAAGGGCCTCCACGGGGGACGTGGAACTGCTTGGGACCAACCTTTCGGGCCTGGATGAAGACGCTCTCGCGCGCTTGCGCCGCGGTCGGGTCAGCATGGTGTTCCAGTCCTTTCATCTTCTGCCGACCATGACGGCGCTCGATAATGTTCGCGCTGCGCTGGAAATAGCTGCAATGGACGATGCCATGGCGCGGGCAAAACGGGCATTAGACGCCGTCGGTCTGTCGGATCGACTGGATCACTATCCCGGTCAACTCTCTGGCGGCGAACGCCAGCGCGTGGCTGTGGCGCGCGCGCTCACCTGCGAGCCAGATCTCGTATTTGCAGATGAACCGACCGGCAATCTGGACACTAAGACAGGAGAAGCGGTCGCCGACTTGCTGTTTCGCATCGCAAGTGAACAAGGGTCGACTCTGGTCCTGGTCACGCATGATCAGGCATTGGCCGCGCGGGCGGATCGCACCGTCAAGATGCTGGACGGTCAGTTACATTGAGCAGACTGGCCTGGATCATCGCGAGTCGGGAGCTGGCGGGTGGTGTCCGTGGCTTTGTGATCTATCTGGCTTGCATTGCGCTCGGCGTCTTCGCGATCGCGGCAGCCGGGTCGGTGACAGAAGGCTTTAGCCGTGGCCTGGCCTCCGAAGCGCGAACTCTGCTGGGTGGAGACGCGATGTTCACCGCCTCGCAGCGCCGCGCGACACCGGAAGAGCGGACCTGGATGGAGTCCCGCGGACAGGTTTCGGAACGGATCAGCCTGAACGTCATGGGGCAGGCGGGCGAGACGCGTCAGCAAGTTGATATTCGGGCGGTGGATGACCAGCATCCGCTACTTGGAATGGATGTCGTGTTCGGGGCTGAAAACCTGGATCAGGCTCTGGCGTTCGAGGATGGCACATGGGGCGTTGCGGTGACCCCCTCTCTGCTGGAGACGTTTGCGCTCGAGATCGGCGACGATATTCAACTCGGCACGATCACGGCCACCATCCGGGCGCGACTGGATGCCGAGGCGGATGGGATCGGAACCCCTGGCGTGTTCGGGCCCGAAGCGACCATCAATCTAACCGCCCTGGAAGAGGCGGGCCGACTGACCAATGGGCAACTGTTTCGCTCGCGTTACTTGATGATTCTTCCAGAGGGCCAGACCGGCGATGATGTGGCGCAAGCCGCGGAAACAGAATGGGGCAATTCAGGATTGCGCTATCGCGGCCCCGAAGATGCGATTGACGGTTTGCAGCGCCTGCTCGAAATGCTGAACACGTTTCTGTCTGTCATTGGCATTGCGGCATTGGTGGCCGGCGGTGTCGGCATTGCCCAAGCCTGCACCTCATTTCTGCAAAGTCGGATTCATTCGATTGCTGCGTTCAAAGCGCTTGGGGCAGACACACAGACGATACGGATGGCTTACCTCATCCAATTGGGCGCACTGGCCTTGTTCGGCGCTTTGATCGGCGTCGCACTCGGAGCGGCAATGCCGTTCTTGATCGCGCTCTTCCTTGGGGATCGAATCCCGCTGCCATCTGTGTTGGCGATTTATCCGGAACCGCTCTTGCGCGGCATTTTTCTTGGGCTTTTGGCAGCAGCCATGTTCGCGCTGTCACCGCTCGGCCGGGCCCGGGCCACCCGGCCCGCTGCTCTGTTTCGATCATTGGGGCTGGATGATCAGGCTTCTATCCCCTGGCTTGAGCGCGGCTTCGCGATGGCCGCTGCGATGGCTATGGTCCTGCTCGCCATTATAACCAGTTCCACCCCGATCATTACGGCATTTCTGCTCGCCGGGTCTGGCTTGGCCTGGCTTATATTTCTCGGTGCGGCTGTCCTCATTCGACAGGGGGCAGGACGGGCTCTTCCGGCGGCGCGCGGCTTCGGACGTTTGGTTTTGTCCAATCTGTCCGGGCCTGGCTCACTCGCACCGAAGGTTGCGCCGGCTCTGGGACTGGGATTGGCGCTGCTTGTCTTTGTCGTCGTCATTCAGGCCAATATCGTCCGACAGGTGAAAGAGACGGCGGCAGCAAACCTGCCGGCCTTGTTCATCACGCAAATCCCGCAAGCGGAGATCGAGACGTTCGATGCCCTTATCGCCGCGCAGGGGATCGAGATCGAAGATCCAGAAGCATTCCGACGGACGCCGCTGATCATTGGACGGGTGATTTCGCTCAATGGCGTGGAGGTCAACGAAGACTCCGTCGCCGAATCCGAGCGATGGGTGGTCGATGGCGAAATCGGGATGCCGTACATTGGTCGGCAACCTCCAGAGGTGAACCTAACCGAAGGCGAGTGGTGGCCGGAAGACTATACGGGGCCACTCCTGGTTTCGATCGAAGCGGATGCCGCCCGCGGTCTGGGACTTGGGCTCGGTGATACGATCGGCTTTCGCGTGTTTGGCCGGGAGGTGGAAGCCAGCGTTGCCTCGCTGCGCGATGTTGATTGGGGGAGTTTCGGCGCTAACACGGCCTTCATCTTGTCGCCTGGCACGCTCGAAGCGGCTCAGCCTCAACATATTGCCATCGTGCAGACGGAACCTGGGGGCGAAGCCGCCATAATAAGCGCGCTTGCCACGGATTTTCCGA
Source organism: Pseudomonadota bacterium (assembly GCA_038532145.1). GTDB lineage: Bacteria > Pseudomonadota > Alphaproteobacteria > Caulobacterales > Hyphomonadaceae > Henriciella. Next base: position 90,676 of record JBCBBC010000003.1, on the reverse strand, counting down.
ATGTGGTCGTGTTCCAAACGCGCGAGGCTCTGGCGACAGCGGGTCGTCTGCTGGGAAATATCTCGATCGCCATCAACGCGGCTGCCAGTATCGTTCTGTTCGCCGGTCTCCTGGTGCTGTTCGGCGCGTTCGCGTCGATGGCTCGGGAGCGTCGGAAAGAAGCGGCCCTTCTGAAGACGTTTGGCGCCAGTCGCTGGCAAGTCTTCGGGCTTTATGCCGCCGAATTTGGTCTGTCCGGCGCGGTCGCAAGCCTGTTGGGGGCGGCCATCGGCACGGCAGCTGCCTGGCCCGTCGTGACGCAACAATTTGAAGCGGAATGGGCCATGCCCTGGACTGAGCTGATGGCGATTTTGGGCCTATCCATTCTGGTCTCCGCCGCCGGTGGTCTGGTTGTGGGCCGCCGCACGCTGGCCCATCCTCCGATGCGGGTATTGCGATCCATTTGATGGACTCAGATTACGTCAGCGTCCGCCGAATGGCGCTTCGTCATGCCCGAATGCTCAAACGCGGTCATATAGACCTCGTTCTGCAGACATTTTCACATCAGACCTTGCCCCTTTGATCATTTTCTAATGATCTTTGACTCATTCTGTGATCCTGCCATGCGAGGTGATGCGTGACCGCCAGTTTATTGACTAAGCTGCAAGATTTATTGGGATTTATTTATCCCGAAGAAGACGGTGTGGTGCTGTCCCAGCGCGTTTTTGACTGTTTTTTTGCCGACAGTGACTGGCTGAGAGACACGCCGAGATATCCAGACGTCCAGGGTCAGTGGACGGAGGATGATGTCCTGCTCATCACATATGGGCATTCCATTATTGATGGCACACACAAGCCGCTGGATCTGCTTTACGATTTCCTGACGCGCTATTTGAAAAATGCGTTTACCGGCGTGCACATCCTGCCTTTCTTTCCATTTTCATCGGACGAGGGGTTTTCAGTCACCGACTATACAGTTGTGAATCCGGTCATCGGGGAGTGGGCCGATATCAATCGCATCGCATCAGAGTTTAAACTGATGTCTGACCTGGTGCTCAATCATGTCTCATCACAGGGGCCATGGTTCAGCGCCTATCTGCAGGGGCAGGCGCCTTATGATGGCTATTTCGTCGAAGCAGATCCGAACGCGGATCTCAGCGATGTTGTGCGCCCGAGAACCAGCCCGCTATTGCGTGAAGTTGAAACTGCGAATGGCGTCAAACATGTCTGGTGCACATTCAGTCACGATCAGGTCGATCTCGATTTCAAGAATCCTGAAGTGCTGCTGGAATTTCTACGCATAACCCGGCTTCACATTGAAAATGGCGTTCGTGTGATCCGCCTGGATGCGGTCGCCTTTCTTTGGAAGACGATCGGGACGTCCTGCATTCACCTGCCCGAAACACATGCGATCATTCAGCTGATGAGAGTCCTGCTCGATCATCTCAAGGAATCTGTTGTTTTGCTTACAGAGACCAATGTTCCGAACACCGAGAATCTTTCCTATTTCGGGATGCGGAATGAAGCGCACAGTATCTATAATTTCTCACTGCCGCCCTTGCTCGTTCATGCCCTTCTGACAGGCACATCGGAATATTTGAATCAGTGGCAGATGTCGATGCCACCCGCCCCGCTGGGTTGTGCCTATCTCAATTTCAGCGCCAGTCATGATGGCATTGGAATGCGACCAGCGGAGGGCCTGCTGCCGGCTGAAGATATTGAACGGATGCAGCAGACCACGACCGCGTTTGGCGGCCTGATCAATATGCGCACGATGCCGGACGGATCCGAGAAACCGTATGAGCTGAACATCACCTGGTATGACATGATGAAGGGCACCCCGGAGGGCGACGCCTATCAATTCGACCGGTTCATATGCTCACAAACCATCGTTCTGGCGCTCGAGGGGATTCCGGCCCTCTACATTCACGCCCTATTGGCGACCCCGAATGATACTGAAGGGGTGCGCAAGTCTGGCGTCAATCGCGCGATCAATCGGCACAGGTGGAACTATCCTGCACTGCATGAGCATCTTGCCGATCCGGAGAGCGTTCATGCGCAGGCCATGACGGAGTTGAATCGACGCTGCGGCATTCGCCGCGCGCAGAAGGCGTTCCATCCCAATGCAACGCAATTTACAATGCAGCTCGGCGACAAGATATTCGGTTTCTGGCGCCAGAATCTCGAACGCGATCAGTCCATCTTCGCCATCCACAATATTTCTGATGAAGAAGTCCGCATCCCGGCCAGGTCCCTAAACCTGATTTCCGGCGACAATTGGGTAGATCTGCTCAGCGGCGACGCGATTGAGTCGCTGGGCGAGGAGATTCAGTTTCGACCATATCAGTGTCGATGGATCACCAATCGGGTCAACTAGGCGCCTGCATCGGCACTGACCGCATCCTTGATCCGCGGCATGATGGTCGGGTCCGCCGCATCAATCCGGGTCCAGTTCGGGATGAGCGGCGTTTCGACCGGTGTTTCCAGAAATTGCGCCCCGGCTTCCGCCACATTTGTCGCGAATAGCTCAACCGCACGCTCTTCCGAATTGCGGTCGAGCGACAGGCCATTCATCGTCGCGACCGCATCATACGCCTCGATCAGGTCGAGCGCTGTTCGATAATAGGTGGCTTTCAGGGTTCGAAACGTCTCTTTCTGGAAGACGACTCCCTGAATGGCCAGTTTTCGAAACAAGGCTTTTGAGATGTCTCGCGACATTCGTGAGAGCCCCGCATTTGCATCACTCTCTGAAAGCGGTTGATGCTTGTGATCATAATTGTCGGCAATATCGACCTGGCAGATCCGGCGAGCGTTCAAGTTGCGATAGGCTTCAGACAAGACGCCGATTTCGAGCCCCCAATCGGAGGGGACACGAATGTCCTTCAGTATGCTCGTTTCCATCGCGAATTCGCCGGAAAGCGCATACCGGAAACTTTTCAGATAGGTGAGATAATCCAGGTGCCCGAACAGCTCGGAAAGGGCGTGCAAAAGCGGCGTGACCAGCAATCGATTGACGCGCCCGTTCAAGGTCCCGCTGGCGACCCGTGGATAATAACCCTTGCAGAACTGGTAAGAGAAATTCGGGTGACAGACGGGGTAAAGCAGGCGGGCCAGCATCTCGCGGCGATAGGTCAGAATATCGCAGTCATGAAGCGCTACAACATCGGCTCGTCCACACGCCAGTGCATAGCCGAAACAGTACCAGACATTCCGGCCTTTTCCGATCTCGCGTGGCGCCAAGGTGGCGTTCGCCAGATGCTCATCAATAGATTTCAGGCGCGGGCCATCATTCCACAATATGGAGTGTTCTTGCGGTAATTCCGAGAAGAATGCTTTGGCGCTTTCGAATTGCGTTTCAGTGGCCTTGTCGAGCCCGATGACGATATGGTCGATGTAAGGGACCGCGGCCAGTTCCTTGCGGATCCGGGGCATGGCTTCCCCTTCGAGCTCCGAATAGAGGCAAGGAAGAATGACCCAGATTTTTTTGTGCTCCGAGAACTCAACAAGTTGCGCTTCCAGATCTTCTGTTTGCGTCGTTCGCAAATTGTGGAGCGTTGCAACGCGTCCGTGTTGATGAAAGTCTGCCACTGCTCAATTCCTATTTTCTATTCCAAGCTGCTGCATCAAACCAAGCATAGCCTGGTTCCAGCCGACTGGACCCTCCGCTTCGGTTCGCAGCACACGCCCTGCTGCTTCGTTTCGAAGCGCCGGAACGCCCGCACCGCTCGCATTCCTGATGACGACCGCGTAGTTGGCGGCCTCCAGCATTTCAACGTCATTCGGGGCATCGCCGAGCGCAATTATTGACGCTGGTGCATATCTGGACACGATTTCGAACATTTGATCGGCTTTCGTGGTTCCGAAAGAAAGCGTCAGGAACCGGCCCCCGCGGCGCGCCTGAACGCCCTGTGCGTCCAGATGCTGCAGAAATGCATCCAATTGGTCTGTTGAGCCCGTCCATCGCCCCGGCTCTGAAAAGCGTCGCTTCTTTGCCAGCGCAGCGCCAGAAAGGGACAGGCCGGTGAGCTGCGAAACGCGTTCCACAGTCCCGTCCCCAAATCCCTCGAAATACTGCCTTATCTCTTGTGGGACCTGATCCAGAACCGACCGGATCGCGTGATATGTACTGTCGTCGAGCGCGTCCGCATCCGCTCCAGGTTCGAGAAGGCCGGCGCCATTTTCGACAATAGCGGGGCAATGCTCAAATCCGATGCGCTCGCGGAGATCGACCATTTCAGCGGCAGTCTTGGAGCTTGCCAATACCAAAATACTTTTCGTTCGTTGCAATGCTTCGAGAGCGGGCGCGGCCGCGTCAAATGCATAAGTTTCATGGTCCAGAAGGGTGCCATCCAGATCCGAGAAAACAAGAAGCGGTGGTTGGTCTTTGATGTTCGGGCGACGCCGCGCATCCACTTGCAGCTTGTATCCGGGGCGTCTGCCGCCCTCCAGCATGCGGCGGGTCAGTCGCTCATAGTGTTGGATGAATTCAGCAACCCATTCCGTCTTTTCGTTTGGCAGGGCGTCGACTGCGACACCGTGTGTCGTGGCTTCCTGCTGGGTGCGCCAATCAAGCACTTGTTCAAAGCTGGGCGCGTGCAAATGAAAAAACGCATCCGCCTTATCCCAAAGGGCAGCGTAGGCTCGGGAAAGCTGTGCCTCCTGGTGGTACCGCCACGCCCCGTTTTTATCTTTGGCCTCAACCGCATTTAGCGGTTCTGAATTTGCCGCATTCAAATCAGGCATTGCCCCGACGCACCAGCCTTCAACCAGGACGGCGCGCGGTCGTCCTGTGAACATCGTCCATTTCTCCGACGGCAAGCGATCATCAACGCGCTTGTCAAACCTCGGGATGGGAATTTCACTGGAGTCATCGGCATGCCGCAGGGCGTCCATCGTGTTTCGCAGAAACGTGATGTCGTGCGTGCCAGGCGGACCGCGCACGCCAAAAAGAGGATGAACACTTTTGGCCAGTTTTTGGCGTTCGTCTCGTGTCAAATAGAAGTCATCCAGGCCGAGAATGGCGAGGCGGTTATCAAACGTCTGCTGGAGATGGTCGAGCGCGGTCGACTTTCCGATTCCCTGAGCGCCGGAAACAAATAGAAACGGCACGCCCGGATGCGCCCGAATCTGGATTTCAACCCAGTCCGCCAGAATGGTCTGTATCGATTGTGTCATCTGTCAGCCATGTCTTTTCTGATTGAGGTTCTAACGCGCGTTCGCCGACCGGGCCAACACAAGGTTGGATTCAATCCATGCCTCAATTGCGCGCTCGCCGGGCGCGCTTTGGCCACGCGTGTTGCGGGGACACATGGCACGCGTTCGGCGCTCTGCCTAAAATCTATACAATTGGCGGATTTCGATCCGGGATCTTCCAGCGCGCAGTCTTGCACCGCATGTCACCCCAAAATGGCGGGCGCGGCCCAGCTGACGCTGTAGATCACAAGAAATGCGACCATCAGACCGGCGCCGTACGCTCTGACGGTTGGTGCTGGCACTTGCGGCATCAGTCGCCCATCTCCGGCGGGTTCGGGGCGGATAAGAAGTGACACCAGGCTGCTGGTTGTGAGGGTGACGATGAGCCCAATCACATTCCACCACATCCAGAACAGGTCGGGGACGAAGAGCCAGAAATAGAGATTAAGCGCGAGACCTGCGAGCAGGCCAGTATTTGCCGCGATCGCGGATCGCCGTTGCTGCAGGATCGCCATCAGGAACACGCCCAGAATGGGGCCGTATAGCGCCGAGCCCACTTTGTTGATGGCTTCAATCACCGTGGGCGCGATCGACCCTGCAAAGAAAGACAGAAACAGGATTACCAGTCCCCAGGCGATCGATAGCAGGCGTGCAAACCGGACCTGCTGATCCGGCTGCGTTGGCACCCATCCCAGCATGGCGAGATCTTTCTCCGTCGCCGCCGCGAGCGAGTTGACTGCGGAACTCAACGAAGACATGGCGGCAGACAACATTGCGACGATGAGCAATCCTATGACGCCATGCGGCAACCGTTCGATGATGTAGATGGGCATCATATAATCGGGTTTGTCCGCCGGGACTTTTGCCATCAACGCAGGGTCCCCGACAAAGGTTGCGCCAATCACCAGGCCAGCAAAACAGTAAAGGATAACGACTGGAAAGCGCAGGACGCCATTCATGAAGAGCAAACGTCGAATGTCGCCTTCATTGCGGGCCGACAGGATGCGTTGCGCCTGACTCTGGTCGCACGCATAATAGGAGGCATAGAGCACGAAGCCGCCGAATAGCATGGGCAGCAGACCGAACCCTTCGCCATCAAATCCCAGGGCCTGGACGTCAATCGCCTGCAGGCGATCTCGATCAATTTCGGCCAAGGCAGATCCAAAGCCGCCGAGTTCGGCAACGGCGTATCCGCTGACTAGTATTATGCCGCCAAGGATGAGCACCATCTGAATGGCATCGCCATAGACCACAGCTTTCATCCCACCGGATGTCGCATAGATGAGCGTGATCACGCCAACCGCTACCACGGACTGCCAGAGCGGAATGGCCAGAACCGCCTCGAGGATCAGCGCAATGGCATAGACCATGATCCCGGTTGAGAAGGATCGAACGACTTGAAATGACAGACTGATCAATAAGCGTGTGGATCGCCCGAACCGACGATCGAGAAAGTCGTAAATGCTCACAATGCCAGCGCGATAGAGCGGGGGTGCGATGACGAACATGACGAGTAACATGGCCAGAGGAACGGCCAGTTCGAAGGTCAGCCATTGTAGGCCTCCGCCTTCGCGCAAGCCGACAAAAGCTGGCGCGGAGACGAAGCTGATGGCGCTGAGCTGAGTCGCCATGACGGACAGGGTGAGGGGAAGCCAACCGAGTTCCCGCCCCCCGAGATAATAATCCTGCTCGGACTTTTGATGTCTCAGCAAATACCCGAACGCGATCAGCGCGATGAGGTATATGCCGACCACGGAATAGTCGAGAAGGTTCATAGGTCTGTCAGGCCGAGTCCATCATCATAATCGTACGAATTCATGTCCTACAGGATTCGGGCAGGATTCAGGGGGCCCCGGTCTCCGAGACGTACTTTTCTGATCTTCCGCACGAATTTTGGGCGTGGACCCGCGCTAAGCCGGATTTATTCCCATGGCTCAGCTGCCGCGATAGGTTGAATATCCGAAGGGCGAGAGCAAGAGCGGAATATGGTAATGCCGCGAGATGTCTTGGACCATAAAATGGACGGGGATGGTCTCGTAGAGTGTTTCCAGTGATTGACCGGTGAAGTAATTCGCCACATCAAACGTCAGTTGATATGCCCCTTCCGCCAGCGGCGCGCCATCCAGCAAATCGGCAACTCGGCCATCGGAATCCGTGACACCCCGGACGATCAATTCGTTATTACGGCTCAGCGTGACCGGGATTTGTGACGCCGGCTGCCCACTTTGCAAATCAAGGACATGTGTCGAGAGGCTCATCAGGAGACCACCTTTTCGCGTTGCGCAGGCGCCCAGGTGCTGACGAATTCAACCTCATCATAATCGAGATAGCGCTGGACCCATTCGGTCTTGTCTTCCAAGAAAAGACTGCTGGCAATGGCCTGCGCCAGGCGCGGAATGGCATAGCCCAACCCGGTCAAGGCGGCGGCAGAAAGTCCCATACTGACCAAAGCGGAATAATTGAATGCATAAAGCCCTTTGATGGCAGGTGCGTCATCAGCGCTGACGGGTGTGAACTCGAACCCTTCCGATAGATAGGGGTGTGCATCCAGGATCGGGTGCTTCTGATCTGCCGGTGCGTCAAATACATCTTGCCACCGGGCGATTTTATCTGAGACTTGCGACAATTCCGGCCGCAAGTCATGGTCCGTGACCAGGCCCGTCGACAAAACCAGATAATCAAACACAAACGAGCCTTTCGGTGTCACCACTTCGACGCCGTTTTCCGTTTCGCGAACTTTATCCCACGGGGCGCCCAGATGGAGGCTGAAATTCGGCCAGGCCGCCGAGCGCGTGAATGTGTCATTGGTTGGCGGCTGCGCGCGCCGGATAAAGGAGGAGATGACCTGGTATTTCAGGGCGTTATCAAGATCGCAAAACCGCGGCACGACACCGGTTTGTTCCATGAAGCGGATCGGATTGACTTGTGGAAGTTCCTTGCGTCGGCAGAACACATCGACGCTCCCGACGCCCTGCGACAAAGCAAACTGAGCGTTGTCAAACGCGGACGCGCCATTGCCGAGAATGGCGATCTTTTGTCCTTGCATCTGGTCATATGGAATGGCTTCAGACGTGTGGGCGTATCGTGCCTTGGGCAGGCTTTGCTTGATGAAGTCTGGCGTGTGCCATTCGCCGCCGCCTTGAATGCCGGTGGCAAGGACAACATTGCGGGCCTTCAGAACGCTCGTCCCGTTCGGCCCCTCAACGGTCAAGCTATAGACGCCATTCTCGCGCGGCGAGATTTCGGTAAGCCTGGTCTCATTCTGGACCGGTAAGTCCAGCACATCGCGATACCAGTTCAGATAATCGAGCCAGTCCTGTCGTGGGATCTTGTCAATCTTGTCCCAGCTCTCCTGTCCATGCTGGGCCACCCAATAGGCGCGGAAGGTCAGGGAGGCGACACCAAGGTCGATCGATGTCAGGTGTTTGGGCGTGCGCAGTGTGATCATGCGCGCATATGTGCCCCACGGGCCTTCCTTCCCACGCGGATTCTCATCGATGATCAGCAGATTGTTCACACGCTCGCGCATCAATCCGAAAGCCGCGCCCATGCCGCTTTGTCCGCCGCCGATAATGACCACGTCATAGACCCCGTCACGGGATTGAACCCAGCTGGGTGCGCCATATCCCAGTGTGTCCAGATCCGTGCGAACCTGTTCGGTATAAGTTGCCAGATCCATCATGAAATCACTCCTTCGAGTCTTAACTGGGCAATCTTGGAGACTTCGCCCAAGGCGGTTTCGAACTCGGCTTCGGCCGAATTCTCGAGTCGGCGTTCAAGCGCCGCCAGAATGCTGGCTTTGGTTTGCAGGCGGACACAGATGATGAACGGAAACCCAAATCGCTCAAGATAGGCGCTATTCATTTCCGAGAGGGCCTGAAACTCTTCCGGCAGCATGCGGTCAAGGCCAGCCGAGGCTTGTTCTTCTTGCGACGATTGTGTCAGTGTCCCATCAATGACGGCCTTACCCGCCAGTTCCGGGTGTGCCCGCAGCAGCGCGAGTTTCTTTGCAACCGAAGCGTTCGACACACTGGCATCCATATTTGCCCGCAGATCATTCAGGCTATCAAACGGTCTGCTGTAGACCACCGATTCCGCCACCCATGGACTGTGTTCGTAGATGCCCCCCAGCATCTCGACAAAGGCCTCCGGCGCCAGCGTATTGACCTGTTCCAGCGTCACGAAACATCCTTCTCCAGCGACACATGCGCCGATACGACTCTCCAGCCATCTTCGAACTTAACCCAGGTCTGACTTTGACGACCGCGCACGCTCGTATTGTCGCGAAAGAATTCAGCATTGGCTGTCGCCATTGCGTCGCCATAGGAACTGATCGCGACCTTGCCGAGATCCCGCTGTGGTGAGCCGCCCCGGCCTTTGCGGAAAGCAGCGATTTCCTCATATCCATACAGGCATTCTCCGACCCCATAGCGCACCGTCTCGGGCGCGTGCCGGAACAGGTTGGCCATCGCGTCCAGATCATCTTCCATCAGCGCGCGCTCGTATTCATAAAATGCGGCCGTAACCTCTTCGATCACCTTCGGGTCGTCGATTTTCATGCGGGATGCTCCTCAAGCCAGTGGTTTGCAATATCAATTCGCCGCGTGATCCAGACGGCGTCTGCGGCGGTGATGTGATCAATGAAACGCGCAATCGCCTTGGTTCGAGCGGCTCGCCCGGCAATGCGTCCGTGCAGGCCAATCGACATCATGCGTCCACCTTCTGCATGCAGATAATCAAACGTATCGCGCAGATAACGGAAGAATTCCTCGCCCTCGGCAAAGCCATTATAGGCAACGAACTTCATGTCATTCACGTCTAGCGTGTAAGGCACAATCAGCTGTGGGCGGCCATGCTGCCGGTCATAATAAGGCAAGTCATCGGCGTAGCTATCAGCTTCATATGTAAACCCGCTCTCGGCGGCGATCAGACGCGCGGTATTCGGGCTTGTACGCCCCTGATACCAACCCAGAGGGCGGCTTCCGGTCAGATCCGTGTGGAGCTCGATGGCTTCTTCGATATGGGCGCGCTCCATCGCTTCCGGGACGTTCTGATAATCGATCCAGCGCAAGCCATGGCTTGCCACTTCCCAATCCGCTTCGAGCATGGCGTCGACGGCGTTTGGATTCATCGCCATCGCTTTGGCAACGCCAAAGACGGTCACCGGAATTTCGCGCTCGGTGAACAAGCGATAGAGTCGCCAAAAGCCCGCGCGCGCGCCGTACTCGTACAAGCTTTCCATCGCCATGGCCCGTGCCCCGGCATGCGAGGCTGCGCCGACCATTTCAGATAGAAACGCTTCGGATCCGGGATCGCCATTGATGACAGAGTTCTCAGCCCCTTCTTCGTAATTGACGACAAATTGGACCGCCGTCCGCGCCCCGTTCGGCCAGTTGGGAGCAGGGGGTGTTCGCCCATATCCGACCATATCCCGCGTCATGAGTGGTACACTTCCAAGGCCGCATCCACCGCGTCACCGGCGGGAACCGGAAATCCTTCGCGCCGCAATACGGCTTCAAGCGCGCCAAGCGTTAGAAGGACCTTGTGTTTCATCGCATTGTACCCCATCGCCCCGATCCGCCAGATCTTGCCTTGCAGGGGGCCAAAGGCGGTGCCGATCTCGATTTCGAAATCCTCCCGCATGCGTGTGCGAACCTGCTCGCCATCAACTTGGGCTGGAATATACACGCCGGTGACATTGGTCATGCGGTGCTCATGCTTGGTGAAGATTTTGAGGCCCATCGCGCGCAGTCCGGCGGTCATCGCCGCGCCGGCTTTTGCATGTCGGGCATAGCGCGCCTCCAAGCCTTCTTCCAAGGCTACGCAGGCGCATTCGCGCGCGCCATACAGCATCGTTGTCGCTTCGGTATGATGGTTGAGTCGCTTCTCTGACCAATAGTCCATGATCATGGCCAGATCGAAATAGTTGGAACCAATCCGCTGGCCGCTGCCCTGAACCAGATCCGTTCTTTGAATGCCGAGCTCTGTGTGACGTCTTGAGAAAATGTGTTCCGCGGCGCGATCCGAAATTGTGATCGGCGCCGAGCCAGAGGGGCCACCCAGGCATTTCTGCAAACCGCCTGTGACCACATCAATGCCCCATCGGTCTGTTGCGATCTCCATGCCGCTAATCGTCGCCGTCACGTCGGCATAGGAAAAAGCCCCGGCCTGTCGGCACAGCTCTCCCAATCCGTCCAGCGGCTGCGCCATCGTGGTCGAGGTGTCGCCATGCACACTGGCCACGACTTTTGGTTCATATCTCTCAATCGCCACCGCAATCTGCTCGAGCGGGACGATTTCGCCCCATTCCGCGTCAACGGTTTCGACCTTGGCGCCGATGCGATCGAAGATTTCTTTCAGCAATAATCCAAATCGTCCGAAATTGACGACGAGGACCGTATCGCCCGGCGCGGCCAGCGAGATAAGTGCGGCTTCAATCCCGGCCCGCGACGTGCCATCGATCAGGAACGTCCATTCATTCTCAGTCCCGAAGATTGGGCGATAGAGGCCCATCACCTCGGTCATGTAATTGGTGAATTCGGGATCATACTGACCCAGCAGGTCAGCCGACATGGCGCGCAGGACGCGCGGGTGCGCATTAACGGGCCCCGGGCCCATGAGCAGGCGTTGAGGGGGATCGATTTGGCGAAACGGTTTGGTCATTACGCGCGCGCCTCCAACAGGGTTACAAATTCCAGCATCACATCCAGCGCCGCCTGCGTGTCATCCATGCGCACGCGCTCCGCGGGATTGTGACTGATACCATCTTTACACCGAATGAAGATCATAACGGTGGGGCAAAGATCCGACATCACCATGGCATCATGGCCCGCGCCGCTGACCAAAGCGCGCTTCTTGTGACCCGCGCGCTCCATCGCGGTCCCCATCAAAGCGGACAGGTCTTTGTCACAAGGCGAACTCGCCAAGTCTTGCAATTGCGTCCAGCTCAGGTCCAGACCACGGGTTTTGGCGATCGCGCGCAAGGATTGTTCGATCGCATCCGCGGCGGTGTTGCGGCGCTCCATATTGCCCGAGCGGATATCCAGGGAGAATGTCACGCGGCCAGGAATCACATTTGTGGATCCCGGCCAGGCATTGATCCGGCCCGCCGTCGCGACGAGGTCCTCGCCGATCTCTCGCGCGATCGTTTCAATCGATACCAGCATTTCGGCGGTGCCCGCCATTGCATCGCGGCGCAAATCCATGGTCGTTGTCCCGGCATGTGCGGCCGTTCCCATCACCTCGACATCGAACCGTAATTGTCCGGCAATGCCGGTGACCAGACCGACCGCGAGGTCTTCTGCCTGCAGGACCGGGCCTTGTTCAATATGCGGTTCGAGATAAGCGATTATGTCCTCGGATCGCCGCGCGGCAGACCGCGGGTCGATATTGTGCATCGGGCGAAACACCCATTCCCGAAACAAGTCGAGTGCCTGCTCTGGCGTTTTTCCGCCGCCATCAGTTACCGCAAGATCGTCGTCTGTTAGCGTGCCAGCCATGGCGCGCGAACAGATCATGGAGATCGGGAAGCGGGAGCCTTCCTCATCTCCGAAGGCGACCACTTCAATGGCGAACGAAAAGCGTCGACCTTCCGCCGATAGCGCCGCCACACATTCAATTCCCAGCAAAACACCAAGCGGTCCGTCATAGAATCCGGCATCATAGACACTATCCAGATGCGATCCGATCAACAGCGCCGGCGCATTGGGTTCAAGCCCTTCATACCGGCCAATCAGATTTCCAGCGCCATCAATCCGGGTCGACATGCCGGCTTCACTCATCCAGCTGGCAACTGTATTGATCGTGGCGGCATGGGCCGGCATCAAATAAGCCCGAAATAGCCCCCGCTCCAGGTCGCTATAGGGTTGTACGCCCAAACGGTCACAGCGCTGAACCACGCGCGCGCCGGAGATTCCGATATCTGTGCTCAACGCCGTCACCACCCGCTCGCCGCTCCGTCGCTACGAGGATCTGAAGCGCCTTCAAATCCACCATTGGAGTGGCGCACCAGGGCGCCGGCATGGCCCATCGTTTCAGAAAAATCTGAGAGGAGTTCGACCTCATGCCCCGCGCCTTGCAACGCCTGAACAAGTGCAGGCTCAAACCGACTTTCCAGTTTAAGACTCGTACTGGTTTCGCCCCAGGTGCGACCCAGCAACCAGCGCGGCGCCGCGATCGACTCCTGCAAATCCATCCCATACTTGGCGTAGCGCGTAAAAATCGCGGCCTGAGTCTGCGGCTGTCCCTCGCCCCCCATGGTGCCATAGGCCATGATGCGGCCATCCTCGAACAGAGCCAAAGCCGGGTTCAACGTATGGAACGGCTTGCGACCCGGGCGAAGCGCATTCCATCCGCTTTCAGCCAGCACGAAACTCGCGCCCCGATTCTGCCAGGTCACCCCGGTCCTCGGCAGGGTCACACCCGAGCCGAATTCAAAATAGGTGGATTGGATCGCACTGACCGCCCAGCCATCGCGATCCATGGCGCCGAACCAGGTCGTATCTCCCGGTTCCGTCGGTTCCGGCCACGGCTTGGCGGACACCATGCTGATGTCATTGGCGAGCGTGTCCAGCAAGGCCGCATCTTCCAATACGTCCTGGGCGGCTCTTTTCATAAAGCCCGGATCCCCAAGCTCTAGTCTCCGTCCGAGGGAAAAGGCCTGCTTTGTCGCCTCGACCAGGCCATGAACATGCTCAAAGCTGTTGCCGGTCTCAATTTCCAGTCTTTCGTACAAAGCCAGGATCAGCAAGGAACTCAAGCCTTGGGTCGGCGGCGGGAAATTGAAGAGGTTCGCACCGAACGCCTCGGCCGACAGCGGGACCGTTTTGAATGCCTCATGTTTGGCAAGATCAGCGGTTGTCAGTGGACTTCCAGCCGCGGCGAGGTCTGACGTCAAGTGAGCCGCAATCTCGCCGGTGTAAAAGTCTTTCAGACCGTTTGACGCCAAGCGTTCAAGGGTTTGGGCGAGGGCGGGTTGGCGCAGTGTGTCGCCTGCCTTCAGAGGACGGCCTTCGGGGCGAAACACACTAGCATAGCCAGCATTTCCAGCGAGTTCTGCGTCTTTGCTCGTTGCCACAGCCGCACCGCTCTGAGTCACCTCCACGCCGTTTTTGGCGTGTTGGATTGCGTTGGCGAGCAGAGTTTCCAGCGAGAGATTGTTGTCGGAAGCGGCGAGCACCGCATCCCAGCCGGAGAGGGTGCCGGCCACCGTATTGGCGGCGAGAGGGCCACGAAACGGGATCGTTTTCATGCCAGCTTTGGCATAGAAGTCGCGTGTGACCCGCTCTCCGGCGGCGCCGCACGCGTCAATTGCGAACAGATCTCCATCAGGCGACCGGACCAGCCAGAAGCTATCCCCGCCCAGCCCGGTCATATGGGGATAGACGACGGCTAAGGTTGCGGCAACGGCGACAGCTGCTTCGACGGCATTTCCACCCATTTTCAGGATATCGCGTCCCGCTTCACTGGCCAGATAATGCGGGCTGGTGACGACCCCATTGTCAAATCGCGGTGTCGTCATGATGCCACCTCTGGCGGCGTGAACCCCACCAATCCCTTTTGAACCAGTTGGTCTGCGGCGCTAAACAGGCACTCTTCCTCATTTTTCCGGCCAATCAATTGGACCCCGAGCGGAAGCTTTCCGGGGCGCTTGAGCGGAACTGAAAGGATCGGCACGCCCGCCACACTCAAAGGCTGTGTATAGAGGCCCAGGTTTGCGCGGGCGGAAACGCGCCGCCCGTCAACGTCAATCCAGCTATCCGATATTTTTGGCGCGACCGAAGGGGTCGATGGCGCGATCAGGATATCGAACACCGCCAGGGCGGCCTGAAGCTGGTCATTGAACGCTTGGATGATCGCCTTCGCGGCGTCGACTTTGTCATCCGACAAGGCAACCCCGGCCACCAATCGATCGCGGACGGCCGGATCGTAACCCATCGCGTTTTGTTGCAGCGTCTCCTGATGCAAGAGGCCGCCATGCTTCGCGGTGATTAAGAATGCGGCGGACCTTGCCGCTTCTGCCAGCGGCAATTCGATCAGTGGGGCGTCGTCAAAGACGGCGCCAATCGCGTCAACGCCGTCATAACCATCGGGATCGCCATTGCGGCGAAACCAACCACCTAATCGGGCAACGCGCGGCATCCTCTTTTGCTTCTCCGGCGCGGGCTGCGTCGACAGGGTACGAAATGCCAGCTTCATATCGTCCAGAGACTGCGTGAACGGACCAATCGTGTCGAGCTGATCGACGAAAGGGAAAACGCCCTGCATGGGCAAGGACCCATGCGTCGGGCGCAACCCGAACAAGCCGCAAAGGCTGGCCGGGACCCGCACGGATCCATTCGTATCGGACCCCAGCGTCAGAGGGACCAGATCTGCCGCGACTGATGCAGCCGACCCACCGGATGACCCACCGGCCAATCGGTCTGGATCATGCGGATTACGTGTCGTTCCGAAATGAGCGTTTACGGTGGCGAACCCATAAGCAAACTCGTCCATATTTAGCCGGCCCAGATAGATCGCATCGGCTGCCTTCAAGCGCGCAACAAGCGGGGCGTCCGTCTCGGCGGGAGGTTCTGCGAGGCGGAGTTTGGCGCCTGCATGGGTGACTTCGCCGGCGACATCGAACAGGTCCTTCACGGCGAAGGGCACGCCTGCAAGGGCACCAACGGCGGCGCCTTGCGCAATTCTATGATCGATGTCCATTGCTTGCGCGCGCGCCGAGTCCGCCGCTAGGAGCGTGAAGCAATTCAGGTGCGCATCGCAGGCGTCGATTTTCGCGAGGCAAGAGTCGACAATACTGGCGGCTGAAACCTCTTTGCTGCTGATGGCGGCCTGGATTTCGCGGATGGATGCGCGTGACATCGTCAATTCGACTCACCTTCGAGGGCATCCAGTGCCGCGGCTACGATCACATAATGTGACGCCAGTAGCTCAAGATTGGTTTCGACACCTTTGGCCATTGCCGGGTCCTCAATGAGGTCAAGCGCCTTCGCAGCCGACATCTCTTTCGCGACGAGATCGCGCGATATCGCATGCGGGTCTGATGAGGTCGAGCGAGTCACTAGCGTTTCATTTTCCTGATAGAGGTGTCGATTAATGGTGCATTTTTGGCATCGGTGTTCGGCCGTATCAAGATCCGGATTCGAAAAATCGGTGATTTTCGATTATCCGGTGAAATCAAAGCTTTTGATTAGGCATACTGCCTAAGAAAAAGGCGCGAATCCAAACAAGACCCAGCGCAAGAGCGCAAAAAATTAGAGCGGTAGTGAGCGAATCGATTGTGCATGATCTATCTCACCATTTCTAAATGCGCTTCCAGTTCCTCTTTGAGTAACTCGACCAGTCTTTGCGTATAGTTCGCGAGGACGCGTCCTTTCGGAACGAGCAATGAAACGGTTGTCGGCATGCTGGCGCCTTTGGTAAGTGGGACCCAGGCCAGTTTTCGATCGTGAATATCCTGACGCAGTCCGATCGGAGACAGAAATGCAATTCCGAGTTTCGACAGGACCAGGTTGCGCAACATGCCTATGCGTTCCACGCGTGCAGCGATTTGGAACGGATAGTCTGAGTTTTCGATCAAGTCCTTGAGAATACTATGGTTTAGCCAGCTCTGTGTTGGAGCAATGATGGGATATTCCAGGCAGTCCGAAATGGTTGCGGATGCTTGCCGGGCCAGGGCATGGTCAGGGTGGGTGATGATCCCGATCGGGGCCTTGATGGATGTGATTGTTTCGGTCCGCGTGGTACCGGAAACATCGAAGGCGCAGACCAGATCCGCATCTTTGGCCAGCAGCGCTGATTTGACGAGATAATTGTCTCCCGAAATCAGATTGAAATCGATATGGGGGTGCTCGATCTGTAGCTTGGCCATAGCTTGCGGCAGGATTTCCGTGGTGATGCTTTCGGCAGCTGCAATATGTATCGTCCCGCGAGCGCCACCCTTGAGACGACCAATATCCTGGCGCAGCTTTTCCTCGCCCTGAGTCCAGTCCTGAATCTGCGAAAGCAAGAGTTCACCAGCGGCCGTTGGACGAATGCCGCGCGGTAAGCGTTCGAATAATTCGACCCCTAATTCTGACTCCAGCTGCAACAATTGTCGATTGACGGCCGACGAGGCGACTTGCAATCTGTCCGAAGCTTTGCGAATGGAGCCATCTCTTATGGCTTGTTTGAAATACAACAAGCCGGTCTTAATCAAGGTCATAAACAGTCTCTATGGCGATCGTCGGTTTGATTTTATGTTGCATATTCTAGAGCGCAGCGAAACATTTTTTCGCTCGGATATCCGCGGCGAATCGCGGAGGCAGCCATGACCCGGTTCTTGCCCGACCGCTTCGTGACACTGATGATTGCCAGCGCGGTGCTGGGGTTTTTGCTGCCAGGTTTGGGCGCTGGCGACGGACCCTTGCGACTGGGGCTTGTGACCAAAATCGGCATCGCCTTGGTATTCTTCCTGCACGGCGCCAATCTGGCGCCGGAAAATCTCGTCGCGGGTGTCAAGAACTGGAAAGTGCATGTACTGATCCAGGCGACCACGTTCACCATGTTTCCGATATTGGGCCTGGCTATTTATTTCGGTCTGGCGCCCGTGCTGCCAGAATCATCTCGGCTTGGTTTTTTCTTTCTGGCGGCTCTGCCATCGACGATTTCATCTTCTGTCGCGATGACGGTTCTGGCCAAGGGGAATGTTCCGGTAGCCGTGTTCAACGCGACCTTGTCCGGATTGCTGGGACTCGTGCTGACCCCACTGATGATCTCTGTTGTGACGGCGGCTGGCAGCGTCCAGTTCTCGCTCTTCGATGCAATCATCAATATCGCGATGACACTGCTCGCGCCGTTTGTCGTCGGGCAGATGGTTCGCCCCATAATCAAAGGCTTCTTGACGGAGCATAAGCCGATCATCTCATGGATAGATCGCGGCGTGATCCTGCTCATCGTGTTCACGTCATTCGCGACCTCCACCGCTGGCGGCATATGGTCTCGCTTCACCACCCTGGAGATTGCAGCAACGCTCGGACTGGTTCTGGTCCTTCTCGCTCTGGCATTCGGGTTCACCATTTTCACCGCGCGGCAAATGAATCTGAGCCGGGAAGATGAAGCGGCCGCAGTGTTCTGTGGGTCGACGAAGAGTCTCGCCAATGGCGCCCCGATTGCCCAAATCCTGTTTGCCGGATCACCGGTCCTGGGCGTCATTCTGTTGCCCTTGATGCTGTATCATCAGTTGCAGCTGGTTGCCTGTGCCGTGATGGCGCAGCGCTATGCAAAACGTGCGGATGCGGTGGTGGTCTAGATCAGCTTCGCGCGCGCGTCGTCGACGGCCATCAGGATCCGTTCCGGTGTCGCCGGGGCGTCGAGGGCAGGGAAGACCTTATGTCCGGCTGCGCCAGATACAGCATGCGTCAGCGCAGAGAAGACCGATATGGCCAGCATGAAAGGCGGCTCGCCGACCGCTTTGGAATGATGGATGGTGTGTTCCTGATTGCGGCCTTTATCCCAGATTTCAACGTTGAAGACGCCGGGTCGGTCCGCGCTGGTCGGAATTTTGTAGGTGGAGGGGGCGTGCGTTCGCAATCGACCCAGCTCGTCAAAGACCAGTTCTTCCATGGTCAACCAGCCCATGCCCTGGATGAAGCCGCCTTCAATCTGGCCAAGATCAATCGCTGGATTCAGCGAGCGTCCGACATCATGCAGGATATCGGTGCGGGTGACCCGGTTTTCACCGGTCAGGGTGTCAATTTCGACTTCGGACACTGCCGCGCCGTATGCAAAATAGAAGAAGGGTCGGCCGCGATGCTGATCACGATCATAATGAATTTTCGGGGTGCGATAATAGCCCGTCGCAGAAAGCGAGATGCGCGCCATGTAGGCGGCGCTGACGACGTCTTTGAAGCTCAATACTTGATCGCCGACATAGACCTGGTTGGCTTCAAAACGAATCTGCTCGGTTGGCACATTGTCGCGTTCGGACAAGAATGCGATCAGGCGGTCCTTGATGGCGCGCGCGGCGCGTTGGGCGGCCATCCCGTTTAGATCCGATCCGGAAGAGGCTGCCGTGGCTGAGGTGTTCGGCACCTTCTCTGTCGAAGTCGACATGATCTGGATTTGGTCAATATCGACCTGGAATTCATGCGCCACGACTTGTGCGACTTTGACGAATAGGCCCTGGCCCATTTCCGTGCCGCCATGATTCAACTGGATCGTGCCGTCCGTGAACACATGGATCAGCGCGCCCGCCTGATTGAGATGTTTGGCAGTGAAGGAGATGCCGAATTTGACTGGCGTCAGGGCGATCCCCCTTTTTATGATGCCGTCCTTCAGATTGTCAGACTCAATAGCGCGGCGGCGCGCGCGGTAGTCTGATGTCTCAGCGAGGGTTTCGATCAGTTCTCGCGCGACATTGTCTTCAACCGTCTGATGGTAAGGGGTCAGATCTCGCCCCGGACCGCCATAAAGATTATCGAGGCGCACATCGAGCGGGTCGCTCCCGACCGCGAAGGCGATCTCATCCATCATCCGCTCAACGCCGAGCATCCCTTGCGGGCCGCCAAACCCGCGAAACGCGGTATTAGAGACAGTGTTGGTGCGAAAGCGGTGTGACGTGATTTCCGCATTCCTCAGATAATAGCAATTGTCGCTGTGAAACATGGCGCGGTCATTGATCGCCAGAGACAGATCAGTTGAGAATCCACAGCGGGAGCCCAGATCAAAAACGGCGCCCTGCAACAGGCCGGTTTCATCGAAGCCGGCTTTATACTCGATCGCGAAATCGTGCCGCTTCCCGGTCATGATCATATCGTCATCACGATCCAGGCGCAGCTTGGCCGGGCGCCCGGTCTTTTCCGCGGCCAATGCCGCAATGGCTGCTACAAGAGTCGACTGCGTTTCCTTGCCGCCAAATGCGCCGCCCATGCGGCGCACTTCGACCGTCACCGCCGCGCTCGGCTTGTGCAGCAAATGCGCGATCAGGTGCTGTGCTTCGGTCGGGTTTTGCGTGGAGCTATAGATCTTGACCGCGCCATCTTCACCAGGGACGGCCATCGCAATCTGCCCTTCGAGATAGAAATGATCCTGGCCGCCCATTTGCAGGGTGCCCGTTAGATTCTTGGGCGCTGCGGCCAGGGCGGCATGAGCATCCCCAAGGCGCATGACTTGCGGTGTTTCGACCGTTTCATTCTGTGCGCGCGCTTCGCTCAGGGTTAGAAGGGCGGGCTTGTCGACATAGGAAACGGCCGCGCGCGTGGCTGCCAGGCGCGCTGCTTTTCTGGAGGTCGCGGCAACAGCGAAAATGGGTTGGCCGTGAAACTTGACGGTCTTTTCGGCGAAGACTGGATCGTCATGGATGACAGGTCCAATATCATTCTCGCCTGGAATATCTTCGGCGCTGAGGACGCACAGAACGCCAGGGGCCGTCTCCACAGCGGATAGATCAAGCGTTTCGACCTCTGCATGCGCGCGTTCGGACATGGCGACATAGAGATGCGCGCATCCCGCGGGTTCTGGTAAATCATCAACATATTGGGCTTGCCCAGACACATGCAGGTGCGCGCTGTCATGCCGGCGTTCATCATGCACATCACCAGAAATCTTTGCGGGTCGCGGTGGTCTTTGCGTGCGTTCGAGCATCCGTCAGGTCGCCTGCAAGATGCGCGTACGGTTTTCGGCCCGAGATTCCAGAAACACTTTGCGCAAAAGGTTTTGTGCGGTCGTCATACGATAGTCGCGAGAGGCGCGCATATCGGTGAGCGGTGTAAAGTCGTCCCGCATGGCGTCAACGCCGCGATCGATCGTGTCTTCATGCCAGGGCGCGCCGATCAGCGCGGCCTCACAGGCTTCCGCGCGTTTCGGTGTCCCCGCGAGTCCGCCAAAGGCAATCCGCGCGTCGGTCACATGGCCGTCTTCGACTGCGATGGCGAATGCACCGCAGAGCGCCGAAATATCCTGATTGAAGCGTTTTGAGATCTTATATGTCCTGAACAGCGTGCCGGGCGCGAGCGACGGCACCAGCACAGCGCGGACATATTCGCCGGGACGCAGGTCCTGTTTGCCGTAATCGAGGAAGAAGTCTTCCAAAGGCAGCACGCGGACCCCGTCAGGTCCTGCCAATTCAAGTTGGCTCGATAGGGCGATCAGCGGCGGCGGCATGTCGCCAATAGGAGACCCGTTGGCAATGTTGCCGCCAATTGTGCCACTATTGCGGACCTGGACGGAGCCAAGCCGTCGCACCAATTCTCCAAGGTCGGGATGAAGCGATTGCAGTTTGGCCCAGGCATCTGAATAGCGGACCATGGCGCCGATCCTCAGATCAGCCCCATCTTGTTCCATGGTCTGCAACTGGTTGATCTGATGAAGCGAAATTGTGGTCTGCAGCAATCGATGTTGCTTGGTCACCCAAAGTCCCACATCTGTGGCCCCCGCGACCAAAGTCGCATCGGGGTGCTGCGCCAGAAGGTCCAGCAGCTCGGCTTCGGTTCGCGGGGCGAAATAGTGACGTTCTGTTTCAAAGTTGGGGTCGTGATAGACCGAATCTGTCATACGCGACGGCTGTATGGATTTCAGAGCTGCCAGTGTTTCGGGGCCACCGAATTTCCCCGTATGGGCTTCGCTTGGACGCAAAGACTCCGCGGCTTTCTGGATCGGCGCATATCCGGTGCAGCGGCAAAGATTGCCTGCCAGCACATCGTCTGTTTGATCCGGTAAAGCCGGGTCGGTCTGCTGGTATCGAGCGAACAGGGACATTACGAAACCTGGCGTACAAAACCCGCATTGAGTGCCATTTCCGTCTGCCATGGCCTGCTGCACGGGGTGAAGATTGCGGGCGCTACCCAGCGTCTCCACCGTCACCAATTCCTTGCCATCCAGCATGGGTAGGAAAAAAATGCACGCATTTACAGCGCGATAGCGAACGATGTCATCGATCAGCTCTCCGATGACGACGGTGCAAGCGCCGCAATCGCCTTCCGCACATCCTTCCTTGGTGCCGGTGCGGCACTGATCTTCGCGCAACCATTCGAGCACGGTTTGCGTTGGATCGTAGGAGTCGATCCGGCGAATTTCGTTATCCAATAGGAATTGGATCATGAGGGGCCTCATACGTTCGTGCCGAGTATGCACTGAATTAGAGCATCT
Source organism: Pseudomonadota bacterium (assembly GCA_038532145.1). GTDB lineage: Bacteria > Pseudomonadota > Alphaproteobacteria > Caulobacterales > Hyphomonadaceae > Henriciella. The sequence continues at coordinate 68,380 of JBCBBC010000003.1, read as the reverse complement.
GTCATAGGGTGTGGACTCCACGTCGAGCAAGGTATGCCAAGGTGCCCGACTTTGAAACACTGGTCTAAAAATCAGATCGCCTCTCAACCGGATTTGGAAAAAATCAAATAAAACAGTGGTTTTGTGCGCACGCGGTCGAGCAATGCGCCGAATTTTCTCGACAACCGCTGCGTTCGCGCGATCGCAGACTGGCCCAATTTATAAGCAACGCTGTCTCGCTTTCAGGCAACATGAATGCTCAGCAGAGCGATCGCAGGTCGGGAGATGTGAGGCATTGATGTTGGCGCGCCAAAACCCTTGTATGAAATACTCTGAAACTGGTGGAAGCTGGATGAAATGCTGCAAGGGTTGGACGAAACATGATTGAAAAGTACTTCGCGATTGCGGACCGGGGCAGCACCATTCGCAAGGAAGTGGTCGCCGGCTTCACCACATTCCTGGCCATGTCTTATATCATATTCGTCAATCCGGACATTCTCGCCAATGCGGGAATGGATCCTGGATCGGTGTTTGTTGCGACGTGCCTGTCGGCGGCGATCGGGACGCTGATCATGGGGCTGTATGCCAATTTTCCGATCGCGATAGCACCGGGCATGGGGTTGAATGCCTTTTTCACCTATGGCGTCGTGCTTGGCATGGGCATTCCCTGGCAAGCGGCCTTGATGGCCGTCTTCCTGTCGGGCGTGCTGTTTGTCATTATCAGCGTACTGCCTATCCGCGAATGGGTGATCAACTCCATCCCACTCGAATTGAAACTGTCTATCTCCGCGGGCATTGGGCTTTTCCTGATCATGATCGGACTGACCAGTGTCGGCATTGTTGTCGACAATCCGGCAACCCTGGTGGGGCTGGGCGATCTGTCCTCGACGCCCGCTTTGCTCGCGATTTTCTGCTTCATCCTGATTGTCGTTCTGGAGGCACGGAATGTTCCGGGCGGGATCCTGCTGGGCATGCTGACCATCACGATTGCCGGGGTCCTGCTCGGCGTGGCTGAACCAAGCGCCATTGTATCTGCACCGCCATCCGTCGAACCGACTCTGTTTGCGCTCGACTGGACGCAGGTCTTCGAGATTGGGCTGGTCGTTATTGTCATCTCCTTCCTGTTCGTCGACCTGTTCGATACCGCGGGCACCCTGGTGGCCGTCGCGCATCGCGCGGGCTTGCTCGATGAGAACGGCCACGTCGTAGGTCTTCGCAAGGCCTTGTTGGCCGATTCCACAGCGACCATGGTCGGCGCCGTGGTCGGCACGTCCTCCGCGACAAGCTATGTTGAGAGCATTGCCGGCGTGAAAGCCGGGGGGCGGACCGGACTGACCGCCGTTGTTGTCGCTGGCTTGTTTCTATGCGCCTTGTTCTTCGCGCCACTGGCAGGTGCGATCCAGACCTATGCGACGGGACCCGCGCTCGTCTTTGTTGGGTGCGTCATGGTAGGCGGCCTGGCATCGGTCGACTGGGATGATATGACCGCTTTCGTTCCGGCGGTCATCACGGCTGTCGCCATGCCGCTCACCTATTCGATTGCAACCGGGATCGGGCTTGGATTTATCGCCTATGCGGCTCTGAAGCTGGGGGCCGGGAAGTGGAAGCAGTTGAGCCCGAGTGTTGCGGTCCTGGCTGTGCTCTTCCTGCTCAAATTCATCTTCCTCGACGGTTAGATTGTGTCGGTTCCGTCACGCCCGGATGAAAGCGCCATGTCACGCTTTGAAATGAGCGCGGCGCAAAAGCAGGATCCAGATTTTGCGCCGCCGCTGCGCATTGCGATCCCGCTTGGGATTCAACATGTGCTCGCGATGTTTGTCGGCAATGTCACACCGGCCATCATCGTCGCGGGCGCCGCCGGATTCGGGTATGGCTCGGAGGATCTCACGGATCTGATTTACTTGATCCAGATGTCGATGCTGTTTGCCGGCATCACAACCCTATTTCAAACCATCGGAGCGGGGCCGGTCGGTGCGCGGCTTCCAATTGTCCAGGGAACGAGCTTTGCCTTTCTGCCGATCATGGTTCCAATCGTTGCCGGGACCGGCATTGAGGGCATGGCGGCTGTGGTAACTGGGGCGCTGTTCGGCGGGCTGTTTCACGCCTTGCTGGCCCCCTTCATTGGTCGATTGCGATTTGCCATGCCGCCTTTGGTGACGGGTTTGGTGGTCGCGCTGATTGGCTTGTCTCTCGTGAAGGTTGGTATTCAGTACGCAGCAGGGGGCGTCCCCGTGAAAGGCACAGCCGACTATGGCGCCTGGCAAGGATGGGCCCTGGCATGCGGCGTCCTGATTACGACGCTCGGGTTCAAGTTTTATAGCAAAGGCCTGTTGTCGACGGCTTCGATTTTGCTCGGCCTGTTGGTCGGCTATATCGCCTCTGTCCCATTTGGATTGATAGATGTCTCGTCTGTGTCTTCCGCGGGCTGGTTTATGTTACCCGACCCATTTCGATTTGGGTTCGAGCTGTCGGCCCCGGCGATTATCGGATTTTGTTTTATGGGCGTGGTTTCAGCCATTGAGACCGTCGGTGACGTCAGTGGAATCACCGAGTCCGGGGCAGGGCGCGAAGCAACCGATCGAGAATTGACGGGCGCGACCCTCGCAGATGGTCTCGGCTCGTTTTTGTCGGCTCTGTTTGGATCATTGCCGAACACATCTTTCAGTCAGAATGTGGGTCTGATCGCGCTGACCGGGATCATGAGTCGGCATATCGTGACCTGCGGTGCGGTGTTTCTGATCATCTGCGGACTGGTGCCAAAGTTCGGCGCTCTGATCACAACCATTCCGATCCAGGTTCTTGGCGGCGGTGTCATCATCATGTTCGGCATGGTGATTTCCGCGGCCTTGGCCATTTTGGCGAAAGTCGACTGGAATCAAAGAAACATGTTGATCTTTGCTGTCTCTCTGTCGCTCGGCTTTGGCTTGCAATTGGAGCCGGACGCCTTGCAGCAGCTGCCTGAAATGCCGCGCGTCCTTCTGGCGTCGGGATTGCTGCCAGCAACCTGTCTCGCCATTGTGCTGAACCTTATGGTACCGCATGCGGAACACCCACAAAGCGCTGAGTAAAAATGACTGTCACCCTGATCCAGAACGCCATGATCATTGCGACCATGGATGACGCGCAGATGGAATGGCCAGACGCGTCTCTTGTGATTCAGGATGGTGTGATCGCTGCGCTTGGACCGCCCGACACTCTGCGCGAATGGGCGGATCTGGCAGACCATGTGATCGATGCCTCTGGAACCGTGATTACGCCGGGTCTGGTGAACACGCACCATCACATGTTCCAAACCCTGACCCGCGCGGTTCCCAATGGGGTGGATGCAAGTCTGTTTGACTGGTTAAAGACCTTATATCCGATTTGGGCGCGCTATCGACCGGAAGACGTTTATGTCTCCGCACAAGCGGCGATGGCAGAACTTGTACTATCCGGTTGTACGCTGACCAGTGATCATCATTATGTTTTTCCGGATGGGGTTCAGCTCGACGACACGATCGCGGCGGCTGATACGATTGGGATCCGCCTGCATGCCACACGCGGCAGTATGAGCATTGGTCAAAGTCATGGCGGTTTGCCGCCCGACTTTCTGGTCGAAAAAGCGTCGGCCATTCTCGACGATACGATCCGCGTCATTGATAAATTTCATGATCCATCGCCAGGTGCCAAGGTTCGGATCGGCGTCGCGCCCTGTTCGCCGTTCTCTGTCAGCCGCGAGTTGATGCGCGACTCAGCGCTTCTGGCAAGAGATAAAGGTGTGCGCTTGCATACGCATTTGGCGGAGAATGTCGAAGACGTCGCGTTCTCGCTCGAACAATATGGCTGCCGCCCCGGGTTGTATGCCGAACAGCTCGGCTGGCTCGGGGCGGATGTCTGGCACACACATTGTGTGCAATTGGATCAGGATGAGATCCAGCTCTTCGCTACCACTGGAACCGGGGTTGCGCATTGTCCGAATTCCAATGGTCGCCTTGGCTCGGGGATTGCCCCGATCAAAGCCATGCGTGAGGCTGGTGTCCCCGTCGGCCTGGGCGTCGACGGTGCAGCGTCAAATGATTCCAGCCAGTTATTGCTAGAAGCGCGACAAGCGCTTCTGTTTCAACGCGCCGAAAACGGCGCTGACGCCATGCGTGCGCGTGACGCCTTATGGTTGGCGACCCGGGGCGGCGCGGAAATAATGGGATGGGACTCTTGCGGTCAGCTGAAAAGCGGGATGCGCGCGGACCTGGTCATATGGGATTTATCCGCGCTTGAATCACTCGGCGTGTGGGATCCAATCGCCGCTTTGATATTGTGTGCTGGCATTCGTCCACGCGACGTCTTCATCGAGGGGCGGCGCGTGGTTGAGCAGGGACGCCTGATGAGCGAAGATGTGGACAATATCAAACATCGCGCCCATCAATCGATCCGTCGATTCAAGCAAACGGCTTAGACCAAAAAAGCCCCGCGAAACATGTTCGCGGGGCTTTTTTCAGTGAATGGTGTAGATCTAGAATTTGTAGATGATCGAGGCCTGCACGCTTCTAGGCTCCTCCGGAAGGACGATCGTACTGCCGAACAGTTCCGTGAAGTTGGCGCGGAAATATTCTTCATCCGTGGCGTTCTGGATGTTCAGGCGGAACAACCAATTGTCGAACGAGTAGGATGCGCCAATGTCGACGAGTGTGTAACCCGGCAAGGTCACCGCCTGTGACTGACCCGAGAAGACTTCTTCAACATCGGTCACGCTGCCGGACAGGGCCAGGCCATTGTCGAACTCATACGTCGCGGTGAAGGAGTACAAGTTCTCCGGAATACCGGCCCGTTTTGCGGCCTCTTCCGTTCCCGACAGGGCAACGAGACCGAAAGGTTGACCACCATAATAAAGGGATGGGTCAGACACATTGATCAGGTCTTCCGCGCCGAGGAAGCTGAATTGCGAACCTTCTTCCAGAATGGTCAGGTTGACGACTTTCGTATTTGTGTAAGCGGCCGTCAGAAGCAGCTTGTCATTCACTGCCCAACGCAGTTCGGCTTCGACCCCTTCCGTCTGGATATCCTGATTGACGGTGATGGACTGAATGTTCCGGTCGGTCCGTTCCTGCTCATAATAGGAAATCGCCGCATAGAGGCGATCGTCGAGGAAATTACCTTTGACGCCGAACTCCGTCAGCTCAGTCGCACTTAGGAAGGCCTGGTCGCTGCCTTCGCCTGTGGGCGAATTGTTAGCCGTTTGCGCCAGAGCTTCCGGCGAGATTTCTGCGCCCTGGCCAGCGACGACAACGGTCTGCTCCGCAGCGGTGAAGTAAGGAATGATTCCGGTGCCGGGGATTTCGTAGGACACCGAGACGTTCCAGGACGTCCCATTCTCTTCGTCAGATCCTGAGAAGTCTTCTCCGCGGAAAATCTCAAAATCGGCGAGTGCCGTCGACTCCGCATCGACAGTGTCTTCGCGCAAGCCCAGCAAGAAATTCAGACCAATATCTGTTTCGATATCAACCAGGCCTGCAATTGCATAATTGGTGTATTCGCCGGTGACGTAATTAGAGAAGTTTCCATTCTCTTCGGTTGCCAGCAATCGGTTCGACCGAGCATCAAACCCCTGGGTGAGATCGACGCGGTGGAAGTACTCGAAGAAGAAATCATCGCCGTGCAGGAAATCGGTATGACGGATGGACGGCGAGATCTGAGCGGTAATGTCCGCAAATTCGAGCTCGAATTCCTTGGTGATTACGAGCTTGTTCTCAAACACCCAGGAGTCATGGAATTGCGAGAAACCGTAATCGTTTTCGTTCAGGTTCTCATAGGCTTCGTAGAACATCTGGTTCTTGATCTCGAGGCCGCTATCATTCTCGTAAATGACATCGAAATAGAGCGTGACCAGCTCATTCTCGAGCGTATCATCCTCACTCTGGATGACGTTTGAACGCGACAGGGTTGCTGTTCCAACATTTTCCAGTGCGAGGAAGCCGAGGTCTGCAAAATCGGCGTCAGTGGCTGCGGAAGGCGGAACGAAGAATGGGCTGAAAGTGCCCACAAATTCTGATGGAGATAATTCGCCATCGCCATCAGTATCGAGCGGCTGCGCCGTTCCGGTCAAGTAAGTTCCGTTGTCAATCAGGTCCTGCGTGACCCGGTTCCAGCCGCCATTCTGCTTGCCTTTATAATCATGATACATGCCGCCGAATTCAATTCTCAGATTGTCCGACAGATCGGAGTCAAAGGCCGATTGCAAAATGGTCTGCTCAGTACCGATGTTTCGGTAGAAGCTGCCGGAATCTTCGAGTTCGGCATACAGATGGTAGCCGAATTTCTGTCCACCAATTTCACCCGGGCCGGTGATGGATGCCGCCAGGACGCTTTTGTCCCAGCTTCCAGCTGTGTAGCGAATCTCGCCCTCAGGTTCGTCGATGTACTGGCCAGCGGATAGACGCGCCGTTTTCGGCACAAAGTTCATATACCCACCTGATTTGGATGGTCCGTAAATCGGCGAAGCCGGACCGCGGACGATATCGATCCGATCAGAGGCCCCGATCGGGGTCGGATAGTTGCCTGGATTGTCCAGTCGCCGCACGCCGCGGAAATAGGTTTCACCCGCCTGACCCCGTATATCGAGCGCACCACCAACCCCGAAGAAAGAGTTGGTAAAGGTGCCGGGCGCCTGCGCCACAAGGCCGTAAATGTCGGTAATGCCGAAACGTTCGATCTGCTCCGAACTGATGGTTGATGCAGAGCGCGGGATTTCCACCAGATTTTTGTCGAACCCGAACACCGAGCCGACATCCTCGACTGGAAGCGCGCGCAAGCTGCCCGTCACAACAACGGTTTCCTGGACGAGCTCTTCCTGATCTTCCTGTGGTGCATCTTCCTGAGCCCAGGCGGATGCAGCGGTCATTCCCAAACAAAGCGCGCTGGCCGCAATGGTCGAGCGTAAGAGCGCGCCGAGCGGCTTTTTAGTGGCGCCACGCAAGGATGATCCGGGGGGCTGATTGAACTTCATAACATATTCCCTCTATTCGGTTCCGGGTCCATTTCGAGCAGACCCTCGTTCGCTGTACTTAACTGCGCCAATCATGGGCGGTCCGGTCCGAAGCAGGAGGTCGGGGGCGGGGATGCCTGGCGTTGACCTGATACCGAGCCGTCGTCGCAATCAGACTCAACCGTTTGTTCGATTTGATTGGATCACGAGGATCAGTGTGCACATTATTTGCGCAGATGAAGGCGCGGTTTGCTGTTCGCTGGGCCAAACACGGCTGAACTGCTATTCAGGTAACGCTGTGTTTTGTATGCAATAGCACTGGCGCTAGCGTTGGGAGCGTGAAAGATAGAGGGCCAAAGCGATCTAAAAAATAGAGCAGTGCGAGATATGGCAACGCTCGGTTGTGATCGTTTGGATGTTCTCCATGGCGGCCAAAGCCTAAATGGGGCGACAGAGTAAAGTATAAGAAGAAAGTAATACCATCGATGAGAATTTGTGTGTTTTGCGGCTCAAATACGGGCCGCGGTGAGATCTATATGCAGGCCGCGTTTGAACTGGGCGAGCTGATCGCTGAACGCGGCTATGGGGTCGTCTATGGCGGCGCCCGTGATGGCACGATGGGCGCCGTTGCAAATGGCGCCATGGCCAAGGGTGGGGAAGCGATTGGGGTGTTGCCGCGCCAGCTGTTTGAACTTGAGCAGGCGCACCCATCGCTGACCAAGCTACATGTCGTCGACTCGATGCATGAGCGGAAACAGATCATGCACGACCTGTCAGATGCTTTCATCTGCATGCCCGGCGGGATCGGGACGATGGAAGAGACATTCGAAGTCTGGACCTGGACGCAATTGGGTGTGCACCGAAAGCCGCTGGCCTTCTATAATGTGAACGGGTTTTACGACGCGCTTGAGCGCTTTTTTGATGTCATGGTTGAAGAAGGGTTTGTCCGTTCGGTCCACCGCCAGATGGCGCTCACCGGAGATGAGCCCGGCGCCCTGATTGAGGGGCTGATGAGTTATGAGCCGCCGCAGGTGAAAAAGTGGCTGACCCCCGACGAACGCTAGAGGCGGTTTGCGGCTTCCAGGGGTGATTTGTGCGGGTTGCCGGCAATGTACGTTTCCTCAATCGCGCGATCATCCCCCAGAGTTTGAATCACGAACAGCTCATCGCTCAGGGATTCGACGGACAGCATGCGCGTGCGCATCGCATGCGTGGCCTGGCTGTTGAGCACGATCAGATCCGCGTCGGTGCCAATATCGAGTGTCCCGATCCGTGCCTCAAGAGACAGCGCCCGGGCATTGCCGAGCGTCAGGCCGTAAAAGCTCTCCAGTGGATTGAGGCTGTAGCCGCGCAATTGGCACACCTTGTACGCGTCTGCCGCCGTCGTGAGCATGGAACAGCTGGTGCCCGCCCCGATATCGGATCCAAAAGCGATCCTGATATTTGCGGCTTGCACGCCGGGATAGTCGAACAAGCCACTGCCAAGGAAGAGGTTGGATGATGGGCAGAACACCGCCACGGAGTTGGATTCTCCCAGCACGTCGCGTTCGCGATCGGACAGATGAATGCAATGCCCGAACAGGGATTTCGAGCCCAGCAAGCCAAACCGTTCATACACCCCGGTATAGTCCGGGGCATTTGGGAACAGGCGCAGCGTTTCACTGATCTCAAACAGGTTTTCAGACAGATGCGTCTGGACATAACAGTCCGGATGTTCCGCAATCAGCGCCTGCACAGCCGACATTTGCTCATGGGTTGAGGTCAGTGCGAACCGGGGCGTGATGGCATAGGCGAGGCGGGCTTTGTCGTGCCAGGTCTCGATCAGCGCCGTGCTTTCATCATAGGCGCGTTGCGGTGTATCCGACACATTCTCTGGCGCCTGGCGATCCATCAGAACCTTGCCGCCAATCATGCACATGTTTCGCGATAGGGCTTCATTGAAGAACGCGGTCGTGGAGGCTGGATGAGATGTCGTGTAAACGGCAGCGCTCGTGACGCCGTGATTGATCAATTCGTCAAAGAAGAGCGTGGCCAGTCTTTCGCTATGCGTCTCGTCCTCAAACCGGGCTTCCTGGCGGAAGGTGTAGGTTTCCAGCCAGTCAATCAGTTGCGCGCCGTACGATCCGATCACTTCCATTTGCGGATAATGCGTATGTGCGTCGATAAAGCCGGGCAGAATAAGGTGCGGTGAATGATCGATGACGGGCCATGCACTGTAACGGTCGGGCAGGTCCGCCAAGGGACCGCGCCACGCAATCTTCCCCGCGTCCAGCGCCAGCGCCCCATCCGGATGGTAGGTAAAGCAATCCGTATCTCCGACCTCGGCCGGGCGGTCGGAAAAGGTCAGCAGTCTGCCTTTCAGTACGCGATTGGGCGCCGATTGCATCAACGGACCTCTTTTTGAATCAATGGCCTTTCAACGCGGGCCGACGCCCACTTTGCCATCAAGGTGATAACAAATCTGCACCTCAGAGCGACTTTCGGCAGTCTGGCGTGCCCCGGTGCCGCGGTGAAGGCCAATTCTGCATCACTTGAACCACATTTTGATAGTAATGTGCGCAAGACAGCCGCGCGAATTATTCGCACGCTTCTCGTGTTTGACCTGGTGAGAGAACCGGACACTTTGGACACCGGAATTCAGGTTGGCTGAGGAGTGCGCAAAATGATTCGAAGCATCGGCGTGAGGAACGTTATTATGGGTGCAGGTTTGGCCGTCCTGGCGGCGTGCAGCAACGCCCAGTCACCGGACGTCGCGAGTGAAGAAAACGGCGTGGAGATATGCCGCATCGCTGAACCCTGTGCGAACCCATTGCCGGTCAAGGCCGTGTTGGTCACCATGTTCGAGATTGGTGCGGATGAAGGCGACCGACCGGGAGAGTTCCAGCTTTGGAAAGAGCGTCGCCCGTTTGATGTTGAGATTGAATTCCCGCATTCGCACCATTCCCTATTCTATGATCCAGAGGCGCAAATCCTGGCCATGGTGACGGGCATTGGCACGGCCAAGTCGACGGCCTCGACCATGGCCCTCGGCCTGGACACAAGATTTGATCTCAGCAAGGCTTACTGGCTGGTCGCGGGAATTGCCGGCATCGATCCGGAAGATGCCTCAATCGGGTCCGCGGTCTGGTCGGCCTATCTGGTGGATGGCGATCTGGCGCATCATATTGATGCTCGCGAAAAGCCGGAGGATTGGCCGACCGGCTACTTTGCGCGTCAGACGCAGTTTCCCTATGACCCGGGCAAACCGGAGCCGGATGGCGGCGAAATGTTTCTGATCAATCAAGATTTGCGCGACTGGGCCTTCGAATTGACCAAGGATGTCGTGATACCGGACCTGCCTGGCCTGGAAGAGACGCGCGCGCTTTACACCGAGCATGAGATGGCGCAACAGCCGCCTTTTGTCCTCAAGGGTGGTCATCTCGCGGCGATGACGTTCTGGCATGGCGCAATCATGAATGACTGGGCCAATGCATGGGTCGACTATTGGAGCAATGGACAATCCGATTTTGTCACCTCGGCCATGGAAGACACGGGGACCTATACGTCGATCCAATATCTCGCCGAGATTGGCCGGGTCGACAAAAATCGGTTCATGGTGCTGCGCACGGGCAGCAATTATACGATGCAGCCTCCCGGCAAGACCGCGGCGGAAAATCTGCTTGGCGAGAATGAAGGGTATGCCGGCATGGAGGCGTCCTTGGAGGCTTTATACCTGGTCGGCGGCACCGTATTGGATGAGTTGACCGGAAACTGGGACGTCTATGAAGAGACGATCCCAACACCCGCCCTGCTGGCGCAGGGCGGTTAAGGGCAATCCTCTAACTGCTATAGGCGACCAGAAACTCGCGCAGGAAAGCAGCGGCATTTTCAGCCGCGAGGACTTCAAAAATCGGATACTCGTTCACGCCGCCGCCGCCACCGGCAAGATCGGACAGGCTGCGAAAGCCAATATAGGGAATGTCATTGGCATAAGCGACTGTGGCAATCGCTGAGGTTTCCATTTCAACGACTTTCGCCTCGAATGTCTCGAAGAGATATTCCCGAAACTTCGCATTGTCCTGGAACACTGATCCGGTGACGCCATTTCCACCAAGCGTGACAATCGGGACGCGCGGCAGGCAGGTGTCAGCGTCGACGCACTGTTTGAATTCGACCGTTTCTGCAGCAATTTGCGCCGCCGCCATCAGCTCGGGATCCGCCTCATACCAGAATTTTCGTTCTGTCGGATTCGGGTCCCCCTTTGCGGGCACATGCATCCCGCGGGGCCCCATAAACTCAAAAGCTTCAAACTCGGGGCCGAGGCCCGGATGTGGCACGAATTCGCCCGGGGACGCTTCGCGCATGAAGACCATCTCATTGTACTGTCCCCATTTTGCGGGCACTGTGACATCTGCGAAAGACAATTCCGGGTCGACGCCTCCGGCGACACCACTCACCAGAATGGCTTCGATTTCAAAATGGTCGATCACCAATTGCGTGTTCATTGCGGCATTGACCAGACTGATGCCCGTCATGAACACAACGACATCGACCCCTTCCATCTGACCCGTGTGGAATCTCATGCCATTGACCTGATATTCTTCAATGTCGCTCAAGCTCGGCAAAAGGGCATCAATTTCGGGCTGATAGGCCGCCAGAATAGCGAGGCGAGACGTCTCGTCCAATGGCATCATCGGCGATGCAGCCGCCGGCGCGCTTGTTGTCGGGCTAGCGGCCTGCGAACAACTGGCCAGACCGAGTGCGACCGGCAGTGCGAGTTTCTGGATGAGGTTCATTTAGAGGTCCTTTCCGACTGATTTTAACGGGATCGCCCCGATCCATCATCCGATCTTGAGTGATGCAATTTTTCGAACGGAAAAAAATGACCTCCCCTCTGGTTTGGTAATTTTTTGCCCGGAAATTGACATAGCCGAGCGAAATTAGGGCACGGCCTTAAGGTGCTTCGCCGATGCGAGCCCCGGTCATGGTGGGGGTCTGTTCGTCCGCAGTGCCTTTAGCTGATTCGTTCGAATATGGCCGCCAGTCCCTGACCGCCACCAATGCACATGGTTTCCAGGCCGTATCTCGCCTCGCGCCGTTCCATCTCGCGCAGCAGCGTTGTCAAAATGCGGACGCCTGTTGCGCCGACCGGGTGGCCGAGCGAGATGCCAGATCCATGGACATTGATGCGATCAAAGTCGTCGTCTCCGAGCTGCATGGCTTTCGTGCAAGCCAGCACTTGCGCCGCAAAAGCTTCATTGAGTTCGATCAGGTCCATGTCCTTTAGGGACAAGCTCGCGCGCGACAGCGCTTTCTCGGTCGCCGCGACGGGGCCGATTCCCATGGTTTTCGGTGGGACGCCGGCGAGTGCCCAACTCACCATGCGGCTCATAGGTTTGAGACCATGTTTCTCGGCTATGGCGCGTGAGGTGACGATACAGGCGGCAGCACCGTCATTCTGCCCGGAAGCATTGCCGGCTGTAACCGTCGCCTCCGGGTCCGATTTGCCCATGATCGGTCTCAGGGTTGAGAGCTTTTCAAGCGTTGTGCCCGGACGCGGATGTTCATCTGAGTCGACAAGCGTATCGGCTTTTCGGCCCTTGATTGTGACCGGGACAATTTCCTCGGCGAACACACCATTCTGCATCGCGGCGCCCGCGCGTGCTTGAGACCTCGCCGCCAGTGTATCCTGAGCTTCGCGTGAGATATCGTATTCCTTGCGCAGGTTCTCAGCGGTTTCGATCATGCCCCCGGGAACAGGGTGGTTTTCTCCGCCCGCCGTCACGCGCCCCCGTGTCAATCCATCCTCAAGGCGGATGTTGGGCGATTTCACGCCCCAACGGATCTCCGTCGAATAGAAGGGCGCCCGGCTCATGCTTTCGGCGCCGCCGGCAATCACGAGGTCAGCGCCGCCCGTCGCGACCGTCATGGCGGCATAGATCACCGCTTGCAGGCCGGAGCCGCAGCGGCGGTCCAGCTGTAATCCACCCGCCGTCACCGGCAGTCCTGCATCGAGCGCAACCACACGTCCGAGCGCCGGCGCCTCCATGGTGGGGTAGCAATTGGCGAAAATGACATCATCCACGGCATCACCTGGAAGCCTGGTCCGATCCATGATTTCCGAAACAACCTGCATCGCGAGCTGGTGCGGCGGCACCGTCTTGAAGGCGCCCCCGAACGCCCCAACCGGCGTTCGAAGGGGTTCACAGATGACGATGTTTTCGAAAGCAGACATGTTGGACCTCTCCGTATCAAGGCCTTAGCTTCGCCTCTTAACGCCGCTTGGTCCACCCGGTGAAGGCGCGTTATTTTATGGTCGAACGGGGTCTGTCGCGCGCCTAGAAACGTTCCAGCATCTCATTGCGTTTTGCAATCGCCCGTTCAAGACGCGCTTCGGAGGCTTCGAGGTTCTTCTTGGGATCGCGATAAAAGGCCGTCATCTTCATGGCTGCCAGCAGCAGATGATTGAGCACGCGTCCGCCAAACTTCATCGGCCGGTCAAAATCGAAGAGCAGAATAACCCGCTCCTGATCGGTCTCATTCCAGACTTCATGTTCATATGTGTCATCGAACACAAACAGCTCGCCCGGTTTCCAGGCGACGATTTCATCATCGATGCGAATACGGCATTTGTCTGCTTCATCCGGAACGATGAGACCGATATGCGCCCGCAAAATGCCTTTCGTGACCCCTTTATGCGCCGGGATGTGATAGCCCGGCGACAGGATCGAAAACATCGCCGTCTGCAAATTTGGAATCGTGTCCAGCAGATCCGCTGTGCGCGGGGTCAGCTTGGTATTTGTTTCGAGCCGTTTGCCAAATCCATAGAGGATAAAGGTCCGCCAGTTGCGACCCTTGGCGAGCCGGTACTGGTCTGGCGAAATGTCCTGGAAGCCCGGGATGACATCTTTATAAGCGAGGACGTCCTGGGCCTCTTTTAAAATTGTCGGCCATTCTTTTTGAAGAGCCTCAAGATGCTGAAAGTGTGCGTTTGGAACCAAAGGCGTGTCAGGCACTTTCGATTGTCGAGACTGATAACCGGCGACCCAGCGCATCAGTTTCTTGCCATTCCGCTTGATAAAGGCGCGCCGCGGCTTGGTCAGCGAGGTCGGTTTTTCGACTGTATCGGTCGGCGCCATTGTCAGCTCACCAAAGTTCGTTCCGTTTCGAGCATATAGTCGCGTGCGAGCGGGAGCGCGTCCACCGTCTTGCTCAGTTGTATCTGGAAATTCATGTGCTTGCCGTGCCGGAATGTGAATTCGCTGACGATCAGATAGAATTCCCACATGCGGCAGAAGGACTCATCGAACATCTCCGCCACTCTGTCCCGATTGGCCTGAAACCGATTATCCCATTCGCGCAAGGTGTGGGCATAGTGCAGACGCAGGATCTCACAATCGGTGACCCAAAGGCCGGCTTTTTCGATCTCTGCAAAGGTTTCGGACAGGGCGGGGGAGTATCCGCCCGGAAAGACGTACTTTCGGATCCAGGCGCCGGTTGTCCCGGGGCCGCCTTTGCGCCCGATCGAATGGACGAGCGCGCATCCTTCATCTGTGAGACGGTCTCGGATGGCTGCGAAATACTCCTTATAGTGCGCCACACCGACATGTTCGAACATGCCGACCGAAACCACCGCGTCGAAGGTTTCCTGAACGTGCCTGTAATCCTGCAATCGCAGCGAGACTCGATTTTCCAGACCGGCTTCTTTGACGCGCGCTTGGCCCAAGGCCAGCTGTTCGTCTGAAAGCGTTACGCCGACCACGTCGCAGTCAAAATTCTGCGCGATATAGATGGAGAGGCCCCCCCAGCCGCATCCAATATCGAGCACGCGCATACCCGGCTTCAGGTTCAACTTGGCGGCGATATGCGCCATTTTCAGCCTCTGGGCTTCCTCCAGCGTGATGTCTTCTGAGGGCCAGTATCCGCAGGAATATTGCATATTCTCATCGAGGAAGAGTTTGTAGAACGCGTTCGGCAAGTCGTAATGGTGCTGCACATTCTTGCGAGACGCCGCCGCAGCATTGCGTTGATGCCACCGGCGGATGCGTTTGAGCCATGATTTCAGAACTTTCTGCACGGGATGACTGCGCAAGCCGGTTCTGTTCAAGGCAAACACTTTGAGAAGGTCGCGAATGGAGCCATTCTCGATCACCAGAGTCCCGTCCATATAGGCTTCGCCTGCATACAATTCGGGGTTCAAAAACAGTTTTCGATACAAGGATTTGTCGGTCAGCCGGACGGTCGCTTGGGGAGCGTCCCCCGAGCCATGCTGATGAGACTGTCCATCGGCATCAATGATGGTCAGCGTGCCTGTTTTTATCACGCGCGCCATCATCGCATTCAGCAGTTTCACCGAATTCCCTCCGTTTACAGAGGAGGTTTGTGACAAAAAACAGAGGAAACCCCAACCAAAAACCGCTACGAATCGGTTCACATTTGTTCACGGCACTGATGAAAAAGTTGTTTTTTGCAAAAAATATGTGACATGAAGATGAACAGACGTACATCTGGTGAGAGCAACGGCTTGGTGGGATAGCTGCTGGCGACGAGGGCTGACAATGCAGGTAAGAACCCCGAACGCGAACAGTATCGAGTTCAATTGCGGCGGCTTTGAAACTCTGAGCGAAGCACTGGATTATGCCGCGAAGGGCGTGACCGGGCTGAATTTCTATTCTGTCCGGGGTGAGCTGGAAAGTGCGCTGACCTATCATGAGCTTCGCACCCGTGCCATCGAGATGGCGGCGCGGCTGACCACCGAGACGGAGCCCGGGGAACTGATCGGGCTGATCGCGGAGACCAGCCCGGACTTCGCGGTCATGTTTTTTGCCTGTCAGTATGCCGGCGTTCTACCGGTCCCCATTTCTGTCCCTGTGACACTGGGCAGCAATGCGTTTTACAAGGACCAGCTTAAACGCATTTGCGAGACGGCCGGCCTGCATTGTCTGCTCGCGCCGACCTCGATTTTAGGCGTCGCGAAAGACGCGCTGCAGCATACCGGAATACAAGTCGGAAACCTGGATGGATCTGACCTGACGCATACGGTCTCTGACCTTCGCCCGTTTGCGGCGGATGACATGTGCTACATCCAGTTCTCGTCTGGCAGTACCAGTTCTCCGAAGGGGATTGTCGGCAGTCAGAAAAGCGTGACGACGAATTGCCGCGCGATTCAGCTGGGCCTCGAAGCCGGCGCTGGAGATCGCATCTCATCCTGGCTGCCTCTGTATCACGATATGGGGCTGATCGGGCAGTTCCTGGCGCCGATGATGGCACAGCTCTCCGTCGACTATATTGACTCGCACTCCTTCGCGCGCCGGCCATCGACCTGGCTGAAACTGATCAGCGAGAACAAGGCCACACATTCCTATAGCCCGAGCTTTGGCTATGAAATCAGTGCCAAACGCTGGCGTGGCGGTGACCTGGATCTTTCCAGTTGGCGAGTGGCCGGAATTGGCGGCGATATGGTCCGCGAGGAAGCGCTCAGAAAGTTTGCTGATACGTTTGCCGCGCATGGCTTCTGTGAAACCGCTTTCGTGCCAAGCTATGGGCTGGCCGAAGCTACGGTCGCCGTGTCATTCAGCCCCTTGCACAAAGGGTTTCAGGTCGATGTGATCAATTCTGATATCATGCGGTCGCAACAACAAGCTGTGCCGGCAAACGATTTGACCGAAGAGCGCAACAGACGCGCCTTGATTGCCTGTGGGCAAGCCATTCCCGGACACGAGATGAAAATCTGCGATGATGACGGGAACGAAGTGGACGAGCGCGTGGTCGGACGCATCATGTTTCGCGGCGATAGCGTGTCGCCCGGCATTTTGGATCGGCACGTGGGAATCAAGCCTTTGACCGATCAGGACGGGTGGCTCGATACGGGTGATCTCGGCTACTGGCTCAATGGCCAGCTTATTATTACCGGTCGCCACAAGGACCTGATCCTGTGGAACGGTCGAAATATCTGGCCGCAGGACATTGAATGGACGGCAGAAAAAGCCGGGGGACGACACATCCCGAAATCAGCGGCGTTCAAATTGTCGGATGATGATGGCAATGGACACATTTATCTGCTCGCCGAATGTAAAGCGCGTGAGCCTGAACACCGCGAGGCTTTGCTGTCTGAGGTGACGGCGAATGTCCGGCAAACGGTCGGCGCGCCGATTGAGGTTATTCTGGTGCCAACGCGCAGTTTGATTATGACCTCGTCCGGTAAACTGAGCCGCATGCGGACCCGCCAGAAATTCATCTCTGGCGCGTTCGAGGTACAGTCGGCGATCCCTGTCCTGGCGGAATGACCGACCCGACCGCTTTCGCGGATGGCGGGGGTATCGCGGTCACGGGCGCAACCGGGTTTATCGGGTCTCACTTGCTCACGCGGCTTGACGCAAGACAACGGCCCACGCGCGCGCTTGTCCGGGCCAAGAAAAATCGCATGTTCAGCGTCCCGGCCTCGACGGAAATCGTTTCCGGGTCCTTACAAGATCGTGATGCGATTCAGGCGCTGCTCCAGAACACGCAAATCTGTATTCATCTCGCCGGTGCCACGAAATCTGTAGATGCAAACGGGTTCCACAGGGCCAATGTTATGGGCACCTACAATATGGTGGCATGCGCTGCCGCTGCCGGGGTTGAGCACTTTATCTGTGTCTCCTCACAAGCCGCGCGGGCGCCATGGATATCCAATTATGCAGCGTCGAAGGCGATGAGCGAGGCGTTGCTCAAACCATTTGCCAGCGAGATGCGGATCACGATCATTCGCCCCCCCGCCGTGATTGGTCCGGGGGATCCCATGCTGCAGCCCATGTTTGATCTCATTCGCGCGGGTTGGTTGCCAGCTCCGTCTGAACCGAAAGACGGTCCGCGATCATTTGCCGTCATTTCGGTCTATGATCTGGTGTCGCAAATGATCGATTCGATCGAGTCGCCGGAGTCCGGCGCCGCCTTTTTGGAGCCTTGCTCAGTGGCATCTACGAACTGGACCCAGATTGCTTCCGCCACCAGCGAAGTTCTCGACCGAAAAGTCAGGATCATCCGAACCTGGCCAGGGCTGATGAAAGCGCTTGGCGCTGGCGCGGATGGGATAACGACACTGACACGACGGCCTTTATCGCTCTCGCTCAACAAGGTCCGAGAACTGCTAGCTGTAGATTGGACCTATGATCAACCAGTGCGAGATGCCATGAGTTTGAAAGAAGTGTTCGTCGCATGTCTGGACGAATAACGATCTTGAGGGCGGGTCCTGTCGGGGAAGTAGAGTGACGAAAAAGTCCAAGATTTTCGAGACCATCTGCAAGGTGCTGGCCGAATACATACCGGAAGGCACGGAAATTACAGATGATACAAGGATCGTCGCTGATTTGGAGATCGACTCAGTTGATGTTTTCGACCTAATAATGGAGGTTGAGGACGCTTATGATATTAGCATTTCAATGGAATTGATCTCGACCACGCATACTGTGGGTGAGCTGACTAACGTAGTGGATGACTTGATCGGTGCTGACTAAAACGAAGCATAACAAGCCGTTATTCGACAAGTTCGCGGCCATAACCGAGCGTCACGAAATGGCGAAAACACTCGGCGAAAGCCCGATTGGTGTGCCATTCGATGAGATCCTGTCGCCAACGCGTGCCCTGTATAAGGGCCGCGAAATCGTCCTGGTGGGCACCAATAATTATCTCGGCCTGACCTTCAATCAGAACGTTCGGCAATCAATGATTGAGTCGATTGAAACCCTGGGGTCTGCGACCACTGGCAGCCGGCAAGCCAACGGGACCTATGGCGACCATACGAAACTGGAACAGGAATTACGGTCCTTTTTCGATATGCAATCGGCCATCGTCTTCACGACCGGGTATCAGACGAATCTGGGGGCGATCAGCGCGCTCGCCAGTGGCGAAGATCATATCCTGATCGATGCGGACAGCCATGCCTGTATATATGATGCCTGTCGCTTGACCGATGCTGCCACCCACCGGTTCCGTCACAATGATCCGGATAACCTGGCCCGCCGTCTGAAACGCCTTCCTGAAACGGGCGGACGCCTGGTTGTGGTCGAAGGCATGTATTCCATGTTTGGCGATGTCGCGCCGCTGGCCGAGATGGTCGAAGTTGCCCATGCTCATGATGCGATGATTTTCGTCGATGAAGCCCACTCTGTTGGATGCTTTGGTGAGAACGGGCGCGGGATCGCGGAAGCGCAAGGTGTGCTCCAGGATGTTGATTTCATCTCGGGAACGTTCTCGAAGAGCCTGGCATCAATTGGTGGGTTTTGCGTTTCCAAACATCCGGAATTCGAGAGTGTCCGCCTGAGCAGCCGCGCCTATATGTTCACGGCGTCCGGCGCCCCAGCCAACATTGCGGCCGCGCGTTCTGCGCTGAGAGAGCTACAAGCCATGCCGCAATTGCGGGACTCGCTCTGGGCCATGTCAAACCGGCTGCATGGCGGCTTGTCGGAAATGGGCTATGATCTTTGTGCGCCGGCATCACCCGTGATTGCCGTGCGGCGCCCCGACGAAGCGACCGCGGTAATGGAATGGAATCGCCTGTTCGAGCAGGGTGTGTATGTCAATCTCGCCGTGCCTCCGGCGACACCGGGCGGAACAAGCTTGCTGCGTCTCAGCGTCAGCGCGGCGCATACGGAAGAAGAGATTGATCAGGTGCTCGCAGCCTTCTCGACCTTGTCCTGATCTATCGGAACGCCCCTTTTCGAAACAATCGCCAGGCTAGGACCGGAGCATGTAGCAGTGGATATCTGCGCGCGTGGTCGCTGACTTCAATCTCGGCGCCACTATGCGATTTGATTTTTTCGAGGACATAATCGAGCCCGGCATCAAACGTGAAAAAGGCCTTTAGAATCCGGAAGGCGCCCATGGGTTTGCCGACCAATCGTCGCCCGAACCAGCGCAGGCGACACAGATTGCGGCGCAATGGGCCAACATCAGACAGTTGAATATTTGCGTCGCTATTGGCGGTCGGGAACACGGCTTTCGAAAGGCGGGCATAACGGTCCGCATGCTTGGCAACGATTTGCCTGGATCTACCGGATGCGTCTTCCGGGCGAAGCTCGGTTTTGTAGCTCTCTTCAAGTCCGCGCTGCCAGATCGCGGTGGTTTCGGTCTCACCTTTTAAAAGCGGCGCGGTTTCACCAAGGAAGTGATAGCTCGCCTGGGCGAGCGTCTCGAGCAGATCCTCGCGCAGGACGGGGTCGGCGCAAATCAGGAGTGTCGGTTGCGCAAATCGGGCCCAAAGCATCGACTCAAATGCGCGGCCCCGTGTGCGCCGCCTGAAGGCGGACAGGCTGACAATTGAATACTTGCTGCGCAAACGTTCGCCATCCGGGCCGATGGCTTCGCAATAATGGACGCTGGGCGGCGCCAGGAACGATCCCAGTTGCTTCAGGCCGAACCCATGCACATCGCGATATGACTCCACCAGAACATAGAAATCGAGCATTTTTCCGGAGGCTTCGCCAGCCCGAAGACTGGAGCCATAAAACAGAAGCGCCTTCTCCACGCCGGCATGTTTGCGGCGAATCTCTGCCACCAGGGCTTCAGCGCGATCCCCGATGGGGCGCTGTTCGCTTTCAATGATGCGCTTCAGCTCCGCGACATGTGTTGCGCGGTTCATCGGATGAACTCCAGATCTGGCGAGATGGATATTTTAAACGTCTTGTCTTTCGGCATGGGCAGCTCTTCGCCGTCCAGAATAACAGGCCCCTCGGTCTGGAAAACCATTTCTGTGCAGCCTTCGCTCGTCAAGCCATGGTGTTCGAGTGATTTCGGCGCGCCGCCCAGAACCGCTTTTGCAATACCCAGACGCAGGCGACGTATCGGCCAGGCGGCGTGGGTGAAACCAATGGGCGCATCGCCGCGCCCCCAAAACGGGCTCAATCCCAAACTCAATTCACGAAATGTCGAGAAGATTGAAAATGCCTGTTCCGATGCGTTTTCCAGCGCGTCGGCATGGATGCGTACAAATGGGGATGACCGAATGAGCGGTTGTCCGTCGGCATATTTGGTGGATCGCGGAAACGCTGCCAGTTGCAAAATGGCGCGGGCAATCGAGACCCCGCCGCGTGTTTTTCCATGCAGGTTCTCTTGCGTGTAAAGCATCAAGCGCGCCAATGAGCCCGTTGACAGCAAGAACCCGACAAATGGTGTTCGAGTTTCGGACGTTTCTACCAGCAGCGCTTTATGAGTCACGACGTCCGGCTGAAGGGTGTCCTGATGTCGTTGATCCAACCGATGCTTGAGGGCGTCCGTATCTACATTCTTCAGACCGAGCACCTGATGCGCAAGGTTGGTGCTTCCGCCAGGAAGGATAGCCAGGCGAGGAAGGGGCGTGGCAGAAGCGCGATGGGCGAAACAGGTTGTCAGCGCGGCGAGTACGGTGCCATCGCCGCCTTCGACATAGATCGTATCCTTGCCCTGTCGCAGCAAGGGCGACAAGGCCTCGTCCAGCGGGGTCCGACCATCAAAATAAACGATCGGAATGTCGCCATAGTCGACGGCAATACGAGTCAGAGTGGACCCCTGCATATTCACTTTGTGACTTTTGGGATTGATGACGAAAACCGGTGATTGCGTCATTTCACCCGCTCGGCATTGAGATTGAGGTGTATGCCTAATCCCAGCAGCAACAGGATGGGAAGACCAATTGCCATGGGCAGGGAGATGCCGCCCCCTTCAGCCACTGTTTTCAGAACGCCATCGAAAATGAAATAACCAAACCCGATGGCGATCCCGATCATCAGTCGCTGATCGCCGGTTTGACGGCGCCCCAGAGCTTGCATCAGCGGAACCGCAACAAACACGAACCCGATGGCGATAATGGGCATGGTCAGACGATCAAAGAACCAGACCAGATAAGCGGTCGACGGACGAACACCCGAGCCTCTGAGCTGCGACAGATCATATTGATCGCTGAGCGACAGATTGCGGGGCGACGTGCCCAGTTTTTGCAGGGTAACGGGGGTTTGTTCGGTTTGCCAAAGCATAAGCGGAGATGCGTCGGAATAGTCGAGGCTTATGCCGCTTGGGTCGCTCAACGCCCAGCCTTGCCCGGTGAAGCGTGCGCGGTCGGCATAGGTGATTGATGACAGTTTGCCCGTCCCGTCGCGTTGATAGACAACCACATCCGACAGTACATCTCCCTGTACACTGCCAATCTCTGCGAAGGTCCCATCATCTGCGATCCACAGCGATCGCGGCTTGCCTGCATCTTCCTCCATGAAAGCGTCGGTCCCCAACCATGATTCCAGGGCCAGTACGGTTCGCGGTACGGTCTGGTCGATGATCAGAAGGGAGGTGATTGAAACAACCAATACGGTCGGAATCAGGGCTCTCGCCTGCATCAAGGGGGAAATGCTCATAGAAACAAAGCCGACCAGTTCCTGTCTCCGGATCAGGGACAGGAAGGTTAGAAGCAGGCTGACAAAGAGCGCAAACATGAAAATGCGATCATACAGGGAGGGCAGACGCAATAGCGTGTATTTCAAAGCATCCAACGATCCAGAATCATCTGGCAAGATGTCCGCCGCTCCGATCGAGTCGACGACGCTGAGCAACGCCAGGAGTGCGAACGTCGTGACAAACCAACGGGCCAGAAACAGGCTCGCAAAATACCCTCTGACCCGTTTCATGAAGCCGACCGTTCCGTTTCGGGTTTGACGGGAAGCAGGCGCGGCAAGCGAATATCGGGCAGGGCGGACAGGGGTGGTTGTGCCATCGTCGTCGCGCTGCGCAGAAAGAGCATCAATCCGGCAATGCTGACCAGGATGATTACGCCCCAGCTGCCCGCCCACGGTGGAAGGGCGCCATCAAGCGCCAGCGACTTTGCAAGCTCGAGTAATTGCTGAATGGCGATCAGAGTCACCAGACCGATCAAGATCGCATTTGATGGCGGATTTCGACCATAGCTCAAACCGAATGGAACCGCGATCAAAGGAAGAAGCAGGATCAGGACAAATCGCGCCAATTGATCGTGAATGGAGACTTGCGCTTCGAGGGGATCAATTTGCGCATCGGCGGATGGCGTTGCCGAGCGTGCCGGGCCCCATAATTCCCACAGCATGAGTTCACGCACGTCTTTTCCGCGCGCTCGAAATTGTGTGAGGGCGTCGGGTGGCCGCCAATTCAGCGCCTCAAAATCGAGGCGCGATGCGAGCGAACGATCCCCACGCAAATCCGCACCCATACCGGTTTCCAATTGTATCTCTGAAATTGTGCCACCATTGCGAACAAGGGCGCCGGACGCCGCTGAAATGATCCGCTGACTGCCATCGGGTAGGCGTTCAAGAATAAAAGAACTGGTCAAATCGCCGGTCGCGAGATCGACACTTTCGGTCCAGACGGTCCAGTTCTCCGCCTCCACGAACTTGCCCTCAATGAACACGGTTTCAATACTGGATTCAGCAATCGAGTTGACCAGGCTTCGATACTCATACCGCGACACGGGTTGCAAAATTCCGGATGTAATCAACAGCGCGCTGGCCAGCAGTGCCGCCAGGATCATGAACGGCTTGGAAATCATGAAGAGCGATTTTCCCATCCCCCAGACCGCTACCAATTCCCCGCTGCGGCTGATGCGACTGACGGTGATCAGTACAGCCAGGAAAAAGGCCGCCGGAATGCCGATACCGGCATAGTGCGGCACCAGGTTCGCGAGCATGTAAACGGCTTCTCCGAAATTGCCGGGCGAGCGAGATACCAGGTCCGCAATGCGCAGCAGCCGTTCCAGCAACAGAATGCTGACCACGAGCAGTAACAGCCCGCCAAAGACGCGCGTGCATTCGCTGAAAATGTACCGCTGAATACGCTGCATACGGACGGTTAGCCCAGTTTTCGAATCTGTACACCTGTTCATTTAACGATCAACTGATACTCGCAAACACGAAAACTTGATTGCGATTGCTGATTTTCTGCCTATTTTTGGCCATGAGTAGACGAGAAAAAGCGGGATGTTGTATCGCTTTATCAGCCTGGCCCTGATCGCCGCCCTGCCGGTTGCATTCGCGCAGTCGGAACTTGATATCAGGGATTATGAATCCGCGGCAGCCTGTGCACCCGGAACCGGGCAGGTGCAGGTTACTGTTGAAGGGGTGACCGCTGTCGGCATTCTCGCGGTTGAATTGTATCGCCCGAGTAAGCGCGATTTTTTGAAGAAGAAATCCCGGATACACCGGATTCGCGTCGCGGCTGAGGATGGACCGCAAAGCGTCTGTTTCGAGGCCCAACCTCCGGGGCGCTACGCCGTGGCGACCTATCATGACAAGAATGCCAATCGCGATCTGGATCAAAAATTCAATCTCAGACCCAAAGAACCATTCGGATTGTCGACGAATCCGAAACTCCGCTGGGGGCTGCCAAAATTTGAGGAAGCTGCATTCGACGTACCGGAAGAGGGCACAGACATCACGATCCAGCTGGTGAAATAGCGCTTGCTCCGCTGAACCGCACGATTACTACTCACAGGTATGGAAGTGCGTATACATCGAGCGGAAAAGGCGAGCGATATCAAAACGTTCGTGGAACTGCCTTATCGTGCGTATCGTGATGAGCCCTTTTGGCGGGCGCCGCTAAGACTGGAGCGGCAGGAGCATTTTAATCCAAAGAAGAATGGCGCGCTGGCGGCGTTGCAACCAAGCTATTTCCTGGCAACACGCGACGGGCAGGTCGTAGGCCGGATCGCCTCATTCGTAAATCCAGTCCATTTGCAGAACCACAAGGATGGAACGGGTCATTTTGGTTTTCTCGATACGCTCGGTGCGTGTGACGATGAAACTGTATTGGCGCTCCTAAAGGCCGCAGAAAACGACCTGCGCGCCAGGGGCATGTCGCGCATGGGTGGGCCGTATAATTTCTCGGTGAATGATGAATGTGGCCTCCTGGTCGACGGTTTTGATTCTCCGCCCAGCGTGATGACGCCTTACGGGCGCAGCGATTTGCCGAAGATCATGGAAGATGCAGGCTATGAAAAAGCCATGGACATGTACGCCTTCCGGTATCGCATGGCGGAGACATTCACGACTCCGCGCTTCGTCTCTCGCATAAAAAAGCGGTTCGAGGGCGATCGGACCATCTCCGTGCGCAGGCTGGATATGTCGCGTCTATATGAGGACATCGCGCTGATTGTCGGTATATTCAACGATGCCTGGTCAGGTAATTGGGGCTTTCTGCCGATTAGCGATGACGAAGCGAAATTCCTCGCTGAGTCGATGAAGCCCGTCCTGCAATCGGAGTCACTTTGGATCGCTTTTGTCGACGGTGAACCCGCCAGTTTCACGCTGATGATCCCGAATCTGAACGAAGCAAGCCTCGGTCTGGATGGACGATTATTGCCGTTCGGATGGGCAACGCTTTTGTATCGGATCAAGGTGAGAGGCGTGAAATCCGCGCGGATCCCGCTCGCTGGAACCCGTAAGAAATTCCACAAGACCCGGCGGGGCATGACCGCCACAGTCGGAGCGTGGGAAGCATGTTTGAATGCTCAGCATGCGAAAGGTGTTCGTGAAGTTGAGTTTTCTTGGGTATTGGAAACGAACAAGGACCTTTTGGGTCTGGCGGAAATTTATGATTGTGACCGATACAAAACCTACCGGATCTATGAGAAGGCGCTCTGAATCGCACGCGAGCGAAGCGGTCAGACCTGTTCAGGCATTTGTATTGGCCGGGGCGCGTGCGTCAGGCGACGCGCTCGCAGAGGCGCGTGGCGTGCCATCCAAGGCGCATATCAAGATTGCCGGAACATCCATGGTGTCCAGGGTCCTGAACGCGCTGTCGGCTAGCGCCTACACCGATGAAATCACCCTGATCGGAATCGAAGATCACCAAACGCTGCAATCAGACGAGGTCTGGCCGCGCGTGAGATTTGTGGACGGAGCTGATGGGCCCGCATCGAGCGTCAATCATGCGCTGAATATCACAAACATCTCCGGACCGGTTCTGGTCACCACGTGCGATCACGCCCTGCTGACCGCGGCGATGATCAATTCATTTCTGTCTGACTCGGTCGCGTCCGGCGCTGAACTGACCGTCGCGCTGGCGCGGCGAGATGATATCGAAGCGCAGCATCCTGATGTTACCCGAACCTATCTGAGATTTGGCGATGGTGAGTATTCAAGTTGTAACCTGTTCTGTCTCAATGCGCCCGCGGCCCAGAAAGTGGTTCAGTTCTGGCGGTCGGCAGAACAGGATCGCAAGCGACCATGGCGCATTGCCTGGCGGTTCGGGGTGATCGCAGCACTGCGCATTCTGGTCGGGCGTCCCAGCCTGGAGCAAGTGTTCGCGATTGTCTCTCGACGCCTGGGCGTCGAGATTCGACCGGTCATACTGCCTTTCGCCGAAGCCGCGATCGACGTGGATACCGCTGAGGATCTCGCTCTGGTGGAACGGATACTCCTGGAGCGGATCACATGACCGAAACGGGGACGCCACGATCCGATGGTTTGATTGCGAGAATCCTCAAGAATATGGGATTCCTGTTTGGCGGGAAATCATCTGCCGTCCTGATCGGTCTGGCAGTGCTGGCGATTGCCGCGCGCGCGCTGAGTATCGAAGATCTGGGCGTCCTATTGCTCCTGCATGCCTTTATCGTGCTCATGACCGGGATCGCAACGTTCAAATCCTGGCAGGCGCTGATCCAGTTTGGGGCGCAGCCGATCGAGAGCGGGGATTTGCCCCGTTTTCACCGCCTGATGCGGTTCTCGATCGGACTGGACATTGCCGCGGCTTTGTTTGCGGCCAGTCTTAGCACAACCGTACTTCTCATCTTCTATCAAACCCTTGGCATCTCCGACGAGGTTTTGCGGTTTGCCATTGCGTATTGCCTCCTGTCAGCCACCAATCTGCGGTCGAGTCCGCTTGGCGTATTGCGCTTGTATGACCGCTTTGATCTGATCAGTTTGCATGATCAGGCCGTGCCAATTGTTCGGTTGGTTGGGGCAAGCCTGGGTTTGCTGTTTGGCGGCGACTTGATCTGGTTCATTCTCGTCTGGATGGCCGCGGCCGCAGCAACAAATCTGGTCATGCCGGCCCTCGCCTTGCGAGAGCTGTCGCGTCGCGGCGCCCTGAAAGGACTCTTCTCCAGACGCCCGACTCTGAAAGCGCCGGAGCCCGGTATCTGGCGCTATGTCTGGATGTCCAATATCGATGCGACCATCGATTTGGTCGATAAACAGATGCCGACCTTGCTGGCGGGCGCGTTGCTGGGACCCGCTTTCGCCGCGCTGTTCAAGATTGCAAGAGATGTGTCGGAAGTGCTCGGCAAAGGAGCGCGGCTGCTCAATCAAGTGCTTTATCCCGAGTTGGTGCGCCTGATGCTGGTGGGAAGTATCGCACGGGCGATCCGGATTATCATCTATTCCAGCGTCTATCTGCTTGCGGCGGGGTTTTCGCTCGCCATATTGATCAGCCTGTTTGGGCCAGGTTTGTTCGCCGTGGCCCTGGAGCGCGATTATGAAAGCGTCGCCCCCATCGCCACCCTGTTAGTCATTGCCGCCGCGTTGATGGGCGCCGCCGCACCGATCTATTCGGGTCTTTATGCGCTCGGTAATCCCGGTCGGGCAGCGTTGTCGCGCGCCATAACTGTGACAATGACCATCTTATTGTTTGTGACGCTCTCTTATTATATGGGTGAGGCGGGGCCAGGCTGGGCTATGGTCATCGGAGCGGCGGCGGGCCTGGTGATTACCAGTATTATCGGACTGTCGCGCGCTCATGGTGCGCGAGAGTCCTCGGGCCAGGCAGCTTTCAGCGATTTGACCAGGCCGGACACGAGCGCATCATCGGAAGATCCACCCGCCAAATCCGGCTGACCCGGCCATCCGCCATCTTGAATTGTCCAGGCTTCGAAGCTGGCCGGTGCCGCGTAACGCGGGAGAACATGATAATGCACGTTTGGATCGACCATCATCAGCATCAGGTAGTTTATTTTGTCATAGCCAAACTTAGCGGACAAAACCTGCTCTATGTCCTTGATAACGCGGGCCTGTTCGGTAAAAGCCTGCGATGGCAATTTTGAGAATTGTGTCTCGGGTCCCGTTGCAACCAAGACCAATGCACCCATGGTGCATTGTTTCGGCCGCACCAGTACCGTCCAATATTCATATGCCGCAATTTGTGTCTCTGGGCCTTTAAACTTCAAAAAAGTGGGATTGTCGTCCGTCATGAGCGAGCTCCAAAGCAATGTGCCAAATGTTCGACTGGTTGGAGAGCTGCCTGTCAAGCTGTGGGGACTGTCTCTGGAACAATGGCAAACACGTACCTGGAAGAAGCTGGGGTCGAATGACGTGACGCCAGATGGTGCATTTTGTGTCGGCAGCGACTGGGTCCTGTCGCCCGCACTCGCAAAACAGTTGCTCGCGAAGCCCGGCGCCGCCTTGGTCGTGAAAGATGAGGCTCTGGGTCAGGAACGCGTCGCCGCGGT
This sequence comes from Pseudomonadota bacterium, assembly GCA_038532145.1. Classification (GTDB taxonomy): domain Bacteria; phylum Pseudomonadota; class Alphaproteobacteria; order Caulobacterales; family Hyphomonadaceae; genus Henriciella. Next base: position 40,049 of record JBCBBC010000003.1, on the reverse strand, counting down.
GCATGCAAATGGGATGGGGTCCGAAGCAGGCGCGGCGCTGGTCAACACGCTGAACCCCGATTGGGAGGCTTTAAAACAAGCCGGTCTGGAACCTGGCTATATGAGTGACTTTGTCGGCGATTATGATAAGGCGTTGCGTAAGCGCGAGGCGCCATATGCGCTGTCCCTGTTCCAGAACACACCAGCGCAAGTGGAGCGTCGATTGTTCAAGGGGTCTTACAAGGGGGTGACCGACCTGGTCACCAAATATGCCTGGCCGGAGCCGGCGCTGCACGCAACCCGATTCTGCGCAAGTGTGCGTCTAACGCCGAACATGGTCACCACGGTTAGTCTGGCTTTGGTCTGTCTGGCCTTTTACTATTTCTGGATCGGGGCCTGGATCCCCGGCATTCTTGCTGGATGGGCAATGACTTTCCTCGACACAGTCGACGGCAAACTCGCCCGGACGACCATGACCTATTCAGCCTGGGGCAATATATATGACCATGGCATCGACCTGATACATCCGCCTTTCTGGTATTGGGCGATTTACACGGGCCTGATGGCAACTGGCGTGTCTCATCCCTGGTTGCTGCCATCGCTCGTCATCATCATTATCGGCTATGTGCTGGGCCGGGTAACCGAAGGCATATTCCTGCGTCGATACGAATTTCACATTCATGTCTGGCGACCGATTGATGCGTTCATGCGCGAGATTACAGCGCGGCGAAATCCGAACCTGCTCATCTTCATGGTCTTCACACTGATTGGATCGCCGCTTTGGGGCTTCATCATGGTGGCCGCATGGACCTTGATGTGCGTCCCGTTTCATATCGTTCGGCTCGTTCAGGCAATGGCGACCAAAACCCCCGTCACCTCATTCATGGATGCGTGAGGGAGATGCCAGGAACCGCCATTTTTGATATGGATCGCACCCTGACGCGTTCCGGAACATGGTCTCGATACATGTTCACTGTGAACCGGTCCCGGCCGCTTTTTTATCTCAGGCTTCCGCTATTGGCGTTGCATGCCGTCGCATACAAGCTCGGCCTTCGCTCACGTCAGTCTGTGAAAGAACATGGATTGAAGACCCTGACCTGGGCCAGGCGCGAAGCGCTGGAGCAGGCGGCGGGCCGCTTTGCCGAAACAGAAATTCGCGAAGGTCTGCGGCATCAGACTCGCGCCGTGCTGAACAAGCATCGCGCCGCTGGCGATACGCTCGTCATGGCGACTGCGGCTGTCGATCTGGTGGCCCGCCCGATTGCTGAAAAACTCGGGATTCCGATCGTGATCTGTACGGAACTGGAATGGTCCGGTGACGATCGTCTGACCGGACACCTTGCGGGGCCCAACTGCTATGGCCAGGCGAAACTGGATTGCATCACGGCCGCCAACGAACAGCAGAATTTTCCGACCCCAATTACCGGCTATAGTGACCATGTTTCGGATCTTCCTTTCCTGAAATGGGCGGATCAAGGCGTGGCTGTAAATCCGTCTCGCGGACTGGCGCGTATTGCTGATAAGGCTGGCCTGCGCATCGAAGACTGGGACAACCAAAATATGGATGACGAGAACTCATGAGAGCCATTATTCTGGCGGCCGGGCGCGGGTCGCGGCTTCTGCCGCTGACCGAAAACCTGCCAAAATGTCTGCTCCCGGTTGGCGATACCACAGTGCTGAGTCTTCAGCTCGATACTCTGGAGGCAGCAGGCATTGAAGAAGCAATTGTGATTACCGGTTTCATGGCCGGTAGCGTCGAAGCTGAGGTGGCAGACCGATCCGGTCCGATGCGGGTCCAGACCCTCTTCAACCCGTTTTACCAGGTCGCCGACAATCTCGCTAGCTGCTGGATGGCCCGAGACTTCATGACGCGAGATTTTGTGCTGATCAATGGCGACACCCTGATCGAGCCCGAGCTCGCGAAGAAAGTGATTGAGAGTCCCATAACGGACATTCAGGTCACGATTGATAAAAAACCGGACTACGATTCCGATGATATGAAAGTATCATTGAATGGCACGGCGCTGACCGCAATCGGCAAAACGCTCGGCGCGGATGAAACGCATGGAGAGTCGATTGGCTTTCTGAGATTTATGCGGGATGGACCCGGCCTGTTTTGCGAAAAACTTCATCAAATGATGCGTACCGGCGATGGCGTGCAGGCCTGGTTCCTGAGCGCGATCGACGCGCTCGCAAAATCTGACACGCCGGTCAGTACTTATTCCATCGAGGGGATGACCTGGGCGGAACTCGACACGATGGAAGACTATACCGCTATCAAGGCTTTGTTTGGCGGGGCCGCAAACACAGATTGATCCCTGCTTCGGGGCCTAGTCGTGAGCCATTACAATGATTTCGGTGCGTCAGGACCGGATCTTTTCGCTATCCCATGGCTCATTTTCGAGGGATATGCACACAGCTCGGAAAGTCGAAAATCGGGCAGGGCAAACCCAATAATCGCGCGATAAGAAATCGTGCGGTCTAGATCCTGAGTTTTCAGCTGACTTTTGCGCAAACTGCATTATGTGCCCAGCTATGGATATTGTTCAACGCCAGTATTGGGTGCTTTTCGTGATGCTGAGCGTCAGCGCCTGCACTTCCGTCCCATCAGCGCCAGAGCGCCCCAGCATGCCCGTGCTTGCGCCTGAATTTGTGTCAACAGATTCAACGACGCTTACGGCTGAGCCAGGCGTTATGACCTGGTGGCGCGCGTTCGATGACCCGATACTGGGCCGATTGGTCGAGCAAGCCCTGGGCGAGAATAAAGATCTGGCGGTCGCTGCGGCAAACATCGAGACCGCGCGGGCCTTGCTCGGTCGTCAGGTTCTCGCGCAATCGTTTTCCACGTCGTCTTCCGCAGATGTTGAAATCGGCCGTGCGGCGCGCGAAGACGCCAATACCGAATTGTCGGGAACGGGTCAGATCGGCGCGACCTGGGAATTTGATGCCTTCGGCAGATTATCCGCAGCGACAGAGAGCGCGGTGTTTCAACTCGAACAGCTAAAGGAAATTCGGCGCGACACAGCTGTTATTATCGCCGCCGAAACGGCGCTGGCCTATGTAGACTATCGCGGCAATCAGGTTCGGTTGGCGGTCGCGCAATCGAATGCGGATCTGCAGGGAGAGAGTGTTGAACTCCTGAGGGTGTTGTTCGAAAACGGCCGCGCAACCCGCCTCGATCTTGAGCGCGCTGAGGCGCAATATCGAACAACGCTGGCCTCATTGCCGCTATTGGAGATCAATATTCGCACGGCGATCATCCGTCTGGCGACCCTGACAGGCCGGACGGACATGGATTTGACAGACCTCCTTGGAGAGGCGACGGACACGTCAGCGACCATTCCTGGTCCGCCACAGACACTGGAGATCGACACGCCGACGGCGCTTATCCGACGGCGACCCGATATTCGCGCAGCAGAGGCCGAGATCGCGCGCAGATTAGCGCTCGGGGATGTCGAACGCGCGCGCTTGTTTCCGACACTGACCTTTAACGCCAATCTTTTGTCGCTGTTTACGGAAGACAATGTCAGCTCTGACAGTTTCGGCTTCGGCATCGGGCCAGCGATCTCGTGGGAAGGCCCTGATTTGAGACGTGTCGACGCAGATATCAGCATTGCTGACGCCGAAACCCGCGCGGCGTATGCCGCTTATGAGCGTACCGTCGTGGAAGCGATTGGCGAGGTGGAACTAGCGCTCGTGTCCTATGTCCAGGAACAGGCTCGACGCGAAGACCTGGAATCGGCGGCAAATGCGGCGGCGCGGGCCGTCGAGCTCGCGCGATTGCGATTTGACGAAGGTCTGGATGACTTCCTAGATGTGATTGACGCCCAGCGGACTTTGCTGGACGCGCAAGACCGACTGGAAACCAATCGCTTGTCGACAACCAGACAGGCAATCGCCACGTATAGGGCATTAGGGGGAATTTGGCAGGACGAGGCGTTCGCGAATGCGACCGCTGAACAGGAGTGATTTCAAGATGATAAGGCAAATCATTAGTGTGGCGATCGTGGGCCTTTTCCTGCTTCTGCCAGCGGCAGCACAACGCGGCGGCCCCGCCAGCGTATTTGCGGAACCGGTTACCGAACGCGAGTTTTCGCGCGATATTGAAGCGCTCGGAACGCTCGAGCCTACTGAACAGGTCGATCTGTCCCTGAATGCATCCGATCGGATCACCGCTTTATACTTTGATGACGGCGAACGGGTCCGGCAGGGAAAAACGCTCCTGTCCCTCGCACAGCGCGAGCAATTAGCATTGGTTGAGTCGGCCGAAGCCGATGTAGAAGAAGCCGCACGCCAATTGGAGCGCGTGTCCAGGCTCGCCGTGGCCGAAGCGGTTTCGCAATCGGAGCTGGACAGTGCCCAGCGCGATCTTGATAGCGCTGAAGCCAATTTACGGGCGCTACAGTCCCGCCAGAAGGACCGGGTTCTGGTGGCGCCGTTTGACGGCGTGCTGGGTTTTCGCCGAGTCAGCGTCGGCTCCTTTGTTCGTCCCGGAGATGTCATCGCGACTCTGATCGATGACAGTGAAATGAACCTGGACTTTGATGTGCCTTCGATCTTCACCCGTTCGATCCAGCCGGGAACCGCGATTGTCGCGGAGACAGATGATTTGCCGGGCGAAAAATTCAGCGGTGCGATCGAAACGCTGGACAATCGGATTGATCCGATCACGCGTTCCATTCGGGCGCGCGCCAGCATCCCTAATCCGGAACAGCTGTTAAGGTCCGGCATGTTCATGCGGGTCACCGTCACAGCAGACCCGCGCACCAGCCTGGCCATTCCGGAATCAGCCGTGCAGCCCGTCGGTCCGCGTACGTTCGTCTGGCGTGTGACGCCGGAGGACGGGACGTTAAAAGCCCGCCGCATAGAAGTTGAGCTGGGGCAGCGCGCTGAAGGCTTTATCGAAGTGAAGTCTGGCCTCGATCAAGGGGACCGGGTGATCACGGAGGGTATTATTCGCGTACGAGATGGGTCCGAACTGAAAGTGGAGGATCGAAGGTTGCTTGAACCCGGCGGACCCATTGCCAGCGGAGGCGTCAATGCTGGCGCGTCTTCTGGCAGCACAGCCAATTAGGAGCGCCGCGTCATGCTACTGTCTGATACCGCTGTTACACGACCAGTTTTTGCCTCTGTCATTGCGCTGATTTTGCTGATTTTAGGCGTCGTCGCGTTCGACCGTCTATCCTTGCGGGAATACCCGGACATTGATGCCCCGATCGTGACCATCGACACCCGATATGCTGGCGCCTCAGCCAGCGTCGTGGAGACCCGGATCACGCAAATCATCGAAGACCGGATCGCCGGGGTTGAAGGCATTCGATTCATCGATTCAAATTCGAGCGATGGGCGCTCGCGGATTTCGATTGAGTTTGGTGTCAATCAGGATATCGACGTCGCGGCGAATGATGTCCGTGATCGTATTTCCGGTGTGCTGGACAATCTGCCGGAGGAAGCTGATCCGCCCGAAGTGGAGAAGGCGGACTCCAATGATGATGTTATCATATGGTTGAATCTTGCCGCCGAGAATCTCACCACCGCGGAAATTTCAGACTATGCCGAGCGAAACCTGGTGGATCGGTTCTCGGCTCTGGACGGTGTCGCACGCGTGCGCGTCGGGGGCTCGCGCAATTATGCCTTGCGCGTATGGATTGATCGACGGGCGCTCGCGGCGCGCAATCTTACGGTAAATGATCTGGAACAGGCGCTCCGCCGTGAGAACATTGAAGCGCCAGCCGGCAGTATTGAGTCGGACACCCGGTCTTACACGGTGCGCATCGACCGGGCATTCCAAACACCGAACGATTTTGCAGGCCTGGTCATCGCCGAAGGGGATGATGGTTATCTGGTTCGACTCGGAGATGTCGCGCGCGTCGAACGCGGTACGGTTGAGGACCGCAACATGTTCAGAGGCAATGGCATACCAATGGTCGGCCTTGGCATCATCAAACAGTCGACGGCCAATACAGTGGAGGTTGCAAACGCTGCCAAAGCTCTCGCCGATCAGCTGAATGAAACCTTGCCTGACGGCATGGTCATCGCGCGCAGCTTCGATAGCTCGGTCTTCATCTCCGCCTCCATTCGGGAAGTGTACACCACGCTGGCCATTGCCGTCGGCCTGGTGACGTTGGTGATCTTTCTGTTCCTGGGCAGTGTGCGCGCGACCCTGATCCCGGCTGTCACGGTGCCGATATCGATTATTGCCACGTTTATCGTGCTCTATGCGCTCGGATTCTCGATCAATTTGCTGACGCTCCTGGCCATGGTTCTGGCCATCGGATTGGTCGTGGACGACGCGATCGTGGTGTTGGAGAATATCTCTCGGCGCATGAAGGAGTATGGTGAAACGCCACTGGTCGCTGCTTTTAAAGGCACACGGCAAGTCGGTTTTGCTGTGGTTGCAACGACCATGGTTCTGGTTGCCGTATTCGTTCCCATCACCTTCCTGCAAGGCGATATCGGTCGATTATTCACCGAATTCGCATTGGCGATTTCAGCGGCTGTGATCTTTTCGAGTCTGCTAGCCTTGACGTTGACACCGATGATGGCGTCCAAACTGCTCTCGCAACCGAGCGACAAAGGCTCAATCCTGACCGCGCTTCCGCGCATGGTGGATGGTGCATTCGGATGGATCCGCAGCGGATATGGCCGATTGCTCGATGTTCTGATCCCGCGTCCCCTGGTCATGGCAATCGCCTTGTCCGGCCTGTTCGGGGCAACCTATCAATTGTCTCAAACCGTGACGGAAGAATATGTTCCGCGCGAAGACCGCGGCGCGTTCTTTGTTGTGGTGCGCGGGCCCGAGGGCGCGTCCTATAGCTATATGGAACGATACATCGATGAGATCGAACGGCGCCTGTTGCCATATACAGAGAGCCAGGAGGGCAAGCCGCCGGAAGTCAATCGGTTGCTTTTCCGTGCGCCTGGCTTCGGTTCATCGGCGTTCAATCAGGCCTTTATCATCGTTGTGTTGAATGACTGGAGTCAAAGACGCTCGGCGGATACCATCATTTCCGAAGTCAATCGCAAACTCGCCGATTTGCCTGGCGTGCGGGGATTTGCGCGAATGCGCCAAGGGCTGGGGGGAGGGACTGGAAAGCCGGTCCAGTTCGTGATTGGCGGACCAACTTACGACTCGCTTACGGAATGGCGGGATACGTTTGTGACAGCGCTTGAAGAGAGTGATCTGGGGCTGGTCGACATTGACTGGGACTACAAGGAAACCCAACCGCAATATCGCATCCAGGTTGATTATGATCGCGCCGCCGATCTCGGCGTGACCGTGGCCGATATCGGCATTACGCTTCAGACCATGCTGGGCTCGAGGCGGGTGACAACCTATATCGAGAATGGCGAGGAATATGATGTCCTTCTCGAAGGATTGCGATCCGATCAGAACAATCCGAACGATATCGAGAATATTTACGTTCGCTCATCGCGATCGGGCAATCTTATCCCATTGTCGAGCTTGATTTCCGTCGATGCGATGGCCGACAGTCCAACCCTCAACCGGTACAATCGGGTGAGGGCGATCACCATCGAGGCGGGACTGGCGCCCGGCCAGTCATTGGGCGATGCGTTGGACGGTATGCAACGCATCGCGCGCGATGTCCTTCCGATTGAGGCGACCATAGATTTCAAGGGGCAGTCGCTGGACTTCAAGACGTCGGGATCGTCAATCCTGTTCGTTTTTGCGATCGGTATAGCGATCGTGTTCCTGGTCCTAGCGGCACAATTTGAAAGCTACCGACACCCGGTGATTATCATGATCTGTGTGCCGGCGACCCTTGCTGGCGGTCTGCTTGGCCTGTGGGCGACCGGTAATAGTATCAATATCTATACGCAGATTGGTTTGATCATGCTGGTTGGACTGGCCGCCAAGAACGGTATTCTGATTGTCGAATTCGCCAATCAGTTACGCGACGAAGGCATGGCCTTTCACGCCGCCTTGAAGGAAGCGTCGATGGCGCGCCTTCGTCCAATTGTCATGACGGGACTGACAACGGCGGCAGGGACGTTGCCGCTCATTCTCTCCAGCGGCGCCGGCGCGGAGACACGCGCAGCGATTGGTGTTGTGATCCTGTTCGGTGTCATCGCCGCAGTCCTGGTCACCGTCCTGTTCGTGCCCACAGCGTATGCCTTGATCGCTCGCGGATCGGGGTCGCCGGGGGATGTTGCGCGCCGATTGGAACAGGAATCTGAACAACAGCCAGTGCTGTCAGCTTAACCCGCATGGGTAGAAGTGTGTTACACCGCATAAGCCATTTGCGGTCTGTCTGCTCCGTCGTTGCAAGAGCGCAGAGCGGGATGGTTTGCGAAAATGACCACCCTCATGAATAGCGGTCGTCTCTGATGCTTCCTCACAACCGATTATGCTGTGGCGTCGAACCTTGGGTCTAAAAACCGACATCCTGATCACGATTTTGTGAATTTTGCTTCGAAGAGGTTAACGGGATAAGTCGATTAATATCAATACTTTGCACCAATCCGATGCCGGTTCATTTAAGCCGATCTTCATGAATGTTTGCTACCCAGAATAGAGTTTCTGGAGTGGGCTGTTGACCATAAAATTGAAAACACTGCTCGCAAGCTTGGTCGCGATTTCTTTTGTTGGTGCAGCCCAATCAGAGAAACTGACGGTCAAGGTCACCGATCACCGTGGGGCGCCGATTGCGGGCGCCGTCATATCTTTCACGCCTGTGGTGCGCGCGGACAATGCGCAAAGCCCTCAGGGCGATATTGTCGTTCGTCAAAAAGACTTGCAATTCCAGCCTTTCACCACGCTGGCGCCGATCGGGTCAGAGATCACATTCAAGAATGAAGATGATGTGCTCCACCATGTGTTTTCATTTTCAAAGACGAAACGCTTCAATCTGACTCTCTTTGGGCGTGACGAACCGCAATCTGTGACGTTTGAGAATACGGGGATCGTGACCGTGGGGTGCAATATCCATGATGGCATGATCGCGCACATCTTTATTTCAGATGCGCCTTTTGCGGGCCAAACGAACGAAGACGGAATGATTGAGATAACCGGCATTCCCGCAGGAGACGGTCAACTCGTTGTCTGGCATCCACTCATGCGCCAGCGCGATAATCGTGTTTTGCAAGAAATCGTCCTGACGGATTCATCACCTGAGATCCTCATCACGAGTAAGTTTCGATCCGGCATAAGACGGTCATCCGACTACTGATCCATGCTTCAACTCAATCGCATATCAACGAAGCTCGGGGCGATCTACGCAAGTCTGTTTGCTGCGATGATGCTCGTCATCGCGCTCGTCACTTATGCGACGGTTACAGACAGAGCGCGCATCATCGTGTCGGATCAGGTCGTCGCGTCCAGCCAGGTCTTTACGCACCTGTTCGTGGAACGAGGTGCAGACCTTCAAAAAGATACTGACCTGCAAGTCAGAGACTATGGTTTTCGCAGTGCCGTGACCAGTGAAAATCAACCGACAGTACTCTCGGCCCTTGAAACACTGCGCCAGAGGCTCGCCGTCGATGGGCTTGCTCTCGTTGATAATGATGGCGCTGAACTCGCGGCCGTCGGCGCTGAATTGCCGCTCACAAGTCTGTCGGCGCAAGTATCAGAAAATGCTTATGACGAGATTGACCATGCGCCAGGTGTGGTCATCTATGACGAACAGGCTGTCTTGTCGGGATATGTCGGGGTCTTCGCACCAAATCTGATCGGCTTTGTGGTGTTCGGAGATGTGATTTCCGATTCAGACATTGCTGAAATTGCGGAGCTTTCTTCGATCCCGCTAGAGGTCGCAATTCTACCAAAGCGCGACGGTGAGCAAATGACCGGAGAGGTTCAGACGCTTGGTGGGCGTCTTCACTTCAGGCACGAAATTCCGGCGCTCGTCGATGAACAGCCGATTGTGCTCGAGCTGACCTATCCACTGAGCGTCGCTTTTGCCCCTTTCAGAGCGCTTCTGATCACGTTGATTTTGGTCGCGCTTGCTGGCGCATTCATCATTTCCGGCGCCAGTTGGTTTGTTGCAAGGCGGGTTGCCCGGCCGATCTCACACCTCGCCGAAGCTGCTGATCTTGTTCGTGGCGGGAAGGAAGCCAGCGTATCGGTCAATACGGGCGACGAGTTGCAGGATCTCGCCACAGCATTCAATCACATGTCGTCTGAAATCCAGGCGCGGGAAGGCGAATTGAAACTTCGCGCGCGCCGCGATCCTGAAACAGGATTGCCAAATCGCCGCGCCTTTGAGGAAGCGTTGATGGATGATGCGGAAATGTCATCCTACACCGTTGTCCTCGCGATCGGGATTGATCGCTTTTCCGAGATCAGAAGCGCGCTCGGCTTTGAGGCAAGCGCCGCGTTGTTGAATGAGGTGTTTGAAAGTCTGGAGGCGCATTCAGGGACAGGGTTCACGGGCATCGTCTCAGGCGATGTCCTGGCAGCAAGTTTCAAATGCAAGCCAGGCTCGACCATCGAAGACTGTACACTCGACCTCCGTAATCAATTGAACACAGCGTTCCGCGTGCAAGGTAATCCCATCGACGTGACCATTTCGATGGGCATTGCCAGACTTGAAACGGAACACGACACACCTGTATTGAAGCGCGCCATGATCGCATTGGATCAAGCACGCGCTTCCGGGATTTGGCGCGCTGAATACGATCAAAACCGGTATCTTCAAACGAGTGCAAACCTGTCATTGATGGGGCACCTCGTGTCGGCGCTCGAGAAGCGGCATCTATCGGTCGAGTATCAACCAAAATATGACCTTCGTTCAGGAAGCCCGATCGGCGTCGAAGCGCTGGTGCGCTGGAACGATCCTGATCGTGGGCGTGTATTCCCGGATCAGTTTATCCCGCTGGCGGAAGAAACCGGTCATATTGAAAGCCTGACCGAGTATGTCCTGGTCGAGTCTCTGAAGGCGCAAAGGGCGTTGCAAGAGGCTGGGTTCGATCTGAAAATGTCGGTGAACTTCTCAGGCCGTTTGGTCGGGAACTTGAAGTTCGCGCAGACGGCGATGCAACATGCTGAATCCGCAGTTGGGGCGCTCTGCTTCGAGATCACGGAAACCGCCGTCATGACAAACCCGGATCAGGGTATTGCGGCCTTGCAGGATTTTGTCGATGCCGGGATTGAAATATCGATCGATGATTATGGCAGCGGTCTTTCATCACTCGCTTATCTGAAACGCTTGCCCGCCCAGGAACTCAAGATTGATAAGGAATTTATTCTCGAAATTGATCGGTCAAAACGCGACGCAATGCTTGCGCGCTCCACCATCAATCTCGCCCATAGCCTGGGAATGAAAGTGACCGCTGAAGGCATTGAAAACGAAACAGCGGTCGCGCTGCTGGCGTCCATGGGGTGTGACATCGGACAGGGCTATCACCTCGGTCGGCCAATGCCTCTGGAGCGTCTCATGCAATTCCTGAGCGCCAACATCGACTCCGGAAACAGCGTCGACAAAGATATCGGATTATCTGATGTTGGCTAAAGGGGGCTTGGCCGGTGTCGCTTTGGTCGGGTGCGCCTTTGCTTTGCCCGCCTCGGCAGGGCCGGAACTGCCCAATGACGTGACCGTTTGGTTGGATCTGCGCGCCGCTTATTCGGATACCGGCACGGAGTGGCTCGACGGCGGTCTGTCGAAAACGAGATATGGATCGCGAAATCAGGATGGTTTCGATGCGGAAGTCGCGGATGTTTCTGCACTCTGGACTCCGACCTTCTCGGCAAATCTTTCGGCGCACCTTCATATGCAGGCTGGCCCTGATCAGAACGTTGATCTCGGTCTCGTCGAAGGCTTTTTCAAATACCGGATTTTGCCCATTAATGGTTGGCGTATGAGCGCCCGGGCCGGGCGTTTCTTCCCGCCCGTCTCATTGGAGCATGATGGACCGGGCTGGAGTTTGACGCGGACTCTGACGCCATCCGCGATCAATAGCTGGATTGGCGAGGAAGTGGGCGTCGTTGGCGCCGAGCTTCGCGCGGCCAAACGATTTGGCGATCACATGATTGACCTGCGCGGGGCCGCGTTTGGGTTAAATGACACGGCCGGCGCGGTGCTGGTGTATCGCGGCTGGGCGCAGCATGACGTCAAGAGCGTCCAGAATGGGAAATTTGCCTTGCAGGATATCCCGGCACTCAGCGCGCCACTAATCGACCAGGCGTCGGTGACGGAGCCGGGTCGTGAACTTGACGATACGCTCGGCGTCTATGGCGCCGCCAATTGGCGTTACACAGATCAGTTAACTGTGTCAGCGCTAGTTTATGACAATGCGGCGGATCCTGAGGTCCTTGAAAACGGCCAATATGGATGGAACACAAGATTTCTTAGCCTGGGCGCGAAGCATCATGTGTCCGATCAGTTCGAATTGATCGGTCAGGCCATGCTGGGAGAATCTGAAATGGGTCCCCTAATGTGGACCAATGGCACGCGCGCCGTGGATAATGTGTTTTCTTCGGCCTTTTTGATGGGGAGCTGGAATCGCGCTGACGGCGACATCTTGAGCGCCCGCTTCGATGCGTTCAGCGTTGACGACCAAACAAGGCAGCAATCATTCACCGAAGAGCGGGGCTGGAGTCTGACATCCTCATGGCGGCGCCCTTTGACACGACACGTGGAAGTCGGCGCCGAGATTTTGTATATCGATCATGATCGACCCATAGATCCCGCGAATGGCGATCAATCCGGTGGGGTGCAAGCGCAATGGATGCTGCGAGCAAAGTTTTGAGCGACTTCAAGCGCGGCGGCGCGTTCAACGTTCGTCCACTTTCACAAAGCTCATTGCAAACGCCGCGAAGCAGAAACTGGCAGCACCGAACAGAACCGCCAGCAGGGGCACCCCGCCAACAATGGGTGCCAGACTGCCTTCCAGCGTATTCAAAATCGGGCCCATGGTTCCCGCGACCAGCAATTGCGGTAGCACGATGAAGAAATTGAAGATGCCCATATAGATGCCCATCTTCTTCACTGGCAGCGCATCCGCGAGAATCGCATAGGGCAAAGCCAGGATAGATCCCCAGGCCATGCCCAATCCGACCATCGGAATGAGCAATCCATACTGGGATCCGAACAGATGATAGCCGATAAAGCCGGCGGCCCCCGCCAACAGATTGAAGGCATGCAGACTACGCGTGCCAACCTTGCGAGCTATATTGGCGATGACGAAGGCGTAGAGCGCGGCGACGCCATTCTGGACCATGAACATGATGCCGACCCAGTCGCCCGCATCCTGATAGGCTTTGGTGCTGGCATCGAGCGTATCCCAGGCCTGCAGGGCGACGGCGGGCGTGGTATAGATCCACATAATGAACAGGCTGACCCAGGAGAAAAACTGAACCACGGCCAATCGTTTCATAACGCTCGGCATTGTTGTCAGGTCGCCGAGCACGTCGGACAGGAAATTTCGGGCATTGCGATCAGAACCGACCAGCAGACTGTTCAACAGGAAGAGTATGCCGAGCAGAATTGTGCTGCCGGTAATGATGTAGAATTGTTGATCGCCATTGAGGGCGTAGACGGCATAGGTGAGGGCAGCGCCCAAGAGCGTAATCCCGCCGCCCCAGACTTGAAAGAAACCGGCCTCGGGGCGTTCTGCGGCTTCGATCCCGCCTTCCTGTTCGAAGATATTGTCTTCGTCTTTCCCAAAGCTCTCCAATTCCTCGGGGGAGTATTCCTTGGTTGTGAACACCGTCCACATCACGGCGAGGAACAGGGCTGCGCCGCCAATATAGAATGAGACGCGCACATTGTCCGGGATCACGCCTTCGGCGGCCTCGTTCGACACGCCCATGGCGTTCAGCACGAAAGGCGCCGCACTGGCCAGCACCGCGCCGGTGCCGATGAATATGGTCTGCATGGAATAGCCGAGCGGGCGCTGCTTGCTTGGCAGCATGTCGCCAACGAAGGCGCGAAACGGCTCCATCGTAATGTTGAGACTGGCGTCGAGAATCCAGAGCGTCCCGGCGGCGACCCAGAGATATGGGGAGTTCGGCATAATGAAGAGCGCCAGCGTCGTGAAGATCGCACCGACCAGGAAATAGGGGCGCCGGCGCCCGAGCGGGCCCCAGGTCTTGTCGCTGAAATAGCCAATAATGGGCTGCGTGATCAGGCCAGTTACAGGGCCGGCCATCCATAGAAGTGGCACAAGGTTCATATCAGCGCCGAGCGTCTGGAAGATCCGGGTAATGTTGCCGTTCTGCAGCGCGAATCCGATCTGGATTCCGAAGAACCCGAAGGACATGTTGATGATCTGGAACAGGTTCAGTTCCGGCTTGCGAATCGTGTCGTCCGCCGCAGCGGCCCCTCCTGAAACAGCCATCCTCTTCCTCCCTTAAGTCTTATCTTTGTTAGAGATCAGCACCTTGCCCTGCCAGGGCCCATATGTGCGCGTCGCGCCGAGTCTGATCGTGTCATGGGTCCCGGATAGCGCGTCCGTCCAGGCGCCCGCCGCCGGGCCATCCGTGATCTCAAAGTCCGCTGGTTGATCTGACAGATTGAAGAAGACCAGAACCTGATTGCCATCTTTTTCTCGCGCGAAGCTCAATATCTGACCCGGATTATTGGTGGAGACCGGAATGATACGCCCGCCGGCCGCGCCATTGTGCAGGGCGACATTGTCTGTCTTGATCGCGATGAGCTGTTTGATCAAGTCGCCATCTGCGTGCTGGTAATCCCCCCAATCAATCGGGTCGCGTTCAAAGAATTCGAGCTGGTTCTGATTGCCGACTTCCTGCCCATTATGGATCAACGGAATGCCTTCCGTGACGAAGGACAGGGTCAGCATCGCGTGATAGGCGTCGCCATAAATGCTGCCAGTCGATCCGTCCCACGCATTCTGATCATGGTTCTCAGTGTAAAGCATGCGATAGGCATCGAGTGGCCAGGTCGAAATCTGATCGCCTAGAAAGCCGCGCAGATCGCCCGCATCCGATTGTCCCTTGGCAATGCGTTGCGCCGCTTCCTTCCAGGCCCAGCCATAGGTCGCATCAAATGCATGGCGATGCAGGTCGCGTTGTTGCCACTCCGCCAGCATGAAGACGGGTTTGACCTGATCGAGCTCCGCCCGAACCGTCTCCCAGAAATCGAGGGGAACATAGCCGGCGACGTCGCAGCGATAGCCATCTATGTCGAATTCTTCGACCCAGTATTTCAAGGCGCTTGTCTTGTAGGCGCGCAGCTCGGCATTGTCATACTTGAGGTCGATAATGTCCGCCCAGTCCGTCCATGGCGTTGGGTGAAAGTCGCCTTTCCAGTCAGTTTCATACCAGTCCGGATGTTCGGTTACGAGAGGATTGTCCCAGGCGGTATGATTGGCCACCCAATCCAGAATGACCTTGAAGCCCTGATCGTGCGCCGCATCGACAAAGGCGCGAAACTCGTCTTCCGTGCCGAGTTCGGGATTGACCCCGAAATAGTCTTTCACAGCATAAGGGCTGCCCAATGATCCCTTGCGATTGACCTCGCCGATGGGATGGATGGGCATCAGCCAGAGAATGCCGACGCCGAGCTCTTTAAGGCGCGGCAGATGCGCCTGGGCTGCGACGAACGTACCCTCAGGCGTAAACTGACGCGTGTTGATTTGATAGATGACCGCATCCTTGGTCCACTCTGGATGGTCAATCTGAACATAGGGTTGCGGGGTATAGCTTGCAGTTGAGATCTCGATATTTTCATCAATTTGCAAAACGGGCGTTGTTGCGACGCAGGCGGATAGGGTGATCAAGGAGAAGGCGATCAGGGCGCGCAGTATCATTTATCTGGTTCCTCCCGCATGTCCTATATTTATTAAACATGCTGTAAATCACCCTATAAGCCTATTTCAGGCGCATTGGCAATTTCCTGCGCTCAGAAAATGCGGTTGACCAGGCTAAGCTTGTTCGAGACAATGCGGCAATAGTTGCAAAAATTTGCGGGAGGTCGATTTGGGAGTGTTTTCAAAGATTGGTGCAGCATTCACGAGTCTCGTCCTGGCTGCCTGCGGGGGCGCAATCGAGCCTGCCCCAAAGATTGCACCTGGAGCGCCCGGTGTGGCCCCCACTTGGTCAAATGCCGAAAAGGTCGGGATCGGCACGGCCTATGAGGCCTATGATTCAGATGGCGAATATTCCGGCGACATCCGGACGGCGCCGATCTCCAAAGTCTGGTTCTCCATCGGTGGGGATCGCATCAGCGAGGTCATGTGGGGCCTGATCCACGAAGCTCAAATTCGGGAAATCCGCTACATTCTGGTCGGGCCTGACGGTGAGATGACTCCCGATCGCGTCGACGTCTTTCCGATCAAACAAGATGTCGGCGGCATCCGGCAACCTATGCCCTTGCACATGCAAACCCTCGTATTTGACGGCGGCGAGACGGAGCTTCGCGCACAGGCCTTTTCGGATCCCGAAAACCAGACGTTCATTTCGACCTTCCAATTGCTGTCAGCGCGTGAGGATCTGCGGGTCTTCGCCTATATCGATCCAGCTCTGGCGAACACTGGTACGGGAGATAGCGCGTGGGTCGATGGGTTCCATCTCTATGCCGAGGACGGCGATGCAGCCATTGCGATTGGGGGCATGTATCGGCTCAATCGCGCCCGCTCTGTCGGGTTTGTGGGCGCATCGGACATTCTGTCAGACACCCTGGCTGGAAACACATATGATGCGACAGGCGATGTCAGCGGAAATGTTGAAATGCTGATCGAGATGCCGTTTCCACCTGGCGCTCCGAAAGGTGGCGTTCTGTATTTCGGGTTTGGCGAAGACGCCGAGGCGGCCAAAGCCTCCGTCGATGCCAGTCTCGCCAGAGGGCCGAAGGAGATTTCGGATGACTATGTTAAAGGCTGGGCTGGCTATCTGGCATCGCTAGAGCACTTGCCCAAGCTCCGCGCTGAGGCGACGGATCGCGGCGATCTTGCCAGCATGTCCGCGATCAATCTCAAGATCATGGAGGACAAAACTCATGCCGGCGCCTTGATCGCCTCGCTCTCCAATCCATGGGGCGAGACGGCGCCGGCGGATCAATCGCAAACGGGGTACAAAGCGGTCTGGCCGCGAGACTTTTTTCAAGTCGCGTCAGCCTTCCTCGCGCTCGGGGATGCGGAAACAGCGCTCGCCGCCTATCGCTATCTTCCAACGGTACAGGTGACAGAAGAGACGCCGGGCAATTCCGGCGTGACGGGCTGGTTCCTTCAGAAGACCCATGTCGATGGCGAGATTGAATGGGTCGCCATTCAGCAGGACCAGACCGCCATGCCGATCATGCTGGGGTGGCAATTATGGCAAGCCGGGGTCCTGTCAGATTCCGAGATCGCTGAGAGTTATCAAACCATGCTGAAACCAGCGGCAGATTTCCTGGTTACTGGCGGACGGCCAAATATCCTCTGGAATACGGAGTTTGAAGCGTCGCTTGGCTATACACAGCAGGAACGTTGGGAAGAGCAGGAGGGGTATTCGCCCTCAACCATTGCGGCGGTCATTTCGGGGCTCGTGACCGCGGCCGATCTGGCCGAACGCTTTGGCGATCCGACGGATGCCGCGACCTATCTTTCCGCCGCAGATCAGTTGGAAGCCAATCTCGAAGCCTGGATGTTCACAACCAATGGTGCGCTCGGGGATGGCAATTATTTTATTCGCATCACCCGCAATCAGGATCCCAACGACGCGGCCCTGCTCGGCGACAATAATGGTCGTCCGGGCCTGCCAGAAAATCAGATCCTGGATGGCGGCGTCTTGGAACTGGTTCGGTATGGTGTTCGGGCGTGGGATGCCCCAAGCATCCTCGAGACGTTGGAGGAATTGGATGGGATGCACGCGGACAATTTGCGTGTGCGCTATGAATTCCCGAACGATCGCCTGGGTTGGCGTCGATATGGCAATGATGGCTATGGCGAGGATGGCGAGGCGGGCACCAATTATCACGAAATCAATGGCGGCAATACGCCGGGACAGCGTGGGCGCGTCTGGCCTTTCTTCTCAGGCGAGCGCGCGCATTATGAGATCGCGCGACTGCGGGAGCTCGAAACCAGATATCAAAGTGATCCTCCCGAAATCGTCGGCGCGCAGAGGCGCGTTCGCCAGCTTGTCTCCAGCATGGAAGCGTTTGCGAATGAGGGCCTGAGCTTGCCGGAACAGGTTTGGGATGGCGTTGGGCCCAATCCGTTCGGGTATGCATTGGGGGAGGGGACCAATTCGGCGACACCGCTGGCGTGGACGCATGCGGAATATGTCAAACTGCTTCGCTCGATCGCGGATGGAGCGGTCTGGGATCGGTATTCCATTGTTGAAGACCGCTATTCCGATCGCCCGGCCAATCAGTCTGAAGAGTGATCCTCGCTCAGGAGGAAGGCAAGAATCTCGTCTGCCCGCGCGGCCCAGGCGCCTTCGCTATGGTCTGTCCCGGGATAGGCGCGGAAGATCGCTTCATCCTCGCCCCAGCCTTGCGCGCGGAACCAGCGCTCCATCGCCGCTGCGTGCGGGGGATAGGCCGCGTCCAGAGTTTCTGTGCCATGATCAAACCAGATCGTCTGTCGTGTCTTGTCCAGGCCGCTGGTCGACAGATAGGCTTGCATCGCAGCATCGGCTTGTTGCGCCAGATTACCGTCCGGTTCGGTCAGGGGCCAGTGGATGGACACGGCGGCAGCGCGACTGAATGTATCTGGGTATTCCGCCATGGCATAAAGCGAGATCAGGCCGCCCATGCTTGAGCCCATGATATAGGTTTGTTCGCGCGCCGGCGCCGTTTGATAAGTCTCGTCGATGAAGGGCTTCAGCTCTTCGGTGATGAATTTCAAATACGCATCCGCTTTCAATGTCGGGAGCGTCGGGCCGAGCCATTCGGAGGAGGTATTCCCGGACAGGCTTTCAATGACTTTCTGGGGCGCATATTCCTGCCATCGTTCGTCTGTATTCCAGATACCGACAATGATGGCCGGGGGAAGGTCGCCCGTCCGCATCATGCGCTCAGCGGTTTCGTCTAGGCCCCATTCGACACCGCCATAAGATCGGCCCGGCTCGAACAGGTTCTGACCGTCGTGCGCATAGATGACCGGGTAACGCTCATGGCCGTAAGGCAGATATCCATCTGGCAGCCAGACGGTGATGTTTCGAACTTGAACATATTCGGAATCGAAGTCCGCGTGTTCGACCAATTGTGCGTTCAAGCGACTTGGAGATACGAGGCCTGAGGCATCTTCAGCTGATCCAGAACCCAGTTCGGACAATTGTACGGTTCGTGTCTCAGAAGAATTTGGAACACTGCATGCGCTTGAAACAAGAATCAGAGTGGCAGCGGTTGAAAGGGTCTTCATGATGTTGGGCCTCCGTTAATTGACGGGTATGGGGGCGATAGCCGTGCCGCCTCCCATCGCAAGGTTGAGGGCCATTGCATAGACCTGGTCGTCCTGGGTCGCGTGGCGAGACCACCCAAATGTCGCCATACGTAAATCTGCTGATTCACCCGATTCACAGATGGTTGTCTCGTACATTTGTCCACCCAAAAAAGCGAGTGATCGACCAAGCTTTCGTGTGTATTCCTCAGGGGGCGTGCTGTGCTAGAGGGAATTTGCACAGCAGGCATGGCCCAGCCCAATCCGCTTAAATTCACGGATATTATGCCGACTTTGCTCAGAGTCCGCATATCTCACTCCCTGATGATTTCGACAGAGTATGAAGTTGTTGCAAATTATTGCAATCAATAAGTTATGATATGTTGAAACCTATCGAAAGATGAATGTTAATCGTGGATAAAGCTGCTTGTCAGAATTGCAAAATGATGAAAAGACAGAGTCAAAGGGACACTATGAATCCGCGGGAGGATGTCATGAGAATACCAGGTTTCAAGGCTCAATCCAGTTTCGCTGCCTTGCTTGCGGTTTGTGCCATCAGCGCGTGTGCCGGGCCGGTGGAAGACGCCGCGGGCGTGCAGGTCATCCCCGCTGCCGAAGCCCAGCCGCTGGTCGAAGAGGACCGCCGCATCGAGGATGAAATTATCTATTTCGTTTTGCCGGACCGGTTTGAAAACGGTGATACAAGCAATGATCGCGGGGGCATCGAGGGCGGCCGACTGAAGGACGGGTACGATCCGACGGATTATGGTTTTTACCATGGCGGCGACTTGAAGGGACTGACCCAACGCCTCGATTACATTCAGGGCCTCGGCATGACCGCGATATGGCTAACGCCAATCTTTGAGAACAATCCAGTGCAGGGGCCAGAGGGGCAGGAATCTTCCGGCTATCACGGCTATTGGATTACGGACTTTACCAATGTCGATCCACACATCGGCACGCGTGAAGACTTCAAGGCCTTTGTCGATGCTGCGCATGCGCGCGGGATGAAAGTCTATATGGATATCATCACCAATCACACGGCTGACATTATCGCCTATCGTGAGTGTCATGATCCGGAGGTTACGGGTGGTCCGATCTTCCGTTGTGAGTATCGCTATATCGGAGACTATCCATGGACACGGCGCGCCAGCGATGGCGCTGCGATTAATGACGGATTTCTTGGCGATGATGGTGTGCATCAGACCGAAGAGAATTTCGCAAATCTTGAAGAAGCGACCTGGGCCTATACCCCGTTCGTCCCGGATCAATTCAAAGGCGTGAAGACGCCCGAGTGGCTTAACGATCCAATCTATTACCACAATCGCGGCGACACGGATTTCATCGATGAGGACTCCCTCTACGGCGACTTTGCGGGGCTCGATGATTTGAACACGGCGCACCCGCGCGTCGTTGAAGGTATGCTGGACATCTATAAGGACTGGATCACGAGATATAATGTCGATGGCTTCCGGATCGATACGGCCAAACATGTCCGTGACGAATTCTGGCAGACCTTCGCGCCCGCTATTCTCGAGCACGCGTCCGATCTCGGGATTGATCATTTCCACATGTTTGGGGAAGTTTATGTTGATGGTCAAAAGCCGCAACATCTCGCACGCTTCACAACCGAAGCAGGCCTTCCCACCGTTCTTGATTTCGCCTTCCAGTCCAGCGCCCAGGGGCTGATCGTTGACGGCAAGCCAGGTCTGTTCATGGACGAGCTGTATCGTGCGGATGTGATATATGACAAAGGCGCCGAAACGGCCCGGCAATTGCCGACCTTCCTTGGCAATCACGATATGGGCCGCTTTGCCGGCTTCCTGCGCGCCGCCGATCCCGAAATGAGCGATGATGAGATGTTCGCGCGCGTGCGTCTGGCCAATGCGCTTATGTTTTTCGGGCGCGGGGTGCCGACGATCTATTATGGTGATGAGCAAGGCTTTGTGTCCGATGGCTGGGACCGACTGGCACGTGAGAATATGTTCCCGAGCCAGACGGATCTCTACAATGACAATGACCTGATCGCGACGGATGCGACCACGGCGGACAGCAATTTCGACACGTCGCACCCGCTCTACCTGGCGATCAAGTCGTTTGCCGACATCCGCTCCGCCGAGCCTGCTCTGCGGCGCGGAGAACAAATCACGCGCCTGGCGCATCGCGAAGACAGCCTCTTCGCCTTCTCGCGAGTAGATTATGACGCAGGCGTGGAGATTGTGGTCGCGATTAATGCGGAAGAAGAAGCGCGCGATATCAATGTCGCGGTCGATGGTCGCGCCATGACGTTCTCTAGCTTGCTTGGGTCGTGTGCGGTCAATGCTAATGCGCCGGGCAGTTATTCGGTTTCGGTCCCGGCCCTGGATGCGGTCGTTTGCAAAACGGAGTTTGAGGTCGAGTAATGATGAGTGTGGCTGACGCAGCGAGTTCGACAATGCCGACGGATTTGAGCCAGTTGCCCTGGTGGAAAGGGGCGGTGATCTACCAAATTTATCCCCGCAGCTTTCGCGATACAAATGGCGACGGCATTGGTGATTTGAGGGGCGTTCTGCAGGGTCTGGATCATATTGCATCGCTCGGTGTGGACGGAATCTGGATTTCGCCCTTCTTCACCTCGCCCATGGCGGACTATGGCTATGACGTCGCCGACTTTTGCGAAGTCGATCCAATCTTCGGAACGCTTGAAGACTTCGATGCGGTGGTTGAAAAGGCGCACAGCCTGGGCCTCAAGGTTATTATCGACCAGGTCTATTCGCACACATCGGATCATCATGACTGGTTCATTGAAAGTCGCTCAAGCCGACAGAACCCGCGTGCGGACTGGTATGTCTGGGCCGATCCTAAACCGGATGGTTCGCCACCCAATAACTGGCAGTCCGTGTTTGGTGGCGTGAGTTGGGAGTGGGATGCACGCCGCGGCCAATACTATTTCCACAATTTTCTGAAAGAGCAGCCGGACCTGAACCTCCATAATGAAGAGGTGCAGGATGCGCTGATCGCGGCGGGGCGTTTCTGGCTCGATCGTGGGGTCGACGGGTTCCGTCTGGACGCGTTGAACTTCGCGATGCATGACCGGAACTTGCGGGACAATCCGCCATCCGGGCTCTCGGCGCATGAAGTGTCCCGCCCATTCTACATGCAACAGCATAAATACAATATGTCTCAGCCAGAGATTGTTGATTTTATCGAGAAGTTTCGAGCGATGCTGGATGAGTATCCCGGGACCTTCACAGTGGCTGAGGTGGGCGGTCCAAATCCGATTGAAGAAATGAAAGCCTTCACGCAAGGCGGACGACGTTTGAATTCGGCCTATAATTTCGACTTTCTTTATGCCGAGTCGCTCGATGCCGAGCGTGTCATGGACTCTGCTGGACTGTGGGACCAGGCGCCGGGGGAGGGTTGGCCGAGTTGGGCGTTCTCAAATCATGATGCCCCGCGCGCGGTTTCCAGATGGGCGCCGTGGGCGCATCGCGAGGAGATGGCGCGCGTTTACATGATGCTGTTGCTGACGCTGCGCGGCAATCCGATCATCTATCAGGGCGAGGAGCTGGCACTGCCGCAAGCCAGTGTGCCATTCTCCAAGCTGAAAGATCCCGAGGCGATCATGAATTGGCCAAAAACGCTTGGGCGCGACGGGGCGCGTACACCCATGCCTTGGGAAGGCGCCAAACGAAATGCCGGCTTTTCCAGTGGTGAGCCCTGGCTCCCGATCGATCCGGAACATGCCAGGCTCGCCGTCGATCAGCAGCAGGGCAATGACAGCATGTTGCGCTTTACAAGCCAGGCCTTGCGGGCCCGCAAACAGTTTCCGGCTTTGCTGCAAGGCAGTATGCGTTTCGAGGCATCCGGACAGTCATCCGTGCTAATCCTCGAGCGTCAGCATGAGGGCGAGTCTATTCTGGCCGTCTTCAATTTTGGGGATACGCCCTTCAAGATTCCAGAAAGTCTTGATTCGAAGGGGGATTTGCTGCTGTCTTCAAGGCCTCTTAAGGAAGATTTGCTAAGCGATAAGGCTGTGCCGGAGCGGACGGGAGTTTGGATCCGCGCGGTTTGATTGAAAAGGGTTCACGATGGAGACCAAGGCAACCACGCGTCTCGAAGACCTCGCCAAGCGCGCAGGCGTGTCGATTTCGACGGCCTCTCGTGCCCTGAATGACAGCCCGGCGGTGAATGTCCGCACCAAACAGAAAATCTGGAAGCTGGCGCGCGAACTCGACTATCCGTTTCGCGCTTATATGCCCGCTGGTCCGATTGGCGCCAACGCGACCATCTCAATCGTTGTGCCGAGACCACAGAGCCGGGAAGGCCGCATGGCGGACCCGTTTTTCTTTGAGCTTCTGGCGGGCATTGGCGACGCGGCGCGGGAGCGGGGGTGCGATATCCTTCTGAGCTATATTGCGCCATCGTCTTATGAGGAGTTGGCCACGGCGATGTCGACCAGTCGATCCGATGGCGTAATCTTTCTCGGTCAATCCACTTTGCATGATGCGTTTAATCGCTTGGCCGAAGTCGAGGACCGGTTCGTGGTCTGGGGCGCCGCACTTCCTGATCAGACCTATTGCTCAGTGGGCAGTGACAATATTGCCGGTGGTCGTCGGGCGACGTCGCATTTGGCGCGACTGGGGCGGGAAAAGATCATTTTCCTCGGCGACTCTGATGCCCCGGAAGCGGGCCAGAGAATGCGCGGTTATCGCGAAGGACTGGAGCTGGCCGGATTGTCTTATGAAGATCGTTTATTGATCCCGTCGCATTTCCAGGTCGCATCCGCGCGGGCGGTGGTTGAGACCCTGATTGCAGAGAAGGCAGAGTTCGATGCGATATTTGCAGCTTCGGACCTGATCGCACTCGGCGCCATTCAAGCGATCAGGCGGGCGGGGCTGTCTGTCCCTGAAGATATTGCCGTGGTCGGCTATGATAATGTGCCATTTGGCGTCTATGCCGAAGTGCCATTGAGTACGATCGATCAGGATACGAGCAAGGCCGGGCGTGTTCTCGTGTCCAAACTGCTGGACTCGTCAGGCCAACGTGGGCCCGATGATGATCGCATACCGGCCGAACTGATTATTCGGGCCTCTTGCGGCGCTCCATAACACGCCAATAGCGTGTATTCTTTCAAAAATTTGCAGTCTTTTGCAAAAACTTGCAAAAGTTTGCAGGCCTGATCCTGGGCGTTTCGGTGATGCTACTGGCGTGATTGGGGGTTCCAAGCCTCTGGAATAGCGCATTTAGAGCCATATTTGATGCATTTTGGTCACATGCCGTCTGCGAAAAAGCATGACAAGTATGTTTCAGGGGTTGGCGTTTTCATAAATTTGCAATAAGCAGAATGAGTCACTTTGTGGTGGAGTGCCACAATTGCTGCGTGCGTTTTTCAGGGAGGAAAAATTGAAAACAGGTTTCACGAATAAAAGAAGTTGGTTGCTCGGAACGGCGGCCCTTGCGCTGGTTGCAAGCGTTCCGGCCTACGCTCAAGACGCAACCGATGCGGAAGAAGACGAGCAGGCAACCCTCGACGTTGTTACCGTTACGGGTATCCGCGGCTCGATCCAGAATTCCTTGAATGCCAAGAAGAATGCGACCTCAATCGTTGAGGCGATCTCGGCGGAAGACATTGGTAAGCTGCCAGACCTGTCGATCGCAGATTCCCTCGCCCGCCTGCCAGGCGTTACGGCGCAGCGTGTTCGCGGACGGTCTCAGCAAATCTCGATCCGTGGTCTCGGCCCGGATTTCTCTCTGGCGCTTTGGAATGGCCGCGAAGTCGTTTCAGCAGGCAACAATCGCGGCGTTGAGTTTGACCAATTCCCGTCCGAGCTCGTCGCACAAGGTGTTGTCTACAAAACACCAGACGCAACGCTGGCTGCGACTGGTATTGCGGGCGCGATTGATCTGCGAACCGTGCGGCCGCTCGACTATACTGAGCGCAAGCTGAACTTCTCGGGCAAGTACGTGTTCAATGACAATGATCAGCCGAACCCAGATTTTGACGAAGACGGGTATCGCTTGTTCGGGTCCCTTATTGATCAAAATGCGGACGGCACAATCGGTTGGTCGCTGGCGGCAACGGTCCAGTCAAACCCGACCCAGTTCACATCTCGCGAACTGAAAACCAATAGCGGTCAGACGTCGATCGATCCGCTGACCGGCCTGGTCTATCC
This sequence comes from Pseudomonadota bacterium, assembly GCA_038532145.1. Taxonomy (GTDB): domain Bacteria; phylum Pseudomonadota; class Alphaproteobacteria; order Caulobacterales; family Hyphomonadaceae; genus Henriciella. The sequence goes on along the minus strand of JBCBBC010000003.1, from coordinate 14,631 downwards.
ATCTGACAACCCACGGACCGGTGTGGTCTCTCGCGAGTTTGAGCGGACATCGGTCGCAGGCGCGCTACAGTTTGAACCAAATGATCGCTGGCAGACCACGATTGATGCGTTCTATACGGACACAGAAGACGCCGGTATTTTCCGCGGGGTTGAAACGCCGATCGCATCCTGGGCTCAAGGGGTTCAGTTCCAGGGAACATCAGGCACGAGCGGATTTGCTGATGCAGCGACCTATAACAATGTCACGACGTTCCTGCGAACCGACACAGAGGGCAATACCGCTGAAATTTTCGCGATCGGCTTGAACACCTCCTATCAAGTCAGCGATCGCTTGAAGCTGACCGGGGACTATGCCCGATCAACACTCGATCGCAACGATATTGACTATGAGTCTTATGCGGGCACCGGTTTTGGTGGAACGGGTCCAACTGACACGCTCGGCTTTGGCTTCGATGATGATGGTGAGTATGCCATCGCTTCCGGACTTGATTATACGGACCCAAGTGTTGTCGTCCTGACAGACCCGGGTGGCTGGGGCCAGGTTGGCTTTATCAAGGAGCCAATCATCGAGGACGAGCTCAACCAACTGCGCCTCGAGGCCGAATATGATCTCGATCATAGCGTCATCAGCGGTTTCAAAGGCGGCGTGATTTATACCGACCGTGAGAAGACGTTTGACTCGAATGAGAATTTCATTCGGGCGGGCGCCAGTTTCGTGAATGGCGAATTGCCAATCCCGACCAACCGTATCCTGGGTAGCACCAATTCCGGTAATATCGGACTGGATATCATTGCTTACGATCCATCAAGCTTCCTGACGGACGGCACTTATACGCTTGAGAAAGCCACGTTCGATACGGAATGGGTGGTCGAAGAGGAAATCACGACCTTCTATGCGATGGCTGAAATCGATAGCAGCTTTAACGGCGTTCCTGTCTTCGGTAATTTCGGCTTCCAGTATCAGGATGTTGACCAGTCCTCGACCGCTAATCTCCAAGGCGGTGGCGAGCGTCAACAAACGCTCGGGGCGTCAGAAAGCTACTTCCTGCCAAGTGCGAACCTGTCCTTCGAAGTAACACCTGACACGTTCCTGAGGTTCGCGGTCGCTCAGACGGTTACGCGTCCACGCCTTGACAATCTTGCGGCGAATCAGACGGTTCAAATCAACAATCAGGTCTGTGCGGATACTGATGGCGACTTCGTGCCGGATACACTGAATGGGTTCACGCTGCCGATCAATCCGTGTTTCAATATTAGTGGTGGTAACCCGCAACTAGAGCCATATCAGTCAACGTCGTTCGACGTGTCTTACGAAAAGTATTTCGGACCAACAACGGCGCTTTCAGTTGCTGTGTTCCACAAGGAACTCTCCGACTGGGTCGAAACCGCAACGGATACGCTGGACATTACGGAACAGCTGACATCTATCGGTATCCCGGCGCTGGATGCGTTCGTCGCGGCCAACCCCCAAGTTGCCACGGCTGTGACCAGCTTCCCGGAGAATATCTCGGACGGCACGATCACGGGTATCGAAGCGACCTTGCGGATGAGCCTGGATGACTATCTGCCTGAGCAGTTCGAAGGCTTCGGCTTCAATGCCAGCTATACATATGCAGATAGCAGCCTGTCGGGTGCAATTTCGGGTGATGATATCCGGATCCCGGGCTATTCAGACAATGTATGGTCGGGTGATCTCTATTACGAAAATCATGGCTGGCGGACTCGTGTCAGTGCACGTCACCGCTCGGGCTTCTTGTCAGAAGTGCCACAGTTTGACGGCTCTCTGACGGGTGCAGAAGCGCAGTCCGAGACGATCGTTGATCTGCAGATCGGGTATGAGTGGGAAGAAGGCCCGCTGGAAGGTTTCGGGGTCAATTTCGAAGTCTTCAACCTGACCAACGAGCCCTTTGTCACGGAAGCGGAAACCGTCGATCCGAGCGTGGTCTTCCCGAGCCGTCACGAGGAATACGGCACCACGTACAACATCACGGTGTCCAAGAAATTCTAACTTTTGAGTGAGAGTTAGAATCCTCCCGGAAAGGGCCTGCTTTCGAGCAGGCCTTTTCTATTCATGGGTGTGTCCTCTGGGCGCGACCCAAAGAGCAGGCTAAGACGGAATCATGCAGAGCCAACACATTGAAAATGTTGTTATCGTCGGCGGCGGCACCGCGGGCTGGATCGCTGCCGCCGCAATGGCGCGTCTATTAGGCCAGGCGGTCAAGATCACCCTGATCGAGTCCGACGCGATCGGCACGGTTGGAGTCGGCGAGGCCACGATTCCGCAAATCCGCCGCTTGAATGGTGTGCTTGGCCTCGACGAGAATGACTTCGTGCGCGAGACGCGCGGGACGTTCAAGCTGGGGATCGAGTTCAACAATTGGGGCCATCTCGGCGAAAGCTATCTCCACACGTTTGGCGATGCCGGGATCAATCTCGCGAGTCTGCATTTCCATCAATACTGGCTGCGCAGCCGGGCTGAAGGCAACACCGCCGGACTGTGGGATTATTCGCTGCATCACAAGGCTGCCTATGCGCACCAGTTCGGTCGCATGGAGCGGGTCGGCAATACGTCGATGACGGGATTGGCCTATGCGTTCCATTTTGATGCCGGATTGTATGCGCGCTATCTCCGCAAGCACGCTGAGGCGAATGGCGTCACGCGAACCGAAGGCAAGGTGGTCGATGTTGCGCTGGCCCCCGAAAGTGGGTTCATCCAGTCGGTTCAGCTCGAGAGTGGCGACATTGTCTCCGGTGATCTGTTCATTGATTGCTCCGGGTTTCGCGGCTTGTTGATCGGCCAGGCGCTGGACATCGGGTATCAAGACTGGTCGCAATGGTTGCCCTGCAATGGGGCGGTCGCGGTTGGGTGTGAAAGCACGCTGCCCCTCTTGCCTTATACCAAGGCCACGGCACATGATGCCGGCTGGCAATGGCGTATTCCGCTGCAGCATCGCACCGGCAACGGCCACGTTTTCTGCGATAACTTCAACAATGAAGAGGCGGCCACGGAAACGCTCCTGTCCAACCTGGATGGCGCGCCAAACGGGTCACCCAAAAGACTGCGGTTCACGACCGGCCGTCGAGAGAAGTTCTGGCACAAGAATTGTGTCTCGCTCGGACTCGCGAGCGGGTTTCTGGAACCGCTTGAATCGACCTCCATCCATCTCATTCAGTCGAACGTATCCAAGTTGATTGAATTGTTTCCGGATAAGGCGTTCGATCCGTCGAATGAGTTGGAATATAACCGGCAGGTCAGCCATGAGTATGAGCTGATCCGGGATTTCCTGATCCTGCATTATCACCGCACCGATCGCGAAGACTCCGAATTCTGGCGCTATTGCAAGAACATGTCTGTACCGGAAAGCCTGACCGATAAGATGCGTTTATTTGAGGGGAATGGCCTGCTGTACAAAGACCCGGAAGATCTGTTCCGCGAGTCGAGCTGGGTGCAGGTTATGGTCGGGCAGGGGCTGATGCCGAAGAGCTTTCACGCTATGGCCAACCGCCTGTCATCTGACCAGCTGAACACCTTTCTCGGAGATGTCCAAAAACTCATTGCCCGCGCGACGGGTGAACTGACGCAGCATCAGGCTTTCATCGACACTCATTGCAAAGCGGATTTACAGTAGCGATCAATAAACGCCTCATGGGTGGGCATTGCATCAACGGCTTGAGCCATCGCGCTTCGGATTGCTTTCAGCCGGTCTTGCACGGACACACCTTCACGATGTTCAGCCATGGCGGGTGCGCGCGCCGGGACAATATCCTGTCCCAAATAGACGGCAATCCAGCTTGGATTGTGGAACAGTTCCCGTTCGTCGGAAATCACCATGCCATGGGTCTGGAAATGCTCGATCTTGTAGGCGAGCCGATCGGGGATCGGCATGTTCGCGCAATAGCGCCAGAATTCTGAATCATCGCGCTGTGTTGCGGTGTAATGCAAGATCAGGAAGTCCCGGATCCGCTCATATTCGGCAATGGTGAGCGCATTATACTCTTCGGCAAGAAGCGGCGACATGGCCTTGCTGGGGAATAGGGCCAGGAGGCGCATAATACCATATTGGATCAGATGGAGACTGGTCGATTCTAACGGCTCCATGAACCCGGCCGACAGCCCGATCGCAACACAATTTCTATTCCAGAACTTGTTGCGGCGACCCGTCACAAAACGCAGGTGTTTCGGGTCGCTGGTCGGCGCTCCATCCAGGGATGAGAGCAGCGTCTGCTCAGCGGCATCACGGTCAAGATAATCGCTGCAATAGACGTAGCCATTTCCGGTACGATGCTGCAGCGGAATGCGCCATTGCCACCCCGCCGATTTGGCTGTGGACTTGGTGTAGGGAATAATCGCGGAGGTTTTTTCGCAGGGCGCGGCGACCGCACGATTGCACGGCAGCCAGTGTGACCACTCCTCATAGCCTGTCTCGAGCGTCTTCTCGATCAACAGGCCAAAGAAACCGGAACAATCGATGAAGAGATCCGCCGAAAACGTGCGCTTGTCTTCTGTCATGACCTGAGAAATGAACCCGGACTCGGGATCCTGTGTCGCGTCGATGACGCGTCCTTCGATCCGCGTGACGCCCCGCGCCTCGGCAAATTTGCGTAAATAAGCGGCGTAGAGCGTCGCATCAAAATGGTAGGCATAATCAAATCGTGACTGAACGTTTCGCCGGTCCGCTAGCGGGTGGGAGAATTTACCGGCTTTCGACGCCGCCCAGGCCATGGAGTATTCATCAATCGGCGTTGGGTCCCCGTTCAGGTGCTCGCGCATCCAGTGCTGGTAAAACGGGACGTGATCAAACTCGGCGCCATAGTGACCGAAGGGATGGAAATAGGCGTGACCCGGGCGCGACCAGTCAATGAATTCGATTCCCAGTTTGAACGAGCCATGCGTTTCGCGAACAAAGGTTGCTTCATCGATGCCCAGTCGCTGATTGAAATACCGGATCGGCGGAATGGTCGCTTCGCCGACCCCAACTGTTCCAATGGCTTCTGATTCAATCAAAGTGATATCACATGATGGACCAAGATCATTGGCCAGGGCCGCTGCGGTCATCCATCCGGCGGACCCGCCGCCTACAATGACAATGCGCTCGATGGAATCGTTGGAATTTGTCATTTGAGGCCGACCCGTCTTTTTCACTTTTTCGCATTCAGGCTCTATCGTTTTGTCTAGCAGTTTTTTAGGGTCAGGTAAGCAGGTAAAATTCAGTATCAGGCATCTGATTTTGTTGGGAATTCGCCGTGAAGCAGGTTGAGATACAACTGTCGGACACAACCGTCGAAACGGTTGGCGATGAGCGGACGAAAGTCGTCAGGGTTGCGGACTATTTCAACGACCCCAAGATTATCGTCGAAGCCGCCGCGACAGCGTCTTTTGCACAAATCAATCCGCATTATCCGGGCATTCGCGCCACCGCGCCGGCAGAGCTTCTCAACCTGCTTTGCGACACGGTTTCACAACTCGCAGAAGCGCATCTTGATCAACCAAAGCGCGATTGGATGGGGCAAGCCTGGTACTCCATCGTTACCCATGATCCGACCCAGCTCACGCCAATTCAGCGGCTGCCGCACTTTGACGGCTTTGACGAAGACCAGCTGGCTGTCATGATCTATCTCAATCATACGGCGCATGGCGGGACGGCATTCTATCGCCAACAGGCGACCGGTTATGAGCGGATCACACAGGCGCGATTCCCGGACTATAAGGTCAGGTTGGAAGCCGGGGTACGCGCTTCTGGTCTGCCTCCGGCACAATACATCCGCGATGGGGCGCCGCACTTTGAGCAGATCGCTGATTTCGGCGCGGCGTTTAACAGCCTGATCGTCTATCCAGGCACGCTATTGCATAGCGGCGTGATCGATAATGATGTGCCGCTGCCCAGCGACCCTCGAACAGGCCGCCTGACCTTGAATGGTTTCTTTCGTCCGGTGCGGTCAGTCTAGTGTGAACCCGTTCTCTGCACCATTTGCGGGTTGGGTTTATCTGCGGCGAGAAATAATCAATGAGGCAATCGTTCGATCAACGAGATGAATGGTCTGGAAGCAGTCTGCGACGACTTAACTTTCTCCTTGGTCAGTTTGTGCGATTTGACCGAGGGCACACATTAAGTCGCGCTTAGATATACATATTTGTATGGTCCGTTTGATGCGGTTTGAACGCCTGCCTGGCGTTCTCTCCAAAGCGTGCTCAAAAGCATCCTGATGGCCCTCTAAATATCCGTTTTTTAAACAAAAAATATGAGGTGAAGCTCGTAAGGCTAACGCTCCAGATTGCCCTCACGCTGGTAAGGTAAAAGAGTGTTTGAGATCGGATCAGAATTTCACCTTGATGGGTTTTAATTTGAGTAATCGTCCGACCATACGTTTTCCTCGATTTCAATAATTCAGTCTGTTGAGTCGGGGATTCACCATGAGTTTTGTTCGCAGTTGCGCGTCTGGAATTGTATTGTCTTTGTGCCTGGTCGGTTGCTCCGGTGGTGGCGGTGACGAGACTCCGCCCGTTCCACCGCTAGGAGGGCAGCCGAGCACACCGCCGCCTGCTTCCCCGCCGCCGCCACCTCCAGTGACGCCAGAAGCTGTGTCATTCTCTGGGGAGACCGAGATCTGGCACCCCATCACGCTGACGCTGGACGGCCCCGAAGCGGATGAATCCGGCACCGCTAATCCGTTTACCGATTTCGCTCTCTATGTGACGTTCACCCAGGGCGGTCAGAGTTTGCGCGTGCCCGGTTACTTTGCGGCGTGTGGAGACGCAGCCGAGACCAGCTGTACCAGCGGCAATCAATGGCGCGTACATTTCACACCCGGTCAAACCGGCAGCTGGACGTATGAGATCTCGTTTCAAGAAGGTGCGAATGTCGCGCTGAATGGTGGTGGTACGCCGGTTGCGAATCTGGACGGCGTAACGGGATCGTTCTCAATCGGCGGCAGCACGAAATCCGGAAACGATTTTCGCGCGCCTGATCGTGGACGTTTGAGTTATCAAGGCGAACACTACCTGCAATTCTCAAATGGCGATCCGTTCTTTAAAGTTGGCGCTGACTCGCCTGAGAACACACTCGCCTATGAGGACTTTGACGCGACGCCCAATCGCGGCGACCGTCGCAAGGACTGGTGGCCCCATCTCGAAGATTTCAGTTCCGCTGCCGGGGCGGATGCATTCGTTTGGCAAAGCACAAAGGGACAAGAGCTTCTCGGTGCCTGGTCGTATCTTGCTGAGCAAGGGGTGAATACGGTCTCGTTCCTGACGTTTAGCCTGGGTGGAGATGACGAGAATATCTTTCCGCATCTCTTGAGAGTCTCTTTGACCGAGTACAATGGTTTGGGGCGCAACGCGCAATGGGATCAGGGTGTTCATCATGATCGGTTCGATGTCTCGAAGCTCGACCAATGGGAGCGGGTATTTTCTTATGCGGATCAACTCGGTCTGTTCCTGCACTTCAAGACGATGGAAACAGAAAATGATCAGCTTATGGATGGCGGCGCGTTCGGACCGGAGCGGCAGCTATACTATCGCGAACTGATCGCGCGCTTTGGCCATCATCTGGCGCTGAATTGGAACCTCGGGGAGGAGTACACGCTGTCCACCGAAACAGCCCGGCAGACGCTGACTTATCTGGAGCAGATTGATCCGTATGGTCATTTGCGCGTGCTCCATACCTATCCAGGCGAATGGGAGCAGCGCTATGGTCCATTGCTCGGCAGCCAGTCTGCGCTCACGGGGGCATCCGTTCAAACCGGCAATCAAAATTTCAACGAGGTCCGAGATACGCTGACCGAATGGGTCTCGAGATCGCGCGATCAATCCAAACCCTGGGTGGTCGCTTTGGATGAACCCGGCAGTGCCAGTCGCGGTGTTTCAGCAGATACGTCTTATCCCACAGGACAGTTGCCACAAAGCCGCAATCAGCAAGATAATCGCGAGGCCGTTCGCAGCCGGGTGCTTTGGAACACCCTCACGGCTGGTGGCGCGGGCGTCGAGTATTATTATGGCTACCAGACCGGTTGTGATGATCTGATGTGCGAAGATCATGAAACGCGGCAATCGAAATGGTCCGACGCGGCAAATGCTGTCGCCTTTTTCGATGCTCATATTGGCCAGCGCGCGCTCAGCATGGTCGAATTCGATGCGCTGCTCACAACGGAGGGGAGCTCGGACGAGATCTCCTCAGTCGGTGTTTACAGTCTACCTGCGAGCCCGAAGACTTTCGCAATTGAAGCGGAGGATATCGGGGCGAATCCACCAGGCGATTGGGTGTTCGAAAACGATAAGCCCGGCTTCACCGGAACCGGGTTTCTGCGTTGGACGGGGCCGGATCTATTCAACATTAACGGGGCGGGTAGTGGCACAATGGGCTACGTCGTAGACATCCCTGCCAGCGACGCGGGCGACTATCGTTTCGCATTCCGCGCCCGCCGTATTGCCCGCAATGATGGCCGCACCGACCTCAACAATGATATCTGGATGCGCGTGATCGAGGAGGCGAGCGGGCAACAGGTGCAGCCGAATGGCCAGGCGGGGCAGACCTGGTGGAAAATGTTCTTCAGCGGCAGTCTTACCGATTGGGTCTGGTCGAACAGTCTCGACCGGCAAGATGGAACCAAGCTCCCCGCGGTTTATAACCTCGCGGCCGGGCGTCATCGGATTGAAATATCCGGGCGCTCAACCGAGTTTCATTTTGACCGAATGACCCTGAATCAAGGCACCAATCGTTCGACCGATGAATCCAATACGACCGTCCCTGATGGCACAGTCGGAGGCGCGGTTAGCACCGTCACGCCTGGCGCCTCAGACAGCGATAATTATCTGCTTGCTGAGCCAGGTCAGATTTATGTGGCCTATCTCATTGATGATGTCGACGAACAGGTTCTCGACCTGACCGGGCAAACCGGGACCTATTCGGTATCCTGGTTTGATCCATTGCAGGGCGGTGCGCTGCAAAATGGGTCTGTCACAGAAATGCCGGGAGGAGACTATCGATCACTTGGCAATCCGCCCGCCAATGCTGATCAGGATTGGGTGGTGCTTGTTCGGCGAAATTGATTGGCCGCCTCATACATCATTGTATCAATACATGTTTTGGAAGTTACGCTATCCTGAGCGCAAAGCACTGGAGCGTATAATGAATATTCTACTCGTCGAAGATAATGACGAGACGGCTGAGTTTATCTCTCGCGGATTGACCGAAGCGGGCGAGTCGGTGACACGCGAGGCCAACGCAAACACCGCCTTGATCACGGCGGTATCTTCCGATTTCGATGTCATCATTTTTGATCGAATGCTGCCTGGGATGGATGGTTTGGATGCCGTCCGACTGTTGCGCGAGTCGAACATCGTGGCGCCGATTATCATATTGACGGCCGTGTCTGGAATTGATGATCGCGTTGCCGGATTGGAAGCTGGCGCGGACGACTACCTCGTCAAACCATTCGCCTTCTCCGAACTTTATGCGCGGCTGAAAGCATTGTCGCGCCGGCAACCGCTCAATTTGGTCGACACGCAGCTGCGCGTTGGAGATTTGGTTCTGGAACGGACAACGCAAACGGTCACGCGCCAAGGCGAAGTGCTGGACTTGCTTCCGCGCGAATATCGTATTCTTGAATATCTCATGCAGAATGAGGGGCAGGTGGTGACGCGCACCATGTTACTGGAGAAAATCTGGGGCTATTCCTTCGACCCGAAAACCAGTCTGGTGCAAACGCATTTGAGTCGGTTGCGCGCGAAGGTAGATAAACCCTTTGAGACGGATTTGATTACAACGGTGCGAGGGTCGGGTTATGTCATCTCGTCTGCGTAAATCACTGCTCAACGCTTCGATTTTTCGGCGTGCACTGCTCATCTCGGGCGGTGCCTTGATGGTCGCCTTGCTGGCGATTTGGGCCTATGCCTATATTCCCTGGTCGAATGCCGAGCGCACTGCGAAGACCGCGATTGATGCCGAGTATCAACTCATTGTTTCAACGCTGGACGCGCACGGCCTCAACAATCTCATTGCGACGCTGGATTATGAAGACGGCCCTGTTTGGAATGATGAGCAAGTGTTCGCCATAAGAGACAGCAATGATTTCGTGATCAGAGTTCTGGACGATGAAGAGGATACGCTGGCAGGGTTTCCAAACCTGGAAGCTGATTTCGGGTGGGGGCACGACTTTGTCTGGCTGCATGAATTTGACACGGTTTTTCGCGTTTTTGTTCGACGTGCCGAGTTAAGCGATGATGTGAGTGTGGCGGTCGCAAAAATCATCGATCAAGACGTGATCGAAGTTGTCGAACACGCTCAAACGGTTTCGATCGGCCTGATTGTTTTCTGGATCCCAACGGCTTTGATATTAGCCGTGTCTCTGAGCCGCTATAATTATCGCAGACTGGGCGAGACCGCGAAAGTCGCCGACCGAGTGGGGCATGCCCGTTTGGATCTCCGCGCACCGACTGAAAAAGACGATGAGTATGCGCGCTTCAATCTCATCATCAATGAGATGCTGGACCGCAACGAGGTTTTGGCGCGCAACCTGGAGAGTGTATCAATTGGCGTCGCGCACGATCTGCGCACTCCGATTTCGAATCTGGGCGGGCGCCTTCAGCTGATTGAAAGAGACTTGGACAATCCGGACGCGATTATGAAACATGTCCGGGCCTCGCAAGATCACATGGATGCGCTGCTGCGGACGCTGGAAGCGCTGCTTCGTCTAGGAGATGTTGAAGCGGGCAAACGCAAAGCCGGGTTTTCGCCGGTGAATTTATCCGCCCTGGCGACGGAACTTGTCGAGTCGCTTGAGCCGATTTTCGCTGATGCCGACAAAACGCTCACCGTCGACATCGCGCCAAATTTATCGGTGATTGGCGACGGCGATTTACTAACGCAAATGCTGATCAACCTACTGGAAAATGTTTTGGACCATGGGCGCGATGGCGCCCAGGCTTGGCTGCACATAAAAGCCCGCGGCGAGCGGATCAGCATTATCGTTGGCGATGATGGCCCCGGCATTCCCACGTCCAGGACCGAGCAAGTGTTCGAGCGGTTTTTCAGAGTGGACTCCAGCCGCAACACGCCTGGTAATGGATTGGGTCTCAGCCTGGTGAAAGCGATCTCGGAACTTCACGGTGGCGGCGTTGAATTGGTCAAGTCAAACCCGGGTGCGGAGTTTGAGATTATGCTGCCTATCTCTCTGTAATCATACAAATTTGTATGGTCTCATGACGGTATTTTAAAACACTCGATTAACGTTGATCCCTATATTCTGGAGCGACCATTTCTGATTGGAAAGGCGTTCAGATGCGACTCGAAACTGCGTTTAGCCGAGCCGGTAAAAGTGTCTTAATGGGGGCAAGTGCGCTCGCCCTGGTCGCGGCCTGTTCGGGCGGCGGTGGTGGGGCGGATTCCCCACCGCCCTCCGGTGTCGTGCCATCTCCGCCGCCACCTCCGTCACCGCCGCCTCCACCCCCACCGCCGCCGCCGCCGACACCTCCGCCGTCGGGCATGGCGGGAACGTTCTCGACACAGCAGTCGGTTTCCCGGTTCTTGTCGCAAGCGACCTTTGGGTCGACGAATGAGGCTGCGACCCCTTTGATCGGAACCGATGTTTCTGACTGGCTCCTCGCGGAGTTCGCGAAAGAGAGCGTTTCCAGTCAGGCCGATCTGGATGCCTACGCCGCGAGAACCAGCAATCCACAGCAAACCAGCTTCAATTTCGTGGTCGGCAACTCGACCAGCTATTCATTTTGGCGCGATGCCGTGCAGGGCGATGCGCAACTGCGCGATCGCATGGTGTTTGCGCTGAGTCAGATACTGGTCGTCTCCACTTTTGGGGGTGAGCTTCTTTCAGACCTGCCTGAACCCGTGGCCTATTATCAAGACGTGATCAAACGAAACGCATTCGGGAATTACCGCGAATTGCTGGAGGAGGTCACCTACGCGCCAGCAATGGGGCACTATTTGACCTATGCCGGTAATCAAAAAGCCGACCCGGCCACAGGGCGCATGCCGGATGAAAACTATGCGCGCGAAATTCTGCAGCTCTTCTCGATTGGATTGGTCGAGCTGAACATTGATGGCACGCCCGTGCTCGATGCCGGCGGTCAGCCAGCGCAATTATATACCAACGCAGATATTACCGGGTTGGCGAGGGTTTTTACGGGGCTCGATCTGGCCATCAGTGATCGGACGGAGTCCGGGGAACTGAATGAGTGGCGCCTGCCCATGGCGATTTATCCTGAAGAGCATTCCGAACAATCAAAGAGCTTTCTGGGGTTAACGATTCCGGCTGGAACTCCGGCGGGGCAGAGTATCGACATAGCGCTTGATCACATCATGGCGCATCCGAACGTTGGGCCGTTCGTGGGGCGTCAGTTGATCCAGCGTTTCACCACATCTGATCCATCGCCAGCCTATATCCGTCGTGTTGCGCAGGCGTTTAATGCTGGCACCTATACGCTGCCGAACGGCACCAGCGTGGGCGATGGTCGCAAAGGTGACCTCAGAGCGACGATTTCAGCGATCCTGCTTGATGAGGAGAACCGGATCGACTCGGCCCTCCAGAATGACCGGTTCGGAAAACTGAGAGAGCCAGTTCTGAAACTTACGCATTGGGCGCGCGTTGCCGGCGTAGATGCCTCACGGCCCGAATATGTGCCGCTCCTCTACGATACCACACAACCCGGCGACCTCAATCAGCACCCCTGGCGTGCAAAATCTGTCTTCAACTTCTATCGTCCAGGCTACACCGCCCCGGGGACGCGGTCGGGTGAGCTTGGAATGACTGTGCCGGAGCTGCAGATTTTGAGTGCGGCGAGCCAGCCCGGTTTCCTCAACTTCATGACGGAAATGACAGGCCGGACCGCCGAGAATGCAGAGGCAAGTCTGGCGGAGGAAGGATTGCAAGCTGAATTCGCTGAAAGCGGCTATCCGTTCGATGCGAACTTGGCGCGCACCGCCTTTGTTCCGAATTACAGTGCCGAAGAAGCGATCGCCGATGATGCCGCGGCACTCGTCGAGCGCCTCAACCGGGAGATGCTGTATGGCACTATGTCAGATGCGACGCGGGCGGGCATTGTCGGTGCCATTGAGCGCGTGGATTTGAATGATCAGACTATCCCCAATCCGCGGCGGGAGCGTGTTCTTTATGCCGTTCTCATGGTTCTGGCCTCACCAGACTTTTCTGTTCAACGATAATTGTGGAGACAGACATGTTAAACCGTCGCTTTTTCATGAAATCGGTTGGCGCTGCGGCGATCGCGTCGGCCGCCGTTTCGGGTCGCCCTTTAAGCTTCAATGCGCACGCCGCAAACACATCTGGTTATAAGGCGTTGGTATGCGTCTTTCTGCTCGGAGGGATGGACAATCATGATGTCCTCCTGCCATTCGATCAAACATCCTACGATGCGTTTCGCGGCGTGCGTCAAACGCTTCTGTCGCGGCAAGGGACAAGCCGGCAGCGCAGCGCGCTGCTGGAAATTGTTCCAAACGATACGTCAATTTTAGGCGGTCGCCAGGTCGCCCTACCGCCAGAAATGCTGCAAATGCGGACGCTGTTCAATCAAGGCCGCGTGGCAATTGTCGCGAATGTGGGGCCGCTTATCGAACCCACAACCCGGGCCCTGTTTGAGAGTGGGGCGGCGCGTGTCCCGCCGCAGCTTTTCTCTCACAATGACCAGCAATCTGTTTGGCAATCGAGCCGTCCGGAAGGTGCCCAGTTTGGTTGGGGTGGCCTTTTTGCGGATGCTGTATTGAATTCAGGTGCGAACTCCGCGAATGCGGATTTTACGACCATTGCGAGTGCGGAAGTCGGGCCGTTCCTGACCGGCCGCACGGCGAGACCGTATAATGTGGATCCGGCGGGACCTGCCGAGGTGAATGCGCTTGAGGCCCTCGCTAGCGGAACGCAAAGCCAGCGAAATTTATTCGAAGCGCTGCAACAGCAGCTGCAATCAACCGGCTTTAGCGGGAGTAACATCCTCGAAAGCGATTTTGCGGCGCAAGTGCAGCGCGGATTCGCTTCAAATCGAGCTTATGCGGCGGCCCGGGCTTCTGGGACGCCGCTCGCAACCGCGTTCCCGGAAACAAATCTTGGCGCACAACTGCGCTCGGTCGCGCAGACCATTTCCGTTCGAAACACCTTATCCGTCTCGCGTCAGATCTTCTTCGTTGGCATTGGCGGATTCGACACGCATTCAAATCAGGCGGGGTCATTACCGGGACTCCTGGGACAGATTGATGGCGGCGTTTCTGCGTTCTATCAGGCTATGGTTGAGCTTGGTGTCTCAAACGATGTCACGCTTTTCACGGCCTCGGATTTCGGACGCACACTCGCCGTAAATGGTGATGGCACGGATCACGGTTGGGGCGGTCACAGTTTTGTTGTTGGCGGTAGTGTCGCCGGTCGACAGATTTATGGATCGGTCCCGCCATTCGCGCTCGGTCACAGCGCGGATAGCGGCGGTGGTCGGATCATTCCGTCATTATCAGTGGAACAATTCGCAGCACCGATGGGGCGCTGGTTTGGTCTGACAGAGGGCGAATTGGCGACAGCGTTGCCAAACCTCGCAAACTTCGATGCCCCGCCGACGATCTTTGGTTCCTAGTCCGTTTGTTTGCCAACCCTGCTTACGCTAATTGATGACAAAGAGTTTGC
>JBCBBC010000002.1:0-158037 GCA_038532145.1 Pseudomonadota bacterium | reverse complement strand
GCCCAGGCATCGATGCATCTCAGGCAGCCATCTAAAATGACGACGCAAGAGTACAAGCGAACACTGGAAGATGAAATGGATTGGTCGTTAATCGATCAATTGCACAAAGCCGTACTCCAGATCAGCTCATTTTGTTTCCGGACAAAACAAATTTGTTTGACCGTAACCGTGGCGGTGATCGCTTTGCTTGCGAAATTCACCAACAATGAATTGGATCAATCAATCTTCGTCGCAGGCTATTTGATTCCATTGTTCTTCTGGTTTCTCGACGGGGTGGCGTACTTTTATCAGGTTAAACTTAGAGGCATTATGGATGACCTGAGAGTGAAGATCCGAGAGAGACATTCGGTGCTCTCTTTTTCTTCGATTGATGTGATAGATGATACGAGAACGGATGCCCTGTTCCAGGATCGCGCGAGAGATGCGTTTTTCAATCACTCAATGTGGCTCTACGCAATTTTGATTTGTATCAACACGCTTGCTTTGTTTCTTTTTGGATTTGGTTTGATCGCGTGAGAAGATCACCTGAAATTTTTGTGTCCTACACCACGCGCGACGGTCAGATCGATGAAGCGGCGTTAAGACAAATGCGGGTTTACTTAGAGCGCTTCGGCAACCCATTTATCGATAAACTGGCATCATCCACTAGGTTTCCGCAATTGCGCATATTCTGGCGTTTAATCAGAAGTGATATGCTTCTGCTTATTGTTTCTCCCAAAACATTTCAGTCCCCTTGGGTCAAAATTGAGCTTTTTATTGCAAAGCTAACGCGAAAACCGATCCTTAAACTGCCCGCGAAAACCCAATTAACTTGACTGCGCTTGGCGACTGCATCTCCTCAAGAGGGTGCACCCAACCTTCCTAGGGTTGTGATTTTACAGCGACGTGCGGCTTAAAACGCCCTAAAGCGGACGCTCGTAGCGTGAGACGTAGGCGTATGGCATTGCATTTTAACTGGATTATACCATGGTCCTCACACAAAGGGATTGGGGACAAATATGCTTCTGCGCCGCATCACAAAACACGTCAAAGAACAAAACTGGTTCGCTGTAGGGATCGACTTCGTCATCGTCGTGATCGGTGTCTTTATCGGTATTCAGGTCTCAAATTGGAATGAGACGCGCACTAACACTATCCGCGAAAAAGTAATTCTCACTGATCTGCTTGATGATCTAACGGCAGATCAGGGGGCTCTTTCGTCGTCTTTGCAATTGGTCACTCTAGGCATCGACGCTGGCAATGTGCTGCTTATGGATGCCGATTTGGAGCCCATTCTGTCCCTTTCGGTTCCAGGGCAGTCCAGCATCTTCTCATCTGATGTGCTAAACGTGGCGTTGCCGTCGGAGCCCACCGAGGATGTTCGTCGCGAATTGTGGACACGTTCGACAGTGCGCATTTATCCTTCTCATAATGATGCAACAATAGAATCTTTGATAGCCGCTGATAATTCTTCGATCATTCAGGATGAGACACTTGTTCGTGATCTTCTGCGATACAGAACGCTTTGGACGGGCGTCGAGGATGCTCAAGTCAACACATTCAGGCCTTTTCGAGATCGACTAATTTTTACTGGACAGGAACATGGGTTCAGTCCTCTCATCTCGATTGATCATGATGTGCTTGTTGAAGCCCTTCGCACTAACGCCGCTCTCAGGGGGGCGTTGAGAACCATGGTATCCTACACAATTGCTCAGCAGGGTTATTATGAGCGCATTCAACAGGAAGCCGAGGCGCTCGCAACGCGCGTTGAAGCGGAGTTAGAAAAATGAGCCTCGAAACTGTCTATTATGTCACCCAAATCATCGCGGTTGGAGCGATCCTATTTTCGCTTATTGCGATTTATATTCAGCAGCGGAAGGATCATATTCTGGCGCGCGCTGAAAACCAAAGAGAGATCCTTAGAGAGATTGAAAACCTGACGGGTATTCCCGTCGCGAGTCCTGATGCGCTCCAGAACATTCGCGAGTGCTATTTCGATTATGAGGGGGCGACCCCGGCTCAACAAGCTGACTTTGCGCATGTCGTGCACAAAGCCATCTCAATCGCTGAGACGGCGCTTTACATGCGAAATGACAAACTTATTGCTGAAGCTTCTTACCGGGGTATGGAAGGCGCGGCGCTTCTCTCCCTCATGACGCCTGGCGGCCAACAGTATTGGCAGCGAATGCGCATGTTTCTAGGGAGCGATATTCGCAAAGCACTCGATCAAGCGATGCGCGAACGCACGGATATCCCTCCAATATGGGAGGTCCTTCCGCAATACGCGCCGGACCCAGCACAAACTACAGCAATCGATCCAGAAGACGAACCGAATGAATGATGGGTGCAGCGAGGATCCAAAAACCGGTTCAACGTTAGCGTTTTAAATTCGCCCCAGCTAAGCCACTCGATGACAAAGCATATGCGCTCTTGGCGTTATGCGTCCTCAGCATTCGGATCGACTGTGGGCGTGAACCGTCCATCGGTGATGCTCTGTGGGTCGGAATCGACTTTGAACAACGGGAACATCTTATAGAATTGGTCCACGCTGATCGGATCGGTTGTCATACGCTCGTCGATGGCTTCGACGACATGATTGGCATAGGCAACTTTCGCATCATTCCAGTATTCAGCGCCTCCTGGTGTTCCAAGATGCATCGCGGCGAATGCGATGAACTTTACCCCTGAGTCTTCGTCTATAAGCCCTTCGCGTTTCATGAAACTGGCTTGCTCTGCCATGACAATAACCTTGACGATGTACTGCATGAACTCAGCTTTTTCTTTCGATGAAGCGCTTTTGAAGTCCAAGAGGCAGTTCTGAACACTCTCTAATCCTGAGGGATTTGATAGCATTGCGTCGAACCATTCAGTTGTCTTTAGCAGAATCTCGCGTTGATTTTCGGCTTTTGCGAGCGCGTGATCTTTTCGTTGCTGAATGAATATGGCGATCAGAGAGCCAAGGATCAGAACCACAGCAATGATCTGCGTGATGTAGTACGTTGTTTCGAGAGACATAGCGGTCCTGAGTTGAGTATTCGCTTTTGGCAAAAGAGAAGGCATGAAACCAATCTCGTCAACTTGGATGCCTAAAAAGGAAAGTCCACGAGAGGCTTAAACTCGCCCCGGAAAAGTCTCTGCCCCAACGACTGAAGTTGCCCTTTTGGGGGCGCTTAAATTATCGCAGAAGATTTGCGTAAAATGAAAGCTGGCTTTGAGCATAATCCTTTGTCAGGATCGCATTTGACGAAATAAAGGGGCGTTCATGTCGCTAGAAACTATTTACTATATCGGCCAGACGATTGCGGTGCTTGCGCTAATCGTGTCGCTGTTCTTCGTTGGCATTCAAATTCGCCAAAATACGGAACAATCTAAGGCAGCAGCAGCCGACGCAGCGCACCGATCTTTCTTGGATTGGTACTACAATCAATCGCCTGATACCGCCATGAATTTCGTTAAGGCCCACAAAGCCTATGACAGTTTTACCGCGGAAGAACGATTTTTGTTTTTCGCAAATGGCATGCCTCTGCTCATCAATTTGCAGGAAGCGCATGCGAAATGGATGGACGGATCATTGGCTATAGACCGCTGGCGATACTGGGATCACCTTGCTCAAGGGATTTCCATATCTCCTCCAATACTAACGATGTGGGAAGAGCGACGATTTACATTCTCAGATGTTTTCCAAGCTTATTTTGACGAGAAAATCAAAAATCAAGAGGCATTCCCTGATACGGCAGCATCTTGGGTGGCACAAGCGATGACTGGGGTAAGGGTTGAGCCAAATACTCCTCCCAACAAAGAGTCGGACGCGTAACAGTCGAATTGTGTGCTGAGTGAGCGGCTTAAACTCGCCCCATCTAAGACTCTCAGCGAAAGTGCCTGAAAGCCGTGAGCGACCGTACTGGGGCGAGTTTAGGACATTCGAGCTCGTTTCCACTTTTTTTTCGCAAACCGGAGTTTTGACGGTCAGGTGCTACCTTCATCGCTCTCTGAAGCTATCGAAGTCGCCTCCTCAGGCAAGAAAAATGGGTAAACGTCCCAGATCGGAGCGATATCCTTTGGGGTCTTAAGAGCCGTATCTATAGCGGTGCGCATGTTCTCAGTGTAACTGAGACGAACACGCTTCCAGTATTCTCGTCCACCGGGAGTGTTTAGATACATCAGCACAAGCCCAAATGCGGAAGAATATAGGTTATCTTCAATGAGCTTGTCATCGCGCATATACGCGGCCTGTTGAGCAAGGTTTAAACCGCGGTGGATCAGATATCCAAATTCCACCTGAGCCTCGGGCGAGGCTCGTTCATAGTCTTGAAAGCAAAGTCTCACACTTTTCACGACGCCTGATTGGCAAGCGAGATACTCGTAAACTGAGTTGGTAACATTCAAAATTTCCTGCTGACGTTCGCTGCGCGCCAAAGCATGATCTTTGCGTAACTGAATATAGATCGCCCCCAATGAGGCGAGGATTGCACCGACAGCGATGATCTGCGTAATGTAGTAGATGGTTTCGAGGGTCATTTCTTATTGTGCCTCCTCTATTGCCGCGACCAACGCCTCTGCCTCCAATCGCAATTCAATCACCCGACCGGCCTGGACAGCACTGTTAAAGTGGTAGGTCTCAAGCTCTGCAGCCAACTGCGGATCTGATTTCACCGCTTTCGCAAAGTCCTGCAGCGTGGTCCGTCCCGCAACAGAGATCGCGTTTCGGGATCGCATGTCTGTTATCCGGCGAAAGGTCTCGATAATGGCCTCGTCAAACTTTTGTACGCCTTCAACGCTTCGCTGATAGCGTTGTATTTTTCGGACGAGGTTTGGATCGTTCAGAATGCCGAAATGCCCATTACTGACAATAGCCTCATAGGTTTCGTTCGTTCCTTCAAAAGTTGGAAGATTGGTAATCGAATGATTGTGTGCATATGGGTATTCGGCGGTAAAGTTCGGTATCGGAGGGGCGGTTAAAACTTGGCCTTCGACGTAAACCTCACGAAGCGGCTGCTCTAAGCCTGCTGTGTCAAAAATATCATCAATTGCACCAACGCGTGCCCAGGCTTGGCGCTCGGTGTCTTGCGTCTCAGTAATATCAGCCTGCAGGTCTTCGGTTAGCAGCGTGAGATAGTCGCCGCGTAAGCTCCAATCAGCCCGTGAATCATTCCAATTTGCGACTTGGATACCGATAAACACACCGATAACAACGATCGCGAAATCGATCCCAACTGCGAACCAGTTCTGGTCTTTGACGTGTTTTGTGATGCGACGCAGTAGCATGCTTATCCCCAAATCAATTGTGACGTGACCATGGGGCAAACGCTTACTCTTGCAAAGCGTTACAACGTTTGATGATGATAGGAGGCGGCTATGAGCGTCCGGTTTAGGGCGTTTTAAGCCGTTTAGTCCCGCAACTTTAGCGGGGCAACGAAGGGGCAACGACGATGCGCCCCGTTACACCACGTTAGGCCCCGTTAGACCACATTGCACCCCATAAAAACACATTATTTACAATGATTTAGAAACTTTACGGACCTTGCCAAGGTTGGGGTCGTGAGTTCGAATCTCATCGCCCGCTCCAGACTTCTCAACCATTCCAGACCAGGAACCCAGGCGTTGAGCGCGCCTCATGCGTCAAATGCGATCACCTGATGTGTTTGGGCAGACTCTTGCGCCATCAGGCCCATTTTTACAGCTTTGCGACCATCTTCCAGCGAGACGTCAGGCAGC
Organism: Pseudomonadota bacterium; assembly: GCA_038532145.1. Taxonomy (GTDB): domain Bacteria; phylum Pseudomonadota; class Alphaproteobacteria; order Caulobacterales; family Hyphomonadaceae; genus Henriciella. The sequence continues at coordinate 152,343 of JBCBBC010000002.1, read as the reverse complement.
CCGCCTGTCTTCACGAGCTTGAGAAATTTCTGATGTTGAAAAAAGGTTGACCCGTGATGATCGCCAGCCGCGATCAAAGAAGGGTCCAAGGCGATGGTCTGCGTCATTGGCTGCTTTGGCGATCTCGGATAGACGCTGAGCTCCGGCTGCGGCGAGGGACCAAGCGCGTCTGGCCAGAAGCGCTGCGGGCCGGGAATACGACACGCAATCTTGCCACGCGCTCCAATGGCGTGAATCTCCTCATTCCATTTCGATCCGTCTGCAAACATGCACAGTTCGAGCATAGCTCTGGCGCCATTCGCGAAGTCGAACAGAGCATAGCCACCATCCCAGATGTCCGGCGCCTTACCATCATGACGCTCGTCCAGATGATTGACGAATTGACCCGCACCGGCTGTCACACGAACCGGTTCGCTGTCCAGGATGAGCCGCATCAGATCGAAAAAGTGACAGCATTTTTCAACAAACGTTCCACCTGAATTCACATTGAAACGGTTCCAGGCACCGACCTTGGACAGGAACGGGTACCGGTGTTCCTGCAGGGTCAGCATCTTGATGCCGCCGGTCACGGAATCAGCTCGTTCAATGAACGCGGTAATGGGCGGCATGTAACGATACTCCATCGCTACCCAGACAGGTGCATCATACTGCCTTTGAAAGGCGACGGCTTCCGCCTCATCTCCTGGTTCCGTGAATAACGGTTTCTCGCACAGAATGGGTAGCGTGCGATGCGCAGCAATCTCTTTCAGCTGCCCCATATGAAGATGGTTCGGACTGGCGATCACCAGGGCGTCCAGCGTGTCATGGGTGAAGAGGTCTTGAATCGAACTGGCGCGACGGGCGCGCGGCGCGAGCTGCAAAGCCAGGTTGGCCTGATGGTCGTCGGGCTCGTAAAGGGCCGCGATTTGCACATCAGGAAGCAGCGCCAGATTGCGCAAATGTTCCTGCCCCATCATCCCGCAGCCGATCAGTCCATACTTCAAGGTCATGTAATCTGCCGCCGTCCCAGTCGATTGGTGTAGCGACAGAGCGCATGATTGAACCAGTTCCGGGAATATTCGACAGTCTCGCCAGACAAGTCATAACCGATCCGTTCGACCAGACCACAAGGCGCCCCTACCGCCATGCCGAAAGCATCTGGCGTCCAGTCTGGGACCGTGGCCACGCCGACCGTGTCAGTCACGGATCCAATTACGACTTTCAGTTTTTCCTTGTAGTAGAAATAGAGGGAATCCCGCAGATCGGTCGGCTCGACCTCGTCTATGAAGCGGCCATCCAGCCAGATTTCCTCGAGCTCGACAGGTATACCGTCGAGATAGCGCAAGCGTCTGATTCGGTGCGCCACGCGCCCCGGCCCGATCTCGGGCATGGCCTTTTCCTTTTTCAGACGTGCCACGTCGAGAATGTCAGCCGTTGGTAATCCGCCGCCCTGCAAAAGCTCGAGCCGGAACAACTCGTAGACGCTTTGGATATCGGTGCGCGCCTGGACATAATTGCCGGACCCTTGCACGCGCTTCAACAGGCCCTGCTCCTCCAGAATGGACAGCGCCCGGCGCAGCGTCCCGACAGCGACACCAAGGTCTTCGGCCATCTGGCGTTCCGTCGGCAGCCGTGTGCCATCCGGAATTCGGCCAGACGCGATTTCGCGAATGAGCATTTCGCTGACCTGTATGGTCTTGGGTAAGGCCTTCGGTTTCACGATCGCAGACGTCGCCTTCTGGATTGATATAATATTGATGCAGTGCCTGAAGAGGGTTTAGCAAGGCACGAAACGAAATAAAAGATAAAAGGCGATCGCGCGTCTGTTGCGCGCTGAAGGAGGATATGGGGTGACACAAGCGCAAATCGCTTTGACGTTGGCGAGCTGTGTCGTCTTCATGGCGCTGGTCGCCTGGTGGTCGTTTCGACAAAGCCAGGGCGAGACCCAGTCCAGAGATGGCTATTTTCTGGCCGGGCGAAATCTGAGCGGTCTGTTCATTGCCGGATCGCTGCTGCTGACAAATCTGTCAGCGGAACAGCTGATTGGCCTAAATGGGTCAGCCTATGGCTTCAACATGTCCAGCATGGCCTGGGAAGTTACAGCGGCCGCCGCGACCATCGCCATGGCGCTGATCTTTCTGCCCCGTTATCTGACCAGCGCCTTCACCACTCTGCCGGAATTCCTCAATGATCGATTTGACGGTGACGTGCGCCGGCTCTCGGTCATCCTGTTCATGCTGGGATATGGACTGGTGACGATTCCTTCCGTTCTATATTCCGGGTCGATCGCGGTCATTCGCCTGTTCGATATTCCGGACCTGTTTGGCGTCACCCATTTCCAGGCCCTGGTCATGACCGTGCTGACGATTGGCATTGTCGGCGCCATCTATGCCATCTTTGGCGGCCTCAAGGCTGTGGCCGTCTCTGATACATTGAATGGTGCGGGATTGCTCACTGTTGGTATTGCCGCCCCGGTGCTCGGGCTTGTTGCACTCGGCAATGGCAGCTTCTTTGCCGGCCTGGAGACTGTCGTTCAAAACCACCCGGAAAAACTGAATGCGATTGGTGCCTCAGATGATCCAATCCCGTTCGGCACCATCTTTACCGGCATGATTTTCGCCAATCTGTTCTATTGGTGCACCAATCAATATGTGATCCAGCGGACGCTGGCCGCCCGAAATCTGGCCGAAGGCCAGAAAGGCGTCTTGCTGTCCGGCTTCTTCAAGATTCTGGTACCGCTCTTCATGATGATCCCGGGCATTATTGCCTATCACCTCTATGGGCCAGGACTGACCAGCATTGATGAATCCTATCCCGCTCTGATCCGCGACGTGTTTCCAATCTGGATGATGGGTTTCTTTCTGGCCGTCCTGTTTGGGGCCGTGTTCTCTTCGTTCAATTCCCTGCTTAACAGCGCCGCCACCATGTTCACGCTCGACATTTATGCGCCGAGCCGCCGCAAGCCCTTGAGCGACCGCCACACGGTCCGTGTGGCGATGCTCGCCAGCGTCGTCATCGCCCTATTCTCTTTCCTGGTCGCGCCAATGCTTTGGTTCGCACCGGAAGGCCTGTGGCAGATCATTCGGATCTTTACCGGCTTCTATAACATTCCGATTGTTGCCATCGTCATTGTCGGCCTGTTCGCGCGGCGCAGCCCGGCCATTGGCGCCAAAATCGTGATTGGCTTTCATGTCGTCGCGTATGGATTGCTGAAATTCGTATTCGCAGATGTGGTGACGGTCCACTTCCTGCACCTCTATGCCATTCTGTTTGTGATCGAAGTCGGGATCATGCTGGCCGCCGGGCGTATCGCACCACGGGCAACAGCGTGGACCGCCCCGAATGCCGCGAAAGTAGATCTCAGTCCCTGGCGGTTTGCCCGGCCCGTGGCGTTCGGATTGATGTCCTGTGTTGTCGGGCTTTACATTGTGTTTTCGCCGCTCGGCCTCGCCAATGGCGAGATCGGGACTGGATTTGCCACAGCAATGGGGGCGCTGGTCGCGGCGAATGTCGTGTTCTGGATTCGGTTTCGCCACGTAGGTGCTTCAAGCACCATCAAGGGCGGCGCGGAATAGGCGCTCTGTCAGCAACCAATTATCGCCCGCCCGGCTTTTGGCTTTGGTCATCAGCTCAGCCGCACGATCCAGATCCCCATCTGCCCGAGCGACCAATCCTTCCAGCAGGAGAGTCTCGTGCTGCTCCGGATTTTCTGCCTTTGCCCGTCCCAAGGACGCCTTGGCGCCCGACTCATCGCCTTGCAGCATACGTACAAGGCCCTGACGCGCGGAAATACGGCCATGGACAGCTTCCAGTCGCATTTCAGCTGACAGTGTCACCGCGGCATCGATGTGTTCCGCAGCCGCGTCCAGGTCGCCATCAATCAAATCGAGCACATTGAGTGCCTCCAGCGCATTCAACTGTGTCCCGCGTTGGTTTTCATCCTGGCCCCAGCGCAGCACGCTTTCCACCTCCGCTTTACCATCCGTCGAGCCGGCATAGCCATGATAGACAGCCTGCCTGATACGCTCGCGATAGACATTGCGGGTGCGGGACAAGTCTTTAAACACCGCTTCCGCATCTGCGCTATGGGCAATGGCCGCGGGCCAGTCCGCCAGCACGAAATCGATATGTGATGCGATGATCTGGGCGCGCGCATAGCGATATGTATCGGCGGCCTCCTCGGCGAGACGGATCATCTCCGCCGCATGCGCTTCGGCTTGTGCCGCATTGCCAGAATTGATCTCCATCTGGGCCAGCGAAAACAGGGTTGTCATCTGGCCAGGAAAATCGCCCATCTCGGTTCGCATGACGAGCGCCTGGTTGAGAATGGTCTCGGCTTTTTCAAACTCGTAAAGCTGAACGGCATTATGGCCGATATCCTGCAAGGTATTGCCTTCTGCACGGCGGTCGCCAACCAATCGGAAATAGTCGAGTGCTTCGGTCAGATATTCATTCGCCTTGGCCACATCCCGGGTGCGGACTTTCAAATTCGCCAGAGAACTCAGCAAATGCCCCGGTGCGGTCTCATATCCTGCTGCCTCAAACTCGATCCGCGCCAGCGCCAGCGCATCCTCCGCCGCCGTGTAATTGCGCAACCTTTGCTCGGTCGTTCCAATATTGGTCAGAACAAGTGCGCGGGCTTCCACTTCATCTGTTTCTTCAAGCACCCCAAGCGCTTGTTTGAACGTGGCGAGCGCGGTTTCGTCATCGCGCAGTGTCAGTTGCAGGGCACCCAGTCCATTCAGCGCCGCGCCCAGGACCTCCGTGTCATCTGCCGCACGCGCCTTTTCAATAACATGGTTGAACATTGTCGTCGCAAGTTCCATGTCGCCCGACATGCGAACAGAGACCGCCAATTCGTACTGGATCTTGAGATTGTCCGGTGCCTGCGTCAGAGCTGCCCGGAACAGGTCAGCCGCTTCTGCCCCCATTCCTTTCAATTGCAGGTCCTGACCCCGAGCGAAGGATTCGGTGACATATATGTCGTCGAACATGGACACCGAGACATCCTGATTGCGTTCTCCAGAGCGCGGCAGAGTGGCTGCCACTTGCCGCGCCATCTCCTCCGCCAGCTTCGCCGCCAATTGGCCGGAAACGGAGGCTGGCGCCGACTGTCCGCGCGGATTGATCACACGGTACTCCAGGGTCAGATTGTCGGCCGTTCCCGTCAGGTGCGACACAATCAGATGCGAGGCCCCATATCCATCCTGTAAAGCGGTCTGAAGGGTCTCGTCCGGAAATAACTCTTCTGTCACCGCATCCGGGAAACGCTCTGACAGCGTCATCATGGTCTGGGCCTTGACCAGTGGTAGTTCAGAGCGCGCCTCGAGATCGTGCATGACCAGGCTCATCAAGCCCAATTCCGCCCAATCCAGGCTGGAATCGCCCGTCGCATTCATCACGGGCAAGACCGCAATCCGGTTTTCCGAGATTTCGGCCTGACTCGGGAAAAGCTGGATCAACAGGAAGAGGCCGAGCACGGCTGAGGCAACCATCGCTACCGGAACCAACAGTCTTCGTTCCTTTTTGGGCAATGGCTGCGCATCAGGGGCCGGAGCGACATCTGTCGCCGGAGTCTGCGCAGGGGCTGGTGCCAGCGGTTCGGTAGTCGCTGGCTCCAGATCGGCGATGAATCGAAATCCCTTGCCATGAACCGTTTTGATGACCGCTTGTCTTGTCCCGTCATCATCGACCGCCCGGCGCACCAGCTTGATCCGGCTGGAAATGGCGGCGTCAGAGACAATCCGGCCGCCCCAGATGGCTTCGATCAAATCATCCTTGGACAGGACCCGGTCACGATGTTCGATCAGGTGCGCCAGCAATTCGAACACTTGTGGCTCAACACTGATCAGCTCTCCCTGGCGCCTCAGCTCCAGAGTGGACGTATCGAGTTCGAATGGGCCGAAAATGTAACGCATGTCCGCCTCCACACCGTGAATTCACTCGAAAAACAGGAATTCTGCAAGCTTTCATCACGCCAAAATCAAGCGTCGACGTCGGTCAGAGGGCAAAGAAAGCGCGTCATACCGACACCCTTGAACCCTTGTCATGGAGACTTCGATGTCCCGTTCTATCATTTTCGCCTATGGCGTGGCGAGCTACCTGATTTTCCTTGGCGTTTTCGTCTATGCCATCGCCTTTCTCGGCAATCTCTACATTCCCAATTCCATAGATGCAGACCCGGTCGGACCGGTCTGGCGGGCCGTTTTGATCAATCTCGCTCTGCTCGGCGGGTTTGCGATTCAACACAGCCTGATGGCGCGGCCCGCCTTCAAACGCTGGTGGACCAGGATCATCCCGCCGGCCGCCGAACGCAGCACCTATGTTCTGTTTTCAAATCTCGCCATGATCGCGCTGTTCCTGTGGTGGCAGCCGATTGGCGGCGTGATCTGGGATGTTGCGTCGCAACCAGCGCGATCGATTGTTCTCGCCATCTACTTTATTGGCTGGGCCATCCTGTTCTATGCCACTTGCCTGCTGAACCATTTCGAATTGTTCGGATTGCGTCAGATCTGGCACCATTTAAACGGCGAACGTTTGCCAGACGCCAAATTCCGTCAACCCGGTCTCTACAAACATGTCCGCCACCCGATCTATGTTGGCTGGCTGATCATTTTTTGGGCCACACCAACCATGACCATCGCGCACCTCCTGTTTGCAGTGATGACCACGGCTTACATTCTGATCGCGGTTCAGCTCGAAGAGCGTGATCTGGTTAACGAGCTTGGCGAAGACTATCGCAAGTATCAACGCCGCGTACCGATGATCATTCCTTTTCTGAAATTCAGAAAATCACCGGCGCGTCGGGAACTTCCTGAAACCTGAGACGGGAGGCGTTTGTTCCCGGATAATCGAATCCGATGCGAGTGCGCGGCACTCGGCATGAAAAGACCATCGCCAATCGCGAACCCACAAAAGGAGGGGCGTTTTCAAAACGCCCCTCTTGCCGAATGAAATCAAAGTCTAGGCTGACGCCTCAAAGACCGGCCAATGGTCAACAATCGCGCCGTCTTCATAGACCGCGATATCGCCGAACTGCAGGAAGACCGCTTCGCTTTGATGCGGCCGGAAGAATACGAACTCGTCCGCCGCAATCTCCAGATCCGGACCGCCATTGAGCATTTCCTGATTGGATGACCGCCCAAAGGTGGAGTTGTAAGATAAGCCAGGCGGATCGACCGGATCAGCCAGCCAGTGTCCGCCATAGATGAAGACGGTCTTGGAATAATTTGGATCCCAGGTCCGTTTGGCGCGATCGGCAAATTCCAGTCCCGGCATCCGCGTCGTTGGCAGGGATTTGATGACCGGTGTGGCGATGAAACTGGCCGGCTGATGCGGTTCCAGAAGGTCGCTGTCAAAATGGGTGGGTTTGACCAGACACGAGCCAGCTGAAATCTCGTTCGCGATCTTCGTATCTTCATAATAGCGATAGGTCGGACTGCCAGCTGCATTGCGCGTCGCTTGAGCCATGGTTTGCGGATCGAAGACGGATTGCGCCTGATCGAGGGCCGCTCGATAGATTTTCCAGGCGCCAGCCAAGGCCTTATCGCGCCATCCTAAAGTCGTTGGTAAAGCCGGGATGTGAGGCTCGTATCCCATGAAACCCGAAAACACCAACTGCTCTGACGTGTATATATGCTCGAGTGCGGTCTGCAATTCAGCGCCCGGCTCAAACCCGCCGCGATGCAGTCCAACATCAAGCTCCAGATTGATTTGCATGGGCTGATCCAAGGCGTCCGCAAGCTCGGAATATTGGCGCAAGCGATCATTTGAATCGATCAACCATTGTATGCGGCCAGCCGCGTCCTGATTCTCAGAAGACAGGTCCTGAAAATAGGATTGCGCCGCCCGCACGGGTAAAGGCTTGCCCAGCAGCTGGTTGGCTGCGGGCATTTGTCGGCTGAGTTCGGAGAGCATGGGCAAATTGAATGTCATCAACCGATCCGTTCCGGCACGCTGGCGAATATAATCGATCAGGCCCAATGAAGGCAGCGACTTTGCTACGATCCGATAGCCCATGCCGGCTGGTAGATGAGCCATCAAAGTGTCGATATTGGCATTCAACCGCGCGCGGTCGACGACGAGGGTCGGCTGCGCAATGCCAGCTTCGGTTAAAGCCTTTTGCAGATCCAGGAAATAGTCCGCGCGAGGACCGCTTTTGTCACTTGGTTTGGACATCAGGGTTGCAACTCCAATGATTGCCGACCCACCCAAAATGAGGTTGCGGCGGCTGAGACTAGGCATTGAACGGCTCCCCGAACAGGTCGGCAAGGTGCGGATTGAGGAACTTGCCGTCTGGATCCAGGGTACGCCGCAACTCAGCGAAGCGCCCGAAGTCGGGGTAAAGCTGATCAAAGTCGGCGCGTTTCAGGCTGTGCCACTTGCCCCAATGCGGGCGACCGCCATGTTCGCGAAAGATCGGTTCAAAATCCGAGAAGAAATAATCAAACCGCTCATCCACGGCGGCATGAATGGCAATCGAGATGCACGGCCCTTGATTGAACGGGCTCAGCCAGGCCGAGTCCGGCGCGACAAAGCGAACCTCCATCGGGAAGAACGCATCCTTGCGCCGATCCATCTTGGCCACGACCTTGCGCAGCGCAGCCAGTCCCTCAGCCCGCGGCAAATGGTATTCCATCTCATTGAACTTGATCGGACGCGTGGTCGCCAGTAATTCGAGCGAAGCATCACTGACATCTTCCAGTGTCCCGCTCGGCAAGGCGGATTGGGCAATGCGGCGCCGCAACCAGGGCCACCAGCCAAACGAGTCGCGCAGGGTCTTCAGTCCTTCCAGGACTTCATCGTCTTCAGATGGCACCGTACCGGTGATATCGCCCTCATGCAGATCATGCGTCAGAGCCGCGGCGATACCAGTGCCAGGCAGATAGAAGAATTCGAAGTTTCTGTGTGCATCCGCCGTCGCTTCAGCCGACTCAATCACATCTTCAATCGGCAAGGCCTGCAAGACACGTCTCAGATTGAAGGCCGGGATGGTCTGGATATCGTACTCGGCAATCACCCCCAAAGCGCCGAGCCCGACCTTGCCCGCGGCGAAAAGGTCTGGATTGGACGCTGCATTAACGTCCAGAACATCGCCATTCGCCGTGACTATACGAAAGCCGCGAATATAGTCATGCAGCGCCGTCAGTGTCGCGCCGGTGCCGTGCGTAGCAGTCGAGAAACTGCCCGCCAGGGTCTGGTCGACAATATCCGGCAGGTTTGGAAAGGCCCGGCCACGCTGGTCAATCGCTGCCGCTGTCTGGAACAGGGTCGTACCGGCCCCGAATGTTGCGATGCCAGAGGCATCATCATAGGCCCGCAAACCCGAGAGATAGCTGACATCCAGGATCGTGCCTTCGCTTGGCACCAGACCCGAAAAGGAATGCCCGCTGCCCCGCGGCCGAATGCGATCGGAGCTATCGCGAATGAAGACAGCCAGATCCTCCAGTGTCTGTGGCGAGGCGAGTTGCCTGGGCGTTGCGCTTTGCGCGCCAGACCAGTTCATCCAGCTCTCTTCCCCTGCAGGCGCCTCAGGATAATCGGGTGAATAGCCATCGCGCTGATAGTCTTTCAGGCCCCAGGCAACATGCTGACCGACCGGGATGGCCGCCGCGACGCTGAGCGCCGCCCCGGTTTGCAAGAGCCGTCTTCGCGAAACCCCCATTGCCTTACTCTCCCGAAAATGATAGTAATAACTATCGTTATAGTTTTGGTCTGACTTTGTCAATTCTGGAGGCCGCGAGATGACATTGGCCATATCGCCGCAAACCTCCCGCCGCAGCGCCGCGCGCCAGAAACGCAGTCGTGAGACGGTCGAGTTGATCCTGTCTGCAGCCGCTGACCTGCTGGAGGAGGTTGGGTTTGAACAATTGTCGACCAACCTGATCTGCAAGCGGGCAAAGCTCACACCGCCTGCCCTGTATCGATATTTCCCGAACAAATACGCGGTCTTGAAAGAGTTGGGAGAAGGTTTGATGGTGCGCCAGAATGCGCTGCTACAAGATTGGACTTTGGCCACCGAAGACCTTGACCAGCTGGAGGCGCAAATCGCGGAACTGCTCGAAGCGACAATCCGCGTCACGCGTGAGACAGCAGCGGGCGGGTGGATTATGCGGTCCCTGCACGCGACGCCCATCCTGTCCGATGTTCGGCGTCAATCCCACCGACTCGTGTCAGAAGCTCTATCGCAGCGGGTTCTGACCAATTGGCCAGAGCTTAATCCGGCGCAAGTGGCACTGACCAATCGATTGGGCGTCGAAACCGGCTATGCCCTGGTCGAGATGGTGTTTGACGAACCCGATTTGGACCATGCCGAGCTTGTTCGGCGCGCCGCGTCCATGCTCGGGCATAATATTCGATCGCTGATAAACACTCAGTCCGAAGAGCCTTAGGCTTTCCAGTTTTTGGGCGGCGCCCCATGCGTGCCGGTGCTTTCAAATCTGGCTTCTTCAGCCTTGTGACGCACCTGAAGATTGAACAGGACGCCTTTGAAGCGTGGCAAGAGGGCGAGACAAAACCCTGTCATAGACGAGAGCAGCACGATCCAGAGCAGTACCAGAACGGGCCATGGCGCCTCGACCATAGGCAAGATGAAATAGAATGGCGCGAACAGAATCATGATCAGGAAGCCGACGAAAAAGGCGGGTCCATCGGCCGTGTCGGCAATGGAGAAGTCCAGGTCGCAGTGCGCGCACCGGTCATTGAATTTGAGATATTTGCCGAACAGCTTGCCCTGCCCACAACGACCGCATTTCAGCATCAAGCCGGACTTGATAGGTGTATCAAACATCACAGTCTCCTGACGGGCACCTGGGTACATTCTGACGGAATACAATTGCGCGTGCGTCTAGGTCGCACCCATCGATTTGTCGCACCGGCTCGATCACAATTGCGTTGGATAACCAATATGTGAATTGACCCTCGCCCCCCCTCCGAACAGTTCTCGACATGACCGCGCGGCCTCACTCAATCCGGCCAATCCATAACAAAAGCGGCATTAGGGAGTAAAAATTCATGAAGTTTCTTTGTTCGAGCCTGTCGAGTTTGGCGGGCGCATCTATCCTTGCCCTGTCAATCGCAACACCCATCGTTTCGGCACAAGAAGAGGGCGACCAAGATGAAAATCGCCGCCTGAGCACAGTAACTGTGACCGCGACCCAGAGGACCGAATCCATTCAGGATGTTCCAATCGCGGTCACCGCGCTGAATCCCGAGTTGCTGGAGCGCGCCGGAGTGGCCGATGTCACCTCACTCGATAGCGTCGCACCGAGCTTCAACATGAACAGCTCTGACACCACCACAGGCGGCACCACGCTCAGAATTCGCGGGGTTGGGACGACCGGAAACAATATCGGTCTCGAAAGCTCTGTGGGTGTGTTCCTGGACGGAGTCTATCTATCTCGCCCTGGTGTCGCGCTGGGCGACCTGATGGACCTTGAGCAAATCGAGGTGCTGCGCGGACCACAGGGCACGCTATTCGGCCGCAACACATCCGCGGGCGCGTTGAATATCAAAACTCAGAAACCCAATCTGGAAGAAATTGAAGGGTTTGCGAACGCAACACTCGGCAATTTCAACCTTCTCAATGTCCAGGGTGGCGTCAGCGTTCCCATCATCGAAGACACGCTGGCGGTGCGAGTCTCGGGCGCGATCCGCGAACGAGATGGATTTGTTGAAGGTCTCAACGGCGCGGAAAGCCACGATCGCGATCGCACCGTAATCCGCGGGCAGGCGCTCCTTGATCTCAAGGAAAACGGAACGCTGCGGGCGATTCTCGATTATTCCGAAGCCAATGAACAGTGCTGCCATGCCGTCTGGTTCACGGACACGCCTGCCGTGGCGGCGTTTGGCCCGGCCGGGTTCCCGGCGGATGGCGGGGCCCCAAATGTTGGCCCCAGCGCGCTTGAAGACTTGCGTTCAAATGATAGCGAATTTGGCAATCCATTCGAACAAATCGGTTTCTCGCTGGAGTATAATGTCGACACGCCGCTGGGCGCCTTGACCTATATTGGCGCCTATCGTGATTTTGAAGATGAGACGTTCCGAAGCACGGACTATACCGGGCTCAACATCTTCACCGTCGGCCGTTCGCCAGAAGCACAAGCGCTTCCCGGTTCGCCATTCACACCTGGTGGAAACGTCACCACAATCGAAACCACGACGCATGAGCTGAGGCTTCAGAGTTCCGCCTTCAATGATCGGCTCGATTGGTTGGTCGGCCTTTACTATTCTGATGAGACCATTGACTCACGCGGCTCGCTAACCCTGCTGGATGAGTATCAGGCGGGCGTCAGCGCCGGTCTGCTTGGTTCTCCCGTCGACCTTTTGACCGCCTTTGCCGGTGGCGCCGATGCAACGGGCGACTTTGCCGACAATGCCTTCCTGCAAGAAGGCGAGTCCTTCTCAATTTTCACGCATAACATTCTGTCCGTGACGGACCGTTTGGACCTCACGGTCGGTCTGCGTTATGTTGAGGAATCCAAGGATGGCAGCTTCACCCAAGTTGACGGAAATTTTGATGCCTGTCTTGGAACCTTCAATACGCTGGCGACAGACCCGTCAGCGATCCCGGCTGCGCTGGCTGGCGCTTCAGTTGCCCTGAACTGTTTCGTGTTCGCGGCACCTGTCTTCGACGAACAGAATTTCGGTCCCTTATTCGGTGCCTTCTCGGGTAGCGGGCTGGACGCCTTGCTGCCACAGGAATTCTCGGACACGTTTGACGATGAAGAGCTCGTCTACACGATCAAGCTTGGCTATGAGATCACACCGGACATCAATGTTTATGGTGGCTTCACGCACGGCTTCAAATCTGGTGGGTTCAATCTGGACGCCTCTGCAGCCGCTGGCGGTGCAGATCCACGCTTCAACTCCGAGCTGGTCGATGCTTGGGAATTTGGCCTGAAATCAACGCTGTTCGACGGTCGTGCGCGCGCTAATATCGCGGTCTTCCATCAGGACCTTGAAGGGTTCCAGGTACTCGAATTCACCGGCATACGGTTCCAGACCTTCAATGTCGGCAAGGCGGAAGCCAGCGGGATCGAGGTCGAAACCGAAGCCCAATTGACCGATGCTCTTTCGGCCAATTTCAACTGGACCTATTCCGACGCCCGGTATCCGGATGATTGCGACATTCTCGATCAGACCGACCCGGCCTTCAATCCGAACGCCGCCAATCTTTGCGGCAACAGCCTGACCAATGCACCGGAAAATGTCATCGTTGCTGGCGCAACCTACGAGTTCGACGCTGGCGGTCTGAATTGGTTTGCAAACGGCAACTTGAGGTATGAGTCCGATCGCCGGACCAGTACACAACCAACCGAATTGCTCAGCGATGTCTTGCTGCCAGGCGACATCCAGGACGCTCATACAAAGGTCAACCTGCGCGTCGGTGTCTCCGCACCGGACGACCAGTGGACGATCGAATTGTGGGGCCGCAATGTGACAGACGAAATCACCAAGAATGTCACGTTCAATATTCCGCTGCGCGGTGGCGAAGGCGCCCGTGCTCGCGGTCAATTCACTCAGGATCCCGCCACTTACGGCGTGACCTTGAGAACGCGATTTTAGGATACTCCGAAAATTGCGTTTCCTTCGTACTGGGGCAGCCTTGTGCTGCCCCCTTTTTTTATCCGCGAAACGCTGTCACTTCGATCTCGATCAACATCGCAGCTTCAATCAGATCAGCGATTATCATGGTCGCCGCAGGCCTTATCTGCCCCAGGCGAGCCTCCAGAACGGGTTGAACATCTGAGACCAGAGCGCGATCAACAACCGTGTATTGTACGCGCGCAATATCCGCCATCTCGAACCCGGCGTCGTCCAGAACCGAGGCAATCGTGTCGAAACAGTTTTCCGTTTGTGCATCCACCCCTTCTGGCATGGACATGGTCTGATAATCATACCCCGTCACGCCAGAGATGAAGCACCAATCACCCTGAACCACAGCGCGGGAATAACCCATGGTTTGCTCGAATGGCGATCCAGTTGAAATCAGACGGCGTGGTGACGGCATGTCAGTCTCCTTTGTGGTTTTCGCAAAGCGTTTTAAGCTCGCTGCTATAAAACGGGAGGTTGAAACAACATGCATTCAACAATTTTAATCTGCGCTGCGAGCCTGGTCATACTGACTCTGCTGCTCGCATTCTGGACCAGTATGCAGCGCGGGTCGAGCAAGACGATTGCCTATAATGCACCGCTGGAGCCGAGCTCAGGCATGGCCAAGGCGCAACGGGCACATGGCAATGCCGCGGAATATGCCGCTTTGCTGATCGGTCTATTCCTGGTCGTCGGATTTGCCTATCAGGGACGCGACCTAGGCGCTGTGATAAGCTGGACCATTATCGCGGTCACGGTGTCACGTATTCTGCACGCGATCGGCTTTCTGATTTGCGAGACCCTGGAGAAGCCACACGCCCTCAAGGCAATCGGCGCATTGGTCACCTATCTCGGCGGCCTACTTCTGGCAGGCATGGCCATCTCCAAGGCCTTGTAGGCTTATTTGCCTTCAAAACTCGGCGCCCGCTTTTCGAGGATCGCATTGACTCCTTCAATGTGATCGTCGGTGTGGTGCATCATGGACTGCGCGGCGGCCGACATTTCCATTATGGTCTCATAGCTCGCCGTGGTTCCATGGCGCAGCAAGGTCTTGGCCACGCGCAGGCTTTGTGGTGGCTGCTGTGCCATTCGCGTGGCCAGAATCATAGCTTCATCCATGAGCCTCTCGCCGGGCACCGCGCGTGAGATCAGACCCCAGTCAGCGGCTGTGGCCGCGTCGATCACATCCCCGGTAAACAGCAATTCAGCGGCGCGGCTGGCGCCAATAATGCGCGGCAACAACCAGGCACCACCATCGCCCGGGATCAGTCCCAGTTTCAGAAAGGTGACGCCGAACTTGGCCTTGTCGGACGCGATCCGTACATCGGCCATACAGGAAACATCGCAGCCCAGCCCGATCGCCGCGCCATTGACCGCCGCGATGAGCGGGACCTCCAGATTGTAAAGTGAATTGACGATGCGGTGGATGTTCCGACGGTATCCTTCCCGCACGCTATAGGGCGAGCCGGCAAAGGCGCCGCTACGATCCCGCATCGCCTTGACGTCGCCCCCTGCGGAGAAGGCACGCCCCTCACCCGTCAGAATGGCGCAGCGTATCGCTGGGTCATCTTCAATCTCGGCGCAGGCCGCCGCAACAGCCGCGCCGTCGCCTTCCTGGCCAAGCGCATTCATCATTTCCGGACGGGTCAGCGTCAGAATGGCAATAGCGCCCTGTTTCTCGAGCTTGATGACGGACATGCGGGTTCCTCCAAAGTCTTTGAGACGCTTTTACAGCCCCCGCAGCCGCTGTCACCACTTGCGCCGGGGCAAGTCCTGTGCGGATGTCAGAGCCATGAATACGATTGCACATATGGTGGTCGCGTCTGCAGCACTGACGCGCCCGGACAGCCCGAAACGCAATTGGGCGGTTATGCTGGGGGCATTTGTTCCAGACGCCTCCATGTTCGTCTTCTTTGCGTGGAGCCGGGCCCGGGGCTGGAGCGGAGATGAGACCTGGAACGTACAATACTGGAACGAGCCGTGGCAGACTTTGGGAGCGGCCTCCAATTCCTTCGTTCTGTTCGGCCTGTTGCTCGCATTGGCGGCATGGCGCAAATGGCCTCTGGTGGCGGTGATCGCCATCGCGGCCCTGCTCCACCTGGCGCTCGACTTTCCGCTTCATGCCGATGATGCGCATCGCCACTTCTGGCCGGTGACGGATTGGCGGTTCGCATCGCCCGTCTCCTATTGGGATCCGAAGGCGAATGGCCTCATCGGCGCCGCCATCGAGACCGTGGTTGCACTCGGCGCGACCCTGGTCCTGTGGCGGCGATTCTC
The DNA here is from genome assembly GCA_038532145.1 of Pseudomonadota bacterium. Classification (GTDB taxonomy): domain Bacteria; phylum Pseudomonadota; class Alphaproteobacteria; order Caulobacterales; family Hyphomonadaceae; genus Henriciella. The sequence continues at coordinate 136,494 of JBCBBC010000002.1, read as the reverse complement.
AGCATGGCGCTGGCGAGCGCTTTTCGCAAGTTTGGCGCTGCTGCAATGTCTGGCCTTTAGCGCCCAAATCGCCTGGTCGCTTTAAGGTGCCTCAGCCCCTTCAGTTTCTTTCACGGTATAGGTCCCGGTAAACCATGGCGCCCATTCATCCGTTTCGGCATTGTATTGCTCGAAATGCTGCGTGACGGTGCCATCCGCTTCCAAAGTCCATTCGCCGGTAAAGTCTGCAGTCTGAGCGGATGTCACATAGGTGATCGTCCCTTCCAGTTTCATCGAACCAGACTCCGTCAAGCCACCCTCATAATCGATCATTGCCCCGGTGCTGACCCAGACCTGGCGCCACTTCTCGGTTGCCGGATTATAGTAATTATAGCTCTGACCCGTGCCGCCAGTCGCGGACGTCCATGTCTCGAGGATCAAGCAGCCACCCTCTTCGCGGGTAATCCTGTTGTCGCCGGCATACGTCCCGTCCGGCGTGGTGACGGTCCAGTCTCCGACCCAGAAATCAAACTCATGAAACGCATCGCCTGAACACGGCAATGGCGGGCTTGGCTCATCTTGTGCCTGCACCAACCCGGCCCCAATCAGGCCTGAAACCACTCCGATCACGAATACGCGCATTGTGTTCTCCATAGAAAAGCCCTGCCGCAGCATCCTGCGGCAGGGCCAAATGTCAAATCTTGAGTCGCAGTCTATTCGGCTGCGACTTTCACATCTTCTGCGCTCAGCGCGGTATAGCGGCGCATATGGTGATCGACATTGCCGAATTCGCTATCAATCATGGTTAGACGTTTGAAATAGTGACCCACGGCGAGCTCTTCCGTCATGCCCATGCCGCCATGGATCTGGATCGACTCTTGTCCGACAAAACGGCCCGACTGACCGATCCGGACCTTCGCGGCAGAGACCGCTTTCTTCCGTTCAACCGCATCTTCGCCCAATTTCAGGGTCGCCATATAGGTCATGGAAATGGATTGCTCATGCTCCATGAACATGTCGACCATACGGTGCTGCAGCACCTGGAATTTTCCAATCGGTGTGCCGAATTGTTTGCGCTGGCGAGAATACTCGACCGTCATCTGATGCGCGACGCCCATCGCGCCAACGGCCTCAGCACAGGCTGCCGCGGTGGCTTCGTCCACGACTTGTTCGATCAATGGCAAAGCTTCGCCTTCGCTGCCAATCAGCGCGTCGGCACCAATAGCGACATTCTCGAAATAGACTTCGGACGCGCGGCGACCATCAACGGTTGGATAGTCGCGGGTGGTCACGCCATCTGCGCCTTTGTCGACGATAAAGACCGAGATGCCGCCGGTGTCGCGACGATCGCCGCCCGTCCGCGCGGTGACAATCAGTTTATCAGCCCATGGCGCGCCGACCACAACCGCCTTGTGTCCATTCAGAACATAGCCTGCGCCATCTTTTTTCGCCGTGGTTTCGAGATCTGCGAGATTGTAACGTCCACGGGGCTCGGCATAAGCGAAGGCAAATGTGCTGGCGCCGCCCATGATCGCTTGCAGATGTTCTTCCTTCTGCGCAGCAGAGCCGGCATGCTTCAGGAAGCCACCACCGCAGACAACACTTGGAATGAACGGCTCGACCACCAGGCCTTTGCCGAATTCTTCCATCACCACCATGGCGTCGATCGGACCACCGCCCAGACCACCGTCCTCTTCGCTGAATGGCGCCATGAACAGGCCAAGCTCCGCCAGTTGGGCCCACATTTCCGGCCGCCAGCCGCTATCGCTTTTGACCACGCCCATGCGTGTATCGAAGTCATACTGTTCGCGGATCAACCGTGCGAGGCTGTCGCGGATCATTGTCTGTTCTTCGGTGAAGTTAAAGTCCACGGCGTGGCCCTCCCATCAATTCTTGTCTGTTTGGTTGTTCAATAAACTGGCGCAAGTTCCGATCAAGTCCGTATCGACCGGAGTTGACGCGACGGACTTTGGTCGCGTCACCAAGGTCGCGGAGTCTCGGCCGCCCCCTTCCCAATGGACCGCAACGGTCATGGGCATTTCATCGAGGACGAAAACAGTTTCTTCACTTGCTTCTTCGCCCAGATAGGAAATCGAAATCTGGTGCGCCGCGTGTCGCTTCCCCATCAGGAAAAACTCGGATGCTTCTCCAATTTCGAGCGACGCACCCTGATCTGTCGCAATTTCAACCCTGTCGCCTTCAGTTAAGGGCCAAAGCGCCGCAAGCGCGGCGCGCTCCTCCGCATTTGGCATTTCTAGATCGCACGTATTGTAATATATGCCGGAAAATAGAGCGAAATAATCCGTTTCATCTCCCGCCGCCCAGTCGCTTTCAGTCTGATAGATCGCGAAGTCCTCGCCCTCGATCAAAAGCGTTTCGCGAAAGCGGTCAGCATTTCCGTCCTGAGCACTGGTCCAGAACACGATAGACCCCGGGCCCAGAGAAACGGGTTGATCCGGCGTTGCCTGGGCGACGCCGGATCCAAAAAGAACCGCACTGATTGCGAGAGCGGCTCGCATCGGCTTACAGCCCCAGGATCATCTTGGTGATGATATTGCGCTGGATCTCGTTCGATCCGCCATAGATGGAGGTCTTGCGGAAATTGAAGTAGGTCGGCGCAGAATGATGCGCGTAGTCCGGTCCGATGGCGAATTCGTTTGAGCCATCTTCAGGGAAGCCGCGGAAATCCGATACACCATACGAGCCGACGGCCTCGAGCGTCAGCTCAGTCAGGCGCTGCTGGATTTCGGTGCCCTTGACCTTGAGGATGGAACTCTCGGGTCCCGGGCCCTTACCCGCCGACTCACGGGCCAGCGTGCGCAGCTCGGTAAACTCAAGAGCGGTCAGATCAATCTCTAGCTGGCTAATCTTGCGAGCAAAAGAGTCGTCCTCGATGAGAGGTTCGCCATCCAGCAATTCGGTGGAAGCAATATTGCGCAAACGTTCAATCCCACGCTTCGACCGTGCAACGCCGGCAATTCCAGACCGTTCATGCGCCAAAAGGAATTTGGCATAGGTCCAGCCCTGGTTTTCTTCGCCGACGCGGTTTTCGACCGGTACGCGAACATCTGTCAGCCAGACTTCATTCACCTCATGACCGCCATCAATGGTGATGATCGGCCGAACTTCGATGCCCGGCGTGTTCATATCGACCAGAATGAAGGAAATGCCTTCCTGTGGTTTAGCGGCGTTCGGATCTGTGCGGCAGAGGAAAAACCCCCAATCCGCGTGCTGGGCCAGTGTGGTCCAGGTCTTCTGACCATTGATCACATAATGATCGCCATCGCGAACGGCCGTGGTTTTCAAGCTGGCCAGATCAGAGCCAGCACCTGGTTCGGAATATCCCTGGCACCACCATTCCTCACCGCTGAGAATTTTTGGCAGATATCGGGCTTTTTGCTCTTCATTGCCAAATGTGTAGATCACCGGGCCGACCATAGAGACGCCAAATGGCAATGGCATCGTCGCATCAATGCGAGCATTCTCTTCCGACCAGATATAACGTTGTGTCGACGTCCAACCCGTACCGCCATATTGTTCTGGCCAGGCTGGCGCCGCCCAACCCTTTTTGCCCAACACTTTGTGCCAAGCCAGGAATTGCTCTCGGGTCATGTCATCCCGAGTTGTGGTGCCGAGCATCTCTTCTGGGTAATTTTCTTCAATAAAAGCACGCACTTCGGCGCGAAAGGCGACTTCTTCAGGCGAAAATTCAAGGTTCATGACGGATCTTCCCGGGGGTTATGCTTGTCTTTGCTATTCTTCTATTTGCCGTGCGCAGACGCGAAAAGCAAGTTAACGCGAACGTAAACGTCACTTTGTCCCATATTCCGTAGCGTAAATCTTACCCGGCGGAGGGTTCAGCCAGAAATGGCGCACAGGCCGTGCGCAACAGGCCGATCGCGGCAGCAGAACCCATACCGCCTCCGGTATTGAATTGAAATTCAGCCAGCGGCGTCATTCCAAGCCGTTCGATCGCCGCTTCATGCGCCGGTCTTCGGGTCACGTGCGCCGCGCGGACATGATCAATACCAAGTGGGTTGAGCGCATGCACAATGCCCGCCGCAATCGTGGTCGCAAACCCATCAACCAGGACCGGAACGCCCTGATGGCGGGCGGCAATAATTGCGCCAACGCAGGCCGCAAGTTCGCGCCCACCGAGGCAGCGCAATGCTTCGAGCGGATCAGACAGATGCCCGCGATGTACGCGCAAAGCTTCGCTGACAATCGCGACGCGCTGCTTGTTCATTTCAGCCGGCACTTGCGGACCCGGTCGCACCCAGTATTCGGGCGCACCACCATAAAGAGCGCAAGCGACGGCGGCTGCAGATGTCCCAATACCGGCGCCGACAACGCCTAAAGCCACGAGGTCGGGGTGCCCCTCCAGGGCCTCAAATCCGAACGCGATGGTTGCCGCGCACTCGCGCTCCGTCATCGCTGCTTCTTCGGCAAAATTCGGGGTCGGCTTGTCGATCGCGAGCTCGAAGACGCGAATATTCGCCTCGACTTGTGTCGCAATCGCCGAAAGCGGGGCCCGCCCCTCTTTCATCGCATCGACTTTCTCGCGGGTGCTTTCGTTCGAAGACAGAGTCACGCCGTTCTGGGAAATCCCGTGCGAGCCTGCGAAAATAGCCAGAGTCGGGCTCTCCAGACGCGGCGGATAGCGTTTTTGCCATTCCGCAAGCCAGGCCGCACCCTCGCCAAGCTTGCCAAAATCACCTTCGCGGCCCATTTCCAGGAGCGCGTCAAACACGCGCTGCGCCGCCGCCGGGTCTGTTTCCGCAGGCTGCATGGCAAGTTTTCGAACGTCATCTAGCGGACGTGTGGCTGGATCAATTTCCGGCACGTCTATTCCTTTTTACTTGAGAGCCCATAAAACGCCATTATTTCAAAGCGCAAGTCAATTCTCGATCTGGTAATTTGATAAAACTGTCGCAAGTATATTTTGAGACTATCTGTTTAGGATGACAAACATGGCCCGACCAGACATTGAAAGCCCCTGTATTAAAGTTTGCGCGGTCGACGGCGAAACGGGTCTCTGCTTGGGATGCGGGCGCAGTCTGAAAGAAATTGGCGGCTGGATGCGATATGACGATGAGGGTCGGCGTGCCGTGATGGAGTCCCTACCCGAGCGCATGCAGCATTTGCGCGATATCGGGAAACTGAGCGCCGCATCATGAAGACCACACACATCCTCTCCACCTTCTTACTCGCGGGCGGCGTCGCGGCCATGATTTCTTTTTATCTCAACCCAAAACTCAATAACGCCGAGACGGAGATTGCCTCGACGCCCGGGGCAGACGCCGAGACCTCGCCCAGCGTCGCATCTTTGGCCGTCGAGTCTTTGCCCCAGTCATCCGCTCGCCGTATGGCCACCATCCGGTCTCGGCCGGATGGTCACTATTGGACCCGTGCGCTGGTCAACAAGAAATCAAGCGTCGAATTTATGGTCGATACAGGCGCCAGCGTGGTCGCCCTGACCTACAAGGACGCGCAAAAAATGGGGCTTCGTCCGGATCAGCTCGATTATCGCTGGGAGATCCGCACCGCTGGCGGAATCACCATGGGCGCTAGCGTCAAGATCGACTCGATTCAGATCAATCAGGTCCACGTCAAAAATGTTGACGCCATGGTGCTGCCGTCGGACTTGCAACAATCACTACTCGGAATGAGCTTCCTGCGCGAACTCTACTCTTACGAATTTCGCGGCGACCGAATGATCATCAAACAGTAAAGTCCGCGCGCTATTCGAACGGGATTCAGCCGAACTGCGCGATGACGTCGTCGATATCGGCGCCCGGTCGCGACAGGATCGCCGCCACTTGTGCGCGCTGTTCGATGGCCAGCCAGATGCCGGCAACTTCCAGATCGACGACAGACCATTTTCCGCCGCGTTCGATAACCCGCCAGCGCACCTTCAAGGCGTCGCTTTCATTCCGCACCTTCGTCGTCACGATCGCATCGCGCGCATTCCGCGCAGATGTGTTCACGACGCTCACTTCAACACCGGAAAATTGGTGTGCATTCGCTTCAATCTGGCGCCGCAGGAAGGTCTCAAAGGCGCGCGTGAACCGCGCTTTGTCATGGGCTGGCAAGGCGCGGCCATGTCGACCGAGCGTAAAGCTGGCAATGGCGCGTGTATCAATGTGCGACAGCACAGTATCCGCGACCTTGGTCTGTTCGGTACGTGAAATGTCAATTGCGGCCGAGTTGACGAGCGCTTCTGCACGCTGAACATCATTCTGAGCCGCAACAGCGACCGGGGCTGAAGCGGCAAGAGCAATCGAGACGAGCAATGTCTTCAACATGGGAGGTTCCTTGCATAATTCACGCCACTATCGGGCGATTGAACGCAAAGATAGGAAGGCAATTGTGCAAGGATTAGGGCCAAACTTAGCATAGGGGGTATGCACGTGTCGTATGGTGGCTTTTCCGCCACACTTCACAGCGCCAGGTTGTATCCTCGCAGCGACTTTGGCTAATGCCGGAATGTGGTGTCCTTTGGGGACTCTCCCTGACGGCGAAACCCTCGACCCAACGCGAAGTAATTCTCGCCAGGTCGAGGGGGTAGGCGTTTCGCGGACGCGCCGCTTACCCTGAAATGGCGAGCGCGCTTTCGATTTGATGGCGAATGGACTCGAACGCATCGGTCAACTGACTGGCATTTGACGCCTCATAATAATTCGAACTGGATGAGGCGCATTCTTCGAGCATGACCTTGGTTGCGGGGTCCGATACCTCGAATGCGATTGTATAGATATCGATCTTACCGTTTTTGATTTTGGTACAGATCGCCTTGGTCAGTGTATCCGCATTGTGCTGACTATTGCCCTCATGCGTGCCATCAGACAAAGCTGAGATCGAGTTTTCGCCATCCGACATCAAAATCACAGCTTTGATGTTGCCACTGTTTACGAACGCCGCAGTGGGCTCGCCGTGCGTAAATGGGAGGGGATTTGTAAGCGTTCGCCAACCCCAGACGAGACCGGCCGGGATATAGGTCTCTCCCCTTGCTTCAAGATTATCGATGGCATTGTAAAGGACGGTGTCACTATTCGTCAGTGTTTGCATTTGCGGGGCACACGTCTCTGCACTCGGTGTGACAATGCCGGGCACTCTGTGAGTCCCATACAACGTGTCTGTCTTATAGTGCGGATCCGGGCGCGATCGGACGCATCCATACCACTTCAACTCCAGTGTCGACGAATGGCTGGTGCAGCTCTCCATATCTGCCGGAACGTGAATCCCATTGCAATCAGGACGGGTACATGTCTGGGGGGCCCCATCCTGGCCGCACTCATACGACGTGGAAGGGCAATTGGCGTTGGCCCAGGATTCATCGATGGTGCACGACTGACCCCCAGTGGTTTCTGTACGGTCCGGTTCGATGTCCAGCCATTGCGCTGCGTCACTATGGGTGGTTCCAACATTCACGAACCCGGAAAACGGGACAATTGACATTCTGATTTGCGTGCTGGACGGATCGATCAGCTGATAGACCATCTCATCCGCTGCTGATTCCAAAGCCGCGAGTTTCGTTCCGCCCATGGAATGCGATGTGTCGAGCACAAGCGCAAGCTCGACATTTTGAACATCACGAAACGTGATCTCAGACTTTGCGTAGAGCCCCAACGTGTCTGTTCCGAACAGTTGCATAATCGACGTGGGCATCTGGCCATTAACCTCCAGAGTCGCTGTGTCGCCGACGCGGACTAAATTTAATGGATCTAGCGACGCATATTCCAACCGAGTAACATGCTCGCTGAAGAAATCTCTGGCTGCTGTCTGTAAATCGTCATCTGATACGTTTGGGTCGGCGATATAATACTTCATCGCGGCGAGGCCCGATGCATCCAACGCCGTTTGAACGTGAGCCTGAGCAGATCGATGCATATTATGATCGATCGCAAACCCGACAACGGACATGATGAAAAAAATGCACCCGGCAAAAATTATGGCCACGTTGGCGCTTTGATGACGGGCGAATCGCCCGACCCCTCTAATCGGTTTCATAGGCATGGACTCCAAATCTGCCTTTGGGTCCCCTACGCTCGCCGACCTTTTGCGCGCCGAAACACTGCATTAACGCTAAAAGGCGTCGGCAATGTTCAACAAACTTTCTGGTGAATTGGAGAGACTTCGCGAAAAGTGAAAGATAATCCGATCAGGACTTGTCCGAGTGACGCTTTTTCCCGGATGATTTTATCGCGTCGGCGAGGCTAAATTTGCCGCTTCCTGGCTTCAGAGCAACGGGTTGTCCGGGGCCCGGCGCCCAACCCGAAAGCCAGATGATCTCAAAAGTGGCCCGGACACGGCCGTCCGGATCGCTAAAACGGTCGATATATACTTCCGTCATGCGTGCCAAAATCCGCCGCGACAAAGGTTGGCGAACCTGGTCCCGGCGGGCTGCGAAGGCTGCCTGTTCGCCCATGCCCTTTAGGTCACGAAGTAATTGCATCGGATGTTCATATCGCACGGTGACGCGATCTCGGTCCGCAACGGGCAATGCAAATCCAGCGGACTGCAACAAGCCGGCCATATCCTGAAGACCTGGCAGTGGCGACAGGCGCGGACTTATCCCGCCAGTGATTTCATGTTCCGCCTCAATCAAAGCAGTACGAAGCTCAGTCAGCGATCCGCCACCAAACAGGCAGGCCAGAAACAAGCCGTCCGGCTTCAAAACCGATTTGATATCGAGCAGCATTTGCGGGAGATCATTGATCCAATGCAGTGACAGGACACTGACCACCAGATCAAACGACCCAGGCTCAAATGGTATCGCTTCATTCTTAACCTGAATCGTACTCAACCCCTTGCTTTTCAGCACCTTGATCATGCCGGCAGAAGAGTCCAATGCGGTGACCTGCTGCGCGATTTCGCTCCGCAACAGAGCCTCGCCGGCCCGTCCATCATGCGCAAAAAGATCCAGTGCGTGATCAAATTTCCGCGGACTGTCCTTGAGCCTTTCCAATAATTGATTCGACTCCCTGCCCTTAAGGAAGGCATACTCCTCGTAATCAGACGACGCGCGGTCCCGGTTTCGGGCAACACGCGCGCGATCAAACAGCTTGGGGGGTGGAGACGACACCATGGGTTCCGATATGCATTGGACAGCGCGTTCCGCAAGGGCGGGATTACGGTCGTTGACCAATTTTGTCTGGCCGCATCGGTCCATTCTCACCGGACAAAGACATGGCGGAGATGGCCCACTCGCGGCGGAGGACATGGCAGGGCTGACTTTCCTCAATGGCTCGGGTTGCCGGACCTGCGCCATACCGCTCGACATCGACCTGGGCGAGGACAGCCAGTGTGGAGCTTGCGCTGCGAAAGCGCCCGCATGGGATCAGGCCCGTGCCGCGCTCGCTTATGACGAAGTATCTCGTCAAGCCATCCTGGAGCTCAAACATGCGGGCCGCCGCGACGGATTAAACGCGATGTGCAACTGGATGGCCCTTGCAGGCCGCGACATCCTGCCGGAAACGGATTGGCTGGTGCCAGTTCCGCTGCACTATCAGCGTTTGGCGTCACGCGGATTCAATCAAGCGGCCTGGCTGACGCAGGGCGTGGCGCGCCGGACTGGAACGCTGGCACTGATTGACGGTCTCTCTCGCAAGCGGCACACGCCTAGCCAGGGCGGTCTGACGGGGCGCCAGAGACGGCGGAACGTCGCCGGCGCCTTCGAAGTACGAAAGACACGGCAAAGCCGGATCAAGGGCAGCACCGTCACACTGGTTGATGATGTCCTGACAACAGGGTCTACGCTTACCGCCTGCACAAAAGCGCTAAAACGCGCCGGCGCGACCCGCGTCAATGTGCTGGTGCTTGCCCGCGTTGTCAGAGAGGCGGACCTTACCATATAAGGGGCGAACCGGACGAAAAGGACCGCCCCGAACATGGCTCACGTGACGATTTATACGCGCGCATTCTGCCCCTATTGCTCGCGCGCATTGAACCTGCTGAAGCAGAAAGGCGTGGAAATGACGCATATCGATGCCGGTATGGATGCGCAGAAAAAAGCCGAGATGATTCAGAAATCGGACGGCGCCCGGACGTTCCCGCAGATCTTTGTCGGTGACCTGCACATTGGCGGCTGCGATGAGATGATGGCGCTTGAACGGTCTGGTAAGCTGGATCCGCTATTGCAGGCATAAATGATCAAATACGCCCTCATCTGCACCGATTGTGACGCCGAGTTTGATGCCTGGTTTGCGTCATCGGATACGTATGACACGCAATCGAAAGACGGTCTGGTGACGTGCCTGGCCTGTGGGGGCTCAAATGTCGGCAAGGCGATCATGGCGCCAGCCGTTTCGGGCACCAAGAAGTCTGGCCCACCGGATCCGCAAAAGGTGTTCGGAAAACTGGCCGCAAAGGCCCGCCAGCACGTTTCGGAGAATTTCGACTATGTCGGCGACGGCTTCGCCCACGAAGCGCGCGCCATGCATTATGGTGAAACGGAACACAAACCAATCTGGGGCGAAACGACGGCGGATGAGCGCGAGTCCCTGAAAGAAGAAGGGGTCCCGGCAGAACCGCTGCATCCGGCCTTCACGCCCGCTAAGCCTCGCGACGAGGATAAGCTCAATTAAGCCCGTCGAAATCAGGTCTGGCGCATGCATTCGACCAGTTACTCGACCAGCTCCGCCGGTTTGTCCTCCCGAATGAAGTGATGTCCATCAGACATCGTTGTGTGCGGCTGATCTTTTGCGCCCGGAACCGTTTCCTGCCAGACGGTATCACCGCCAGCCGTTTCGGGGTCACTGTCCTCAAACGCGGTCAGGAATGGTTTGTCCCAATTGGCAAAAATCTCATTCATGACTTTTTGACTCTGCCATAACTGCGACGGTACGAGATATGCAAAATCCGGATGGCGGCCTGATAGCGCTCATCGGGAAATGGTGCGGCATACCCGGCAAGCTCCTCGTCAGAGATTGTGCAGGTCGTGGCGCCTTGAAAAAGAGTTAGAATATCAAAATTTTCCGCTTCCCTGAGACATTGCTCCGCGCGCTACGATCCGATCGACCAGGCGCCATATTCGCAGTGCATTCCAACCGACTGAAGTCCGGTTGAGCGCCGCATACTTGGAGATCCTTGCAGAAACCGCCCAATCGATCGTGATTTACTGATAATCGAAGCGAAATGGACCAAAATCCAAAAAAAACACGCCAACTTGCTTGCAAACGCATTCAAACTATCTGACGAATAGCGATATACAGACGCAGTTAGCGCGGACAGGGAGACATGGGGGACACTCAGCTATCCATCGAAGTCATCGAATATGTCGCTGACATGTTGCGCGCAATCGCATGGGTAAAAAGCGATCTTGGACCCGTTTCTCCTGAGACACTTACCGATCTGGAAGTCAGTCTCGGCGCCGCCGAATCTGCGCTGCGTCGGGTGGCTGCTGAAATGGCGATCCACGTGCCCGCCAGTTCAAAGTCAAATTGACCTGCTTTTCGCCACCTGAATGAACGCACTCTGGCCAGGAAGCCCGTCGTAAAACCAGCCAATAGGCAAGCTGTAAAGCCGCGCGATTCGAGCCACAATCAACGCGCTCACGCGGCGCTCTCCGCGCTCCAACGCTCGATAATCCGCCACAGATAATTCCAGCGCCGCGGCGGTTGCGGCCGCATCCATGTCCGCCGATTGCCGAGCGGTCGCGATACGCCTGCCGAGATGTTCATCAATATTGTATGTCACTTATGTCCCCTTGTCGCAAAAACGCACGACATGGGTAAATTAGGGACTGCGAAGCCCACGCTCAAGGCAAAGGGCTCCAGAAACTGAAAGTTGGGAGTTTTTGCCCCTGGGCCGCGAAATTTTCACGGAATCAGACAATTCCTTGCGCGGTGCACGGAGATAATAAGCAAGCATCCTCCGGCTCCGGAGGTCTCTCAGATCGAATCAATTTTGCCCAAACGCCCGGTTACACTCTCAAGATTGCCAGGTCTGCGGGTCCAGTCTAGATCGGATAAAACCTTCGAAAGACTGGGAGAAGCGGGCATGGCGGAAGCCGTAGAACAAGAACAGACAAAGGGAATTCTGGGTTGGGTCGAACGGACCGGCAATAAATTGCCCGATCCGGTCTTCCTGTTTGCCTATTTCATAATTGCTCTGGTGATCATTTCCGTCATCTGCGCCACGCTTGGCGTCAATGCGCAGCTGAATGATCAGGTCCTGGGCGGCATGCCGGACAGTCAGAAAGCCCGATTTGGCATTGGCAGCGATGGCATTATCAGCGCCGTCAGCCTGCTGGCAGCAGAGAATATTCAGCGGCTCTGGGTCGAGATGCCCAAAACGTTCACGCACTTCCATCCGCTTGGATATGTCCTGGTGGTGATGCTCGGCGCCGGCGTCGCCGAACGGTCTGGTCTGTTCGCAAGCGCCATGCGCTCAGCTGTCCGTGGCGCCCCGGTTTTTCTGCTTACGCCTGTGGTCGCTTTGGTCGCCATGGTCGGCAATCACGCGGCGGATGCGGCTTATGTCGTTCTCATCCCGCTCGCAGGCGTGCTGTTCGCCTCCGCTGGACGCCATCCACTGGCTGGCATAGCCGCCGCCTTTGCGGGCGTTTCGGGCGGATTTTCCGCCAATCTCTTTCCGGGTCAGCTCGACGCCCTGCTTTACGGCATTACGGAAGAAGCGGGCGAAATTCTGAATGCCAGCTATGATGCAAACATTGCCGGCAATTGGTGGTTCATCGTTGCGCTCCTGGTCATCTACCTTCCGATTATCTGGTTTGTCACCGATCGTGTGATCGAACCGCGCCTGGGCAAGTGGAGCCCATCTGAAGGCGCGGATGCGGATAGCTATAGCGATGAAGACAAGCCATTGACTCCAGAACAAAAGAAAGGCCTGCGCAATGCCGGGCTTGCCGTGCTAGGCGTCATCGCGCTTTGGGTGTTCATGACCGCCGGACCGGGCACGCCTCTGTGGCTCGATGGCGAAGGCACCGAGGGCATGGAATGGTATCAGCGCGCAGGTCCATTATTCCAATCGCTCGTCGGCGGATTTCTGGTCCTGTTTCTGGCCGCTGGCTGGGCGTATGGTGCCGCGGCCGGGACTATCAAAAACCATCGCGATCTGGTCGATATGATGTCGGAAGCGATGAAGGATATGGGTTATTATCTCGTTCTGTCCTTCGCTGCGGCGCATTTTGTTGCGATGTTTGGCTGGTCAAATCTGGGACTGATCAGTGCCGTGCATGGCGCCTCTGCGATTGAAAGCTCCGGCTTACCATTGCCCATCCTGCTCGGTCTGATCGTGCTCTTCTCGGCCATCATCAATCTGTTCGTCGGATCGGCGTCGGCCAAGTGGGCTTTGCTCGCCCCGGTCATGGTGCCGATGCTGATGCTGTTAGGCGTGTCGCCAGACGGCGCGACGGCGGTCTATCGTGTCGGCGACAGTGCGACCAATATCATCACGCCGCTCATGGTCTATTTCCCGCTCATCCTGGTCTTTGCCAGACGCTGGGTCGGAAGTTTTGGACTTGGTAGCCTGACCGCAATCATGTTGCCTTACTCGGTCTGGATGCTGATCAGCGGCATTCTTCTCGTTGTCGCCTGGACCTTCCTGGGCTTTGATCTCGGCCCCGGCGCGCCAATGGCCGTGACGCTGGGCGAAACTGGCTAGAGGCCAAGCGCCTTGCGCCTTTGATCAAAATCTTCCGGAACGGGCGCCGCGAGCGCCCGTTTTTCATGATTGGGGAAAGTGATCTCCAGGCCTGCAGCGTGCAGCATCAAGCGCGCAGCTGTTTCGGTTCCCCGACCGTAAATCGGGTCGCCTAAAATGGGGCAGCCGAGATGCGCTAGATGCACACGGATTTGATGCATCCTTCCGGTATGCGGCTCGGCCTGAACCAGGGCATAGCCGCCCACACGCGATAGAATTCGCCAGTGCGTGAGTGCCTGATCGCCGCCTTGCCCCAATCCGACCACCTCAGCGCGGCGCCCTGACTTTAATATCGGAGCATCGCACGCACCCTGTTCAACCTCCGGCAAGTCCCCTTGCACCAGGGCGAGATAAGTCTTTTTCACGCGCCGTTCGGCAAATTCAGTCGACAGAAAGGCCGTTGCCGGCTTGGTCTTTGCCGCCAGGACCAAACCGGATGTCCCGGCATCGATACGATGCACCAAATGCGGGCGCTTACCGTTAGAACGGGCAAATGCCCACAATAGGAAGTCAAGCGACGTGCCACGATTGCCGCGTGTTTGCACCGCCAGGCCTGAGGGCTTGTCAAAGGCTATGAGATACTCATCCTCATAGCAGACCAGCGCCCGGATCATCGCCTTTTGTGCATCTGACAGGGTCGGGATGGGCCTGTTTCGCATCAGCTCAGACTGCGCGCGATCACGCCTGCACCGAGAACCCGCTCACAATCACCGTCGTGATGATGATGACCGTGATGACAACCTGCCAGAATATGAGCAGCAAAAAGAACCGAAACCCGGACATGAAGAAACCGGTTGTTCCCACGACGGCCAGACTGCGCCAGACATAGACAAAGAAGGCGAGCAGAAACATCCCAAGGACAGTGCCGGGTAGATAGGGGCCAGCCAGCATCAAGAACGCCCCCGTCAGATAGATCCAGGAATGTAGATGCAAGGCATGGATGGCGTGATCGTAGATGTACAGACTGCGCCGCCAGACATGCAGCAGCGTCAGGGCGAAAATGGTCAAGGGGACGATCAGAATGCTGAGGCGCGGCAGCCAATTTTCAAGCTGGGCGGCAAACTGATCCTGGTTTTCCAGCACCGCCACGATCTGGTTCTCGATATTCTCCTGAACGCCGCTGGGCGCTTCGACATTGATATTCGCCCGGTTCAGCCGCTCGCGGGCCGTCTCTTGCACGGTTTCGGCGGCTTCAGCGGTTTGCCCTTCACTGATGCTCGCCGTGATTTCAGCCCGGGTTTCGTCATCGACATTGATGAACTGGCCAGGCGGCACCAGCGCGAACAGAACCAGATAAAACAGCAGGCTGGCCAATAGGAACAGTCGGAAAGGCGGCACATAACGGGCCCGTTTTCCTTCCGTGTAATTGCGCGTCAGCCGTCCGGGACGGAACATCAGCACTGGCAATGTCCGGGCCAGCCGTCCATCCAGCGTAAATGTGTCGCCAATGGTTTCACCAATCAGCGACAGGACCGGGCGGTGGAAGCTCGCCGCCAATTGTCCGCAATTCGGGCAATAACGCTGCGAGACCATCTCACCACAATTACGGCAGGGTTGTTCGCTCAGATCTGCTTTCTGGCGGGTGGTCATGCCCCCCATGGAGGCCGCCCCCGCGGTTTCGAATTCAATCGACATGTTCCTCCCCCGAACTGGCGTTTACTCGCTCGTCGTGGCCTCCTCGGGCGCCTCGGCCGGGCACAACCAGCGCGAACGGTGATTGTCTTCGGCATTTTCGGCCCATCCGTCCAGACCCGGATCCACCAGATTCTTGGTCACCTGGAACCACATGGGCGTGATGGGATAGTCTTCCAGCATGATTTGTTCCGCCTGAGCAAAGATCTCGGCACGCTTGACCAGATCGCGCTCCTGGCTCGCCAGCTCAAGCAGGCCGTCATATTCCGCGTTGGAATAGTTGCCATAGTTTTGCTGACCGGCATCCGTGTCCAGCAAGTAGAGATAGTTGAGCGGGTCATTATAGTCCGCCAGCCAGCCACCATCCGAGACCTCAAAATTGCTTTGGCGCAAATCGGCATACAGAACTTTTGTATCCTGGCGCAGGATCTGGGCATCGACCCAGGGCGCGATCTCGTTCCAATTGGCTTGTGCGACGGGTGCCGCCTTGGGATTGTCGCCCGTCGAGCGGTGCTTGTATTCAAAACGAAGCGGATTGTCCGGGCCATATCCGGCCTCTTCCAACAGACGGCGCGACTCCATCAAACGCTCTCGCCGTCCTATGTTGGCCCAATCGACTTCGGGGCGGTTGGTTTCATAATTGGCGATCCCGGGCGGCACGAAATTGTAAGCGGGAATAAAACCGGGCGTCAGAACGCTCTCGACCAGAAATTCCCGGTCAATCGCCATGGCGAGCGCCTTGCGCACGCGCACGTCATCAAACGGGGCTTCGCTCGAGTTGAAACTCCAATAGGTCGTCAACAGACCGGGGGTCGTCCGCGCCCACCCGGGGAAACGGCGATCCAGCTCGGCTTTGCGCCCCCCATCAAAGTCATTGTTGATATCGAGATCCCCGGCTTCGATTCGCCGCTCAACCGCCGCGAGATCTTCGAGTTCAAAATAGCTGACCCGCTCAAAGCAAAGCGTATCGGCCTCGTAGAAAAGCGGGTTTTTCTCCGCCACAATCTGATCACCCGTAACCCAGTAGACGAGCTTGTATGGACCATTCACCTCGATATTGTCTGGCTGGACCCACGCCTCGCCGAATTGTTCCACAATGTGCTGTGGCACCGGGAAGGTCGTATAATGAGTCAGTAGTCCGAGGAAATACGGCGCAGGCTCTTCCAGCGTGATTTCCAGCGTCAGGTCATCAATTGCACGTACGCCGAGCTCTTCCGGTGCGACGCGCGCTTCATTCAGCGCCTGCGCATTCTTGATAATATACAGTAGAGACGAGTATTGCGACGCGATCGCCGGATCCTGGATGCGACGCAGCCCATAGACAAAGTCGCCAGCCGTGACAGGCACGCCATCTGACCAGGTCGTTTCCCGCAATGTGAAAGTCCAGATGAGCCCGTCCTCGCTGGTCTCCCAGCTATCGGCCATGGCCGGGATGACTTCTCCATCCGGGGCATGCTGCATCAGGCCGTGAAACATATCGCCGATAATGATATTCTCCCAAGCAGCGGAGGATCGGTGCGGGTCCAGCGTGTCGACTTTCGCAGAAATACCGCGCCGCAACGTCAGAGTATCATCGCCGCCTGAACCACCGCCGCCGCAAGCTGAAAGGACCAGTGCCAATGCGATAGCGGTCCCGGAGAAAAATTTGTTCAAGCGCATGAAGTGTTCCTTCGCGTAATGAGAATGACGTTTGTAAGACTGTTTCAGACTAATTGGATTTTGCCTAGATCAAGGATGTCACAACTGTGGTGCGCGCTGAATGTGCTGCTATCGGCGCCGGAAAAAGCCGATAAAGCCAAACAGACCGGCAAGCAGCGACCCGATCCCTCCTGCGACGACGGTGATCGGACTAATTGACTGGGCCAATGCGATCGCTTGCCCGATGCGCGATACTTCCACGTCGACCGAATCCCGGAAGGTCCGCAATGGCAGCGCTTCGTCGCCCATCAAGGCGAACAGTTCGATGACCAGTTCCTGATTGCCGACCGCCGTGGGCGTCACTTTCCAACGCCAGACATTCTCTGTCAGCGGCGATACGCGCTGCACATCCGGTGTGATCGCTTCGACCTTGAACGCTTCGCCGGAAACAAGCGCCTGAACGGTATCGGATACGCGGGCTTCGCCCTCGGCGATATTACCCGTGCCAGGCAGGGAGTCGGTTGCTGTGTCATCTCCCGTGGCATCCAGGGCGACCGT
Organism: Pseudomonadota bacterium; assembly: GCA_038532145.1. Lineage (GTDB taxonomy): Bacteria > Pseudomonadota > Alphaproteobacteria > Caulobacterales > Hyphomonadaceae > Henriciella. The sequence goes on along the minus strand of JBCBBC010000002.1, from coordinate 119,022 downwards.
GACCGTGAAAGGTCGACCAAAGGTCGCCCCTTTCGGCGTCTCATGGGCAATCGGGACCGTGCGAAGACTGCCCAGAAAGTCTTCCGTACTCATGGCGGCGCCGAACATGTCTTCGCTGTCTGTCTGCGGTTTGCTGGTCAGACTGCGTGAGCGGGTCGGCAATGAAGGGGGTTGCACGCCGCCAGCGTCGAAGCCAAGCCCTCCCGGCGGTTCAGGCGTACTGACAGAGGCCGGTTGCGACCCCGGGTTCATATATTGATAGCCGCCAAAGGCCAGAGCCGCGGCCCCGAGCAGGATTAGCAGAAACGATAATAGTCTCAGCATCTCACATCTCCAAACTGACAACTTTCTAGGCTGACAGCGCCATTAGGGGAAGGGTTAACTGAACAGGCCTTGAACGCCTTAGCCGTCATCATCATCGATTTGCGTATCGGATTTTTCGAGCTCTGCGCGTTCGGCCTTGGCCTTGGCGACCGCGATGCTCGGCATGGGCGGCGGGACGATCTCCGGCGCATCTTGCTGTTGCATATACAGCGTGCGGCTCGGAAAGGCGAAGCCGGTGCCGGCGCGTTCGACGATATCATAACAAGCGACGGCCAGCTCTTCCTTTATTTTCAGCCATTCCCCCCAATTGGTGGAGTGGGTGAAACAATAGATCAAAAAATCGATCGAACTGTCATTGAACCGGTCGACCCGAACAAACAGGGCCGCTTCCGGGGGTTTGGCAAACCTGTCGTCATTCCAAATCCAGGCTTCGATCTCGTCTCGGATAAATTGCAACTGGTCGACTGTGGACCGGTATTCGACACCAATCACCCATTTGATCCGGCGATGGCTCATGCGTGAGAAATTGGTCAGTGGATTGTCAGATAACAGGCCGTTCGGAACATAGACGGGGCTCTTGTCGAATCGACGCACCAGGGTCGAGCGAAAATTGATCTTCTCCACTGTCCCTTCGACGACGCCATCAACTTTGATCCATTCGCCGGGATGAAACCGTTTCTCGCTCATGATAAGGATGCCGGAGATCAGGTTCTTGAACAGGTCCTGCGCGCCAAGCCCCACCGCGATGCCGAAGACGCCAAGTCCCGCGATGAGCGGCGCGATCGCAATCCCCCAGATTTGTGCGACAGCGCCAAAGCCGAGAATGATGAGCAGGATTTGCAACAGTTTGACCAGCCAGTCGACAATCGCCGGCGACAAGGTGTCCCGGAGCCCCGTAAAAATGAACTCAAACGCGTTGACCGTTCGCGATAGGGTCCAGAACACGGCCAGTGTAATGACGGACTGGACCACTTTGTCCGCGATGACTTCAGCATCGCCGGACACTTTCGCATATTGCAGCGCGAAATAGGTCCCGATGATCACCGGAACGATTTTCAGTGGGGTCGCAATGGCCTTGACGAGGGCATCATCAAACTGGGTCTCTGTGCCCGCCGCCGCCCGGGCAATGCCCCGGACCACGATGCGCGAGAACAGGCCGCGGACCACCAGAGAAAAAAGCAGGATCCCGACAATGGTGATGATCTGGCCATAGGTGAAGCCGTACGCCCCCTCGTTCCAGATTTCCAAAAGATAATCGATCGCATCGAGCGCCCAGACCGGGAGGTTGTCGCTCATCCAACTCGGCAAGGCCTGCGCCGCCTGGCTTTCCGTCACCATTCACTCACCCTCGTTTTGAGTCACGCTAGTTAGAGCGCTCCTTTGTGGCCGTAAAACGAATTTCCGGATTCTTTTCCTGGGCATAACCGACATCCCACGCATTCTTGGCAAGATAGACCGGAGCTTCATCAAGATCCGTCCCGGAGGCCGACTTGTTCTTGTCCAGAAACGCGCCGAGCACGGAGTCATCGTCGCAGTGGATCCAGCGCGCGACATTATAAGGGGCCGGTTCGAACAGAACATCCAGGCCATATTCATTGACCATGCGCTCAGCCATCACCTCGATCTGCAGCGCTCCAACCGCGCCGACAATCATGTCCGAACCAATGCTGGGCTTGAACAATTGGGTCACGCCCTCTTCCGCGAGGCTTTCCAGCGCTTTGCGCAAGTGTTTGGCTTTCATTGGATCCGTGGTGCGGGCCCGACGCAGAATTTCGGGCGCAAAATTCGGGATGCCGGCAAATTTGATATCACCGCTTTCAGACAGGCTGTCGCCAACCCGCAACTGGCCATGATTGGGAATGCCGATCACGTCCCCTGCATAAGCCGTTTCGGCGATCTCGCGATCCTGGGCCAGGAACATCATCGGATTATGGACATTGATCTGTTTGCCATCATTGATCTTGAGCCGCATGCCGCGCTTGAACTCACCGGAACAGATCCGGAAAAAGGCGACGCGGTCGCGATGATTTGGATCCATATTCGCCTGAATCTTGAAGACAAAACCCGCAACGCCCTTGTCGCCACGCGCCAGGACATGCGGTTGGTTCTTTTGCTCGCAGGCTTGTGGCCGCGGCGCCGGCGCAAACTCTTCCAGCACATTCAGCAATTCTCCAACACCGAAATGGCGCAGGGCCGTACCGAAAACAACCGGCGTCATATGCCCTTCCAGGAACGCCTGTTTGTCGATGGCGGGCAGCATTTCGCGCGCCATCTCGCTGCCTTCTTCCAGCTCTTCCAGCGCGCTGGGATCCACCTCGTCACGAACGGAATCGAGCTCGACGCGCGGGGACTCGCCGGGCGTAAGTCCTTCGTCGGCTGTTTTCTTCGAATAGTGCAGGAAATCGCCCGTCCGCAGATCCGTCATGCCGCCAAACCGCTGACCTGAGGCTGCGGGCCAGAAGAGTGGCGCGCAATCAAGTTGCAACTGATCCTGAATCTGGTCCAGTAGCTCAAGCGGATCGAGCGCTTCCCGGTCCATCTTGTTGATGAAAGTGACAATCGGGATGTCGCGTAGTCGGCAGACTTCAAAAAGTTTCAGCGTTTGCGGCTCAATCCCTTTCGCGGCGTCCAGGACCATGATGGCGCAATCCGCGGCGGTCAGGGTTCGATACGTATCTTCGGAAAAGTCTTCGTGGCCCGGCGTATCCAGCAAATTATAGACATTGCCGCGATATTCGAACGTCATCACCGAAGCGCTCACCGAGATACCGCGATCGCGTTCAATCTTCATCCAGTCGGAGGTCGTCCGGCGTCGCTCCCCGCGCGCCGCAACTTCGCCCGCCATGCGAATGGCGCCACCAGCAAGCAGCAGGTTCTCAGTCAGCGTCGTCTTACCCGCATCCGGGTGGGAAATGATCGCAAATGTACGGCGGCGATCCGCCTGTTCGGAAATGGACATTGAAACTTCTCAAGCGATATCAGCCCGTGCGGGTAGCCGAATTCCCGGCCAGCTTCAATTGACCAATTTGAGTCGCTCTGATCTAGGCGCGTTTACGCTCGTCGCGATCATTCGCTGCCCCGCGCAGATAGGCTTCCAGCACCAGCGTTGGGACATCGCGCAATCGCGGCTCATATCCGCCCGTTGCATTCGGCTTCAGGATCAGACTGTTTGCACCAGTTCTGGCAATGACCAGAGCCGCAATGTCGGTTTTGCGCAGCATGTGTTCTTCCGAGGGTTCACTGCCCAATGTCGCAAATCGCTCGATCGCAATTTCGATCGCCTGTTGCGCGCGCAGCTGGCGTGGATCACCACAGCCAATCGCACGCCATCGTTGCATCAAATGTGCTTCTGGCGCGTCAATCTCTATCACCGTGTCATTCAGCAAAAACAACATGGATCACCCCTAGGTTCCCATGCCCATGTCGGTGATAGGTTGTTAATGAAGCGTTACGGAAATGCAGATGACGTTTATTCGACACGCTCAGTTAAAAAGTGGCGGCCGTCACGGTCTTCAATCTCAATCACCCAGAGGTCTCGATCTCGATCGGCGGTCCGTCGAACATAATCATCGACGGCCGTTTCCTCTGGCCCGACGCCCTGGCTTTCAAGATCGACAAAGATCCGGGTCCCCTCCATGGACGTTCGTGGGACATAGGCGCGCGCCAGGCCTGTCAAATCAGACACTTTAATTAATACATCTCCGCGCGATTCATCTCCGCGCTGCAGGACAAAGGCGGAAGCCCCAGCGACTTGCACGCGCCGCACCAGGGCGTCGACCCAGACCTTTGTCGGTAATCGTTCTTCAAACATAGCGCCGGATCTTACTCATTCCGCCGCACGTTTGGTATCGGCGGCATAGGCTGGCAGCGTCACAGATACGGTCGTACCCGCCCCTGGCGCTGTACGAATTTCAACTTGTCCACCCTGCATCTCTGCCAGGCGTTGCACCGTGGCCAGGCCCAACCCAGTTCCGACTCGCCCTTTCGAATTGCGACCCTGAGCGAAGGGGCGCGCGATCCGGGCGAGGTCATCAGCATCCATACCGGCGCCGGTATCGATCACCTGCAACAGGCTGGCCTCGCCTTGCGTCATGGCCGTCAGCGTCACGACATCACCGGGCGAAGAATACTTGATCGCGTTCGAGACCAGATTGTCCCACATCCGACGAACCGCATCTGCATCCGCGATGGCCATAACCTCTCCGTGCCCGGAGAACTTCAGAGTAACTTCAGCCTTGTCCGCGACGGCCTGTGATTGTCGCAAAACGCTTTCGCCACTGGCAGCTATATCCATCGGCGCCAGATCCAGTTCATACGTCCCCGCTTCGGATCTGGCATAAGCCAGCATGTCCTCGACCAGACGCAACAAAGTCTCGCCACTTTCCTTGATCAGGCCGGGATAGTCCTGATACGCCTCCGGCATCGGCCCGCGCAATTCAGACTCCATGATTTCGGCAAAGCCAATGACCGCGTTGAGCGGGCTTTTCAGATCGTGACCAAGTCCGGCAAAGAAACTGGTCCGCTCGGAAAGCCTGTCGGCATCCTCGTCCTCGCTTTGTGGCACCACGATCACCCATGACCCGTCAGACGCGGGCATGCGCGTCACGGCCACACCGCTTGCCTCATCCAGTTTTGGCGACAGATCCGCGCCGAGGCGGATATCCGGCAATAAGCGGTCCTGGCCGATGATGGATCGAATACGACCTTGCGCCGATACATTCAAAATCAGCACGGGTGCGTCATCAAGCCGATCGGTCTTGATCGGATCAAACGCGTGTTTGGCGGCGGGCGCCTGGTTCACCGGAAGATCCACTTCCGATCGCAAAGGCAAAAATATTTGTAAAAAAATAATCGTGGTTAACAGGCCAGCCCCGAACAGAATTCCTGGTGGACCGCCTGCAAACACTACAGCAAGCGCCCCAATCACCGCGATCAGAATGCCGCCAGCAACGACCCAGTTCTTAATGGCGGCAGGGCGATCCCGGAGAGGTGTTTTAACTGAATGGTCAGCTCTGTTAGGCATTTTTCACGTCATGGGTTCATTAAATTATGCGTTAGAATCCCAGTTTCAGCAGATGCTAGCCTTTGCGCAACGCAAAAGATAGGCCAGTGTCGGGTCGTAGAGTTAGGGAGCTTTTCATGACCATCAAAACCGTAATTACGGCAGCCGCCGTTTTTGCAGGACTGACTCTGCCAGCGACAGCTCAGATGGTCACTCCAGCACCTCAAAAAGTGTCAGCCTCGGGCGAACAGTCCGATCCACTAGCCAAAGCAGCGGCGCTCTATGCGACGTATCAGGGCGAAGTCACGGATGTCAAAACCAACGGGTTTTCTTCGGCCCGTGATATTGAGAACTCGCTCAACAATCTTGGGGGCCACAATCCGGAACAGCTGACGCAAGGCTGGATGGCCTATTCGGCGCTGGTTGCCGCCCAAAACCCTGAATTCCGTGCAGCCGTGCTCGACATCGAAGGCTATTATGGCCGCGACAGCCTGATGACCGGTATGCAGAACGACGTGCGCTATGCCCGCACGCTGAGCGGCGGCAATGACGCCGTGAACCAGGCCCTGACTGCAGTGAATGCAGACAGTCGTCGCCTGATCGGCGCGGCGGCGTTCGTAAAAGAGCAAGCCTACAGCCTGCAAGCCTCCGGATGGGCCAAAGGCCGGGTCGGTAATTCGCAAGCGAAAGCGACCAACCTGTTCGCCTCAACCCAATCTGGTATCCCGGCGCGCGGCGCGCTGGTTCAAGCCATGCAATCGCCAGAAATCAACACCGTTCTGGAACAAGCCGGTCGCTCTGGCGCCCCATCTGTCTGGGAAAGCGTTACCGGTGCCGCCAGCACCATTCGCGTTCCGTCTGCCGTTGCGGGTCTGGGTCAATCCCACGGTGTCGCACGTGGCAAAGAGCCGATCGCGGACCGCATCACCACCCTGGCCGCCTATCGGATCCTGAATGCCGATCCAAGCGTGGCCGGCTCTATGCAAAAAGCAATGAGCGAGCGTGAGACGCAAGGCTGCCTGAACATGGCAAACCTCAACTTGCAGCAATGTGTTGCTGCCGCTCACAAACACTATGAAGTGCCTTTCTGCATTGGCGAACACGCCCTGGCAGATGTCGGCAAGTGTATCGGCAAGGTCTCGAACTAGACACTTTCACTGTCTCAACTTTCCGCCCCCGGCCGCAGTGCCGGGGGTTTTCTTTTGTGCCCGACTGCCCCAAATGCCCGTCATGAGCATTACCGAACGCGCCGCTGAAATTGCTGAAGACTTCGACTTCCTGGACGATTGGGAAGATCGCTATGCCCACATCATCGATCTGGGCAAGGCAAACCCACCACTGGAGGCGAGCGAACGGACCGAAGAGACAAAAGTCAGAGGCTGCGCCTCGCAAGTCTGGATGGTCCTGACTCCCGAAGCAAATGACCGCCTGAGCATTCGCGCGGAGAGCGATGCCATGATTGTATCTGGTCTGATCTCGATCCTGATACGTCTGTTCTCGGGCGCCACTCGGGACGATATCAACGCCTTCGACGCGGACGGGTTTTTGACACAGATCGGGGTCAAGGGGGCATTGAGTGCACAGCGATCGAATGGCCTCGCCTCCATGCTTGCGCGGATTAAGGAAACGGCCGCTGCAAATGCCTAGGCAAATGTTGCAGCGCGATAGACGTCCGTCAACGCGCGCAAGATACTGACCGCTCGCGTGCGCACGGCATCCGGCCTCAAGGAAAACTGAGTAGCCAAATTGCTTTTGGTCGCAGCGCCATTCAGGAACTGGTGCAGAAACCGGCAATCCTCGATGGTCAAACGCGCCGTGACATAGCCTAGTCGTTCGCACGCCGCTTCCGCGCTGGTACCCATCTCGGACATGTCAGGTGACACATTGGAATCCTGGCAGAACGCGCGCGCCGTCAGCATCAACCTGCTGCGCGTTTCCCCGAGTTCTCCGTACTGGATCAGTTGATCAATATATGGACGCTCGGACGAGGACGAGGTCATAATCCCCAATGCCGCTTCAACGCCACAGGCCTGATCTCGCCACATCAGGACGCATCGCCCGCTCGACCCCGCCGGCATCAGAATCGAATGTAGGCGCAGCAGATCGATATTGGCGCCAGGAAGGGTCCCGATCTGCCTGTAGCGCTGGTCGCGTCCACGCCACACGCTCCACTGGTCGGACGTCGTCTCCGATGTCACACCTCCGCGATAGAGCGCGTTGAGCAACCGGCGCATCACGCCACCTGGGAGAGCAAGGGTGCCACGGTGGACAGGCCCTGTTCGAGCGCATCCAGCCAGAGATCGAAAGCCGATTCATCGCGCATTTCTTCAATCCGGTGGCAGGCGTGCGCAACGGTTGAACGATCCCTTTCGAATGCGGCCGCAACCCGCGACAGGCTCATCCCCAGGCCGACATGAGTCAAATACATGGCAACCTGTCGGGCCCGCACCAATTCGCGTGATCCGCGCTCCGGCAGAAGAATAGTCTCGGCTTTTAACTCTAACGCATATCCAACCAGACTGGTCGCAAGATAGGCATTGTTTTTGTCAATCCGATGTTGGCTTGCCACTCTACATCTCCTTCCGCTCGCACAAGAGAAGGTTAGCACGCCTAATACAGTGTAGGACTATATTCCTAAATAAAGATCAAGTAAATCAATGAATTCAGGCAGCTATGCTGCGATCTATATTTACGCTTTTGTGGGACTGACTGTGGGAATGGGCGTTCAGTCGGGCATTCGGGATCAAGGCGTCGTGGCACAAAACCACGGCATCCAGGCCTTCAGATCTCAGCGGCAGGCGCAACCAGGCATGACTGGTCCCACCCTGATCAATCAGGCCCCCGATCGGCTGCCCCATATCCAGCGCCCGCGACAGACCAAGGGTCCACATCTCGAACGTCGTCTGGTTAAGGTCCGACAGCAAACGCCCCCGCATTTCACGTCCGAACAATTGGCGAAGTCCAGACCCTGCCAAACGGAATCTGGCTTCACCGCGATCGCTCATTTCGACCATGGAAATCTCCGAAAGATGCATTTTGATCGCGCCCGGATCGAGGCATTCGCGAGACGGCATATCATTGTGGCGACTGCAATCCCGCCAGTGTTTAACCAGCTCGGCTTGTGCCTTTGTCAGGCCCGCAAAACGCGTTGACATAGAAACCATAGCCACCCCCGTGGTGATTCGATTCCCAACTCATGAATCAGTTCGAATCACCAGGCAAGTGCAATTTCAGTAATTTGTTAACCTATACTCTGCGGTTACTTTGTTTCGGATGCGAAACTGAATAATCGTATCGATTTCGATTCATTTCTCAACTTTACCAAGACCCATTTCTTTCGCTAATGCAGAGCGCTTGCGCGCATAGCTCGGCGCGACCATTGGGTAATCATAGGGCAAGCCCCATTTTTCACGATACTGTTCCGGACTCAAACCATATTTGGAACGCAAGTGGCGTTTCAAGGATTTGAACTTTTTGCCATCTTCGAGACAGATCAGGAAATCGTCCGTAATCGATTTCTTGACGGGCACGGCTGGCTCCAATGCCGCCGCGGTCCCACCCGCCGAATCCAGCGCGTTCAGAGTCGCATGGATATCCCTGATCAGTTCCGGGAGTTCTGCGCTTTGCATTGGATTATTGCTGACATAAGCAGAGACAATATCTGACGCACATTTCAATATTGCCGCTGGAGCCGCATTTACGCGGTCTAGTTCCTCACTCATTCACGTATCCCCTATGTGATTTCAAATATATATGAGATCAGGTACAGAGCAGTAAATGAGAAATTGCAGAACTATGCTATTCTACGCCTCAATCTATTGTGAACGCCCGAATGCTGTGATTGTTGAACCACAATGCTACATTTAAATGTAAAATAGTTTACATAAGCGCACACGCTTAGGATGCGACGAGCACCACGAGCATCACAATCCCGAGCAACACCGCAGACCACATCGCCATGCTGACGGTCAGAGGCCCGCGCGCCAAAGCGCCGCGCGGACTGAATGTGGTCTCGATTTTCTCGAATGTTCTTGCCCCCAGTCCAGCGAAGAATGCGGTCATAGCCGGTCCAGCCTTGCCCCAGACCGTACCGGCCCATTTCACCATGCCGAAGCCAGGCTTGCGATAGAGCCAGTCCGTGTCGAGGATGGTTCCGGGTTTCTCGGGCGGATACAGGCCGAACCGCTTCAACAGAATGAAAGCCAGAACGGCAAACATCAGCAATTGCAGCTGGGTTAGCACGTGGTCGACGGTATACGGCGCATACGGCTTTATTTCCTTGCCCGAAATCACACAGACATCTGCCGGCGCCGTCGTCGTGCAGGGCAACATATTATACAACCAGCCATAGCCAAACCCACCAATGGTTGGCAGACCGATGGCGATACAGATAAAGGCCGCCATGCCCATGGCCAGCAGCATATTAAACGGGGCTTCCTTGACCCGTATGCCGCTATCGTGACCGAAGAATGTGAAGTACGGAATCTTGATCCCGGAATGTTCGAGCACACCCGCAGAGGCAAACAAGAGCATCAACCAGATGATGACATAGCCTTCGGTTGCCACCGCGCTCATCGTCATGGCCTTGGCCACAAAGCCGGAGAAAAGCGGGAAGGCCGAAATCGATACCGCGCCAATGATACAGAAAATCGTCGTCCACGGCATCGACTTGTAGAGCCCGCCCAGCTCGCTTGCCTTGGCCGTTCCGACGCGATACAGCACCGCGCCCATGCTCATGAAGAGCAGGCCCTTATAGATAATGTGCGCAAACGCGTGCGCCGCTGCGCCATTAATGGCGAGCGGCGTCCCGATCCCGATCGCGCAGATCATGAAGCCGAGCTGGTTGTTCAGCGAGTAGGACAGAACCTTGCGCAAATCATTCTCGATCACAGCGAAGAAGACCGGGAACACCGTCATGATGGCCCCGATCCAGATCAGGATCTCGAAGCCAGGGAACATGCGTGCAAAGGCATAGACTGCGAGCTTTGTTGTGAAGGCTGACAGCACCACAGCACCGACCACCGTGGCTTTCGGATAAGCATCCTGAAGCCAATTGTGCAGGAATGGGAACGCCGCCTTGATCGCGAAGGCGATGAAGATCAACACCGCGCCGGGCTGATCGAAGGACGTGAACGCGTCCAGCGACAGGCTACCGGTCGATTTATAGACGTAAGCGAGGCCGTCCAGCAGCAGGACTCCGGAAAAGATCTGCACGCCGAGATAGCGCATCGCAGCCTGATAGGCCGCCTTAGTCCCGGCCCGGAGGATCAGAAAGACCGAGCTGACCGCCGTGATCTCCCAGAACACAAACAGGGTCATCAGATCGCCGGCAAAGGTCGCTGAGACCGCCGCCCCGGCATAGGCCAGCGCCATACCGTCCTGCAATCGGTCATCCGTATGCAGGGCATATATGGCGTTCAGGAACGCCGCAATCAGGAAGGCCAGTCCGAAAATGAAAGAGAGGCTGTCGACGCGATATAGGATCAGCTCCAGATCGAGCACCGACACCATGGCGAGATCAGTGCCGCGCTCGGCCAACGCCAGCAGTAGCATGGCCACAACCGGTGTCCCGACCATCAGCGCCTGACGGACCCGCTGGACCGGGATCAGGCAGCCAGCAAAACCAACCAGAACGAGCAGAAGGCCCGGATTAATCTGTCCAATCAAACCACTCATGAGTCTGACTCCACATCCTGTGGCGTCGTTTCGGCTTCCCCGTAATAGTCTTCATCTCGGCGCAATAACTTGCCGAGCGGCCAGCCCGACAGGACGGCGAGGCCAAAGGCCGCAAAGCCCCAAATCGCGTAAAACCCATTCGCATTGGCGAAATCGAGATATTCATGCCGGTTCACCGCCAGATCGAACACGACCAGACCAGCGCAGATCAGGATGACCAGGATAAGTAGGAATAGCGGTGTCCGCGGGGAGCTGACCCAGCCGAACAGAAGTCTCGACAACGGGTGCATGTTCTCATCGCTCGGCTTCGGGGCATCATCTTCCGGCTTGATGAAACGCCCGCTTGAATCACGTTCTGGAGGAAGGGTCATGGCTGGCCTCCTGTCATATAGACGGCCGGGATCCGTTCTCCGGTGGCTGGCTCCAGGAATTTCGACATGGGCCCGATCGTGAAAAACATGAGGAAACACAGGATCGCTGTGAAGCATGGCGCGGCGACGGTGAGCATCGGGGCGCCGCCGGGACGTTTATAGGGCGCCGGTTCGCCACTGCCTGGCGGCGGCATCAAGGCCAGGATTGGGATGGGCAGCAAATAGGCAATGTTCAACAGCGACGATACGATCAGCACATAAGGCACGTAATCGAGGTCAGCATCTGCAGCGCCCTGCATCAACTCATATTTCGGCCAGTCTCCGGCCAGGGGCGGGATGCCGATAATCGACAGGGACGCAATAAAGAAAGCGATGAAGATGAGCGGCATTCGCCTGCCAAGCCCCTTCATCTCGGAAATGTTCTGTTTGCCCGTCGCGACATAGATTGCGCCAGCGCACATGAAGAGCGTAATCTTGCCAACAGCGTGCGCCGCAATCTGTAACGAACCGCCCATAAAGCCCGCCGGGTCTGCCAACATTGCCCCGCAGGTTACATAAGCAAGCTGCGCCACGGTAGAATAAGCGAGCCGCGCCTTCAGATTATCCTTGGTCATCGCCACAAGCGACGCGACAACAATGGTGAAACAGGCGACGCCAAGAATGAACTCCCGCGATGCCGTCGCATTGAGGAGTTCTTCACCAAAAATGTAAATCGCGACTTTCAGAATGGTGAACACACCCGCCTTGACCACCGCCACAGCATGCAACAAGGCGGAGACCGGCGTCGGTGCCACCATCGCATTGGGCAGCCAGAAATGGAACGGCATCAAGGCCGCCTTACCCACCCCAAAGGCAAACAGGATCAACAAGGCGCTGGCGACGACGGGCGACAGATTATCAACCTGTTGCAGCAACCCACCTGGAACAAAGTCGAGACTGCCGGCGAGCGCCCCGGTCCAGATCACGGCGACGAGCAGGAAGCCGATCGATGTGCCAAGCAGCGTCATCAGATAGATGCGCGCGCCACGCTGGGCATTGGCATCGCCCTTGTGCGCCACCAAGGGATAAGTCGACAAGGTCAGGATCTCATAGAAGACGAACAGCGTGAACAGGTTGGCAGACAGCGCAACCCCCATAGCCCCGAGCAGGGCGATGGCGAAACACATATAGAACCGGGTCTGGTTACGCTCGCGATTGCCGCGCATATAGCCGATCGAATAGAAGCTGTTGACGATCCACAGACCGCTTGCCACGAGCGCAAACAGCGCGCCCAGTGGTTCAGCCTTGAACGCAAATTCCAGCCCCGGCACGGCTTCGCCCAGGCTGAGTTCGGGCGTTTCGCCTGCAGACACTTTCATCGCGATGACGATGGCGACGATAAACAGGCCGGCGGCACCCACCAGGGTAACGCCTTCGCGAATGTCAGGAATGCGCCCGGCGAGCCAGATGCCGCCGCAAATCAGGATCGGCAGCACCAAAGCTGCGATGATGGCCAATTCGCCGCTCATGAGCCGCCTCCAATAAACAGGGCCGCCGCCGCATCATCTGCCAGTCCGGCCACGAAGCCACCCTGAATACCCACCCAAAGATTGGCCAACGCCAAAATCCAGAGCGGGATCAAAATAACGAAAGGCGCTTCCTGTCGTCGCTTGTTGGGATTACTCGGCGCCCGGAAGAAGACCGCTTCGAGCATGCGCCCCATATAGACCACGGCGAGCAAGCTGGAGAACATGACCACAGCCACCGCCCACCACCAGCCATGTTCGAACAAGGCGTTGACGAGCGCGTATTTTGACTGGAACCCGGCGGTCAGCGGCACACCGATCAAGGAGACAGCGCCAATGGCGAACGCCGTCATCGTCCAGGGTGACGTCCGGCCAAGCCCCTTGAGGTCGTTCAAACTGGTCCCCTGATAGGTTAGGACCACACCGGCCAGCGCCATGAACAGCGCCCCCTTGATCAGCGCGTGATTGACCAGATGGAACAGGCCAGCAGAGACACCCGCTGCAGTGCCAATTGAGATGCCCAGCAACATGTATCCCACTTGCGCCACGGACGAGTAGGCGAGCGTACGGCGCACATCGGTCTGGAACACGGCCTGGAAGGAACAGGCAATCATCGCCGCAATGCCCATCGGCATAAGGATCCAGATCAGGGTCGAGCCCTCAAATGCGAATTCCAACCCAAACACAGTGTACAGGAACCGGACCAACGCGTAGATCGCCACTTTCGTTGCGGTCGCAGCCAGGAACATTGTGACAAAGCTCGGGCTGTAAGCGTAGGCATTCGGCAGCCATTGATGCAACGGGAACATGGCCGCCTTGATGCCGAGGCCGACCACGATAAAGGCATACCCGGCGAGTACCGCCTTATTGTCCTGCACATCCTGCAGTCGAACCGCCAATTCAGCCATATTCAGCGTGCCGGTCGCGGCAAACAGGAAGCCAACGCCGACCACGAAGAAGGACGCACCAATCGTCCCCATGAGCAGGTAATTGCCCGCCGCCGGCAAAGCCCGGCGGTCACGCGTGGCGCCCAGGGCGACAAGCACATAAGTCGCAATCGAGCTGATCTCGAGGAATACGAACAGGTTGAAGGCATCGCCCGTGCTGGCAACACCCGTCAGACCTGTGAAACAAACCAGATAAGCCGCGAAGAACATGGCGCGCTTGGCATCGCGAATTTCCGCCTTCACGGTCGGCCAGCTGAAAATCGCGGCCAGGAAACCGATCGTGCTGACCAGCAGCAAGACCATGGAATTCAGCGCGTCGATGCGAAACTCGATACCCGCATCCGGGGCCCAACCGCCCATGGCATAAGATAGCACGGCCCCACCTTCGATGGAGCGGACCTGATCAATCAGGGAAATCGACATGATCAAAGCGATGCCGGTCGCGATGATGCTGAGCAGCCATGCAATCCGGCCGTTCGGCATGAAAGCGGCAATCGGCGCAAACAGCATCGGCACGACCACCAGCAGCGCGGGCGCGTGTGCGGCCAGACTTGCTGGCACCAGGGAAGCGATGAATTCGATCATACTGCCCCTGCCTTGCTCTCTTCGGCTTCGCTGGCAGCTTCGGAAATGGCAACCTCCAGATCCATCGCCCGGATCTCATCCGCTTCGACCGTGCCATAGGCTTCGCGAATTCGGACAATAATGGCGAGACCGACGGCCAGCGTGGCCACACCGACCACAATCGCGGTCAGCATCAGGACGTGCGGCAAGGGATTGGAATAGACATTCTCGAGACCTTCGCCGCCATAGCCATGGCTGCCGCTGGCAGCATAATCGCTTGCCTCTCCAGCATATTCACCGCCGCCGGAAGGGTCATCGCCATAGTCTTTTTTCTTGCCATAATCCTTCCCGAACAGGATCGGGGCCGTGCCGCCATCAATGCGCGACAGCGAGATATAGAACAGGATGATTGAGGTCTGAAACAGGCCAAGCCCAACCAGGCGCTTGATCAGATTTGTCGCCGCAAAGGCAATATAGAGGCCGATCATCATCAGCCCGATGATCGCCCAATAGTTTCCGCGTTCGAGGACAAATTCCAGCATTCTACCAGTCCTCGTCCCGGATTTCGCTCACCCGTCCGGCAAATGCGTAGAAAATCGTCACCATCGATCCAGCAACCGCAAACAGAACGCCGAGTTCGATTATGATAATGCCGGTATGCTGGCCAAGATGCCCACCTGGTTCCTCCCGGAACAGTGCATCATAGTCGAGGAAATTGCCGCCCATGGCGAGCGCCCAGACCCCAACGCCAATATAAAGGATGAACCCCAGACCGGCGATAAAGCGCGCAAAGCCCGGCGTGATCGCGCGCATGGCCGGGGCAATGCCGAAAATCAGCGAGTAGAGGATGACGCTCACAGCCAAGATGACACCCGCCTGGAAGCCACCGCCCGGGCTATATTCGCCGTGAAACTGCACATAGAATCCGTACAGCGCGATAATCGGGATCAGCGCTTTCGCAACGACGCGGAGAATAACGTGATGGTCGCCCTTCATGACTCTTCCTCATCATCTTTCAGGGCGGTCATACGATCTTCGCGGCGCACGGTGGCGCCGAGCGATCTTTCGCCAAAGCCAAGCAAAAGCGTAACTGCCAATCCGGCAGCAAACACCACACCCACTTCGCCCAGCGTATCAAAACCCCGATAGCTGGCGAGCACGGCCGTGACGACGTTCGGGATGGCAATTTCCGGATAAGTTCGTTCGAGGAATGCAACGCCGACGCCTGTATTGGCCGGCGATGTCGCATCGCCAAAGCCGGGCAGGTCGATAGTCGCATAGATCAGGACCGCGCCTGTGGCGATGACCACGAGGAGGGGCACAATCCGGGTCGCGCCCTTCTCTGCCTTCGCGGTCCGAGAGGTCAGCACCATGGCGCCCAGGAAGAGCGCGGTTGAAATGCCCGCCCCGACGGCTGCTTCTGTAAACGCCACATCTACCGCATCCAGCGCCACAAACCAGGTTGCGGAGACGAGTGAGTAGATGCCGGACAGCATCACAATGGCGAACAGGCTGCGCAGGCGTGCGATCGCGATTGCGACCACGAACAAGATGGTCAACAGCGTGATGTTCAACAGATCGATGGCGAGTGTCGCGCCTTCAAACCCGGTCATTCATCCCCTCCATCGGACTCTCCCAGACGGCCAATCATAGGCTGCAATCCGGCTGTGTGGGCCGCATTTGCCAGCGCGTGCGAAGACGTCGGTCCGGTCAGGAAAAGGAACAACCAGACGACTGCCAGCTTGAACACTACCGCGAATGACGGGGCGAGCAGAACCATGCCCAGAATCGCCAGCGTCGCCGCAGCGGTGTCCGTCACACTGGCAGCATGCAAGCGTGTGTAAAAATCAGGGAACCGCAACACGCCGACTGTGCCGATCACCGCCAGGACAGCACCCACCAGCATCAGGGCTGATCCGAGCACAGGTCGGAACGCATTCCAGTATTCGAGGGCTTCCGCGATCATGAGCCTTCCTTCCCGCGCCGCGTCAGCGACACCTGGAACGAACGATAGCGGAAGAATTTCAGGATCGCGATCGTGGCAACGAAATTAATCAATGCATAAAGTATTGAAATATCGAGAAAATCTGGCCGCCCAGTCAGGAAACCAATCACCCCGAGCAGGAGGATGATCTTAGTGCCGAGCGAGTTCACCGCCAACACGCGATCATACAGAGTCGGTCCGCTCAAGGCGCGAATGAGCATCAGCGCAATCGCCACAATTAATGCCAGTGCCGCCGCGCCGATCATGCTTTCGCCTTCCCGTCACACGCTTCACGCGAGCGCCGATCCATATCATCAAATGCACCCGGTCCGGCGGAATCTTCATACAGGGCGTGCACTAGAATTTTGTCGCCTTCGACTTCGACGCTGACCGTTCCAGGCGTCAAGGTGATGGAATTGGCAAACACGGTGCGGGCAAGATCGCTCTCGCATCCTGTTTTCACCTTCACCAGGGCGGGATTGATATCCAGATTCGACCGCAAGCAGGCTTTGATGACAATCCAGTTCGCCTTGAAGATTTCCACCAGCAGCCAGGCCCAATAGGCCACCAGTTGCAAAAGACGGGCATAGGGCGATCCTTCTCGGTCGAGGATATCGAAACGATAAGCAAGGACAGCTGACAGAATGATCGAGATCGCACCCAGCGAAGCGATGAGCGGCTTGGTCAGCGTGTAGTCACCAGACAAACCGGTCCACAGCGCAATCAGAACAACAATCAATCCAAGAAAGTAGCCCACGCCGCCCATCTGCTCCGGTTATTATCTTCCCAGAGGCGGAATTAGAACTGTATTCAGGGTTTGGCCAGCCAAAACCGACGGCAAATGTGCGAAAACTTGATCAGTTACCAAAAACGAGGCTGGCCGTTCGCCGAGAAGTCGAAAACGCGGACTCATCATTTGCCCCATCATCGAGCAGACCGGATGCCTGCTTCCCCGCGGCAGCAAAGGAAGATGACAGCGACCAGTTCCAGTATCGCAAAGTTGTCTGAGCCTTGGCCACGGTCAGCAAGTCATACGTTTCCAGAAGAAACTCGTATATGGCATCGATCTCGCCATTCTCGTTGACAACAGGTCGTTTCAAGGCGCGCCAGAGATTCTCGAGCGCCGGCTTTTTCAAACCGGTGGCTTTGCACAAAACGGCAATCCCTTCGCCGCCCTGATCGCTGAGGATTTTGGCGCCGGTCACCGGCTTGATCCCGGCAAGATAACCGATTTCCTGGACCAGGTCCGGCGACATGCCCTCACGTGCCGCGGCTTCGATCGCGCCCTCCAGGCTGTCATATGGACTCTTTTCAATGGCGCCGCGATTGCGCTGACGTCGTTCAATCAGTTGCAGCGTCTTGCGGGCAACGGGGTCTGACCAGCCCTCCTTGGCCGCGATTGCGAACACATCGGCACACATGTCGACCATTTCGGCCCGATCCGCGGCATGGCGTTGCAGGATCATCCGCCGGGTCTCCCGATCAGACCACCAGAACATTGCCATAGCCTGGGCCGGCTTCAATTCCAGTCGCGTGATCAGCAATGATACAAGCCCGGCTTCCTTGCGAGACCGCTCGACCAGAACATCCATCGCCGTTTCTGAGAAATGCGCCCCCCCGTTACCCAACAGCACCTGCACCACCGTTACCTCCGCCCTGCGGGACAAGGCATCACAGACCGCGATGGGTACTTTCTTGCGTCCGGCGACAAGCAGACGATGATCCGTCGAGACGTGATCGACAATTTCCAGCAGGTCCGAGCTATCAAATGCCTCACTGGCCTCCAGCAAAGGTCGGGCAATCTCAAGATCGCATTGCGCAAGGTATCGCAGGACACGCCGGGGCGCTTCGCTCATCTCCGCGAGACGTGAGGAACACAACAGGCGTTCTTCATCCGTCGCATGGAGCAACATATCGAGCAGAATATCGCCGCCCATGGACCGGTCCTGAGGCGCGACTTGCGAACCCGGGAGCGCAATATAGTCGATCAGGCGCCGCAGGAGGATCTTGCGCGCCTGCCCGCTTTCAGGGGCCTCGTTTTCGAATGGAAGAGGGTCAGCCATTGGCGAACTCCAACTACACTTCTGGTAGAGGATGGCGCCAATGAGTTAACATAGTAATGAAATCTAGTCAGCTTTTACACGCCCCGGGTGAACCACAATGAGCAGCATGCTCGCGGCCAACATGGCGATTGCGAGTGCGAATAATTGCCCGCCATCTGTTCCAGTGTTTTCAGTGAGAGAGAGGGGCACCTCGCGCCCGAGAATGTCCGGCATTAAGTGAAAGGCGACCGCGCCGGCCAGGATCAGAAAAGACAATACGGCCCCGGTGCGACGCGTGAATGGCAACAACAACAGGAGCGCCGCCAGCAATTCGCCAATCGCCACAACGACACGGCCCGTCGGCTCAAACAGAGCAATTCCCGTATTCTGCGCCAGGGTGGCGAACACAATATTCTGTCCGGCCGGATCAAAAAGTTTGACGGACCCTTCCGGGGGATTGGGCAGGGGATGAATCGTTGCCTGCACAAACATAAAAATCAGAAACAGAGCCAGCCCCCAACTCCCCAGATGACGCATGGCTCTCATGACGGTCCCTCCTTGAACGTGGTTACTGGCCTAGCACGCGGTTGTGGCGGCTCCAAGGCATGCTGCAAGGGCAACCGAGATTTCCTGTTGCGTGTTTGCAAATCCCGCGACAGGTTGGAGCGCTGGGAAACAGGGCAAGTAGAGACGATGAGCGAAGAGCCTCAACAGGCTGACAATATCGAAGACCCGGATATTCTGGAAGAAGCTCGTTCTCCCTTGAGTGGAATGGGCTCCGCGATGAGTGCCGGTGCCTCGCTCCTCGAAACCGCTCAATCCATGATGGCCCGCAAAGCGCGGCGCAATGTCAAAATCGAACTGCCGGCCTATCTGTCCGTTCAGGCGACCTGGTTTGTCGCTTTCGGCCTGCAAATGGTGCTGTTTCCCTATCTGATCACCAACAAGCTTGGGCTTGGCGGCACCGAATTAGGCATGGCCAATCTCGCTTTATCCGGACCGTCGGTCATTTTTCTGCTGCTCGGTGGCGTGGTGGCGGAGCGCGCGTCCGGCAAACCGCTTTTGATGATCCTGCATCTGTTCGCAGCCCTGCCGGCTTTCGGCCTCGCCTTTGCACTGGCCACGAACAATCTGAGCTACCCGCTTATGATCGCCTATGGTCTGGCGCTCGGAACGGTCGGCGCGTTCATGATGCCGGCGCGAGACTCGATCCTGAACGAAGTCGTGGAGCGCCGCGGACGGGTCGGTTCCGGCGTGACGCTGCAACAGGGCGTCGCCTTTGCGACTCTGGCCCAGTTTGCGGCGCAGATAACAGGGCTCATTCTCGGTGGATACGCTGACAAAATGACCAAAATGCCGGACTGGCTTGGAGGCTTTGGGGTCGGTCCGATCGACAGCTGGTTCCTGATGGCGCTGCAAGGCGCCGTGGTGGCCATGGGCGCCCTGCTCGCCTTCATGCTGGCCAAGGGCCGGAAAGTGAAAACCGGACGATCCGGCTTTGGTGCCGCCTTTGGTGACATTGGCGAAGGGTTCAAGGTCGTCACAGGCGACGCCAAGCTCTGGGGCATGACGGTCCTGATGTTCGGCGTTGGCATCTTCGTCATAGGCGCCTTTCTGGTCGTGCTGCCGATTATCAACCGGGATGTGTACGGCCTGTCCGGCGATGGCATTCGCGACATGTTCGTAACCTTTTGGCTTGGCGCCTTTGTCTCTTCCGTGGCACTGTCTATGATCAAGAATATCAAACGCCAGGGACGTCTGCTGCTGATCGCCCAGCTCCTGGGGTCGCTCGCTATCTTGCCCATGATGACGCGCATCCCGCACGAGGCGTTTTTGACCATCGTCTTTGTCTGGGGGCTGTCGGCCGGCGTCTCGATCGCGATGAGCCGTGCGATCGTTCAGGACGCGGCGCCAAAGGATCAGCTCGCCCGGGTTCTGTCTATCTATCAGCTCGGCTTTATGGCGGGGGCGCCGTTTGGCGCGGCGATCATGGGCTGGCTGGTCGACGCATTTGGACCGTACAAGATCGCAATTGTCCCGGCAGGTGGAATGACGCTATTGATCATCTGGATGGTCGCTCGCACCCCGATCTGGAATCTGAAGAACGAAGCGCATAAAAGCAAAACATAAAGTATCCGGGAGGTTGAACCATGAAACGATTGGGTATGGGCTTGGGCATTGTCGCCGTGATTGCGGCCCTGTTCTGGTGGTTTATCGGTGCGGATTGGCGCCGCCTGCTGATCGCCATGCCGACGGATGGCGATGTCCTGTTCTGGAACCAAAGCCAGCGGGATGCCGGCTTCCGCATGATGGACGAAGTGTCCTTCATTGTGAAAGCGCGTCCCATTCCGGCAGCTGGATCTGTCCGCGAGTTTGGCGCAGGCCCGCCGCTCGAGCTCGGCCTGGATGTCGACGCCTATATGACCGAACAGCGCCATGCTGCGCTCGTGATTGTGCAGAATGGTGATATTCGCCTGGAAAAATATGGCCTGGGTTTTAAGGATAATGGCCGCTGGACGAGTTTCTCCGTTGCCAAGTCGCTGACCTCAACCCTGGTCGGCGCGGCCTTAAAAGATGGCGATATTGAAAGCCTGGATGATCCGGTTTCCAAGTACATTAGCGGGCTGGAGAATTCCGCTTATGACGATGTCACGATCGAACAATTGCTGACTATGAGTTCCGGCATTGACTGGGACGAGACCTATACCGACCCGAATTCAGACGTCGCCCGGTTTAATGAACACGTCGCCGAAGATGGCGGGTCAAATCTGGTGAGCTATATGAGTCAGCTTCCCCGCGCCCACCCGGCCGGCGAAGTCTGGAATTACTCAACCGGCGAAACCAATCTGATTGGCGTCCTGGTGAGCGAAGCGACTGGCAAGGATCTGGCCAATTATCTGTCCGAAAAGATCTGGCGCCCTTATGGCATGCAGCAAGATGCCAGCTGGCTTTTGAATCAAGATGGTACCGAGATTAGCGGCTGCTGCATCCAGGCCGCGACATTGGATTTCGCACGTTTCGGTCAGTTCATTCTCGAGGGGGCCATGATCGATGGCGAATCTATCGTGCCAGAAGACTGGATTCCGCGCGCCACGACCAAACGTATAGGCTATGATAATCCCGGGCACGGTTACGGATTTCAGTGGTGGACCTATGATCACGGCGCCTTCGCCGCGCGCGGCATTTTCGGTCAGGGCATCTATATAGATCCGCAACGACAATTGATCATCGCTTCGAATAGCAGCTGGACGAGCGCGCTGGGATACGAGGACCAGGAGAATCCCAATCGCGAGGCGTTTTATCAAGCCGTGATCGCAGCGATTGACGCTGAAACTGCGCCATAAACGGCGACCTGATCGAAGTTCAGCATAGGTCCTATCGTGTAAGGCCGGGTTCCGATCCTTCATCGGGCGGCTTATGTCAGGTCTCGCAAAGGAGCACACCATGAAGCAATTTGGTGAGATCGCATTTACTGAACATATCAAAGCCGAGCAGGATCTGCGTGGCTCTCGCGAGATGTACGAAGGCATGGTGAACCGCCCGGCACCGGAAGGGTTTGGTGAGCCGGAAGCCACGTTCATCGCCATGCGCGACAGTTTCTACATGGCCACTGTCTCCGAAGATGGCTGGCCCTACATCCAACATCGCGGCGGCCCGCGTGGCTTTCTCAAACTTCTGTCGCCAACACAGCTGGGATTCGCCGACTATCGCGGCAATCGCCAATATGTCTCGGTCGGAAATCTGCAGTCGGAAAAGCGCGTGTCCCTGTTTTTGATGGATTATCCAAATCGCGCCCGCTTGAAACTGTTGGGCCATGCCCGCGTTCAGGAAGCGGAGGCCAATCCGGATCTCGCCGAAACGCTCGCCATCGACGGTCAAGGACAGGTCGAACGCCTGTTCACACTCGACATTGAAGCTTTTGACTGGAATTGCCCGCAGTTCATCACGCCGCGATTCACGGAAGCAGAACTGGCCGCCAGCTTGAGCCCAATGGTCGAGGAGCTGCAGACGCTGCGCCAGGAAAATGCCTTCCTGAAGCAGGAACTCGGCCGCTAAGGCTTCAACAGTTGCAGGCAAAAAATGTCTCAAAAGACAGTTGACGTGCGCCGCGCGGAGACCTACTTGCACCCCATCGTTAGCAGACGAGGGGTGTGAGTGCTAAAACTCATATCAAGTTAGCGAAACCAACACTTTGAACTGACGAACATGAGGTTTAATCCATGAAGTTCCGTCCACTTGGCGACCGCGTTCTGGTCCGCCGCGTTGAAGAGGCCACCCAAACTGCTGGTGGCATCATTATTCCAGATACAGCTGCTGAAAAGCCACAGGAAGGCGAAGTCCTCGCTGTTGGCAATGGCGCCATCGGCGACGACAATGAGCGGGTTCCGCTCGACGTCAAAGCTGGCGACAAGATCCTGTTCGGCAAATGGGGTGGCACCGAGGTGAAAATCGACGGTGAAGACCTGCTGATCATGAAAGAAAGCGACATTATGGGCATCATCGAAGGCTAAGCCCTTCGCACTCCCATTTCCGTAACACATCAATTTGAAAGGTACCTGAAAATGGCTGCCAAACACGTACATTTCGGCGCAACTGCGCGCGAGCGGATGCTAGCGGGTGTTGATACCCTTGCAGACGCTGTAAAAGTCACCCTCGGCCCAAAAGGCCGTAACGTTGTCATCGAGAAGTCTTTCGGCGCCCCGCGCACCACGAAAGACGGTGTCACCGTCGCAAAAGAAATCGAGCTTGAGGATAAGTTCGAGAATATGGGCGCGCAAATGCTGCGCGAAGTGGCTTCTAAAGCCAATGACGTTGCTGGTGACGGCACCACAACTGCAACCGTTCTCGCTCAAGCCATCGTTCGCGAAGGCATGAAGCGCGTTGCTGCTGGCATGAACCCAATGGACCTGAAGCGCGGCATCGAGAAAGCCTCGGCTGAAGTCGTCAAGGATCTCGCCCATCACTCACGTAAAGTGAAAGACAATTCTGAAATCGCTATGGTTGGCTCTATTTCTGCCAATGGCGACAAAGAGATTGGCGACATGATCGCTCAGGCGATGGAAAAAGTCGGCAATGAAGGCGTCATCACAGTTGAAGAAGCCAAGTCTCTGGAAACTGAGCTGGACGTTGTTGAAGGCATGCAGTTCGACCGCGGTTACCTGTCTCCTTACTTCGTCACCAATGCTGACAAAATGACGGCTGAGCTCGATGATCCATTCATCCTGCTGCATGAGAAGAAACTGTCTTCGCTTCAGCCAATGCTGCCAATCCTGGAATCTGTTGTTCAGTCTCAGCGTCCGCTGCTAATCATCGCAGAAGACGTGGACGGCGAAGCGCTGGCCACTTTGGTGGTCAACAAACTGCGCGGCGGTCTGAAAATCGCGGCGGTTAAAGCTCCAGGCTTCGGCGATCGCCGCAAAGCTATGCTGCAGGACATTGCCATCCTGACCGGCGGCCAGGTCATTTCTGAAGACCTCGGCATCAAGCTGGAAAACGTCTCTCTCGACATGCTCGGCACAGCGAAGCGCGTGAACATCTCAAAAGATGACACAACCATCGTAGATGGCGTTGGTACCAAAGCTGACATCGAAGCTCGCGTTGGTCAGATCCGCAAGCAAATCGAAGACACGTCTTCTGATTATGACCGCGAGAAGCTGCAAGAGCGCCTGGCCAAGCTGGCTGGCGGTGTTGCTGTGATCAAAGTTGGCGGCGCCACTGAGATCGAAGTGAAAGAGCGTAAGGACCGTGTCGATGACGCGCTGAACGCAACCCGCGCTGCGGTCGAAGAAGGCATCGTGGCCGGCGGCGGCACTGCCCTGCTGGCGGCTGCTGACAATATTGACGTCACTGGCGACAATGATGACGAGCAAGCCGGGATCGATATCGTTCGCAAGGCTCTGGAGTCTCCTGTGCGCCAGATCTCTGAGAATGCCGGCGTCGAAGGTTCCGTTGTTGTCAACACGATCCGCAACGGCAAGGGCAAGGGCTTCGGCTTCAATGCTCAGAGTGAAGAATATGGCAACCTGATCGACATGGGTGTGATTGATCCTGCGAAAGTGGTTCGCTCTGCTCTGCAGAACGCCGCTTCTGTTGCAGGCCTTCTGATCACCACGGAAGCCGGTATCGCAGAAGCGCCAAAAGCTGACGCACCTCCAATGCCAGGTGGCGGCGGTATGCCAGACATGGGTGGCATGGGCTTCTAGCCCAGTCGCCTAGGGCGAAAAGGCCGCGGCAGCGGCTGGCCCACCTCACAGAGTACGAAAAGGGCGGCCCTAGAGCCGCCCTTTTTTATTCGCAGAGAATTCGCGCTTTAAGCAAAGATCGCCGACACATCCTGCTGACCAACCGCTTTCTTGCGCACGGTTGAACCGGCAATCATGTCATGCACGCATTTGCGCTTCTCGTTCGACAGAGCCAGGAAATAGCCGATATAGAACGGGATCAGATTGGTCACGAAACGACCAAACGTGTTGCGCAGAATGATCGAGACCAGGCTGGCTTTGCCGCCATCATTATTGGCGACGACAATGCCGACCACCATTTTGCCAAGCGTCGCGCCCTTCCAGTTCTCGAGCGAGATGGAGTAGATGGCCCGGATGATGCCATGCATGAGGCCCCACTTGATGACCATGAGCTGCACTTGCAAGTCGTAGGCATCTGGGTCGGTTTGCGCCAGCACCGCATTGGCTTCCAGTTCCGCCCAAAGCGATGGAAACATGATGACCAAGAACGGCACAGTGATGATCAGCGTATCGATCAGAAAGGCGAAGATCCGGCTCCCAAAGACCGGCTTGTCGCCCACCAAGGCGCTTTGCCCGGATCCGGAATTTCCGGCATAGGCCGGATCAGCGCCGCGGCCGCGTTCTTTTTCGAGAAACGCCATTGCCTCTGCAGACAGTGCGTTTTGCGCACTTTGGTTCGGACGTGGCTTGGCCGCGAATCCACCCGCTTTACGCTTCCCGAAACCGCCATTGGCGGGCTTTTTTCCGAATGTCGTCATGCTGTTCATCCCCAATATTGAGACACAGGGACTAAGCCAAACCGGTTAATATAGCGGCGACAAAAACTTCAGATTTCATTCAAATTTCGCCCACAAAAAAGGACGGTCCCTGCGAAGACCGTCCCTTAAGGAGGAAAGAGTGGACGATTGATGGAGAGTTTCGCTTGCGACGAAGAAGGTCGACCACTCTTTCCCTACTTAACCGCGTCCGGATAGCACCTGTCCGTGACTCTGGTCACGTAAGACATTAGATTCGGATCGTTTTTTATGAATTTTGCCAAGGGCTTCTCGATCGGGGTGGCGATTGCGGCGCGCAACATCGGGACAACCGAATAATCGGCTGCGCTGGGCGCGTCGCCAAACAGAAAGGCTTGATCGCCGAGAAGTTCGCGAATGGCGATGATATCGCGGCGCACGCGATCGAACCGATCTTCCGGCGAGAACCGGCCAATGCCCTGACCATGAAGAGACTGCAGGGCCTGTTTGCGAATAAAGCTGGTCACGATGCCGCGAAACAGGCCGGGAATATCCTTGAAGAAGGTCTCGCGGACGTGGACCCAATTGTCATCCTCGCCCCAACGATCGGCGACGATGGCGAAATAAACATGCTCTTCCACCATCCGGATCACGGCTCGTGAAATGGCGCGGTCGCGGTCGGACAGGCCGTCGTCGAAATCTATGTCCGCTGTCGCTTCAATATAGGCGCGGATGTCCTCGCTATCCGCTATGACCTTTCCATCGACCTCGATCATGGGAAGTTTGCCCTTTGGCGCCTTGCGCGGATCAGGCGTTTCAATCACTTCATAAGGGAGTTCTGATATGGCCAGCATGCATAAAGCCTTCATACAAAAAGGGCTCGCGGTTGGTTCACCAAAGGCGGCAGGGTAAAGCGTAATCTTGATCATGGCGTCGGGGTCCTTGCTGTTGACACTCCGCTAGCACGCTGCTCCTGTCACTTTATGTCAGCAGCATGGGTTAGACTTAGACATGGCTAAAAGTGATCGCCTGCTTCAACTCATGCAGTGTCTGCGGACGCTCTCTCCGCCTGTCAAAGCCCAGGCCCTGAGCCGGGAACTCGGCGTTTCTCTGCGCACAATCTATCGCGACATTGACTCCCTGCGCCGCTCAGGGGCCCTGATCGATGGCGAAGCCGGGTATGGCTATACATTGCAGGAAGACCCGGCCTTGCCGCCCATGATGTTCAGCCGCGACGAGATGGAGGCGCTGGTTTTGGGTCTGCGTGAAGTGGTGCAAGTCGCTGATCCGGTCCTCGCCAGGGCGGCGGACAATGCCCTGTCGAAACTCAAGGCCTCTTTGCCGGAGCGGATGCGCGCCGAATTCGAACACGCAGTCTTATATGCCAAACGCTTTTACTGCCGCCCCGAAATCTCAATTGATATTGAAGCCCTGCGCCATGCCACGCGCAATGAACAGGTGATCGAGCTCGATTATTCCGATGCCGAAGACAATCGGACCCTGCGCACGGTCCAGCCACTCGCCATCGTCTTTTTTGATCGATCCCTGGTCGTCATGGCCTGGTGTGAATTGCGGGAGGACTATCGCTCCTTCCGGATTGATCGCATCAATCAGATGATCATTACGGACCGATCGTTCCGTCCGAGGCGAGTCGCCATGCTGCGGGAGTATCTCGACCGGGTCGAACAATCCTATCCGGGCGACTAGACCGCACCAGCGTGAGCGAAAAAGTTCATATCAAATGCGCCTTACGGTCTCTTGCATTTGCAATTTTCCCTGCGTAACGAGGGGCCATGAGCAAAGTCTATGAAAGCGCTGCCGCGGCGCTCGAAGGTGTTCTGTTCGACGGCATGGTGATTGCCGCGGGTGGATTTGGCCTGTGCGGTATTCCGGAACTCTCGATCCAGGCCATCCGCGATGCGGGGACGAAAAATCTCACCATCTATTCCAACAATGCCGGCGTCGATGATTTCGGTCTTGGCCTTTTATTGCAGACGAAACAGATCAAGAAGATGTGCTCGTCCTATGTCGGCGAGAATGATCTTTTTATGCGGCAATACCTGTCCGGCGAACTCGAGCTGGAATTCAACCCGCAAGGCACCCTGGCCGAGCGCATGCGCGCCGGTGGCGCGGGTATTCCCGGCTTCTACACCAAGACCGGCGTCGGTACGGTGATCGCGGAAGGCAAGGAAGTAAAATCGTTCAAGGGCGAAGACTACATTATGGAGGAAGGCATTTTCGCCGACCTCGCCATTGTCAAAGCCTGGAAGGCAGACCGCACAGGTAACGCCATTTTCCGCAAGACTGCGCGCAATTTCAACCAGCCGGCAGCAACGTGCGGCAAGGTTTGCGTGATGGAAGTTGAAGAGATTGTGGAGCCTGGTGAACTCGATCCGGATGCTATCCACATTCCCGGCATCTATGTACACAGACTGGTCCAGGGCACATTTGAGAAACGCATCGAGCAACGGACCTTGCGGGATAAATAGTCTTCCTCAATATTTCATTCCGACTGCCTTACAAGTGTCAGAAAAAACTGGTATGTGTATTACAAGAAAAGGAGATCAGTATGACAATTCGTCGTTCTGTATTTTTCGCAATATTTGCAATTGCCTCCGTCTCCGCTTGTGCAACAGGGTCAACCGCCGGCCTGACAGCCGAGGTGCAAGACAAGATGTTGGCCGATTATGATGTGTATCCAGAAGACAGAAGACTACAGCGCAATTGCATCACCCCGGACTGGCGCGTTGTACACGGATCAACGTTCACCGAGACGGCTTATAATGCGCGATACAGCTATGTGAAACGAATTGGCCGGAATAACGGATATCTTCTGGAGTATAATAAAAGCTGCAAACGACTGACCCGAAGTGGCCGGGTTGGCCTGGCCATTCCACTGGATTGCCGTGGTGACATTGTCCGCGTGCGCGGCGTGCCGTGCACCATTCAGTCTATCTACAAGGTGGAAGACGAACAGGATGCACGCAAACTGGCGCTGGTCATCGAGCACGATCGGGAGGCGCGGGATCTGGTGAGCGAGAATGAAATGGTCGCCAGTCTTGAACAAGGCGCAGACGCGCTTCCGTGACGCCAAATAGGATTGTCGATTCAAGTTAACGGTTTCTGGACAGCCATCCCAAACCTTGCGGCTGGACGGACGATGTAAGATATCTCAGTACATGTCGGACCATTTTGCCGCTGCAACCAGCGGTCTCCGCGTTGGAAATCGACACATAAATGAAAGTGAAAGACTAATGCCCTGGGACAGAAATCAAATGGCGGCGCGGGCCGCGCAGGAGCTGGAAGACGGCATGTATGTCAATCTCGGCATTGGCATTCCGACTCTGGTTGCCAATCACATTCCAGACGGCATGACCGTCACGCTGCAATCTGAGAATGGCATGCTCGGGATGGGCCCGTTTCCGTATGAGGGCGAGGAAGATGCTGACCTGATCAATGCCGGCAAGCAGACGATTACCGAACTGCCGCACACTGCCTATTTCGACAGCGCCACAAGCTTTGGCATGATCCGCGGTGGCAAGATTGCTATGGCCATCCTGGGCGCCATGGAAGTGGCGGAAAATGGCGACCTCGCCAATTGGATGATCCCCGGCAAGCTGGTCAAAGGCATGGGGGGGGCGATGGATCTGGTCGCTGGCGTTGGCCGCGTGGTGGTGATTACAGATCACAACAATAAGAAAGGCGCTGCAAAGCTTTTAAAGGAATGCACGCTACCCCTCACTGGCAAAGGTGTGGTTGATCGGATCATCACCGATCTTGGTGTGTTTGATGTGGTGGACGGGGGTCTCAAAGCCGTCGAGCTCGCACCAGATGTGACCGCAGACATGGTGGCAGACCGCACAGAAGCTGCACTGGTTCAGTGAAACAATTTGGCCCCGGCACGTTTGGCGACTTGAATGCCGAGGAATATGACGCCCTGCACAACCCCGGCACGACTGATGAATGTGTCAGTCTGATCGCCGACCTGTCGGACGGGGGCGACATTTTAGAGCTTGCAATTGGTACTGGACGAATCGCCCTCCCCTTGGCGCAACGCGGCTTGAACGTATCCGGTTTTGACGCATCACCGCAAATGCTCGAAATCCTGAAAGGCAAACCTGGCGGCTCGGATATCCCGACCTGGGTGGCGGACATGGCGAGCTTCGATCTCGACCAGACGTTTGACTTCGCCTTCTTAGTCTTCAACACGCTCTACAATCTCACCACGCAGGAAGAGCAGCTGCGATGTATTCAGTCTGTGGCCAAGCATTTGAAGCCCGGCGGAAAGTTCCTCGTCGAAGCCTTCATGCCAAACCGCGAAAGCTTCGATAACAATCAGGCCGTGCGCACCAAACACGTCGATTATGACAAGGTGTGGCTGGAAGCCGTCCAACACGATCCGGTGGCGCAGCGACTGAATTATCAAAGGATCCGGATCAGCCAGCAGGGAACGGAGTTGAAACCTTTGCCAATGCGGTATGTCTGGCCGTCCGAACTGGACCTCATGGCGCGGCTAGCAGGCCTGTCACCGTTTGCGCACTGGGGGGGCTGGCAAAAGCAACCGCTAACCCACGACAGCGATTTCTATGTAATTATATACCAACGGGGCGCTTAGCGGCAATCCGGCGCTTTTCCCTTACGGCACGGATTGATCCCGACTTCTGACAAACTATTCCTGACGTCAACAGAGTGAGGAGTTTTGCAATGTCAAAAGGCGCCCTGCCCGTCCTGGTTGGTGTTGGCCAGGCTGTAAGTCATTGGGATGGATCGCAGTCTCCGGAAGATGCGCCCTCGCCGCACTCGCTAAATGTCGAAGCCACCAGAGCGGCACTGGCGGATGCTGGTATCGCGGCCAGCGAAATCGAAATCATTCTGCTCGCCCGCACAAATGATGATTGCTACCCCAAGCCGCGGCGTCCGCATGGTGCCAATCTGAATTATCCAGGCACGCTCGCCGATGAGATCGGCGCGATGCCGAAAGAACTGGTCTATAATATTTCGGGCGGACAAAACGCACAGCAATCGGTAAACGAAGCTGCCGCACGCATTCATGCTGGCGAGGCAGATTGCATTCTCCTCGCTGGGTCCGAAGCCACCAAGGCATCTCGCGCCGCCGAACGTAATGGCATCGAGATTGACTGGTCCGGCGCCAGCGAACAGCCGGTCATCGATCGCGGGGTCGGATTTGATGTGATCAATCAGACCGAGATTGCGCACGGCCTGTACCGGCCGCCTTGGCTGTACGCGCTGGTCGAAAATGCGATGGCCGCGGAAGCCGGACAGTCGCGCACGCAACGCCGCGCGATGATGTCAAAGCTCTGGGCGCGCTTCGCTGCGGTCGCCAAGGATAATCCCTACAGCCAGTTCCAACCAGATTTTGATGCTGAGTTTCTGGCAACGCCAAGCAAAGCGAATTATCCTTTTGCCGATCCTTTTCTGAAATGGCACATGGCGCAAGACTCTGTGAATCAGGGTGCGGCGCTGATCATCGTCAGCGACGCCAAGGCCGATGCGTTTGGGATCGCGCAGGATAAGCGGGTCTATCTGCACGGTGCCGGCGAAGCAGCAGAGCCAGCCTTCACGGAACGCCCGGGTTTTACTGAATCCTGGGCTATGGATGTTGCCATAAATCGGGCCCTCGACCAGGCGGGCAAGCGCCAGGAAGACATGCAAGTCTTCGATCTCTATTCCTGCTTTCCGTGCGCTGTTTATAGTTCAACCGCGGTGCTTGGCATCGATCCTTATAATGAATCCCGGCCGCTGACCGTGACTGGAGGCTTGCCTTTCTCGGGCGGTCCCGGAAACAATTATTCTATGCACGCTATTGCGGCCATGGCCGAGCGTTTGCGGGCTCAGCCCGGCGATTTCGGAATGGTACTGGCAAATGGCGGCTGGCTCAGCAAAGAAGCCGTGGGCATCTGGTCGACGGAAAAACCCGATACGTTTACACCGGTCGAGCCTATGGCGAAGCGCGGCAATGATATTCTGGTGGCGATTGAAGAGGCGCCAGACACGGGTGTCCTCGAATCCTTCACCGTCTCACATGGCCGGAACGGCCCGGACCTCGGCATTATCCTCGCCCGGACGGAAGACGGCAAACGCTTTATCGCTCATGCCAAACCCGATGCTATGGCCCGTTTGCTGGAAGAGGACAGCCCGGTTGGTTTGCCGGTTGAGGCAGAAACTGTGGACGGGCGAAACCTGTTCAGCTGGGGATAGAGCGTAGGTCACGATAATGGCGCTCTCATCTTGGAAGATGGCCCTACCTTGGACAAGACCCGGGACCTATTCAGATTTTCATAGCCGGTAGGACTGGAAACCCGCTCTTATTGTCGCTAGAGCAACGCCATGACAGCGCTAGACACAACCGCCCCGATCCTGACCGACGCGAAAGACCGCCTGAGACACCACGCAGCGCGCATCGCCGTCGACCCGCGAACCAATTCTGTGTTCGCCTATGCTCAGGATCTGTTTCGGGCTCTGGAAGCCGAAAAGATCACGCTTTCCGATCTCGACGACACCGCGCAATCTGTATTTACCGACCTGATCCTTGCGCGCGCCGACCGGTTCCGCCGCCAGCATGACGACAATATCGATCTGACGGCCCGGCTCGATGCGTTGGCCGCGCAAGGCTGGGAGACCTTTAGATCGACGATGGAAGCGGCAACCGGCGGCATCGTCTTCACGGCCCACCCGACGTTTGCCCTGTCACGCGATGTCCGGGCCACGTTCGCGGCACATGTAACGGAAATGTCGGAAACAAGCGCAAATCTGCTCCGCACAGCGGTTGCAAAGGATAGTCGCGCCTGGTCGCAATCCATCTCGCTGCTCGGCGAGCATGATGAAGCGCAAGAGACGATCACGCATGCGCAGACGGCGCTCGCCCAATATGCTGCGCTTGTTCTCGGTACGGCCCGGCGCGCCTTTCCGGACCAGTGGCGCAGCCTGAAGCCGAGCGTCCCTACGCTCGCCTCCTGGGTGGGTTACGATCTTGATGGTCGAACCGACATTCACTGGTCGCAATCCTTCGCCTTGCGCCTGAAAGAAAAAGCGGTCCAGCTCAGCCGTTACGTCACCGACCTACAAGCGATTATCGAGCAGGCTGAGGGCGCCACCAAAGACGCCCTCATCGGGCTAAGCGGTCGCCTGGATGCGGCCGCCACGCTGACTGAAGCGGAGGCAGACATTTTCAGCGAGGATCTGACTCAGCCAGACAATCTCGTCCATGCGGCCAATCAATTGACGGCAGAGCAGGATGACCGTCTGACCAAAGCGCAACCCATTATTGACCAGCTGCGCGAAATTGCCGGCCAGGATGAAGATGATGCACTGGCCCAGTCCATTTTGGTTCTTGCCGCCAAAATGGATGCGCTCAAGCTTGGCACCGCACGGATTCATCTCCGTCTCAATGCCGAACAGATCCGCACGGTGATCAGCCGCGATCTGGGCCTTGAAACAGAGAATCGCGACATCGGCCGCAGCGCGCTCAAGAAACTGTCTGAGCTTGCATCAGTAAAAACACCGCATCCGGTAAACTTTGCCGACCTCTTCCTGGAACAGTCGACCGCGCGGCGCCAATTCATGATGTGCGCACAATTGCTGAAACACATCGACGCGGACTCAACCATCCGCTTCCTGATCGCGGAAAGTGAGAACCCCGCCACGGTCATGGGCGCGCTCTATCTCGCACGGCAATATGGCGTTGATCATCAGCTTGACATCTCGCCTCTGTTCGAGACGCCGGAAGCGCTCGAGACAGGTGGCCGCTTCATTGAGCAATTGCTCGAAGAGCCGGAATACATGGCCTATCTGAAGACACGCGGATATCTCTCCGTCCAGCTCGGCTTCTCGGACGCTGGCCGGTTCATTGGTCAGGTCTCCGCCGATATGGCGATTGAACGGATCCACAATCTGATCAGCCGCGCCGTCGCCAAAGCGGATGCCGGCCTGTCCCTGCTCATCTTCAATACACATGGTGAATCCATGGGCCGCGGCGCC
Organism: Pseudomonadota bacterium; assembly: GCA_038532145.1. Classification (GTDB taxonomy): domain Bacteria; phylum Pseudomonadota; class Alphaproteobacteria; order Caulobacterales; family Hyphomonadaceae; genus Henriciella. The sequence continues at coordinate 85,633 of JBCBBC010000002.1, read as the reverse complement.
TGGCCCGGCAGTTTCGATCAACGCTTTGATCACTTGCTCAGCCATTGGACCCGGCAACAGTCGCGTGATCGCGGCGTACCCCTTCGCCACGAGGTTAGCTTCCAGGGAGGTGATGGCTATCTCCATTTCGCGAATGAGACGCTCGCCACAGCGACCTATAATGCGTTCGCGGATCACTTACTATCCGCGCCAGATGACACCAGCAATGACCCCTTCTATCAGCGCACCGACCTCGTCTGGGACTTTTATCGCGCCTTGCGTCGCTGGCACGAGCGTCTGTTCGCCAACCCGGATTACGGGCACTTGCTGAACGATTTCGCCACCAATTTTCTGGTCAAAGCGGGCTCACGTCAGCGCCGTCGCAGTTCCGGTCCGGCCGGTCCGCGTTCGCTGCGCGCCATTTCTCACAATGCGACACTGCAACAGCTTGGCGTACCTGTGAACACCGCTGCCGGGATTGGCTCCGCCCTTCGCCGGGAGCGCGATCAGGTCAATGATCTGATCAAGGACTCGCCTCGCATGCGGGGTCTAATGAAGCTAGCCTCAATGGCTCGCTCAGCAACCAGCGTGCCGGTTTTGCGCGCCTATGCCAATGTCTATGACCCGACGTTCTGGGTCGCCTTGTCGAGTGGCACGGATGATGCCGACATGGCGCTTGCCTATCGCCGGATCTATTATCTGCTCCAGGATCGCCAGACCACGACATCGATTGAGAAGATCGCCAATACATTTACCACGGATTTCAGTAAATTCGATCCGATGCTGGCCAACATGGACCAGGTGCCGAGCCCGGAAGTCCGCCGCGAAGCCCGGCTCGATGTGCATGTTCTGCATGCGATTCGCCAGGCCTTGATGATGAAGGCCTTGTCGCTGGCCGGGAGACTGCCCACCGTCTCACGTCGCCACGAGTCCACCGTCGAGGACATTATGCATCTAATCCGCACAATGCAGATTGGCGATGCTGTAAAACTGCTCTGTGATATCTTCCCGGCCTCGCGGGATGAGGAGTCGCGCTTGGCCAATCTGTCAGAGCCCGGGCACATGACCGGCAATCCCGCCAATGGCTATGACCAGCTGCATGCCGATGTGATCAAACCGCTCGATGAGATTGATCGCCTGATGCATATGACCACACTCGCAGTGTGCCAGGCCTATGGCGCCTATGGCTGACCTTAAGTCAATCTTGCCTGATGCCGCGATAATGTGAAGACATCCTTCGCAACAGCGCGGAGGAATACATGAGCGAAACTGCAAGCCGAACCGGCCCGCTCGCCGGGGTGAAAATCATCGATATGTCATCGGTCGTACTTGGCCCGTTTGCGACACTGATCTTTGGCGATCTCGGTGCTGATGTCATCAAGATCGAGGCCGGCCAGAAAGGCAAGTCGGGCGACATGATGCGCTATGCCGGTGCATCGCCTACGGGCGACCTGGGGCCTATCTATACCAGCCTCAATCGCAACAAGCGCTCGGTCCAGCTCGACGCCAAGACCGAAGATGGCAAAGCCGCCATCATTGCCATGCTGAAAGAGGCTGACGTGTTCTTTCATAATGTCAGACTGGCCGGCATGGGTCGTCTGGGCCTGGATTATGAGAGCGTGAAAGGGATCAATCCGGGCATTGTTTATGTTCATTGCGCCGGCTTTGGCGCGGGCGGGCCGTATGAGAAGCGGCAGGCTTATGATGATCTGATCCAGGGCGCATCCGGCTTTGCGGCCCTCAATGCCATGCGCTCTGGTGGTGACCCTGAATATGCGCCGAGCCTGGTCGCCGACAAGACCGTCGGTCTGTTCGCCACGTATGCCACACTGGCGGCGCTCTATCACAAGCAAAAGACCGGCGAAGGCCAGTTCGTCTCTGTCCCGATGCTGGAGAGCTTTACCTTCTTCAATCTGGTTGAGAACTTGTATGGAGAGACCTTCCTGCCCGGCAATGGCAAGCTCGCTTATACCCGCTCAATCAATGCCAATCGCAAACCCTACAAGACCAAGGATGGCTATATCGGCCTTGTGCCCTATTCCGACAAACAGTGGGAATTATTCTTTGAAATGGGCGGCAAGAGTGGCGTTTTCGAGGATCCGCGTTTCTCATCCTACTCCGCGCGGACCGAGAATATCACAGAGCTTTATGCGATCATCGGCGAAGTCGCCCTACTGAAAACGACAGATGAATGGCTGTCCCTGCTCGACGAAGCGAACATTCCAGCCATGCGCTACAATCAGATGGATGATGTCTTGGCGGACCCGCATCTCGCCGCGGTCGATTTCTTCCAGACCCGCAACCACCCGGACGCTGGCGACTATCGCAGCATGAAACATCCGGTCGAATTCAGCGCGACGCCCGCCGATGTCGCAATTGACCCGCCGCGACTGGGCGCCGACACGGAAACGGTGCTGGCGAGCCTCGGACTTTAATCCCGACACCCGCCAGACCTTCAATCATTGCTGAGTTTTTGCGCGCGCAGCTCTTTCTTGTTGAGCTGACGCTTGGCGATGATGCGCCAGGCAGCTGACTCGTCTGAACCACCCTTCGTGAGCGCGTGCCGCAAATCGTGACCGTCCAAACGGCGTCCGAACTTGTCGACCGGCGCATGATCGGTGTCCAGCTGAAACCAGCAACCGCGATGCTTTGCCAGGAAACGCGTCTCGGTCCGGACAAGCAGATCCTGAACCCGAACGCCCTTGGCGCGGCGTTTGCGGTCCGCCCGCAATTTCTCGCGGCGGCTTTGCACGCCGAGCTTGCGGCACAGTTTGTCGGTCCGCTTGATCAAACCATCATTCGGATCGACATAAAGCTTGGCCCACCAGTTTTCAGGTGAGGTTGGGCCCCACCATTGATGCGCCGACATGAAACTGCCATCGCGCGCCACGGTGACATTGACCAGAATGAAATCGGTCAGATGATCCCGCACATGCTGTTTCACGGTGCTGCTGGTATCAAGATGTTCGCTGATCTCGCTATAGACCTTGTCCCACGGCCGACCGACCTGTTTGTGAAGATAGCGCTTCAGGGGCGCCAAATTCTCATTCAGGCATTTGGTATCGCCGCTATGCTCCAGGACGAGGCGGCGACCCGTCACGCGCTTGCGCTCCGGCGCCTTGTCATAGCGCAGCTTCGATTTTGGCGCATGCCGGCTGCCCCAGCGGGGACGCTCGACAATGACTTTGAACATATCCTCACGCATGAGGGCCTCCTGCCAGCCTTTCCGGCTGAATTGATGTTGGCATAGCACGGTCGCAAAACCGGACGCGATCGGGCGCGTCTGAGCGCCCCTGATTAGAATTGCCCATTGGAAAGGGTCCTGATCCTAAAGGTTGGAAACGGGGTGAATTCGGATTGCGGTATTGGTCTGCATGCACCCCTCCTTTGATTGATCAGGTTGGCAGGAGTGGCGGCTATAGACATGGAATGGGGCAAAGACAAGGCGGGATCCATGCCCTGACTTATTCTCAGACCACGTGAACACCCTGACTTTTCTCCCGTCGTCAGTTCTGGCATAAGCCCCGCCATGTCGATGATCCGCGTCACTGCCTTGTATAAATTCGTCACGTTCGAGGACCCGGACGCCTTGCGCGATCCCTTGTTTGCGTGCCTGTCCGAACTCGGAATCAAGGGCACCATCCTGCTCGCCACCGAGGGCGTGAACGGGACCATTGCCGGTCCGCCAGAGGCCATGGACCGGGCGCTCCAGGCAATCTCTGCCTTGCCGGGCTGCGAGACTCTGGAGTGGAAAGACAGCCATGCCGAGGTCATGCCTTTCCTGCGCCTGAAAGTTCGGCTCAAGAATGAGATCGTCACGATGGGCGTCCCGGGCACCGACCCAACCTGCCTGGTTGGCGCCTATGTCAAACCGGAAAACTGGAACGCATTGATCTCTGACCCTGACACGGTCGTGATTGACACCCGCAACGATTATGAAGTCGCATTGGGCACTTTTCAGGGCGCGATTGATCCTGAGACCGAGTCGTTTCGCGAATTCCCGGCCTGGTTCGAAACCTTCCGCGCCGAACTCGCGGCGCAAGGGCGGACGCCAAAGATTGCCATGTTCTGCACGGGCGGTATTCGCTGCGAAAAATCGACCTCCTACGTGAAGTCCCTCGGGATTGAAGACGTTTTTCACTTACAGGGCGGTATTCTCAAATATCTCGAAACCGTCCCGCAGGCTGAGAGTCTCTGGCAAGGCGAGTGCTTTGTCTTTGACGAGCGGGTCAGTGTCGGGCACGGTCTGGAAGTCGGAAATTACCAGCTCTGCCATGCCTGTCGTCACCCGGTCAGCGCCGCCGACCGCCTTGATGAGCGATATGAGGAAGGCGTCTCCTGTCCGCGCTGCCATGGCACCTTTTCGGATGAGAAGATGGCGGCCCTGCGCGAGCGACAGAAACAGGTTCGACTCGCCAAAGCGCGCGGTGAGACCCATATCGGGGATGAAGTCATCATGACACCGCGAAAGAAAGTCACTGCGTGAGCCAGGCCCGGCCGATCCTTTATTCCTTCCGACGCTGCCCCTATGCGATGCGCGCGCGCATGGCGATTGCGCAAGCCGGGATTGAATGTCGCCTGCGTGAAGTGGTTCTACGAGACAAACCAGTGGAAATGCTGGAGGCGTCACCAAAGGGCACCGTACCGGTCATCGTTCAACCTGATGGCCAGGTTATTGATGAAAGTCTCGATGTGATGGCCTGGGCCCTGGAGCAGAATGACGCGGAATCCTGGCTGACCCCAGAGCACGGAACGCGTGCGGATATGGACGCTCTGGTCGCCGAGTGCGACGGCCCTTTCAAACGTGCGCTGGACCGCTACAAATATCCCAACCGGTACGAAACCGAGGGCGTGGATCGTTTTGAGCAACGCGAGATCGGCCTGGAATTTCTGAAACACCTCAACATGAAACTAGCTGGTCGCGGGCACTTGTTCGGAAATCGCATCAGTTATGCCGACATCGCCATTTTCCCCTTCGTCCGACAATTCGCCAACACCGATCGCGCCTGGTTCGACGCCCTCGAACTGCCCCATTTACAAGCCTGGTTGGTCAGCCATTTGGACAGCGACTTGTTCAGGCACGTCATGCCAAAATTTCCGCAATGGAACGCCGGCGACGAAGAGCCCGTGTTTCCGGAAACTGCAGTTCAATTTTAGACCGTTTTTTCAATACTTTGCATTTCGGCGGCAACGCGCCGAAGTGCCGCTTCTGCAACGGTAAGGCTGGATTCCAGGTCCTCCAGCGCTTCTGGCGATACTGCCTCCAGGCAGTCTTTGGTCCAGACAATCGCCTTGAGCATGTCAGCAACATACTCAACGTCTGAAGCGGCCAAATTCGATTCTTGCATCTGAGTGCTCCGTTCGGAACAGATTCAATTAACTATCGGGGCGGGCTCCTTAGAGCCGTTGAAAGATATAATGAAGCCGGTTTTGTCAGTGGGCACTGCTTTTATTTGCAAAGACTTGCGATTGCACGCGCAAAGCGCGTATTGGCCGCGAAGTTGAAACCCCGGGAATTCAAACAATCACCGAAGCCTAGGCTTTCAGCGCCGCCCGCACCGCTTCGAGCGCGGCTTCAGCATTGCTGCCATCCGGGCCACCGGCTTGCGCCATGTCTGGGCGGCCTCCACCGCCCTTGCCGCCGACTTCTGCCGATGCCACGCGCACGAGATCGACTGCTGAATGCGTGTCGACCAGGTCGTCTGTCACGCCGACGGCAACAGCGGCTTTGCCATCATTAACGCCAACAAACACGGCGATACCCGATTTCATCTGCGCTTTGGCTTCATCAATCAGTGCGCGCAAATCCTTGCCGCCAACACCATCGGCGACACGCGCGATCAGTTTGACGCCATTGATCTCTTCCGGCCCGGACGGCGCGCCGCTTTCGCCCGCCATAGCGAGCGCACGTTTGGTGTCGGCAAGTTGGCGCTCCAGCGCCTTGCGCTCCTCGCTGAGGCTGGATACTTTTTTCGCGACATCTTTTAGCGGCACTTTCAACTGATCAGACAGATCGACTGCAACCTGCGCGCGGCTGCGCAGGAAAGCGATCGCCTCCGCGCCAGTCGCCACTTCAATCCGGCGTACGCCTGCCGAAACACCACTCTCTGAAAGGATCACGAATGTGCCAATATCGCCCGTACGCTCAACATGCGTGCCACCGCACAGCTCGACGGAATAGGCCTTCTCGGCCTCCTGTAAGTCGACCCCCATGCTGAGGACGCGGACTTCGTCGCCATATTTTTCGCCGAACAGAGCCAGCGCACCAGCCTCTATGGCCTTTTCAGGCGATGTCACCGATATACCAACCGGGTTGTTCTGACGAATGACCGTGTTGACCTGGTCTTCAATCGCCTCAATCTCGGCCGGCGTTACCGGCGCGCCGTGCGAGAAATCGAACCGCATTCGCGCTTCTTCAACCAGCGAACCTTTTTGCGTGACATGCTCACCGAGAATGTCGCGCAAAGCGGCATGCATCAGATGCGTCGCCGAATGGTTCGCCATGATACGGGTGCGTCTGTCGCCATTGACCTTGCTGCTGACGGAGTCGCCAAGAGCCAGACTCCCATCCACCAGTTCGCCGATATGCACATGAAGATCACCCGCGCGCTTCTGAACATCGCGCACGATGAAACGGGCTGTTTTGGTTTCGATCACGCCATGGTCGCCCGCCTGTCCACCGCTTTCGGCATAGAAGGGCGTGCGGTCGAGAATGAGTTCCGCCTGCGCGCCGGCTTCCAGCGCATCGGTTTGCGTACCCGCTGTAAGAATCGCCTTGATCACCCCGTCAGCCGCGAGTTCTGAATAGCCGAGAAACGCAGTGCCGCCGACTTCGTCGCGCACGCGAAACCAGACCTCACCTGAAGCGGCATCGCCGGAACTAAATCCAGCCGCCTTGGAGTCTTCCTTCTGGCGCGCCATGGCCGTGTCGAATCCGTCTTCATCGACTTGCATACCACGTCCGCGCAGGATGTCCTGCGTCAGATCCAGCGGGAAACCATATGTGTCATAGAGTTTGAAAGCGGTTTCGCCGGGCAGCGTATCGCCTTCTTTCAGGGATGCACTGGCCTCATCCAGAAGCGCCAGGCCCCGTCCCAAGGTGCGCTGAAAGCGGCTTTCTTCCTGCTCCAACGCGCTTTCGATCGCGGCTTGCGCGCGGCCAAGTTCGGGATAGGCGGCACCCATTTCCGTGACCAGGGCCGGCACCAGTTTGTGCATGCCCGGCTCGCGCGCGCCGAGAATATGGGCGTGACGCATGGCCCGGCGCATGATGCGCCTCAGGACATAACCACGGCCTTCATTTGACGGCGTGACGCCATCGGCGACGAGAAAGGCAGAGGTCCGCAAATGGTCCGCAATCACCCGGAAGGATCCAAGCTGATCGCCCTGTGCCTTTTGCGCATAAATGTCTTCCTCTGCCGCAATCAGATTACGGAATAAGTCGATATCATAGTTGTTATGAACCCCCTGCAATACTGCCGCGATCCGTTCCAGACCCATGCCGGTATCTATGGAAGGCTTAGGGAGGTTGAGCCGGTCGCCGCCCTTTTGCTGGTCGAATTGCATGAAGACCAGATTCCAGATTTCGATGAACCGATCACCATCCTCTTCCGGCGTTCCAGGAGGGCCGCCCCAGACGTCCGGACCATGATCAAAGAAAATCTCTGAACACGGGCCACATGGGCCGGTATCGCCCATCGACCAGAAATTGTCCGAGGTCGCGATACGTATAATCCGGTCATCAGACAGACCGGCGACCTTTTTCCAGATCGCAGCGGCTTCATCATCTTCGGCAAAAACGGTGACCAGAAGTTTGTCGGCGGGCAGACCAAGTTCCTTAGTGGCTAATTCCCAGCCAAAGGCGATGGCGTCATCCTTGAAATAGTCGCCGAAAGAGAAATTGCCGAGCATCTCAAAAAAGGTGTGGTGGCGCGCCGTGTAGCCGACATTGTCGAGATCATTGTGCTTGCCGCCAGCGCGCACACATTTCTGCGAACTCACCGCACGCAATTCCGGCGGCGTTTCAGCGCCGGTAAAGATGTTCTTGAACGGCACCATGCCAGCATTGACGAAAAGCAAGGTCGGATCATTCTCTGGCACCAGCGGCGCAGAGGCTTTGCGAACATGTCCCTTGCCTTCGAAATAAGACAGAAACGCTTCGCGCAGATCGTTGACACTCGTCATCAGACTTCCTCTCGCCGACTCACTCAAATGAGGTCTTGGCCGTGGATATATGTCCATAAAAGCAACGCGCCAAGCGTTTCCACTGGCGCGTTGCAGATGATTTGATTGGAATTGGGTTCTAGCCGGCTTCCGCCTCAGGCTCAGCGTCCTCAGCCGGGCCGCCGCCTTCGGTCAGCAAGACGTCCGAGAGCAGACCAGACCGTTTGCGGATTTCAAGTTCAATCTCATCGCGAATGTCGGGATTGTCCTTCAGGAATTGGCGCGTCTTCTCACGCCCCTGCCCAATCCGTTCCGGCCCGTAGGAATACCAGGAGCCGGACTTCTCGATCACCTCGCATTTGACGCCGAGATCAATAATCTCCCCGGTTTTCGAAATGCCTTCGCCATAAATAATGTCGAACTCGACTTGCCGGAAAGGCGGCGCAACCTTGTTCTTCACCACTTTCACGCGGGTCTGGTTGCCGATCACTTCATCCTTGTCTTTCAAAGCACCAATGCGGCGAATGTCGAGGCGGACCGAAGAGTAGAATTTCAGCGCATTGCCGCCCGTCGTCGTTTCCGGGCTGCCAAACATGACGCCAATCTTCATCCGAATCTGATTGATGAAAATGACCATGCAGTTCGACTTGGAAATCGATCCGGTCAGCTTGCGCAGCGCCTGGCTCATCAGGCGGGCTTGCAAGCCGGGCAAACTGTCGCCCATTTCACCTTCAATTTCGGCACGCGGCGTCAGAGCCGCGACTGAGTCGATGACCAGAACGTCAATCGCCCCGGAGCGAACCAGCGTGTCGGCAATTTCGAGCGCCTGTTCCCCGGTATCCGGCTGCGACACCAGAAGGTCATCCAGATCGACCCCCAGCTTGCCAGCATAGACCGGATCGAGCGCATGTTCAGCGTCGACAAAGGCACATACCCCACCATTTTTCTGGGCTTCGGCGACAATGTGCAGGGACAAAGTCGTCTTACCGGAACTTTCCGGGCCATAAATTTCAATCACACGGCCTTTTGGCAGGCCGCCAATGCCAAGAGCGATGTCCAGACCGAGCGAGCCGGTCGGAATCGATTCAATGTCCATGGCTTTTTGTTCGCCAAGACGCATCACCGATCCTTTGCCAAAGGCACGATCAATATTGGCGAGCGCCGTTTCGAGAGCTTTCTGCTTATCCACGCCGGAATCCTTATCCACGAGTTGCAGGGAGGGTTTGGACATGAGTCGTTCCTTTTCGTCTATATCTTACTCGGCATTGAATGGCCCCGAGCCCGCCAACTGACTCACATGTACCACATTTGTTCACGAGAACAAAGCAAAAACTTCTTACCGTTTTCAAGGCTTTCCTTTGGCCGCAGGATCAGGCATTATAGGCCTCATGTTGAAAAAGACCGACCGACAGCCTGGCGAAGCCAAGATGCGTTATCTCGACGCTGACCTCGAACTGCTAAGTCCTGGGGATTATGTGATTTGCGCCGTGACCGGCCGGAAAATTCCGCTGGCAGCGTTGCGATACTGGAGCGTCGACCTGCAGGAAGCCTATATCGACGCCGCCGCCGCTGCGACGCGGATGGCTGCCGAAAAATAGATGTTCCTGAAAGACTGGCTTCTGGTTGGCTTGATCTGGTTCGGCATGCCCGCTCCCGTACAGGCCGATGAGGTGACGATTTCCTGCCAAGGTCAGGCGATGCAAGGCGGGCTGTTGCTCTGTGACGCCCCGGCTGGCAGCACACTCAGCGTATCCGGTCCGGATGGCGAAATGCGCCGCAAGGTGCCGGTCAATGTGGATGGCATCGCCACTGTCGGCCTGCGCCGGAACGAAAATACGATCCTGGTCATTTCCTCCGTCGAGCATGATGTATCGGAGCAAATCTTCACCCTGGAGGAACGGGATGACCCGTTTCGCACCATTAAAGGGCTCGATTGCGACAAAGTTGATGCCCGGACCGAAGCGCAAAAGGCCCATGCTTCGCGCAGCTGGGTCAAGAAACAGACCGCGTTCAAGACCTTTGCCAGCGGCGACGGCGCCCGCAATGGCTTCATCCGGCCGTCTTCAGGCCCTGCGTCATCCCCGTTTGGCCCGGCCCGAAAATATATTGGCGTCGGCAAGGATGGCGAGCCGTGCGAGCGGACATCGGTGCATCAAGGTTATGACATTGCCATTCCGGTCGGCACCGAGATCGTCGCCCCGGCGGCCGGCACAGTCACCCTGGGCGATCCGGATCTTTATTATGAAGGCGGTACGGTGTTTCTCGATCATGGCGACGGGCTGGTTTCCGTTTTCCTGCATATGTCGGAAATTGATGTCACAGCCGGCGACAAAGTGGCCGTGGGCGACCGTCTCGGCGCTAGCGGCAACACAGGGCGCACCAGCGGGCCGCACCTGCACTGGGCCGTAAAGTGGCGCAATCCCGGCACGACCGAGCGGGGCGGAGACTTTTACATTGATCCAGCTTTGCTTCTGGACATGACGCCGAACGGCTAGCGCATGCCATCCCTGTTGTAGTAATGGACGTGGCGATCGTCTCGGCCTATCTGAAGAGCAGACCGAATCCGTCCTTCGGCGAAAAAAGGAATCCATACATGCAACTGCCTCAATTCACCGTGTCTGGCTCAAGGGTTCAGATGGGCCAGCAGTATGGCCGCTTCTGCGCCGACATGATCCATGCTTTCGCGACTGACCGGGTTTCGGCGGTAGAAGTGTATCTCAGTGAAGCCGGCCATCGCGGAACCGAAAAGCTGTTTGCGGCCGGCGCGGAGTGTCTCGAGCAAGTTCGGAGCTTTGACCCGGAAGGACATGCCGAGCATCTCGCCATCGCCGAAGGCGCCCAAATTGACCCGGTTCGTCTGTTCACCACAGCGAATATGACTGATGTTCGCGACATTATTGTACTGCCGGGTGATCCACCTGTAACCGAAGACGAAGGCTGCACCTCCGCGCTCGTCCCCGCCAGCCATTCCTCAAACGGACACAGCTTACAGGGCCAAACCTGGGATCTGAACGGCCCGGACGTAAAGCATGTCATCGCACTGCACCAGATCCCGGATGAAGGCCCGGAAGTCTGGACGGTCACCTGCGCCGGATGTCAGACCCTGATGGGCATGAACGAACATGGTGTCACGGTCGGCACGACAAACCTCAAGACGACCGGGGCGCGGGTCGGCATTCCGTATCTTTCGGTCTTGCACAAAGCCCTGAGACAGAAGACCCGCGCAGAGGCGAGCGCGGTTGCTCAAACTGCGCCCGTCGCAGGCAGCCATTCCTATTGGATCGGCGACGCAGCGGGAGCCGTCGAATGGGAACGAGCGCCAGACAGCGCCTTTCTCCGATCTACGGATGACGGGCCGTTCGCACGCACCAATCACTGTCTATTTGACGCCAATATCGCAATTGAAGACGCTTTATCAGAAACCACACATTCGCGGCTGACGCGTATGCAAAGCCTGTTGGACCAATCCACCGACCATAGTCTCGATTCCCTGAAACAGGCCTTTTCCAGTCGCGCAGATGGCCGGCTGAGCATCAACCGGTTCGCGGAAGACGAGTCGGGCGCGACCACGAATGCCGTCGTGGCGTTTAATCCGGCTGAGCTGGAATTTCTCGCGTGCCGCGGCCCGGCAACGGAGGGCGTATGGGTCCAGCTGGCATTTGAGCGAAGCCTGGCAACGACATCCTGATCCGTACAGAATTGGCGTCTTGCCGCCTCAATACTGTCACGCCTGTCCGCCAAAGATGCGTGCAGACGGCTGAATGCGCGACAGGATCAAAATGCTATATCTCATTCGACACGGTCAGACTGAGCTTAACTGGGCTGGACGTCTGCAAGGTAGCCTCGATTCTCCTTTGACGGATCGTGGTCAGGAACAAGCCCATGCCGTCGGCGAGAAACTGAAAACCGAGATTGGCACACAACCGGTGACGCTATGGGTCAGTCCATTAGGCCGGGCTCAGCAAACGGCTGGCATCATTCAGGAATATATCAAGCCATCCGACATCCAGACGGATACCCGCCTTGCCGAGATCAGCCTTGGCGATTGGGAGGGGATGAGGATGGAAGACATCGAGTTCACACATCCCGGAATCCTTGATGGCAGTGACCGGTTTGATTGGGCCTACCGCGCCCCGGGCGGCGAAACCAGGGAGGCCTTCTTGGCGCGGCTGAAAGACTGGCTCAACAACATTGAACAGGCAGACACCGTCGCCATTGCAGTCTCTCATGGTTGGTCAGGTATGGGCCTCCGATCGCTCTATACGGGGCAGCCTTTTGCCGAGGTTTCAGCACGTGGAGACTCGCATGAAGCCGTGTTTGAATTTTCTGAAGGGAAGCTGCGCGAATTCTAGTCCTGTTTGATCAGTGCTTGGTCCAGTTGATTAGCTGATCGAGAGACAAATGACGCCAAACGTGACAGCAATCGCGCCAATGACCTTGGACGCGGTCATCCGCTCATGGAGCACCAATATGCCTATCAGCGCTGCAAACAGAATACTGGTCTCGCGAATCGCGGACACGCCGCCCATGCTGGTCAGGCTCATGGCCCAGACCGCAATACAGTAACCCAGCGTGCTCAGAATGCCCGCCACGACGACCATGAAGCCATTTTTTCCTTGAGGCAGAGCAGGCGCGCGCCGGCGTGTGATGACAAAGGACAGCGGGATCAGACATCCGGCCGTCACAGCCTGCCAGGCCGCATAACTGATTGCACGTTCAGACACCCGTACTCCGAGCCCGTCCACAACCATGTAAGACGCAATGAAAACGCCCGATATCAACGCGGCAAGCGTTGACTTCAGATCCGGACGGCTGGCACCAATAACCAGCGCCATAAGGCCGAGCGACACAAAAGCAATGCCTGCGAGTCCATATGCGTTCGGGATTTCACGCGCAAACACCGCCGCGCCGAATGTTACCAGAAGCGGCGCGGACCCCCTTGCAATCGGATAGACGCTTGCCAGATCGGCATCTTGGTAGGCCCGGATCAGAAACAGGCAATAGCCGATCTGCAACAGCGATGAGAGTGCCAGGAATGGCAAACTCATCAAGTTTGGCTGCGGCAAGAGAATGGCAAACGGGAGTGCCGCGACTGCCCCAACCAGCGTGATAACCGCAATCGACCAGAGCCGATCATCGCTATTTTTGACGATTGCATTCCAGCCTGCATGCACAATCGCAGAGGCGACGAGAAGCGTGATCACAAAGACTGACATGGCGTCAGACTAGGAGATGGTCTGATTGATGGTCCAGCTCTATCGTGACCTGCCTGCCCGGTCGCTGATCCTTACGATCCGATCGCACCGCCGCCGACTTTGCGAATGGCTACCACGCTTGGGCGCGGCGGTTTGCCATCCTCGAAGTCCGGCCAGCGGGTTTTCGGATTTTCAAATGTAGCACCGTCACCATCGCCGGGATGTTGGACCGCCACGAATAGCGTCTCGCCATCTTCAGTAAAACGGGGCCCACAGACTTCCGCACCAATCGGGGCCCGGAAAAAGGCCTTGCTGGTACCGCGCAGATCGCCGGCAGTTTCCATCGCCCAGATGCCATCGGCAGCGCCGGTGTCCGAGTTTCCATCAGTGGCCACCCAAAGCCGGCCAGAGGGATCAATCGCACAATTATCAGGACTGCCAAACCAGCCCTGATCACTGGTCAGCGGATTCCAGGTCGCGCCGATTTCAGCGACATTCGGATCACCGCACTGGACCAGAATATCCCAGCGCGATTGGGTTGCGGTAAAATCGCCATCTGGCTCCGAAATCTCAATAATATGACCGTAGAGATTAGTTGCACGCGGATTGGCCGGGTTCAGTTCATCGTCGGTACGGCGATCATTATTAGTCAGCATCACCCAGACCCTGCCAGTGCGCGGATCAGGTTCGACATCTTCCGGTCGATCCATCGGCGTGGCGCCAAGCAGATCCGCCGCCAAACGTGTCTCAATTAATACATCGGCCTGTGACTGGAAGCCATTTTCCGGCGTCAGCAAGCCTTCGCCAAAGGTCAGCGGCAACCAATCGATCCAGCCATCCTCTTCGAAGCGCGCGACATAAAGAGTGCCGTCTTCGAGCAAGTCGTGATTGGCAGCTGGATTGGCCCCATCGAACCGGCTCGCGCTGACAAATTTGTAGAGATAATCAAATCGCTGATCGTCGCCCATATAGACCACGACCCGGCCATCCGGCGCGACCACGCTCTCGGCGCCTTCATGCTTGAACCGCCCCATTGCCGTGCGCTTCTTCGGCGTCGAGGTCGGGTCTTTCGGATCGACTTCAACCACCCAGCCAAACCGGTTCGGCTCATTCGGTTCCTTTGAAATGTCATAGCGATCGAAATGGCGGCCCCATTGGTACCAGCCCCCGGCAACACCATAGCGATCATGATTGGCCTTTTCCGGGTGATCATCGGCCATCTTGCCGAGGAAATTGCCATTAAAGTTCTCTTCCGCCATCAGCCAGGTGCCCCATGGCGTAATGCCGCCAGCGCAATTGTTCATGGTCCCGGCGACGGTCAAGCCGTCCGGGTCTTCCTGCGTCTTGACCCGATCCGATCCGGCCACCGGTCCGGTCAGAGTCATCGGCGTCTGGTGGGCCGTAATCCGGCGATTATAGGGGCTGCCAATTACGGGCGCCCATCCGGCCTCCTTCAGAGACAACTCAACGACGCTGCCGCCATGCGCCGCCAATTCGGTCAGGCAGACCTCTCGCGTCATCGTCTCGGGATAGTTTGCCGCCAGGCCAGGCTGCATCAGCAGGCTCGAAACATATTCATGATTGGCGCAAAGCAAGCCGCGTTGTTCCCCGTTAGGACCAGCGGCCAGCGGGACGAAACCGAGAAAATCATTATTATAGCCGAACTGTCTGAGCTGCGCCGCCTCAGACTGGGCCATCGGATCAAAGCTCGGGCTGTCGCCGAACAGTGGGTCGCCCCAACGAATGACTGTGTCGGCGGTATAGCCCTCCGGCACATGGTGCATTTCGTCCATACCGCGAGTGATTTCCTCGAAAGAGAAGATCAGATCTTGGGCGGATGCATCGCTCACATCCGCCTCTACGCTAACGCACCCGGTCATCACGGCAGCACTCGAGGCAGCCAGTCCTCCCAGAACCCCGCGTCGGCTCAGACGGACATCGACAATATCCGCGATGGTCCGTGCGCCGCGCGCGATGCGCGGATTTGAGGTCTGGTTCTCCGAATGATCCATGTATTGGCTCCTCTCCCGAACGCGGCCTGTCAATTACGGGAATATGCAACAGTTTTAGGACCATGCGAGCTCCAAAATGACGCAGGTCTGCTATATAGGCTCAGCCGCGATCACGTATTTATGGCCATGCACCAGCGCACCTTTCGTGCGGATCAGTTCCAAAGCCTCGTCACGCAACTTTTCACCCCGCGCTTTCAGGGCGTCTGCAAGCGCGCGATCCGGCAATTGATCAAGCGGCAACAGGTCCAGATTGGTTTGCGAGTTAACAAAGGACTCCTTGTAATGAACCTCAATCCGTTTGACCGATCGCACCTCGAACCGTGCGCGTTTCAGCTGATCGCTGACCCAGGCAGACGGGTATTCACGATACGGCATTTCCCCGGTCAGCAAGAGACAGGCATCGCGAAAGCGGCCAATCTCCCAGACCAGACGGCCCGCTTTCGAATCCGGACGGTTCGTGGGCACATATGGCTCAACGCCGGTTAGGTAGAACACTTTCCTGGTGACCTGGCGCAAACGGGGCAGCAAATAGGCCTGAAAATAAGGGGCAAATCCTTCGACGGCGCCCAGCAGATAATCGGCCAGCACGGTATCATAGACCTCGCCCTTGAGCAGATCTGCGCTCGCCCAATTGCCGAGGATGATCTTGTCATCGGCGCGCTGGATCCCTTGCATCGCCCCACGGACGCGTTCTGCATCGCCCGGTGCCCCGGTCACAGCGGTCCAGCGGTCCGTCATTAGTTGACTGATCCAGCCCATGGAATGCAACCCGGTCCCGGCATCAAGGAAGGTCCCCCAGGGCTGATCGCCCTGCAAGTCCTCAATATGCCGAAACAGCGCGGATGGTCTTTTGGATGTCACGGCTGCGCCTCCAGATATGGTTTATGGCAGCAGCAGCGTCGCGCCGACGGTCACGCCACTCTCAATCGCATCATGCGCCTGGGCGACCTCACTTAGCGGGAAGGTCTGGCCGATATGCGCCTTGATCGTGCCCGCGCGGAGCGCGCCAAACAGCGCTGCCGCCCCGCGTCGCAAGCCATCCGGATCGGCAATGAAGTGGAAAAGGCCGGGACGCGTCAGGACGAGCGATCCTTTCGCCCCGAGTACGCCAGGCGCGATGGGCTCTGCGGCGCCAGAGGCGTTGCCATAGCTGACCCACCAGCCGCGCGGCTTGAGACTGTCCATCGAGGCTTGAGCCGAGGTCTTCCCAACACTGTCGTAAGAGACGTCAACGCCGGCTCCACCGGTCAATTCGCGCGCCTCCTTGGCAACGTCTGAAGAGGACAGGACGACATGCTGCGCGCCTAACTCACGGGCGCGAGACCCCTTGGTTTCGCTCGAGGTGACGGCGATGACGTTGACCCCTAATGACGTTGCCCATGGCACCAGCAAAGACCCGACTCCGCCCACCGGTGCCCAGATCAAAGCCGTCTCTCCGGGGGAAGCGCGACGAACCTCGAAGAGTAACATCCAGGCGGTCAGGCCTTTTAACAAAACAGCGGCCGCATCCCGCTCGCTCACCCCTTCCGGCAATTTGACCATGGTCGCTGCGGCGCCGGTATAATGTGTCGAATAAGTCCCAGCGCCGAGATAGGCGACTCGGTCTCCGACCGCGATATGTGATACGCCTTCTCCAATCGCCTCGACGACGCCTGCGCCTTCCGAGCCCGGCACGAATGGCAGTTTGACCGGATAAAGGCCGGTACGATGATACGTATCGATAAAGTTCAGACCGGATGCGGTCTGGCGCACCAAAGCTTGGCCTGGACCTGGCGGCTGCGGCGCCCGTTCGACTTTTTTGAGAACGTCCGTGCCGCCGGTCTCAGTCATTTCAATCACATAGGTTTCGGTCATGGCGTCCTGTCCTAGAATCATTGTTCTGTCGTTTGATGACAGACATAGACCTGATTTGCGGAGTCGACGAGGCCGGACGTGGTCCCTGGGCGGGACCGGTCACCGCGGCGGCCGTCATTTTGCATCCCGAGCGGCCAATATCCGGGCTCACAGATTCGAAAAAGATCAGCGAAAAGAAACGGTTCGCCCTGGAACCAGAGATCAAACAGAACGTCGCGTTCTGGTCCGTTGCGCACGCAGAACCCGAAGAAATTGATCGCCTCAACATTCGCGAGGCAACCTTTCTGGCGATGCAGCGGGCGATTTCCGGCCTCGGCATCACACCATCCCGGATCTTGATTGATGGCAATGCTCTGCCCCGGAACCTGCCGGCGCCAGCAGAGGCGATCATCAAGGGCGATTTGACGGAACCAGCCATTTCGGCGGCCTCCATCCTCGCCAAGACCGAGCGGGATCGGCTCATGGAAGCGTATTGCGAAACCTATCCAGGCTATGGCTTTGCCGGGCATAAAGGCTATGGCACAGCCGCCCATTCCGACGCGCTGCAGAAACTTGGCGCCTGCCCGATCCATCGGACCAGTTTCGCACCCGTGCGCAAGGTCATGCTTAGCGAATCCTTAACCAATTAGGCGCTTTTATTAACCTTTGCGGTTAGGAGACGTCCGATGATCCCTTATGGCTGGCATGTCTGGCGCGGCGAAACCAGTCGGCGCTATCGGTTCAAGATCACCAAGACAATTGACGCGCTGCCCGATGCAGGCGGGATCTATGTCATGGTCCGTCGCACCATGTTTTTCTTTCTGAAGCCGATCTATATCGGCAAGGCGTCGAACCTACAGGGTCGCCTGGACGGCCATGAACGCTGGGAAGAAGCGCGCAAGAAAGGCGCCTCGGAACGCCATTATTTGTGCATTCGATCCGAGAATAAGCGGCAAAAGATCGAAGAGGACCTGATCCGCAAGTATAAGCCGAAGCTGAACAATATGCTGAAACCGCGCGGCTCGCAGGACGCCCCCAATCACGAGGATCTGAAGTCCGGCTGGATGAGCGCGCGCGAATATTATGGCTTGCCGCTGAAAAAGACCAAGTCAGACGCCAAACCTGCTCGAAAACGCATCGACAATCGCAAACGAGACGATCGCAGATCAGGGCGCAGAGCCGCCTAGACTGGCAACTGTCTCTTGAGTGTCGGGACCGAGCCATGGCATAGGCGCTCTATGCCAGACACTGCTTCCTTTTCGACCGTTCCGCCAATCTTTGCTGATATTCCCAAAAGCGTCAGCTTCAAGAAATTGCGCAAACGCCTTGTACGCAATGCCTTGCAAGTCATCGACACGTACAGCCTGGTGGATCGCGAAGCTGAAAAACGCCCGAAATGGCTCGTCTGTCTGTCTGGCGGAAAGGATAGTTACGGTCTGTTGGCGGTGCTTCTGGATTTACAGTGGCAAGGCGCCTTGCCGGTCCATCTGTTAATCTGCAATCTCGATCAGGGACAGCCCGGCTTTCCCAAACACGTTTTGCCCGACTGGCTGGATAAGGTGGGTGTGGATTATCGGATAGAGACCGAAGACACCTATTCCATCGTCACTGACAAAGTGTCCGAGAACAGCACCTATTGCGCCCTCTGTTCCCGGTTGCGTCGGGGCATTCTCTATCGGATTGCCCGCGAGGAAGGCTGCGACGCCATCGTGTTGGGGCATCACCGCGATGATGCGCTGGAAACGTTCATGATGAACTTGGTGCATGGGGGTCGGTTGGCCGCGATGCCGCCGAAACTCCTCAATGATGAAGGCGATGTGATGGTGCTGCGTCCGCTCATCACCTGTGCCGAGACGGATCTGGAGAAATTCTCACAAGCAATGAAGTTTCCCATCATTCCCTGCAATTTGTGCGGATCGCAGGATGGCCTGCAACGCGTTGCCATGAAGCAGATGCTGAATGATTGGGAAACCCGCAAACCCGGCGTTCGCCAGGTCATGGCGCATGCGCTGGCAACCGTGCGGCCGAGCCATTTGCACGATGCTCGTGTCTTCGGATTTGCCGATCTCGCGCCTGGCGGTCCCGGCGAAGCCGATGATGGCGTGCCGTTCTAGCGACCTTCAGACAGAAAAAAGGGCCCGGCGCGATACGCGGCCAGGCCCTTGGAGTTTGGTTCCGTCTGGGGGAGGAAACGCCCAATCGGAGGAATGATTGGGAAGTGTCCGGAACCTCAACACGGAGGCTATATGGGCTCTTTGGTTGTGATTGCAACATGCATGTCCGCAATAATTGTATGCGGTATTGCATAGATTACACGAAGTTCATATTCATTGACGCAAGGGTGAGGCGCGGAATGCGTCGACTTCACCGGTCAAAAAGTCCCGGAACGCACCGATCCGCTTGGAGCGTTTCAAATCGCTCGGATAAATGAAATACAGGTCAAAAGTCGGTCCGGTAAAATCTTCCAGCACCCGCACCAGACGGGGCACCGCACTGACCATATAGTCCGGTAAATCGGCAATCCCGAGCCCGGCTTCGGCCGCGCGCAGCATGGCGGAGACATTATTCACCGTCAGCGCCGCCTTGCGGGGCCCGGCATCGTCGCGCCCGACGCGTTCAGCAAAGCTCATCGCCCGGATCGGGCTGTCCGTCTGGCCATAGGCAATGATCCGATGATTATCGAGATCCTGCGGCGTCCGCGGCATGCCATGTTCCTTGATATATTCCGGTGCGGCATAGAGATTGGTTGCGACCGTGGCCAGCTTGCGCTGAATCAGATCGGCCTTGTCTGCAGCCCAGAGCCGAATGGCGCATTCGGCCTCGAGTTTTAGCAGATCGTAATGTTCGCCATCATCCAGACGCAAATCGATCCGCATGCCGGGATTTTGTTCCACAAAATGCCCCAGTCTGGGCACCAGCCAGGTTGACCCAAACGCCACCGGCGCGGTTACGATCAACTCGCCCTGGGCGACGTCCTGCTGATCCCGCAAGGCCGCGCTGGCCCCTTGCGCCGCAGTCGCCATGTCCACGGTTGATCTATGTAACGTATGGCCTGCATCTGTCAGCACAAGGCCGCGTGCATGGCGCTGAAACAGGGAGACGCCCAGCTGCTCCTCCAGCGCTGCAATTTGCCGCGAGACTGCCGATTGCGAAATGCCCAGCCGCTCACCAGCGGCTGTCAGACTGCCCGCTTCTGCGGCTGCATGGAAAGATTTCAGCTTGTCCCAGTCCATAGCGGAACGTCCTTCCACAAGACGCGCCTATCGCGCAAGTCTCTGGCCGATAAAAACTGGAATTCTCGTCTCATGGGCCATGGGTTTACCTGCTGACCCAGAGAATGCGTGCAATCCAGGCCAAATCCGTCTTTGCAAACGCCTGATTTGCGCGCGTCGGATATAGAGTGGTCAGAGTAACGGTTGTCGCGGATAACTGCCCTATCTCATAAATCCTAGCGTTCCCGTTTTCATGCATTGCGATAACCCGATCGAGCGGTCGGATTCGAGCGGTTGGCGAGACGATCAATCGATCTCCGGTCTGATAGACCGGCGCCATATGATCGTCTAATACGACCAGGACAAATGTGTCCGCGGCCATATCCGGATAGACGATTTCAACCGATTTCCAGCCTGACCCGGTCGGACGGCCAGCAGAATCGAATTGTCCGGCAATTGACGCCTGCGAGAGTTGAAACTTAGCCACCAATTTCTCATTGCGTTCGTCGACCAGTCTGGCGAAATCGCTGAACTCTTCATCCACCGCGGCCAGCGCCCGGGCCAAGCTTTCCGTAGACGGCCAACGCAGTCGTCCCGTCTTGGAGACGCGCTTGGATTTGTTGAACGCCGTCGCATCCAGACCGGCAAGCTTGGCCAGTCGTGACGGGCTCATCCCATGCTTGTGAGCCAGTCGATCGACACCGCGCCAGATGTCCCCATGTTGCATGATCGAGTCATCCTGACGCTGAAAACGGAGAAAATTTCGTAACATAGGAATAATGTCCTATCAACTTCACCTCGAACGGCTTGCTTTATCAGGGCAAAACGCGGCAGAAGGCGGCCATGGTCATGTTGCAACGCACCTTCGTCTACAAGATCCTGAGCGCCGCGGACTGGCAAACCGCTGAAACGCTGGGATATACCCAAACCGCGCTCGACGAAGGCGATGGCTATGTTCACCTGTCGACGCGGGCACAAGTCGCTGAAACTCTAAGGCTCCATTATCCGAACCAGGACAATGTGCGGCTGCTCGAATATGTAGTCGAGGAAATGGGCAGTCCTGTTCGCTGGGAGGAAAGTCGCGGTGGACAATTGTTCCCGCACCTCTACTCGACCCTGCGCATTGATGCCGCGAAACGCACATGGATCCTGGCTTTGGGCGCGGACGGCGTGCCCGCCCTGCCCGGCGATATTGACCCATGAGCCTGGCCGACCTTGCGCTGCCCCTGGTCAAGCAGCTGCCGCCCGAGGCCGCGCATACCGCGACTCTTAAGGGACTCAAGCTCGGGGTTGGATTGCCGAACATCTCGCCCGCATCGTGGAACACACCGGTCAGACTGCCGGTCTCTGATCTGCAATTGTCTAATCCTGTGGGACTGGCCGCTGGATTTGACAAGAATGCCGAAGTACATGGCCCGATGGCGCGGTTTGGGTTCGGGTTTCTGGAATGCGGGTCCGTCACGCCAAAACCGCAACCCGGGAACCCAAAACCGCGCGTCTTTCGCCTGAGAGACGACCAGGGCGTGATCAATCGTCTGGGCTTTAACAATCACGGCCTGGACTATTTCGTCAGACGCCTTCGCCGCGCGCCACCGGGGCCGAATTGTCCGGTTGGGGCCAATGTCGGCGCAAACAAGACCAGCAAGGATTTTATCGCGGACTATGAAATCGGCATCGCGACGGTTTACCCGGTCTGCAACTATATCACGATCAATGTCTCTAGCCCGAACACACCCGGCCTGCGCGGTTTGCAGGATAAAAGCGCCCTTCAGGAACTGCTGACGCGCTGCCAACGTGCGCAGATCGCCGCCCAATCCGCCCATGCAACGGATCTTGGTGATCATGACGAAGGCGCGAAGCCAGTCTTCCTCAAGCTGGCACCCGATCTCGATGACGCCGCCCTGGCAGACATTATTCAGGTCATTCGCACCGAGGGCCATTGGTTGTCCGGCCTGATCATTTCCAACACGACGATTGATCGGCCTGCCGGCCTGCGGAGTCCGGGTCAGACCGAGGCGGGCGGCCTCTCCGGCGCACCGCTGATGGAAAAGTCGACACGGGTCCTGAAGGACATTGCGTCCGAGCTGATCGGCGAGTTCGATCTGATCGGGTGTGGGGGCATCCGTTCTGGTGCCGACGCCTATGCAAAGATCCGCGCAGGGGCGCACGCGGTGCAGCTTTACTCCGCCTTGATCTATCACGGCCCCGGTCTGGTGGCGCGCATCAATGCAGATCTGGCCGCTCGCCTGCAGGCGGACGGGTTCAGCTCTGTTGCGGCTGCGGTGGGGGCGGACTTGCCGTCGCCCGCATAAGGCTGGGCAGATACCAGCCAAGGGCCGCCGCGCGGAAGACGTACATGCCGAGAAAGGCGATCCACACACCGGCATTCCCAAATAGCGGCCGCAATATCAGATCCAGCGCAACATAAACGACCGTCACGAAAATCGCCGCGTTGCGCATCGCACGCCCCTGCGTCGCGCCGAGGAAGAATCCGTCCAGTTGATAGGCCGCAACGCCGATGATCGGAACCGCGGCACAATAAGGCAAATAGGTCAACGCCGCGTCGCGGGCATCCGGGTCGCTGATAAATCCGGAGATAATCGCACCCCCACCAAACAGGTAGAGTGCGCTGATGATGAGGCCGAATCCGAAGGCCAGCTCTGTGGTTACCCGCATGGCGCGACGCAGGCGCGCCGGGTCCCGCGCGCCATAGGCTTCGCCGACTTCCTTTTCAGCAACAAAGGCAAAGCCATCAAGGACAAACGCGGCGACGGTGATGAATTGCAGCAGGACTTCGTTTCCGGCCAGCTGCGCCGTCCCCATCTGTGCGCCCGAGCGGACGAACCAGGCGAAGGCAAACAGCAACGCCAATGTCCGAATGAGGATGTCGCGATTGGCATTGAACAGCGCCAGCAACGCGGCACGATCGAACAGGCCAGCTTCCGGCTTGAGACTGCGCCAGACCAGTCCCAACCCGAAGAGCAGCGCCACCCATTCCGCAATCGCGGTTCCGGCGCCGATCCCAGTCGGCCCCCAGCCAAGGCCGGCCACGAACCAGATATCGAGGACAATATTCACCCCGTTCATTACGACCTGCATGGCCAGCAAGGCGCCGGTGCGGCCGGTGCCGAGCAGCCAGCCTGTGATCGCATATTGCGTCAGCAGCGCTGGGGCGCCCCAGACCCGTGCCGCGAAATAGCCATCGGCGAGATCCACCACATCCGGTTCTGCCCCGAACGGCAGAAACACCCCCATCCGCAGCAGCGGCGAGAGCAGGAAGATCACCAGCCCGAACGCGGCGCCGATGAGCAGGCCACGCTGCAATGTGGCGCGTGCTTCAGCCTGATCAGAACGGCCGAGCGCTTGTGCCACCAGGCCGGTGGTCGCCATGCGCAAGAATCCAAAGCCCCAATAGATGAAGCTGAAGGCGACGCTGGCAATCGCTACCGCGGCAAGATCGGACTTGTCGCCGTACAGACCCATCACTGCGGTATCGACGACGCCAGTGGCCGCAATCGCCGCCTGGGCCAGCATAACCGGTATGGCAAGGCGCATCACGTGCGATCGGGAGACGGACACCGCAGACATGGCCGCCGCTTAGACTGATAAACCGCGCGTGTCAGCTCCGCCGTTCACAGACCTGCTATGCCGCCTCGCGCACAATCCGCGCAATGTCTTCACCATAGCGTCCGGCTTTCTTCTCTCCGACACCGGAAATCTGCAACAGTTCCGCCGGATCCGCCGGGCGTTCCGTTGCGATGGTGGCGAGCGTCTTGTCATGAAAAATGACATAAGGCGGCACCCCTTTGGCTTTGGCCATTTCGACTCGCCAATTGCGAAGCAGATCGAACAATTCGCGGTCGCGCGAGGACAGATCGGCAAAGGCTGCGCCGGACACTTTGCGACCCCGGCTGCGGGTCCGGCGCACGGCCGGATCCGATTTCAACAAGACCTCATGGTCGCCCTTGAACAGGGTTTTCACCGCCGCATGATCCGGCACAAAGATGAACGGTCGCATCACCTCGCCGCCCTCGGCCAGCAAGCCCGTGAAGAGCAGCTCATCAAACACCGCACTCCATCCGGATTTCGGCAAGTCTGCACCAATCCCATACGTCGATTGCTGCGACAGATCCTGATCAAAGCCATCCTTGGCCTGGCCAAGCAGGTGGATGATCAATCGCCCGCGGCCAATCTTCTGACCACAGCGCAACACCGCCGACACCGCCATCTGGGCCCAGCGCGTCGCGTCAAAATGATCGCGGGCTTCTGACTGGCAATTGTCGCAGGTTCCGCACGGTTCTGCATCGGTCTCACCAAAATAGTGCCGCACCGCCTGGCGCCGGCAGGCATCGCCGTTGAGCAGCGCAAATAATTGCCGCGTCTTGTTGATCTGGACTCGCTTGATCGCTTCCTCCGCGTCGCTGTCATAGCTCCACATCAGGCTGCGGCGGAGATCGGCCGGACCGAACAGCGCATAGCCCTCTGCCGGTTCGCCATCGCGGCCAGCCCGCCCGACTTCCTGCCAATAGGCCTCGATCGTCTTGGGCGGATCGGCATGGATGACAAAGCGCACATCCGGTTTGTCCACCCCCATCCCGAAGGCCACGGTGGCGCACATGACCAGGCCATCCTCGAGCAGGAAGCGTCGCTGCCGCTCAGCCCGGTCCGCTGGCTCCAGCCCGGCATGATAGGCGAGCGCGGCAATGCCCTGTTTTTCCAGCGCTTCTGCCAATTGCTCCGTGCCCTTTCGGGTGGCGGCATAGATGATGCCGCTTTCGCCCTTGTGGGCACGCACCAGGCCGACCAGGCGATCGGTTTTGTTGCCGGCCTTCGGCTCCGCGCCAAGAATCAGGTTGGGGCGGTCAAAACTGGCGACATGGACCGCTGGATCGGTCAGATCGAGCTGCTCCAATATGTCGGCCCGCGTCCTTGCATCCGCCGTTGCGGTCACAGCCAGACGCGGCACCCCGGCAAAAGCCGATTTCAACCGTCCCAGCGCGCGATAATCGGGACGAAAATCATGACCCCATTGACTGACACAGTGGGCTTCATCCACCGCAATCAGCGACACGCACAATTTGCTCAACGCACTCAACAGACCGCCCGACAGGCCTTCCGGCGAGACATAAAGCATGTCCATCTCACCATTATGCGCCGCTTTCAGCGCCGCCACGCGATCCTCATGCGGAATCGAGGAATCCAGCCGTTCGGCCCGCACGCCCAACGCCTTCAGCGCATCCACCTGATCCGCCATCAGGGCGATCAAAGGCGAGATGATTAGCCCGACGCCGTCCCGCAATATGGAGGGAATCTGATAGCAGAGCGACTTGCCGCCCCCGGTCGGCAAGACCGCGAGCCCGTCCCGGCCGGCCAGGACGTCCTTAATGACCGCCGCCTGCAGGCCCCGAAAATCCTCATAGCCATAGATACGCTGTAACAGCGCACGCGCGTCTTCGAGCGAGTGGTGTGTTTCGGAGCCCATCCGGGCAAGTGTCATCAGACTCGGGCCGCGAGACAAGCGACCAGAACGGGTAAAAGCGAGAAAACTGCAGATCCGGTATGCGCCTCAGGGCGGCCGCCGTTCGACCGCTTCCCGGGCCAGGATATTCAACCAGCTCAACAGGTCCTGCCGCACAGGGTCTTGCTTTTGTTGATATCGCGAGGCGCCAGGCGGCCAGCCGACCCGAAACGGGCAAATGCGACCGGTCCCCTGCTGGCGCCGCGCGGCGGCCCGCGCCAGCCACCGGATCATGCGCGCTGTGTGACGCACGGGATCGTTCATCACGTCCGTCAGCGCCGCCAGTCGCCGTTGCAGTCTGGCGGGATTGAAACGGCGCATTGGGTACCTCTCGTCCGAATTGGCAAAGCGTGAGCTCCCCTCGAAATCCGGCGTGAGCGTCAGACGCGCCAGAGGACGCTCGGCTTCTTCAAGAGGGAATCGTGGTGGCCGGTTCGCCGGTTGCTGGGCTTGCCGACTGGCGCAGGAGCGCACCGGTGCCAACCGGGTCGCCCGCACGCGCACGTGCGGCCAGCCGGACTCCTGGCAGGCGTTCAAGACCAGCCAGCGCCGTATCAGGCTTTCTGCCAAACGGGTCAGATGCTGCCATTTAACCCGATCGGGCGCGATCGGTGCGAGCCGTGGGACATAGACTCGCAACAGGCTGATCAGCTGACAAATGATCGGCCAGGCGCGGTCGAGCGTGGGGCGGTCGTCGCGGGACATCGCGCATAGCCTAAACCGGGCCTGAGCTGGGTCGGATTGGACCGGGGAATGGGTGACGTTTGGACGGATACAGGTGAGGTATCGGCGACCGTTTTGGGCTGTGTTCGGGAGACGTCTTTGCCACCTCCTAAATCCTGTAAGCGGATGTTGGCGGAGATGGCGCCTCCTGTCTAAAACAGGAGACAAGACTCACTGAGGGAACTCAGGTTCGACGTCGTCTACTTTTCCGGCCGCGGCGCCGGGCTCGAGAACGCTCTTGCGAAGAACAGACTGTTCGAGAACAGGCGTTTGGTGCCCAGCCAATAGGCGCGGAAGTTTGGATTGTCCGCGAACAAGATGACCGAACCCGCACCAACGCGTTCCGCCGCGAGCATACCTTTCCCTGACAGACGTTCGAGATTGGTCGCAGACGCATAGCCAGACGCCAGCGGGGTATCGGCGTAGCGGACAACGATCCCAAACGGGTTGTCACCCGGCTCGAAACCTTTTTCGCCTTCTTTGTGCACGAAGATCTCATTGCCATCATATCCGAAGCCCAATGGATGGGTGGGATCAATTACGCCCGCGAAAACGGCACCAGTGATGCGTTCCTGACGATCATAATCCAATTTGTCTTCATAGGAGACCGGCGCGGGTGGGTCCTTTTCATCTTCGTCTTCTTTCGCCTCGGCCTCCTCATCGACTCGCTCCACGCCCAGCATGTCGATGTCCGCGAGTCCTTGCGCAACGGCCCATTCGGCACCCGACTGCGTGCCAATGAACACGCCGCCATCGCGGATCCAGGATTTCAGCGTATCAACAAAGCCGTCAGAAAGGGCCCCATAAGCCCCGCCAACAGCGATGATATGAGTGTGGTCTGAAAGATGCCGCGAATTGACATTGGTGACATCAATCATCGTCACCGGGATATGCAGCATTTGATCGAGATAATGCCAAACCTCCCCGGCATCGTTGTCAGACACACCGCTTGCACCCGCGCGTCCTGTCAGAAGTAAGACTTTAGGGGCTTCCAGCGCGTCCACGCTGAAACCACCCAGATCTGAGCCGGAAGGCGTTCTTGAGGTGAGCGATGCGTGGACGGTAACGCCATCTTCCTCAACGGCCCGCACGATCAACGCGTATATGTCGTCCGCAGACATGTCTTGGCGGCGCGTTGGTACGAGGACGGCGCCACGCGGGACATCAACAAAACCGTTTGGCGTTTCCAGGCGTACGGGATCGGGGATCACTTTGGCCCGCAGCTCGTGGCGCAAGATCCGGTTGACGGCACGCGGGGCATTGAAGTGTGACCAGTCGATGACATAGGCCAGGACATCATCTCCTGGCGCGGGTGGCAGAATGGGCGCGCTGAGCCCCGCCGTGGAAGCGGCTGTGCCAGCATCGATCCGTCCCGCTTGGCGGGCGTTCAACGCGGCATGTTTGAGACCGAATGCATGTGGCAGAGTCCAGCCCGAAATGTCGTAAAACACGACTTGATCTTCAGGTGGAGTTTGAACGGCGAATATACCCTCAATCAGCGCGTATCGCGCTTGATCCAGATAGACGACAGCGCTTCGATTGGCGGGATAGAGTGTCCCATCAATCGTCTGATCCGACTCCAAGAAGCGAACATCAATCGCGTGTGCGTTCAGCAGATCGAGGAAGTGCGCAAACCGCCCCTGATCGTTCGATGTGAACACATAAGCCTTGGTTGGGTTTGCTCGGGCTTTATCAGAGGAGTCGGCGAACCAGCGTTGTTGGAACGCTTGCAGTCGCTCGCGTTGCTGCGCCGCCTCTCCCAGCAAGGCGACGGCCGCTTGAAACTGTTCCAGGATCGTCTGGTCATAGCGTTTAAAACCATTGTCTGTATCTTGTACCATGCCTCGGGCCGATCCCTGTTCGAACAAGAATGGAACGGCTCCCAATAGACTTGGATAGCTCGAGCCATATCCGAGATAATAATTCGGGAAGAATTCCTGACTGACGGAGAGTTGGCCCAGGCCATCAAACACGTCGTAAAGGCTTTCGCTGAGCTCCGCGGTGATTTGATAGACTTCTTCATCGAACAGTGGATTGATTTGATCCTCCGCGGCCGGGCTGAAAAAGAAGGTCGAGTTTGATCCCATCTCATGCTTGTCGACGACGAGCAGCGGTAGCCATTCCTGAATGTGCGGCACAAGCCCACGATGCTCTGGTTGCGCGACGGGGAGCCATTGCCGATTGAGATCAAAGAAATAATGATTGGTCCGACCGCCTGCAAAAAAGCCGGTATGCTCTCTGTGCGATGGATAGGCGACGGGCACGGCGGCGCGATGAGAATTGACCCAGTTCGCCATTCGGCTCGCGCCATCTGGATTGAGCGTCGTCATCAGGATCACAAGATTGTCGTTGAGCAAAGACTCTGTGGCTGCATCCTGCGCGGCTGCGAGATGATACACCATTAAAGGGGCGGAATCATAAGATGACGGTTCTGATCCATGCACACCATAATTGATCTGGTGCACGCCTATGTCGACCCCCGGAGCATCACCGGTGAGGACCGCCGCACGACCCGCTTTAATCTCTTCAAGTCGTGCCAGGTTTTCTGGACTAGAGACATATATTGCGAGGATTGGACGTCCGAGATGACTCTCCGAGACTTGCTCGACCATCATACGATCGGAGACGGCATCCACGGTTCGGACATATTGAATGACCAGTTCATGTGGCCAGATGATTTCCCCAACCTCGTAACCGGTGACGTCTGCGGGGGTTGGAATGTCCTCATTGTAGGAAACGTCCGCGATCAACAATTCCTCGAGCGGCCTTGGTTCATATGGCTCTTGAGCGGAGGTCGTCCACGCGAGTGCGATCCCAATCGTAAGGGCAGAAAATAGTCGCTTCATCACGGCGTTCTCCATCATTTCTGGATGCGGGCTTGAGTGTCCGGAAGGCATATAGCGTTTGCCAGCTGACGGACAATTCAAATGTTTAAAACGCCGAAGCCATCTTAATTCAGCACTCGGACCGCTGAGCTTGTCTCTGCAATTGCTCACATCACGAATTTAATCGCGTACCGCAGCCAGAATGAGTTCTTTGTGTGTTGAGGTCAGTTCGCGCAGATGATTGAGCGATCGGGCGTCGCGGATATAGGATCTGCACACCATGTCAAAGTGATCCGCCAAGATTTTTGCAGAGCTGTTTTTCGTCGAAAGGACGGTGTCATACGGCTCAAACACTTCCCGATAGAGTTTTCTGTTCTCCGCGATGAAGTGTTCGATCGCGTTAGGCGCCGAAAGATAGGCCTCAACGAACATGTCGGTCGAAAACGAAGACGAATGACTGAATTTGAAGGCATCCATCGCGAAGACTTTGATCAGCACATCCAATTGTCCAGACAGCGTATCGCATTTCACCAGTCGCTTTCGCGCATTTTGGCGCCATTGCTCGCCCATATATTCAATTGCAGCATGAAAGATGGCGTCTTTGGTGCCGAACAAATTGTACACGGTCTGTCGCGAAACGTCGGCGCGCGACGCAATATCACTCATTGATGTTTTTCGCATACCCAGATCAGAGACAGCTCGGATCGTCGCATCGAGAACTTGCGCTTCTGTATCGGTCATAATTTTCTCACTTGACATTATCGAACAAAATGTCAAGTAGACGATACTTTACAAAATATATTGAAATGTAAAATGCCAGATACAAACCTCAATCTCTCGCGTCGTGAGTTTAGCGCTCTAGCCCTCGCTGCTGGGGCGTCCGTTTCCCTTCCCGCGCAATCTCAATCCGAATCCCAAAAGAGCCATGCCATGATGACCCCAGAACAAGAATCAGCCCTGATCGATCAAATCGCTAAAGGTGTAAGCTACTCATTCCGCACCCCGATCCTTCGGCGCCCTTCAGATTATGGCCTCGACTATGAAGACGTGTTCTTCCCCGCCATGGATGGCGTCATGCTGGATGGATGGTTCATCCCACGGGAAGGCAGCGACAAGCTCATCATCTGCAACCACTTCATAGGCGCCAACCGTTACGGCTATGCCGGCCACTTGGAGCCGTGGACAGGTAATGGCGGTTTCGAAGTGAATTTCATCGACGCGTATAAAGCGCTTCATGAGGCCGGGTTTAACATTCTGACCTATGACCTGCGCGGGCACGGCCATTCCGCAGACGGCGCCGGCAGCATTACGGGGGTTGGCGCGATTGAGTGGCGCGACGTGATCGGCTCGGTCCGCTATGCCAAGGCGCGTATGCCCAACGCGAAGGTCGGACTTCACAGTCTGTGTATGGGCTGCAACTCCACCTTCATCGCGATGGAAAAGCATCCAGAAGAATTCGCTCACATCAAATGCATGATCGCGCTCCAACCGCTATCGGCGGCGCCATTTATAGAACGCGCATTGATCGACAATGGGGTCGAGAACGCCGTCGAAAAATTCAATGAGCGATACGCTTATTATTCGAGCTTTCGGCATACAGATTCCAATGCCATCGCCCGTGCGCACGCGGTCACCGTGCCAACGATGGTGGTTCAGGTGAAGGACGATATGACCACTAAGCCTTCTGACGCTCAGGGGATTTACGATAAGCTACCCAATGCCGACAAAAAGCTGCTTTGGATTGAAGGCACGCCGGTAAGGTATGAAGGGTATCGATATTTCAGTCAGAAGCCTCAGGAGATGGTCGATTGGTTTAGTGGACGAGTGTAAATTCGATTGTCTACGCTTGCTCTTTCAAGAGGCGCCTCCGCGCGGAATTATTGGTACCAGGAGATGTGAGTCATATTCGCCTCCAAAGTGAATGACGTGGCGGCCTTGATTGACGATCTTCTCATGAGCGAGCGCGTGGTGCTTGAAATGATCATGCCCCTGGATAGCAACCTCAAGCGTTTCGCCCGCCCGAAACAGGGTGCTGCTTGGCAGGATTTCGACTTCGATCGGAACCACTTCACCTCGTGAGAGCTTCAGACTGCGCTCATGTTTGAGGAAGGGCTGAAGCGGCGTCGATCGGTCCAGATCAAGCTCGCGTTGTGAAACACGTAACCATCCCAGCGCAACTGGCGTTTTGGCATATCCGGCTTTGCCATAGAAGGTGACCTCTTTTCCGTCTGCATCATACTTCTTGATTGCAACAAACAGATCCATGTCCTTCGCGCCCTCAGCTTCAACCCAAAGTCTGAGTTTCATATTGCCAGTCATTTCCGTGTCTTCGGCGAAGGTTTTACGGAACCCGACGGCGCCCTCGGGTGCGGCATAGGTTTCGCTCTGGGCCGATACGAACGGGGCATCATCCAGTCGACCGTCTGAAGCCAGGTATAATGGCGTTGCGACGGTGGAAGCCAGAGGCCAATCATCTTCATAGCGGACCGAATAATCTGAGCGCGTTTCGCGCACTTCCAGGCGTACGGATGGGCGCTGATCAAACCCGTTTTCCTCGCCCTTCAAGAAATGATCGAAGAATGCCGTCTGAACGGCTTTTGCCTCGTCGCTATAATAGACATCCCATTTTGGCTGGCCATGGGTATAGACCCACTTTTGCGTCGAAGGGATTTGCTTGAACCCTTCAAAGGACCCGCGCGTATGCATACCATGATCTGACCAGCTGGCGCAGATAAGCGCCGGGACAGTGATGTCCTCCAAAGAAATGCCAGACGGCGCCGCGCGGGCAGAGACGCGTTTCATCAGCATCGGCCGCGCTCCAGCGAACCGCATGATCCGATGCGGTGGCAGGCTGGTTTTATTGGCCTTGCTGCGCACGCGGGTTAGCCAGAAATTCGTGAACGCGGTTTCGGGCACACCGCCATGGAATAGGACTTCCCGAAAATTGTCGCTCTGGCCTTCCCATGGCATGATCGCTTTCAAGTGCACGGGCGCGTCCGCTCCTGCAATCCATTGAGCGATGGCGAGGTAGGACACGCCGGTTAGGCCAACATCACCCGTGCTCCAGGACTGGGTACCCGCCCAGGTGATGGCATCATGGAAATCATAGCGGTCCTGAATGCTCAGCACCCCGGCCGTGCCTTCAGAGAGGCCGTAACCGCGACTATCAACGATCACGACCGCATAGCCTTGGCTGACCCAATAGGCCGGGTCGGGCGCCTCCCAGGGCGTCCACTCGCTGACACGGATAGTTCCGGAATCATATTCCGCCGTGGCGTTCAAGCGGAGATAATCAGGATATTGAAGCGGTGTCTCATCCTTGTGATAGGCCGTAAACGCCATGACCACGGGATACAGACCCTCAGCTTTCGGGCGAAACACGTTTGCCGATAAACGCGTGCCATCGCTCAGTACGATTCCGACATCGCGATCGATTTGCGTGTCAGCCGCGATGGCGGATATATCGGAGACGAGAATAGGGCTCTCGGGCGTGTCGATGAAATCCGACAGATCAGAAGGCTTATGCAGCGGCGGGCCCGTGAAGAGAATGTAGTAAGCGGCCGCAGCAATAAACACGGCCAAAAATCCGATCACAATCAATAACGGTCTCATCATTCTCTTGCTCCAGTGCTTAGGGATCGCGCCCGCCACGTGTCTTGTGTCAGATCTTAATGTGAGCAATACTCAATTTTCTACTCGCTTTTTGGCAGTGGGTTTTTCGAGGAAAGAGCAAAATGCAACCCCCTGTAAAAATGAGAAAAAATGCGAAACAGGCGCGCGCCAAGCAATCCGTCTCCACGATTTTGGAAGCCACTACTCAGCTCTTGGAGCGCTCTGAGATTGAGCAGATTTCGACTAATCACATCGCCGAGCGCGCGGGCGTGTCGATTGGTACGCTGTATCAATACTTTCCGAACAAAACGGCGATCTTCGTGGCGATTGCTGAGCAAGATATCGAGCAGCGGTTCAATCTTGTCGCCGAGGCGATCGAAAAAGCCGATGGCGATTTGGCGGAGGACGCGACGCGCCAAATGATGCGCGCCTTCATCAAGTCATTTGCCGATGCAAAGCACAACGCGGCGCTTATTAGAGTATTGATGGCGACACGCTCGACGGCAGAGGCGCGGACTTTACCGGTCGATGCCATTGCCAAACTCTTGGCGAAAGCGGTTCGTCGATCAGGGGCGACACGCGCGCTGACCGAAACGTCCGCATTTGTACTCACACGCGCGGTTTTATGGACGATCCTAACAGCGACCATTGATGCGCCGCATCTTCTGAAGCGTCAGGAGTTCGAAGATGAGTTGGTGCGGATGGTCCAAGCGATGTTACGTCCAAGCGGCGAGTTGGAAGATCTGACGCAATAGATCATCAAGCTATGCACTGTTCGTCTGCTTTGGCGCGCTTTGACGATCAGGTGTCTACCAAATCGAGCAACCCGGTATGTGCGATTTCGAGAAAGGCGTTGAGCGCGCGCGATTGTCGCCGAGACGGCAAATAGCAAGCCGTGATGGTCAGCGTTGGCGCGCGCCAGTCTGAAAGGACGTCTATCAAAGTCCCGGCCTTGAGCTCGTCCGCGATGAGCCATCTCGGTATGATCGCATAACCGAGACCCTTTTTGACCGCATTCAGCGCGGCAAAGATATTATTGGTGACGAACCGGCTATTCGCGCGAACGGAGACTATAGACCCATTTTTGTGGGTCAGCGGAAGTTGATTTCCTTCGAACGGCAACAGGGAAACGGCTGGAAGCTGTTCCAGAGACCGTGGATCGCGTGTTGCGACGGGTTCTACCAAATCGGGGTGAGCCGCGACCAGCCGTTCAACGCCCACCAGATCGCGAACAACCAGACGATCATCTCGCGGACGGCCAATCCGAATCCAGACATCGGCCCCCGTTTCGGCGAGGTTGAGTTCGCTATCATCAAGTTGCCAGTTGATCTGCAAGCTCGGATTGGCGCGTTGCCAGTCCAGGGTGGCGTCAATCAAATGGCGTTGCCCAAGTGCGATGGGGGCCACGACGCGCAAAGTGCCTGAAAGGTCAGAGGAATCATCAAATCGCTCGGTGAGCGATGACCAGCCATTTAGCAAATCACGGGCCTCTTCCAGCGCCGAATCGCCGGCCTCGGTTAGCGAGAGACTATGCGTGGTTCGCTCAATCAGGACGGTGCCGAGGCGAGTTTCTAGCTCGCTCAAATGCCGGCTTGCCGAGGCCTGCGATAGCCCAAGGTCTCTGGCCGCCGCAGATATCGAGCCCCGTTCTGCAATGCGAACAAACGTGGCCAACAGTGACAATCGATCAAGGCTTCTGCTCATTTGCCTAACGTATAACAAAAACTCTTATTAATCATCTACCGAATTACTTCAGATCCATCATTTTCTCCGCATCGGCAATCACGCCGACTAGAAACGGAGAAAATCATGGTCAATACACTTACACACGCAGACACATTTCGATTGGGGGGAGACATTGCGGTCAACCGGCTCGGATTTGGGGCGATGCGCCTAACCGGGCAACCTGGAAACTTTGGGTCCTACAGCGATTGGACGGGCGGCATGGCTCTGTTGCGACGCGCCGCCGATTTGGGCGTCACTTTCTTTGATAGCGCGTGGGCTTATGGACCTCAGACAGCGGATCAAATCGTTGGTGAGGCACTTGAGGGGCGCAACGTCGTGATCGCCACAAAGGGCGGCGTCGACAAGCCAGCACCTGGGCGCATAGTCGTCGATGGTTCACCCGAAACCCTACGTCGCCAAATCCTGAAAGCCCGGGTCAACGTACGCCGAGACACAATTGATTTGTTTCAGCTGCACCGGGTCGATCCGAACACCCCCATCGAAACATCAGTTGAAGCCCTGGCTCAGGCGCAGCAAGACGGGCTAATCCGCCATATCGGATTGTCCAATGTCGATCAAAGCCAGCTTAAACGCGCCATGAGCGTTGCGCCGATTGCCAGCGTCCAGAACCGGTTCAATATCGCCGAACAAGACGATAACAGCCTCGTGGATTTTTCCGCCGAAAACGGGATCGCTTACATTCCGTACGGACCACTTGGGGCCAACCCTATGCAGCCTGGCGCCAAACTGGATCCAGTCGCCGCGCTTCGTTGGCTGCTTCAACGCTCTCCCAATATCATCGTCATTCCTGGCACGACATCGATGGCGCACCTGGAAGAAAATATGATGGCGCTGGAGACGGTTTAATGCGGATGTTGATTCAAACTTTTATCAAACGAGGCGGCCCGGGCCGCCTCGTTTCTCTAACTTGGCTTGGGGTTTATCCGGTTTTGACGACCATCGCGGTCTTGCTGGAGCCATGGCTTTCGCCCCATCCGACTTGGGCGCAAACCTTGATCATGAGCGCCATCATGGTGCCGGTCATGGTGCTCGGTGTGATGCCTGCTTTGAAGCGTTGGATCTAATGACCGCGTCTGCTTGCTGCTCAGACGTTTCGTCTGAATCGAAATTGCAGATCGTTCCATCACCGAAGAGCGGCACGTTGATGGAAAACGCGGTGCATTGGCTGATGACGCCCCAAAACGCATCGTCTTTGGCGAAACGTTACTCGGACAAAGCATCTATGGTTTCTTCGATTGAACAGGTTTTCGCGCACCGGGACCATCGGCAAACATCACGTCATGCGGTCGCAGGTATTTTCCTTCGCGCGACAGAATCGCTATGCTTTGAACAGGCGCGCCAGTTGAACGCTCAACGAGTTTGAACGGTTCTCGGCCCGGTCCAAATATCCAGTCATTGCTCCATTCAATAATGGCAGCTGCGACCGGCAAAAGCGCAATACCACGTTGCGTGAGGACATATTCGTATCTCTCCACATCTGCCTTCGGTTGCCGTCGTGCAAGGATATCGTTTTCGATCAGATGATTGAGGCGATCAGTCAGCACGTTCTTCGCGATGCCGAGGCTTCTTTCAAAGCCAGAAAACGTCGTCACCCCGGTCATCGCATCCCGGACAATCATGAAGCTCCATTTGTCTCCCATCGCCTCAGCAAATTGGGCGATGGAGCATGGAAGGTGTTTGAGAGATGTTCGAGCCATATTTTTTGATTAGAGGAAACAGGCTTTTATGACAAAGTCTGAACCGCGATTGACACGAGCCGGCAGACGATAAGACCGGACCCAACACGACAGATCCACGTGAACCTAGCGGTTCGATACGATCTCTTGTTCAAGATCGTTAAGGCGGTCTTTCCCAAAATACATCTCGTCTCCAACAAAGAATGTCGGCACCCCAAAAACACCCCGTGCCACGGCCGCCTCGGTATTCGCTATTAGACGCCGCTTCACGTCAGCGTCTTGTGTGCTTTCAAGCAGCTCGGCACCGTTCAGACCCTCTGCCGTAAACCCAGCCACAAAAACCTCCGGATCGTCCATTTTCAGACCCTGTTCCCAAACCAGGCGCTCACCCGCATTCAAATACGCGAGCAGATTTCCCTGATTTTCCGCAGCGATTGCGCCGCGCATCATGAGGAGAGAGTTCATTGGAAAATGCGTGTTGAACTTATAGCGACGAAGCGCGTGCCTTTTCACAAACCGCTCAAGTTCGAGCGCGCCATAGGCCATCTTTTCCTTTACTGGCGCATGCAAAATGAAAGGCGGGGTGTTGCCTGTCGCTTTCATAATCCCGCCGAGTAGAACTGGAATATAGGTGAACTGCGCCCCGGTACGTTTGGCCAAATCGGGAACGACCTGATTTGCCATATAGGTGTTTGGGCTCACCAGGTCGTAATAGAAATCGACAGTCACACTCATAAGGTTCTCTCCTTCGTCACGCCGGTTTGTTGCCAGCTCGAATTTACTTCAGCTCATGTTCCTTAACACTATTTCGTTTCTTAAAGCAACTAAATATCCATTTTCACCGAATCACGGCATGTAAGTCTATAGCTGAATTAACGAAGAAAAATTGCGATCAGACACAGTCTGGGGATAGAGCTCACAATCCCTGAGCTAATTAGGTTGTTACTTGAAACCTAATTTGAGGGCGCCTCACGTTTTGAAGTCGAATAACATCGCGCTGCCGGTAGCTCGTGCGATAAGTTTTTCATCTGGGTCGAACAGCTGCCCTTCCATAAACGCAACGGTTTTCCCGAGACGTGTGACCTTGCCCTTTCCTCTGATCTTTCCGGGAAATGCGGGTCGCACGAAGTGCGTGTGCAGATCAATTGTTCGCCCTTGTTGCTTGAAATCCGTCGCAGCAAACACAGCGGGTCCAAGCGTGTCGTCCAGCATCGCACAGAGAATGCCACCCTGAACATGACCCGATGGGTTTAGAAAATCGTTGGTCGCTTCAAACTCAAGTTCAATCGTCCTGTTTGGAAGATCAATTTCGATCAGCTTCCAACCGAGCAGCTTAGCGACAGGGGGAGCTTGGTGTGTTTCAAATGGGGTTTTTTGCATCATCGTCTCCGCGTTTGGGCACGAGGATACACTCCGCAACTGCCACAAAGTGACAGGACGCGTGCGATGCGATCAATATTTCTCGAGAAAGAGCGATCGAGTTAAGGTGACCTGAGACTCTCGGCTTAAGTCTGCTTCTGCCCACACAGGCGACACCGACTCAGATGGTTGTCTTGATCAGCTCAATGCGACTGCGATCTTTCGGTCTGTTGAGCCGCCGTAAGATGTCGATCTGCTCACCGGCTTCCGGAACCCAAAGGATGGAGCCAGCAACTTCCGCCGCAACTCTCGTTCTGGGCCACACGTTCTCCCATTCGTCGTTCCGTCGGATCTTGTACCCGGCCATAACCTCGACTCTATAAGGGCCCAGTTCGGGCAAAAGGAAGGTGTTCGAATGGTATCTTTCGGTGCCGCCATCCGATTGGTTTTCGAGGCGGTGGCGTGTCATCAAGTCCCGGGCATCCTGTTCTGAGACGAGCACATCGATGTCGCGCACGCCATTCGGGTTGACGCCAATCAGAGCGATTGCGGCGCTGCCCAGAATCCACCACGGATCTCTGGTGTCGGCCAACCAATCCGCCGTCCTTGATAAGGTATCCTTGAGCTCCGCGTTGAGGTCCATAAGGGTTGATACGATCAGCGGTGAAATTGGATAGGGGCAAAATTTGTGTCGACCATCCTTGCCTCCAAAATCGTCTTACGGGAGCAGTTCGGAAATCTTGACCGCCGTCCGAAGATTCCTCGCCGTGGTTGGGACACTCAGCTTTTGCTCGACCCGCGCCGCGAATTTTGATCGTCCAATACCGTCCGGCGCGTGGAGATAGAGTACTTGCTCTTTCAGCGTAAATCGCTCGGTCGCGGTTTGAAGCGCCTTCAGGCCGGCAAGGTCAGGCGCGATGGCCGGCGCGGCAAGGAAATAGAGATGAACAGATTTCGGGTCGTCCGCCCCTTCCGGATACGGATTTTCAGCAATCGCACGCAGCAGGGCCGCTCCGTCCAGTACCAACACGCTGGGCCGGAACCCGAATTCGGTTTCGATGGCTTCCGATATGATGCGCTGGAGTTCGCCCGGGTCGGCCTGGTCTGACTGAAAGACGCAATTGCCACTCTGAATGTAGGTTTTGACCTGCGTGAAACCGGCGCGGTCCAATAGGTGCCGGAGGTCCTTCATGGGCAGAAGGTTGTTTCCGCCAACATTGATCCCTCTCAGCAATGCGATCCATGTCGTCATG
The DNA here is from genome assembly GCA_038532145.1 of Pseudomonadota bacterium. Classification (GTDB taxonomy): domain Bacteria; phylum Pseudomonadota; class Alphaproteobacteria; order Caulobacterales; family Hyphomonadaceae; genus Henriciella. The sequence continues at coordinate 46,527 of JBCBBC010000002.1, read as the reverse complement.
CGCACTCGATACGACGAAACGGTGGATCCATGCAATTCCGTACGACACCTGCGTCCGCGTTTTGCGTCGGCTCAGTTTTCCGGGGCGATCAGAGGCATCAGGAGGGTCCGGGGTCTTCTCCCCGGTCTTTCATCATTGCTCGACAATCGCGGGCGGCGTCCAGTCGGATTCAACTGCCTCCTCTGTCGGCAGGTATAGCCGAAAGAAAGCCGCAAAAGGACCGTCGGGGGTCGGCAGCCAATTGGCGTGACTGGCCGGCGCGTCTGGTCCGATGTCCAGAATGATGCTGCCATCTGCTGTAGCGACCAGACCGTCGGAACCGGAATTCAACGAATAGCGCCCGGTTGGATTGTCAAAGAAAAAGAAGCGGCCGGTCTCGTCCGGTTTATAAATCGAGATGGACCAGAACGCTTGCGCCGGGACATTTGGTGGTAAGGTCATCTGATAGCTTTTCGTGCCATCCAGCAGCGCGCCGTCTTCAGTGCGGGTCATCCGATAATAAATCGCATCTTCGCGTCGGAGGGCCCCAAACCCGATCAACGCGATACCTGCGCGCAGCTGATCGTCCTCGCCATAAAATCCCGTGTTTCCTGGCGGCGCTGACCACGCAACTTGCGCGGAGACTTGCTGATTGACCTGCTCGGTGATGGCAGCTTCCGCCCGCGGTGTCACCAATGACCAGTAGAAGCGCGCCAGCGGACCATAGCGCGCGCCATCGCCCAGTTTCAGTTTCGGAAAGTTCGCGGCACGTGCAGCTTGCGGATGGTCCGGATTGCGGGCCAGCGCCTCTGCCACAACAGCGACGAAGTTTCGGGAATCGCGAATATCCGTCACCTGTGTTGCGAACGGAACCGGTGCCCGGTCAGGATAGACCGGCCGCACGCGAATGCCGCTTTGCACCGCCCGGGCCGCCGCCAGGTCGCTCTGACCCGCCACAAAGATCCGGACCAAAAGCCAGACATCATTGCCGGTGGCGCGAATGACCTCCACATCTTCAGGCACGGGGCTTGTATCGCCCGGACCGACAATCCAGTACGTGCCGCCACTGCCGCCTGTTTCACGCGGACCTATATGCGCAAACTGGTCGGTAAAGACGTCCATCAGGGCGACGGAAAGATAGCGCTCCCCAACATCGGGCAGGACCAGTTCCACCGGCGTTTGAGACAGTTCCAGAACCGCCGATGTATAGAGCGTGTCAGTGTTCGGTGTGGTCACAGCCCGCAGCGTATGATCGGCCAGTTGCGTGGTATGAATCTCGTGATTCAGAAGCGCCCCATCGCCCGAATCCGGGGCTGCCCGGCGAATGGCTTCGGTGCTGAACATGCCCCCTTCAGCTTCGCGTTGCGCCGACAGATCCTGTACTGACCGAACAAACTCATACGGGCCGAAGGCGTAGAGGAAGGCGTCTCGATATTCTGGCATTTCCGATCTCAGATTCGAAAACACAAACGCGATGGCAACCGGGATCAGGATCAGCAAACCCACCAGCAATCGTTTCAACATCTCTTCCTCCCTCTATCCGCTCTGGCAATGTCTCAACTGCATCGCTCTATTCGCGTTTACTCCGCCGGGACGATTCCCGGCTTGGGCGCGGTGACCAGCGGCCATACCAATTGCTCAGCAATGCTGGTCTCAGGCAAGTTTTCAACTCCGAATTCCGTGGGGTAGCGTCGCGTGATTTTCGCGGTGCCGAACAGGACGTCCCAGAAGAAGAGCAGATTGCCATAATTGCCATGGTAATTCGTCACCCCATCCGCTGCATGCTTGCCATGATGCGCACTATGTGTGGCAGGCGTCGAGATGGTGCGTTCAACCACCCACATAATCGGGGACAGCCATTTAATCTTGTAAAGCGGCACATCCCAACGGACATCCGAATGGGCGCCAAAAATCACAGTCATCTTGAGGACCATGTAAAACGCGTAGACCCAGCCGCCGCCCAGATAGATCAGTGCGCCGGAGAACCACAGGCCAGGCATCAGCGCATAATAGAAAATATTGTTGCGATAGACGACGCGAATGGAAAGATATTCGGCATTGTGATGCGGGCGATGTAGCTTGTAGAGCCAGGCATAAGTGTGCGACCAGCGGTGCCACCAATATTGCGTCAGATCATCAAATAACAGGAACAGCGCGAATACGGCCAGGAAAGGCCAGGTCTCCAGCGTGCCGGCCATACCCGGCAGCGCGATTGCTGCCAGGGCAAATCCGCCCGCCGCGACCAGAGGCTGCGTGATGAGAGTCAGCATGCCCGTTGAGATCGCCTCAACGATCGCGTCCGATCGCTTTTGTTTCGCCTTGCTGAAAAAGCCGGTGAAGACGATTTCGAGCAGAATAAAGCCGACAAAGATAGACAGGATGACGATCAGTTCGGGTTTCATGGCTTGGCTCCTCTTCCCGCTTGCTCATGGGCGATGCACATCGGGATAACAGTCCCTATTGAGAAAGAATGTTCAATTTTGTACAATCTGGATCATGTTGGACCCGCTGGCACGAAACACACCAAGTTTCATGGACCTGTTATCGGACCCTGTGCGGGGTCAGGTTGCGAGTGCCGGCAGTGTTATCCGTTATCAGGATGGCCAGTTGATCCACAATCGCGGCGACCAGAAACCCGGCGTTTCAATCGTAGTATCCGGCGCGGTTCAGGTCGGGATCTTTGGCGCCGACGGGACGTTCATCATGACATCAAATCTCGGCCCCGGTCAGACCTTTGGCGAATTCACCCTGTTCGCGAACCTGCCCCGCACCCATGACATCACCGCCGCGGGTGAGACCGAGATCAATCAAATCACCGCCGGCGCGTTCGAACGGCTCTATGCGGAACAGCCGGAAATCTCGCGCGCCTTGCTGACCACATCTCTGGTGCGGACCCATCGTTTGCTCGAAATGATGGATGCCATGCGCCGTCTTCCAATGCGGGAACGGACGGCCAAGGTCCTGTTCACGATGCTGCAAACGGCGGGCGGTGACCAGACGTTCGAATATCGTCAGTCCGAACTGGCTTTCGCGCTCGGCGTGTCGCGCACCTCACTTAGTACGGCGCTCAAACAATTGCGCGAACTGGGTTTGGTGGAAACCGGCTATGGCCAAATTCGAGTGCCGGAACCGGATAGGATGCAACGCTGGGTGGCGGAGCATTGCAGCGAGACCTGAGCGTCAGGCCGCTTGTCTGACGCTCCGTTTACCCAGCCTTGGTCGCGCCGCCGTCACCCAGCAGGAAATGACCCAGAAGAGCGGCGACCGGCTTGTCCCGTTCGCTTTGCCAGGCTTCGGCGCGAACGCTCGCCATGCGCCGGCCGAGCTTGACCACCGTCGCGCGGGCATACAGATCCTTGGCGTGACCCTGTCGTAAATAGTCGACCGTGATATTGATCGTGCGGGGCGGTCGTTCGACATCAGCGACCAGGAAAAGTTGCGCCATGGCCGTCATTTCCAGGAAGGTACCAATCGCGCCGCCATGCAGGGCTTTGATGGTGAAATTTCCGATCAGCTTGTCCTGAAACGGCAAGACGCCGACCATGTCATCACCCTTTATGTCGCAATGCATGCCGAGGGTTTTCACAATCGGAACCTGATTCAGGAAGCCTTCCAACTGTTCGCCGCGGGTCAGGGTATCGCTCACAGCTGATCCCCTTTCTTGTAATTGCTGCGCGGCTGGTTGATCGCGAAGGCGCCCTGGGCCGTGGCGATCACCTTGTCGCGACTCTCATGATAGGCCCAGGCCCGGCAGAAGGCGACGGATTTGGTGATATGGTAGCATTCGGCCTCAGCCAGAACATCGCGGCCGCTTTCGGCTGGGCGCATATAATCGATCCGCAAGTCCAGCGTCGCGACAAAACGAAACTCTTTCAACGAAGTCCCACAAGACATGCCGCACAGATTGTCGAGCAGCGTGGTGATCACCCCGCCATGAATGACGCGATTTTCCAGATCGCCGATCAAATGCTCGCGGAAGGGCTGAACACCCCAGATATGGCCCTTCTCGATCCGCGTGACTTCGAACCCCATCTCATTCGCCCATGGCGCAACGGACATCATATTGGCCATATTGTCCCGCATGAATTGAATGCGGGCGTCCAGATCTTCCATTGGATTGCTCATGACGGCCTCGTAAATTGACGCGGGGTCGGAAATTGACGTGTCATGGTGTGGCTATACCATCTCTATGACCCAAAGAAACAGATAACCCCACGGGAGGACCAGGCATGGCATTCGATGCAGGCAGTGTCGGCAAGGCGTGCATTATCGGCGCCGGTTGTAGCGGCTTCACCATGGCGAAGCGGCTGAAAGACTATGGCATCGACTATGACTGTTTCGAAAGATCCGACAATATTGGTGGCAATTGGTATTACAAGAACCCCAATGGCATGTCGTCCTGCTATCAGAGCCTGCATATCGACACGTCGAAATGGCGTCTCGCCTTTGAAGATTATCCGGTGCCGGAAGACTGGCCCGATTTCCCGCATCACGCGCAATTGTTGCAATACTTCCATGATTATGTCGATCATTTCGGCCTGCGCGAGACGATCACATTCAACACAAGCGTGGACAAAGCGACTCGGCGCGACGATGGTGACTGGGATGTAACGCTGTCGACCGGCGAGACCCGGATCTATCAATGGCTCTTCGTCGGCAATGGCCACCATTGGGATCCGCGAACGCCAGATGAGTATCCCGGCCAGAATACGTTTGCCGGTTATCAGATTCACAGCCATCATTATGAAGACCCGTTCGAACCGTATGACTTTCGCGGCAAGCGTGTTTTGGTCGTCGGTGCGGGCAATTCGGCCATGGATATCTCCTCAGAACTGTCGCAGCGCCCGATTGCAGAAAAGCTGATCATCTCAATGCGCCGCGGGGTTTGGGTGATGCCGAAATATCTAGGCGGACAGCCTGCGGATAAAGCTGTGCTGCCTGGCTGGATGCCGGCCAAAATCGGACGCGCGCTGGCGCGGGCCAAGATCAAGAAAGAAATTGGCAATCCCGAAGACTATGGCCTGCCAAAGCCGGACCATGAGCCATTGGATGCCCACCCGTCTGTCTCTGGCGAATTTCTGACCCGCGTCGGTTGCGGCGACATTGCCCCCAGAGGGGCGATTGACCGGTTTGAGCCGAATGCCGTGATTTTCACGGATGGCACGCGCGAGGAGATTGACGCCATTGTCTGGGCGACCGGATATAATGTCTCTTTCCCCTTCTTTGACGATCCGGATCTGACCCCCAAAGAGAACCGCTTTCCGCTGTTCAAACGCATGGTGAAGCCCGGCTATGAGAACCTGTTCTTCCTGGCGCTGGCACAGCCGCTGCCCACACTCGTCAATTTCGCAGAACAGCAATCAAAGCTGCTCGCCGCGCTCGTCGCCGGTGAATACGCGCTCCCTGCGGGCAAAGAAATGGATCGTATCACCGCCGCCGATGAGAAGACCCATATGGGCCATTTCTATCAGGCCGCGCGGCACACGATGCAGCTCGATTTCAACACTTATGTAAGAGACCTGATGCAAGAACTGGAAAAGGGCCGAAAGCGGGCGCGCGTCTCAGCGTAAGCCTATGGAGACAGTCGAATGAGAACATGGATTGCGGGGCTGGCAATTGCAGGCCTTTGCGCGTGTTCGTCACGGCCGCCGCCCACTGTGTCCTATCCGCAAGGTTCTGTTGCTGCCCAGCCACAAGGGTCACGCGCCGCACAAGGACCGTTTCAGCCGGATTTTTATCTCTATGCCTGCACCCCCTCTTTCGCCAATCGGCCTGAGACGGATCGCAATGGCCGGGTCCTGACTTACGATGCGCTGATCGTCGTCAATGGCATCCTGCTGGCGACGGCGCCGGTCAATGGGGCCTGTATGACCTCTGGCTTCGGGCCGCGTTATGGCCGGCCGCACAAGGGCATTGATCTGCAATCCAAACCCGCCAGCACCGTTTATTCGGCGGCACCCGGCCGGGTCCTCGAAGTCAGCCAGCAAACCGGGTTTGGCAATCAGGTCCTGATCGATCATGGCAATGGCGTCTATACCCGCTATGCCCACCTGGCGAATTTCACCCGCGGCCTGGCGCCGGGCCAGGAGATTGGCTTTGGCCAGCCGCTCGGCCTTATGGGCAAGACCGGAAATGCGACCGCCATTCATATCCATTACGAGATCCTGACCGGGAACTATAACACCCCGCGCAAGTCCTGGGGCCTGACGGCCAATAACCCGCTAGACTTTCCCCGCTGGAGTGGTTTGGATGGGGTGAGTTGATCCTGGGGGGACCGATCACTTGCTCGCTTTTCTAGATCCCAACACGCTGGCGCGGACTTATCGTGATCCGATTGCCTGGGTCATCCTCGCAGTCGACCTGTTTCCGGTCTGGGCGGTGCTGACCATGGGCTGGGGCGCGGCGCCGCTGGTCCTCCTCTACTGGCTCGAAAACCTCATTCTCGGTGCCGTGGCGTTGGCGAAAATGATTGCAACCAGCGTCAAGCAACATCCGATCGGATTGATCGGGATGCTGTTTCTCGGGCCGTTCTTTGTTGTCCATTATGGCATGTTCTGTTTCGTTCATGGCGTCTTTGTCCACGAATTCGCGACCATGAATACCGAATCCAATCTCGGCTTTCCGACGCCCTCCGGTCTGATCGAAGCCGCGCTGCAATCCGCCCCGAACATGACCACATTCGTGCTCGTCATCATCGCCTTGCAAATCTTCCTGTTCGCCCAGGACTATATTCTGGGCGGCGAATATCGCCGCACGACGATCGACAAGGAAATGACGGCGCCTTATGGCCGAATCATTGTGCTTCATATCGGGATCTTCGCGGGCGCCTTTGCCATGGCGGCCATCGGGGAGCCGATGTGGGGGATACTCGGCCTGATCCTGCTGCGGGCGCTCTGGGGTGTTTTCCTAAGCGTACGGCGGCGCCTGCGCCTTGACGATGCACTGCAACTTAAAAGTTGACGATCCGTCACGATTTAAGGCAGTTTAAACAAGAGTGTGGGATAAGAGAGTCGATGACAATCACAATTGAACCTGAAGTCCGAATGGGCAAACGGGCGCGGGCCAAAGAAGCCAATCGCCGCGCCATACTGGAAGCCGCGCGCATCGTATTCGCACGGATTGGCTATGAAGCCACCAATATTCGCGACATCATTCGCGAAACCGATCTGGCCAGCGGCACGTTCTACAATTACTTCAAGTCCAAGGAAGAAGTGTTCGAGGCGATCGCAACCGACAGTGTCCTGCGGTTCCGGCCCCTCCTGCAGAAAGTCCGGGAAGAAGCCACCGATCTCGAATCCTATCTCTATGCCGCCTATGGCGCCTATTTCAACTTCCTCGCCGAAGAGAATGGCGAAGCGATCGAGGAAGGCATGCCGCATATGAGCCTGATCGGTGTACGCGTTGATACGCCGGAAATGCAGACCGTCTCGGACGAGATTTGCGCTGACCTTGAAATCGTCATGGACAAGATCGGCCTTGGCCACCTGGATTGCGACTATATCACCGCGGCGGCGATCGGTATGGCGCGCGAGATGGGTGACCATATGTTGAAACGCCGCCCGGTTGACCCGAAGGCAGCAACCGATCTGGCAGCAAAAGTCATGCTGGCGGGGATTGAAGCGCTTGCCAAATCTGACGGCTAGGTCAGATTAAGCCCAGACCAAAAAAAAGATCTGGGAGGGCCGCAGTCATGAGTCTGCAGGCAACAATTGCGAAACTGCTGCTGAAATTGCCAGCCAGCTGGAAAATCAAGATGGCGGGCGGCCAGCCCGTTGAACTGGGCGGGCGCACGCTCGACCCGAACCTGCAATTCATTGCCCATGGCGCCGCGAAGCAGCCGCCAATGTCCTCGCTGGAGCCGGAAGTCGCTCAGGCCGCTGCCATTGAAGGCCTCGGCATGTTTGCCGCCCCGCCGGAACCGGGGGTCGCCTTTCACGATCAAACCATTCCGGCGCAGGGCGGGCATGAGATCCCCGTCAGGATCTATCGTCCGGTGGACCAGAACCCGACCGCGCCCGCGCTCGCTTACTGGCATATGGGAGGCGGCGTGATCCTGAATGTCGAGGCCTGTCACGCCTTTTGCTCAATGATCGCCAAGACTGCGAAATGCCCAGTTGTCTCGGTCGATTACCGTCTTGCCCCGCAGCACAAGTTTCCGGCTGGTCTAGAGGATTGTATCACTGCCTATGAGTGGACCTTGAAGAATGCCGAAAGTCTGGGGGCTCCCGCCGGACGCGCCGCGATTGGCGGTGACAGTATGGGCGGCAATTTCAGCGCCATCATCGCGCAGGAATCGACCCGCCGCGGCATGCCGAAACCGGACTTGCAGCTCCTGATCTATCCCGCCACGGACCTGGTTACGGAATTTCCATCTGCGACCACGTATGGCGAGACTTACCCGCTGTCGACGGACACCATGCAATGGTTCATGCAGCAATATCTGCCCGAGGAATTTGATCGGGCAGATGTGCTTCTATCGCCTGCGCAAGAGGCGCGTCTGGAGGGATTGCCGCCCGCGATTATTGCAACGGCCGGATTTGACCCACTGGTCGACGATGGCGCAGCATATGCGAAAAAGCTGGAGGCCGCCGGCGTCGAGGTCCGGTTCAAATGCTATGACAGTCTGGCGCACGGGTTCACCGCCTTCACCGCCGTCGTTCCGGCCGCGCGCGAGGCCTGCCTGGAGGTCGCTGGAATGGTGCGCGACGCTTACGCGAAGCTGTGATGCGCGCGCTGGTCTGTCATCAGTTAAGCGACGATTTCTCGGGCGTTGAGATCCGCGAGGTCCCGAAGCCCGAGCCGGACCCGGGTGAGGTGTTGATCGAGGTGCGCGCCACCAGCATCAACTTCCCTGACTTGCTGCTATGCCAGGGCAAGTATCAATTGAAACTCGAGCCACCCTTTACGCCTGGAATGGATGTATCAGGGATCGTGGCGGCGGTCGGCGATGGTGTGACCGGGTTTGAGGTCGGCGACGCGGTTTGCGGCGGCGCACGGTTCGGGGGTTTCGCAGAATTTGCGGTGGTCCGGGCCGAGGGACTTCAGCACAAGCCGGACAATCTGTGTTTCGATCAGGCGGCCTCCTATTCCGCAGCCTATCTGACGGCCTATGTCGCCCTGGTCCGTCGCGGGACTCTTCAAGCGGGAGAGACGCTGCTCGTCCATGGTGCCAGCGGCGGCGTGGGCATGGCGGCTGTCGATGTCGGCAAGCTGTTAGGCGCGACCGTCATCGCCACCGGCGGCAGCGATGAAAAACTGGCCGAGGTCAAAGCCTATGGCGCCGATCACGTATTCAACACGCGCGACGGGTTTCGGACCCAGGTCAAGGACCTCACGCAGGGTCGCGGCGCAGATGTGATTTATGACCCGGTGGGCGGGGATGTCTTCGACGAAAGTGTTCGCTGCATTGCGTTTGATGGACGTTTGTTAGTGATCGGTTTCACGTCTGGCCGGATTGCGTCCGTGGCGACCAACATGCCGCTGATCAAGGGCTTCTCCGTGGTCGGCGTCCGCGCCGGGGAATATGGGCGTCAATTCCCGGACCGCGGTCGGGAGAATGTTGCGACCATCTGGGACTGGGCAAAAACCGGTAAAACGCGCCCTTATGTGCACGCAAGTCTGCCCTTGAGCGAGGCGCTGGACGGGTTTCAAAAAATAAAAAATCGTAAGGTTGTTGGTAAACTGATTATTAATCCCTGATCCGGGGTTTCACGAAATCCTCTGAATCACCTGTGTTTACGGGGGTTTGAAGATTAAAAATCGGACAAGATTAACGCGTTTTTTGTATACTTAACAAGTCGTTGATGTTTCCGGCGAGAATGCCGGACCTGCCTTACAAATACTTAGCTATTTCGACGGCAAAAACCCCGCCATACGAGCAGTCGTGTGAGTATGAGGGACCCCATTATGTCGATATTGCAAACTCGAAGCGCAGCCGCGATTCTGGCTGCAAGTTTAGTGCTAGCTGCCTGCGGCGGCGGCGGCGGGGACTCGTCTGTTCCACCCGGTTCACCCGTAGCTGGCGGCGGCTCAGGCGGCAGCGGTGGGGGCGGCACACCTGCGGAACCCGCATCCAAAATTGACAGCGAACTGGAAGCCACGCGCTTTCTGGCGCGTGCAACCTTTGGCGGCTCAAAGGCCGAGATTGCGAGCTTGAATGGACGGGATGCAGCGGACTGGCTGGCCAGTGAGTTTTCCAAGTCGACCAGCCTGACGCTGCCAACCCTGACGGCCCAGCCGCGCGACAATGAAGGTCGCTTACAGTCCAATATTGTCGATACGCTCTACTGGGATCATATCATTGGTTCGAATGACCAGGTGCGTCAGCGCATGGCGTTCGCCCTATCTCAAATCGTGGTCTACTCGGACGCCGCCGACAATGACCAACTGATGCGCGCTTATTATCAGGACATTCTGATCCGCAATGCGTTCGGGAATTTTCGAGATCTGCTCGAAGAAGTGACCTATTCCCCGGCTATGGGCGAGTGGTTGACCTATCGTGGCAATCGCAAGGGCGATGAACGTTCAGGCCGCATGCCGGACGAGAACTATGCCCGCGAGATTCTGCAGCTCTTCTCGATCGGTTTGATTGAACTGAACCTCGATGGCTCCCCGAAACTGGATGCCCAGGGGCAGCAGGTCGAGACCTATTCGAATGATGATATTGAGGGTCTCGCCCGCGTTTTCACTGGCCTGTCCTGGGCGGGAGACGAGTTTAATGATCGTCCGCAAGACGGCGACATTCGGCAAATGGTCATGTTCCCGGAACAGCATTCCGAGCTGGACAAGGTCTTTCTGGGCACAACCATTCCTGCGGGAACCGGCGGCGACGAAAGCATTCGCATCGCCCTGGACACGATTTTCGAACATCCGAATGTCGCGCCCTTCATTTCGCGCCTCTTGATCCAGCGTTTCACGCAATCGGATCCATCGCCGGCCTATGTTCAGAACGTAGCGACCGCCTTTGAATCCGGCCGTTTCACAGCGCAGGGTGGGCGGAGTTTCGGCACGGGCCAACGCGGTGATTTGCGAGCAACGCTGGCGGCTGTGCTGCTCGAACCGACCACGTTCGAAGAGCCTGCCGCAGGTGCCACGATCACAACCGGCAAAGTGCGTGAACCGATCCTGCGATTTACGCATTGGGCGCGCGCGTTCGATATTAGCGGCCTGAACGCGTATAATGAGCGTCAGTTGTCTGATACGCGGAGCTCAGACAATGCGCTCGGACAGCAAGCCTTCAGCTCGCCTTCTGTGTTTAACTTCTATCGCCCCGGCTACATTGCTCCTGGCACGAATGCAGGCGACCAGAATATCACGGTTCCGGAATTCCAGATCGTGAACGAGAGTAGTTCGGTCGGATATCTGAACTTCATGACCGACTTTGCATTCGACCGTGCCTCGCAGCGGGATCGCGACATCGATACCTATACGCCAGATTATTCTGATGAGCTCGCTCTGGTCGATAACCCGACGGCGCTGGTGGATCATCTCGATAATCTGCTGACGGGCGGTCGGATGTCAGACATCGAAAAAGCCGATATCGTCGATATTATCGGTACGATCGAAATTCGTACAAACTCAGCGGAAAACACCGCAGCGGACCAGGAAGACATGGTCCAGGCGGCAGTGACCCTGGTTCTGAATTCACCGTCCTATGCGGTCATCTATTAAGGTTTGAGGGAGATTTTCAATGGCTAACATTTCACGTCGCCACGTCCTTGCGGGCCTTGGTACAGCCGGGTTTGCAGGCAGTATGAGCGCCATGTCCGGGCTCGGATTCAACAATGCCTGGGCCGCCGATACCGGTGGATACAAGGCGATGGTCTGTATCTTTCTGAAAGGCGGAATGGACGGAGCCGATACGGTTTTACCGTATGATCAGGCCTCATATGATCAATTGCGGTCGGTCCGAACCGGTCTGTTCAATTCGTACAATTTCAATTCACCCGCTTCGACTCGCAACCGAGCCAATCTGTTGCAAATGAACCTCGACAATGCCGGCGAGTTCGGTGGACGTCAGTTCGCATTGCCGCAGGAATTGTCGCCGCTGCATTCCATGTTCGAAGGCGGTGACCTGGCTGTCGTTGGCAATGTCGGTCCTTTGATCGAGCCGACCACGCGCCAGGCCATGGACAATAATTCGGCGATCCTGCCGAAGCGGTTATTCTCGCACAATGACCAGCAATCGACCTGGATGTCATTTGGGGTAGAGGGCGTCAGTCGTGGCTGGGGTGGTCGTTTCATGGACCAGGTCGTGGCATCGGCACCGAACCAGAATCGCATTTTCTCAGCCATCTCGGCAACATCAAACGACGTGTTCCTGGCGGGCGAGGATGTGACCCAGTTCAAGGTCGGATCTGGGGGCATTCAGGAGCCGGACTTGTACGCCAATCGCGGTGTGCTGGGCTATAATGACGGCGATGACGCGGCGCGCGAAAAGATCCGCGCCTTCCTCGCCAAACGCGACTTCCAGAGTCGGAGCGTGTTTGAGCAGGACATTACCAACTCAACAGCAAAAGCGGTCGAAAACACGGAACAGTTTGCCATGGCGCAGGAAAATGCCACGCCATTCACGACCCAGTTCCCGGGCACGCGTCTGGCGGGCCAGATGCGCTCGGTCGCCGAGACCATCAAGATCCGGCAATTCTTGAATGTCTCGCGTCAGATGTTCTATTGCTCGACCGGTGGCTATGACACGCATTCGAACCAGGCCAACAGCATCGCTGGCCGTCACACCGAACTCGCGGGCGCGATTGCGGCCTTCCGTGAGGCGATGATCGAGATAGGTGAATGGGATAATGTTGTCGTCTTCACAGCGTCTGATTTCGGGCGCACCGTGATCGATAATGGCAATGGTACGGATCATGGCTGGGGCGGACACCATTTCGTCGCCGGTGGTCAGGTGCAGGGCAAACGTCTGTACGGTGAAGTTCCATTCGCCGATGTCGACAGCGACTCTTATACGAGATCACGCGGTCGCTTGCTGCCAACCACATCAGTTGAGCAATATGCGGCCACGATGGGCACCTGGTTCGGACTGAACACGTCAGAATTGCGGACGGCTCTGCCGAACCTGAACAATTTCAACACAGCTGATCTGGGCTTCATGGGCAGCGCCGGTACTTAACGCCCCGCCGCCTGGATCGCTTTCAGGCCTTCCCGATAGGTCGGATACAAAGGTCGCCATCCCGTGGCGGCCTTTATTTTTGCATTCGACACCCGTTTGCATTCCGAATAGAAGCTGCGCGCCATGTCAGACAGGTCGGCCTGCTCAAAGGGGACGTCCGGCGGAGGCGCGACCTGCAGCAAGTCAGAGGCATAAGCGATGACATCTTGGGGCGGCGCTGCCGCGTCATCGCAAATGTGAAAGACGCCGATGCAGCGCGACTCAAGCAAGGCCTTCAGACCGGTTGCAATGTCATTCACATGAATACGCGAGAAGACTTGCCCCTTGCGCACGATCCGCCGGGCCTTGCCTGCCCGGACGCGGTCCAGCGCCGACCGACCTGGTCCATAAATCCCGGGCAGGCGCACAATGCGAACGGTGTCCGACGCTGCCTGCCAAAGCTGCTCTGCCCGCACGCGTCGTCTGGCCCGTTCCGAGGTCGGGTTTGTCGGGGTCCATTCCATCGCCCACCCGCCTTGCAGATCGCCATACACGCCGGTCGTCGACAAATACGTCACGCTCCGCGCAGATGCGGCATAGGCTCCGATCAGATCAAAAGCCGGGCAGCCGCCCTCGGTCGGGGGCGCGCTGATCACCAGATGCGCCCCCTCAACGCAGCGTATCAGGGCATCCTGCTGGTTAATGTCCAGCGGCTCGATCAAACTGTCCGCAAGACTTTCTCGGCTGCGTTCGGACCGCACAGTCCCATACGTTTGCCCCGGCCAGATTCGGGCCAGCGCGTGACCCGAATACCCTGGTCCCAGAAGAAATAGCGGTTCTGACAGATCTGTCATTTGCGCTCGCCCTATCCGCTCGTTACCGCACTAGATATTGCTTTAGAAGGAAGCTTGTCCATGTTCGTTTCCATCCTTGCATCTGGCTTGCTTCCCGTCACGCAGTCGGCTCTGGCAGACATTGCCCGCGCTGAGCAGGAACGTCTGGAAACATGCCTGGTCAAAGTCGAAACCGCCCCCAGCCAGGCCTACGAAGACTCTCTGGCCTGGTTGAGCAGTGGCAACCGGCCTAAAGCGCGCTATTGCAATGCCGTCGCACTGATGGCCATGGACCGTCTGGAAGAAGGCGCGGCACGTCTTGAAGCCCTGGCCACCGCACCGGACGCCATCGAATTGGAAGATCGCCGTAAATACCTTGCTCAGGCGGGCAATGCCTGGCTCGCGGCGAATTACCCGGATGCAGCAATCGTCGCTCTGACAGATGCGCTGAAACTCGATTCTGAAGATGCAAGAATTTACAAGGATCGCGCCGCCGCCTATCTCGCGGTCGAACGCTGGGTCGAAGGGGTCGATGATCTCGACACCGCCCTGGAACTCGCACCGAACGATCCTGAAGCCCTTTCCTTGCGTGCCCGAGCCCATCTGGCGACGGAAGATTTACGCTCCGCCAAAGCGGATATGGAAGCGGCCCTGGTCGAGGATCCGGAAAATATCGACCTCCTGGTCCTGCGCGGCGAGATTCGCGAAGCCATCCGCCTGGCGAAATAGACCTAGTCCCAGATACAGGAATCCAGACCATCGCGCTGCACGGTGTTCATGCGCGCCTGCAAGGTTGCGGTGCGCTGACGTACATAGGGCCCGGCTGGACGGACACGCCATTTGTTCGGGCTTGGCAGTACGGCGGCGAGCCGCGCTGCTTCAAATGAGGTCAGGTCGCTGGCGGGCTTGTTGAAACGGCCATAGGCGGCAGCTTCAGCGCCATATAAGCCATCGCCCCATTCAGCGACATTGAGATAGACTTCCAGCACGCGGCGCTTGCCCCAGAACCCATCAATGAAAACCGCCATCCAGGCTTCGCCGCCCTTGCGGGCATAGCCGCCGCCATTCCAGAAAAACACATTCTTGGCGGTCTGCTGGGTCAGGGTCGAGGCGCCGCGCAATTGCCCGCGGCGTTCACGTTCGGCCAGCGCATCCTGGATCGCTTCGACATCGATGCCGGCATGGTTACAGAATTGAGTATCTTCCGCTGCGATTACGGCCCGCACCAGATGCGGCGAGATCTCTTCCAACGGCACCCAGGTCCGATAAACTGGCGTGCCTTGTGCCACGCGTCCGGCCATGTTCACCGTACCGGGCACCGGCATGAAAGACAGAATCAGCGCGTAAATGTGGACAGCGACCAGCAAGCCACCAAGGAGTTTGAGTCCCCAGCTGATCCATGTCCCGATCGGCCAACCATTCTGTATTACGGGTGTGTCCATTCCGCTTTGACGTCCTGATCCGTTTCCGTGGCGAAGCGCGCCGCCTTCTCGTCTTCAAAGCGGGCCAAATCAAGGCGGCACAGCGCCCAAATGGCAGCGCCCCTGACCACCGGATTCGGGTCATCGAGATGCGGAATAATGCTGGCCTCCAACAGGGCTTTATCTTGCGAATTCCCGATCGCGATCAGCACATTGCGCAAAAATCGATCGCGCCCGATCCGCTTAATCGGCGAGCCTGAAAAGACCTGCCTGAAACCCGCATCATCAAGGGCCGCCAAGGAATCGAGCTCGGGCCCTTTCAGCTCAGCACGCGCCCAGAAGGCACTATCTTGCGCGGTTTCGGCAAACTTGTTCCAGGGACAGACCGCGAGACAGTCGTCGCAGCCATAAATCCGATTGCCCATGGCGAGGCGAAACTCGCGCGGGATTGCGTCCTTGTGCTCGATCGTCAGATAAGAGATGCAGCGCCGCGCATCGAGCGTATAGGGCGCCGGGAACGCATCCGTCGGACAAATATCGAGACAGGCCTGGCAAGAGCCGCAATGATCAACTTCAGGCGCATCGGGGGTCAAGTCTGCCGTGGTCAGCATTACACCCAGGAACAGCCAGGAGCCATGCTCGCGCGAGACCAGATTGGTATGCTTGCCCTGCCAGCCAAGACCGGATTTCTGCGCCAGCGGTTTCTCCATGAGCGGTGCTGTATCGACAAAGACTTTAACATCCACGTCCGCTGTTTCTGCAAAGCTCCGCGCCAGCTGTTTCAGGCGTTTCTTGAGCACGTCATGATAGTCTTTGCCGCGGGCATAGACGGAAATATTGCCCTCACCGGTCCGCTCCAGATTGTGCATCGGGTCATGATCCGGACCATAATTCAGACCGACCACGACGCCCGACCGCGCCTCCGGCCACATGGCGGTGGGCGATTTGCGCCGATCCAGCGTGGATTCCATCCAGGCCATCGATCCGTGAAAACCGGCTTCCACAAAAGCTTCGAGCTTCTTGCCTGCCGCCCACGCCTCATCAACCCGGCAAATATAGCAGGCATCGAAGCCGAGGGCCGTGGCATCGGACTTGAGAACCGACTCGAATTGCGGAGAGGATATGGTCACTTCAACATTTGAACGCGTTCGTAGATTAAGCGTGTGCGTTCGTTCTCAAATGGAATGAAATCTTCGGTCGCCTGGATAATGACGAAATCTAGCGTTTCATGGTCTGAGCGAAACTCTTCGATTTCGTCTGACACGTCGCTCATCCACTCAGCCATGCTCAATTCCAACGCCCACTGATCTTCGTAAGCGGCAATCATTTTTAGAATACGCTCGGTCATCGGTCGGTCTTCGCCAAAGGCGGCCAAGTTTGAGTTTAGATTGAACGTGGTGACGCGTTGTTGCCGTCGACCTTGTCGCAAGATCTCACGATGTCGCTTGATGAGTGATCTATAATGGTCGATCGCAGCATCCAGACCGTCGGTCTCATCCTCAAAATACATGGCCTTTTGAATACCCAGCAGGGCGAGCATCACATCGTTTGAATTGATGACGGCAGTGAGCGCGCTTCGCTGCGGATGATTTTGGTCACCGATTGAATCGATCGACGATTGGGCCAACGAATTGCTCACAGCGATCATCACAGTGCCACGGTCGTAAACGCTTAAAGAGTAATCCTTCAATGCGTTTTCATCGCCTTCGACGATCTTCGCGTACAGGTCGAGAATATCGATTGAAAAGGTCTCGCAAGCATGCAGAAGCGACTCAAACTCACCACTCGACATTCCGAATTTCGCATCGGAGAACGTTGATGTCGACGGCGGCGGAATAGCCGCGAACGCTTCTCGAATCGTCTTCGTTGTGTTGCGAACATTCACCTTGTGAGCCGCGAGCATGGACAAGAATTGTTCGTCGGACAAATCGCCCGCTTCCCACTGTGCGTACTCGAAATCGGCCTGATCCGCGACGTTCACAATATCATATACCGACTCTACGACCGGTCTTAACTCCTGTGCATATTCCGCAATCTCGACGATTTGATCGTCAAATTCTTGTGCGACGGCTTGGGCGGCCGGCGCGAATATCAGCCACAATCCGACGATTACTTTTTTCATTGGTTTCGCCCGTCGATCAAAAATCCAGATCAGTATAGTGCTTCACGGGCTTGGCATTGCCAACCCGGTCTTCCAGCAAGGATCGGAAGCTGGGCCGCGATTTCATCCGCCCATACCAGGCTTTCAGATCCGGTGTCAGATCCCAGGGCACATCGCCAAAATAGTCATACGCGGACAGATGTGCGGCAACGCTGAGATCTGCAATGCTGAGATTGCGCCCGCCAATATAGGACCGTTCACCGGCCAGAGCGTCCAGAAACGTCATGCGATTCTTCAACGCATGCGCTCCCTGGCGCAAAGCCAGACTATCCGGGGAACGATCGCGTTTGACCCACTGGGTGACACGTTCGGCCAGCAAGGTGTTGTTTATTCCGGCAAAACTCTCTTCCGACCATTGCCAGAGGCGTCTGGCCTCGGCCTTTTCGCCCGCGGTGAAGGGCAATAGCCGCGGATTTGGTTCGGCTTCTTCGATATATTCGCACACCGCCAGCGATCCGACGGCCGAGGTTTTCACTTCCGCATCCGTGTCTAGCAAGGCCGGCGCACAGGCCCCCGGCGCCAGGGCTGCAAGCTCCAGATCCGAGACCCAAGGCCGGATTTCAATCGATTCATAAGACCAGCCCTTTTCGCCCAGAATCAGGCGAACTGTCCGCGCCAATGGGTCGATGGGCCAATGCCAGAGCCGTTTCATATCGCTCGCCCTAATACTATTCGGCAATCACGCAAAGATGAACGCAGTGAGACCTTTGCGTATCCCCTCATCCTATGCATCAAGCCGTCCGACATAGGACCTATTGGAGCGCAAAATGCTGACGAAATCCTTTCGCGCCTCTCTGATTGCAGGTGTTGCGGGTGTAATTTTGCTGAGCGACTGTTCGCGCGGCAGCCAAGACGTCTCTTCCCGAACGCCGCAAATCCGAAAACCACCAGGCGCATCGCGAACTTTTGTCAGACGGACGCGATTGACGAGGCGATCGCGTTTATCGAAAGCAAAGTCGGCCTGATCCCGGGTTATGAAGGATGTCTGTACAGGCCTCTGAATCGGCGCGGTTGTGCGCCGCCTTCCGGTCCGAAAAGGCGGACGAGCTGGCGCAAGCCGGCCTGGCGCGATGAATTGCCATCGCGCCCGGGCGATTGACACCGTAGTCAACAGTTGATGCAAAAAATTCAATGCCCATCTGATTGAGGCAGCGCGTAATTTCCCTTAAGGAACGTGATCCGCTTTAGGGCAAAGCATCATGACCGACACATTTCGCACAAACCGCACATCGAGCAACACTGACCCACTTCAGTCCTGCATTACGCAAATGCTTGCCGAAGCACCGATGGATTCGCGCAAAATGATACCAACAGGGAAGATTGAGGCATTGGCGGCCTCCCTGTGGGAATGGTTTCAGTCCACAGATGGAGTCTCGGTTCGACTGCGCGCGGCCTCCAGTGTCGATGCCGATCTATTGGGTCACTATATTCTCGAGATTGTCGGACCGGATCGACCCTTTCTGGTCGATTCCTTTCTCGGGGCGTGCAGCGAACTTGGAATCGAAGTCCTCACCCTGTTCCACCCGATTGTCGAACTTGAAGATGGCGCGCATTCGCTGATCCAGATCCATTTGCCGGATCTCACCGTGCGCGAACAGGAAGACCTGTTGGCCGAAGCGCAAGCCACCCTGTCTGACGTCATCGATGCGACCGGCGACTATGCCGAGATGCGCGCGCGAATGGCGCAAGAGATTGAACGCCTGAACGCCTGCGAACATGTCTCTGCCCGTTACAAGGACGAAGCAGTCGAATTCCTGAAATGGCTGGGCCAGGAGCGGTTCGTTTTTCTCGGCGCGCGCAGTTACACGTTCCAGACCGGCGCGGACGGTGCGGTCCTTCCGGAAGAGCCGGATACGGTCGAAGGTTCGAACCTGGGCCTGTTGCGCGATGATCGCCGCAATGTCCTCAATCGCGGCGCGGAACCGCTTCTTTTGACCGAAGAGATCGGCGAGTTTCTGGCCGAACCGGAATCCCTGATCCTGGCCAAGGCAACGCTGATGAGCCGCGTCCATCGCCGCGTGAATTGCGACTATGTCGGCGTCAAACACTTTGGCGAGACGGGTCAAGTGATTGGCGAGACGCGTTTCCTCGGCCTGTACACCGCCGAAGCGTATAATGAATCCGTGCGTAATATTCCGCTGCTGCGGCGCCGGATGGAGCGCGTGCTCGACTTGCTGGAAGTTTTGCCAGGCAGTCACAATGAGAAAGCCATCTCGAACATTATCGAAGGCTGGCCGCGCGATGAACTGATCCAGACTAAGTCCGAGCGCCTTGCCCCGATCATGCAGGGCGTGCTGGACCTGGTCGCCCGGCCGCGGGTGCGCGTCTTCGCCCGGCCGGACCGATTTAACCGATTTGTCAGCACCGTCGTTTTCGTCCCGCGCGAAGCCTATGACACGGATCTGAGGCGACATATTTCTCTCGCCATTGAGGATGCCTGGGGCGGACGGATGACCACATTCCAGCCGAGCTTTGATGGCGCCACCATGGTCCGCGTTCTGTTCCAGACCGCCCTTCCCACCGCCGGCCCGAAACCCGACCCGGACGCCCTGGAAGCCCAAATCACAGCCCTGGCCAGGCGTTGGACGGACCGGTTCCATGACGCCATTCTCGACAGCGCCCTCGATACCGAAGCACGCGCGGTGGCCGCTTACTTTGTCGGCTCTTTCAACGCCGCCTATCGCGAAGCCTTCTCGCCCGATGAGGCGATGATTGACGTTTCGATGCTGGCCGGGCTGAACCTAGAGCATCCGATTTGTCTGCGCGCCTATCGCAAGGATACGGACGATGCGGGGCGCATTCGCGCGAAAATCTACTCGCGAAGCGGCGCAATCGCGCTGTCTGACTGTGTGCCGATCTTTGAGCGCATGGGTCTGTTTGTGTCCTTCGAAACCGGATACCCGGTCACACCGTCACAAAAGCCGGTGATCGACGCTCCCGATGAATATTGGGTCCACTCCCTGTCCATGCGCCGCGCCGACGACGCGGAAATCGATCTGACCGAGATTGGTGAAGCGTTCGAAGCCGCATTCGTAGCCGTGTGGAGCAGCCTTTCCGAAAATGATGGTTTCAATGCGCTGGTTTTCAATGCTGGCCTGTCCTGGCGCAAGGCGGCCTTGTGCCGGGCGCTGTGTGCCTATCGTCACCAGTCCGGGTTGGACCCGGCGCGGACCACTCAGATCGAAGCCCTGAATAGCAATCCGATCCTGACGCAGCATCTGATGACCCTGTTCGAAGCCCGTTTTGCGCCGGAAGAGGATCCGGATCGCGACAGCACTTGCCTGCATTTGCGGGCGGCGATTGATGAAGCTTTAAAAGCGGTGCCGTCGCTGGATCATGACCGGATCATTCGCCGCCTGGCCAATCTGATCATGGCGATCCAGCGGACCAATTTCTTCCAGCAAACCCCATCCGGGGCGCCGCGTCCCTTTATCAGTTTCAAGATTGCCAGCCGTGAACTGGCCGATTTGCCAGAGCCGAAACCGTATCGCGAAATCTTTGTCGACTCGCCGACCGTTGAAGGGGTGCATTGTCGGTTTGGTCCCGTCGCCCGCGGCGGCTTGCGCTGGTCAGATCGCCGCGATGATTTCCGCACCGAAATTCTCGGCCTGGTGAAAGCGCAACAGGTCAAGAATGCGGTGATTGTGCCGGTTGGTTCGAAAGGCGGATTCTATCCAAAGCAATTGCCTCAGGGTGGATCGCGCGAAGCCGTGCGGGCGGCCGGGGTTGAAGCCTACAAGACCTTCATCACCAGCCTGCTCGATCTGACCGACAACTTGATTGATGGCACGGTGCAGCATCCTCAGCGCACAGCAATCCATGATGACGACGATCCCTATCTCGTGGTCGCGGCCGACAAGGGCACGGCGACCTTCTCCGACACCGCTAATGAGATCAGCATGGCCCACGGCTTCTGGCTGGGCGACGCCTTCGCCTCAGGCGGCTCTGCCGGATATGACCACAAGAAGATGGGGATCACCGCTCGCGGTGCCTGGGAGGCAGTGAAACGACACTTCCGCGAACGCGGCAAGGATATCCAGTCCGAATCCTTTACCGTGATCGGCTGCGGTGACATGAGCGGCGACGTGTTCGGCAATGGTATGCTGCTGTCCAAACAGATCCGCCTGCAGGCCGCCTTCAACCATATGCACATCTTCGTCGACCCGGATCCGCAAGAACCGGAAAGGCTGTGGCAGGAAAGGCAGCGCATGTTTGATCTGCCGCGTTCGAGCTGGATGGATTATGATCAATCCCTGATCAGCTCTGGCGGCGGGATATTTGATCGCAGCGCGAAAGCCATCGAGTTGACCCCAGAAATTCAGGCACTGACCGGTCTATCGGCAAAGACGGTGACGCCGGACGAACTGATCCACGCGCTGCTCAAGGCCGACTGCGAGCTGCTCTGGTTCGGCGGCATCGGCACCTATATCAAGTCGCGCGACGAAACGGACTCAGATGCAGGTGATCGCGCCAATGATTCCGTGCGCATCAATGGCGCTGACCTGAAGGCCAAGGTTATCGGCGAAGGCGCCAATCTTGGGCTTACCCAGGCCGGCCGGATCGAAGCGGCCCTGAACGGCGTGCACGTGAACACAGACGCGATCGACAATTCCGCCGGTGTCGACAGCTCAGACCATGAGGTCAATATCAAGATCCTGTGCACCGAAGCCATTCGCCGCGGCGAACTGCCGAGCGGCGAGCGCAATACGTTGCTCGCCTCGATGACGGATAATGTCGCAAGCCATGTGCTGGCGCATAATTACGCCCAGACCAGCGCGTTGAGCCTGGCTGAAAACACTGCGGCGCGCGATCATGATGCCCTCGAACGCCTAATGATCCGACTGGAGGAACGCGACGTGCTCAATCGCACGGTCGAAGGTTTGCCGAGCACGACGGATATGGCTCAGTTCAAACAGGATGGACGCACGCTCACGCGGCCGGAAATCGCCGTGCTCATGGCCTGGACAAAAATTGTCCTGTTTGACGATCTGGTCGCCTCTTCCGTTCCGGACGATCCTTACTTCCACGACACACTGGCGGGCTATTTCCCGGACGCCTTGCTTAAGTATGAGGATGTCATGCAGGCGCATCGCCTGAAGCGTGAGATCGTCTCAACCGTGCTCGCCAATCGCATTGTCGACATTGCCGGCCCGGTCTTCATATTGCGCCTTCGCGAACAGACTGGTGCGCCAAGCGCTGATATTGTCGCGGCGTTCGAAATCGCTAATGCCCTGTTCGAGACTCCAGGACTGCTTGAGCAGGTCAATCAGCTGGACAATCAAGTCCCGGCGCAGCGCCAGATGGCATTACAATCGCTTCTGTCCGGCAGTCTCGCCACGCTGACACATGGCGTTCTGAGTGTCGGCGAAGGTCAACCGGTACAGGACCGCATTCAGGCCCTCACCGCCGCCCGGGAGGCGCTTGTAAATATCGCGACAGGCGATCTCCCCGCATATGAGCGCGCTCTGGAGCAGAGGCGGATCAAGCAGAATGCCCGTGACGGTATCCCCACCGAACTGGCTGAAGCCATTGCCCGCACCAAGATCACCGCCAGCGCGGCACAGCTCAGCAAGCTCGCCGCACGGTCGGACCGGTCTGCCGCCGATGTGGCGGGGGCTTATCTGGCGATGGGTGATGCACTGTCGCTCGACCGTCTGCGAACCGCAGCGGAACAGGCACTGTCGGATATGCCATATTGGGATCGGCTGGCCACGCGTGGTCTGACACGCGAGCTTGAACAATTGCAATCAGACGCGACGCATCTGGCGTTGAAAGCGGAGTCGCCCAAGGCCTGGACGCAGCAGAATCGCGGCGATCTTCGTACGCTCTTGCAGGAGATCAAGACCTTTACCGGCAGCAAACCGAGTTTTGCACAATTTGCACTGGCCACGGATGCAGTACGCAAATTTATGAATAACGCAGCCGCGTCAAACCTTTAGCCCTGAAACAATCGGACCCACCGAACGGGGACTGTCCGGTGGGCCCTACTGGCCTCATCCGCAGGCTGGGTGGGGGGACGCACGCGGAGGCCAGATATCTTTTGTGACAGAATTGTCCCAACGTCTCGATATATGGATTGATCCTGCCCGGAAGCCAAGTGAAAAAATCACCGCAACCTGTAACATTTAGGAGATTTCCCCAGCTTCCGGCGCGGCCTCTACAGCATTTGTACTGGTATCGCGCGACAAGGGTTCGCCATTTGCTGACAAGAGCACTGCCATCCATCGCGTAGAATCAGATTGTGCAAATAAAATCATCATCAATACAGTTAAGGGCGCCGACAAAAACATGCCGGGAATACCCCAAAGCGCGCCCCAGATCGCCAGCGCCAGCAGCACCACAAGCGCGGACAAGTTCAGCGTGTCCCCCATAATGCGCGGTTGCACGAAATTCCCGATTGAGAATTGCCAGAAACTGACGCCGAGAAACACCATCAAGGCAAAGATATAACTGTCATTCGGGGCCTCTCCTGGAATCCAGGCCGCCACGTCCGGCTGCACCAGGGCGAAAAGCGGCGGCACGAGTGCGGCGACGATCGATCCAATGGTCGGAATGTAGTTAAGCACAAAAATCAGCGTTGAGAGGAACAGGGCATTGTCCACACCAAGCGCAATCAGGGTGACATAGGTTAGCACTGTGATCAGAGCGCTGATGACCGTCTGGGTCCACAGATAGGTTTCGATCCCACGCCGCGCCGCGTCCCCCACTTCCTTGACCTGTTGGCGCTGTTCCGGATCGACAAAGATCCGATCCAGCTTGTTCGGCCAGGCTGACTGGGCAAGGAACAGGAAGGCGACATAGATCAGGATCAGAACGAGATCCCCGGTCAGACCGCTTGTCGCAGACGCAATCGTACCGAGAAAGGCCTGACCGGATTCATTGAACACCATTTCGGTCAAGGTTGGCGCATCAGACAATTGCAGCCAGCCATAGGCATCTTCGATCAGGGCATTGATCCGCAGCAGATAGGCATCGCCCTGAATCCCGAATTCCGCGATCCCGCGCGCCATGAGCGCCAGGAATCCAACAAAACCGCCAATAACGACAAATATTGCCAGCGCCCGGGACCAACCCAGCTTGAGCAAATCAGACCGGCCATCAATGGCGCGCGCAAAGCCTTCAATGATGAGAAACAGAAAGACGGCCAGGGCAAACGGTGCGAGGATATCGCGACCCAGATAAAGCATCGCGATGATGATGCCAGTGGCAATCACCCAGATTCCGACTTGAGCGCTGTCTGTACGCATGCGTCATACCCTCCCTTATCCTCCCCTAATCAGGAGAGACCCGTCCTTGAATTCTAGACAATTCAATTCAACCCGGATTCAATCCGAACGTACAGGCCGTCATCCGTTTCGAACAGATCCGGCGCAGGGGTGAGCGCGCGACACTTTCCATCGAGGCTGGCGCCGGACTGAATATCGAACCGATACCCGTGCCAAGGACAGGTGATCACGCCATCCTCAGTGACCGGGCCCTCAGCAAGCGGCCCGAGAAGATGCGGACAAGTTGCGGTATGCGCGATCCAGCGCCCCCGCCAGTGCCGAACGCAAATTCGTCCCGCCGGCGTCTCAACCAGATGTTCTGCGTCCGGGTTCAGGTCCGAGATGGCGCCAACGAGCACCGCGGCGTTCGCCTTATCGGACAGCGCACCTTTAGCCTTATGATCCAGGGCCTGTTGGCGGCCTGACATCAAACCGGTGTCTTCGTCATATAGCGTCGCATATTGATCGGTCAGATAGCGCAACGCCGCCTGTGACACGGCATCATCCGCCGGCGCCTCTGGCAAATAGAAGCGAACATCGACCTCTATTTCTTCACTCGAAACCTCGCGGGCCTGGGTGTGGATCTGAACGCCGGCCCCGGGCCCCGAATAAACCGTTGACACCCAATAATTTTTCTCACGCGCGACCAGCAGATCGAGCAGTTGAAACGCCCCGCCAGAGGCTTCAGGTAATCCGATTTTCGCGCGCCAGCCCCACGGTCCACTGGCGATCAGATCGATCGAGGCGAAGGAGGAAGCATGCACATACGGCAAGTGCTCCCAATCATACGCATTCTCCATCATTCTCGCCATGTTGACCGGCAAGCGGCGGATATAGTTTCCGAGATAATGAAGCTCGCGTATGCCATCAAAATCGACAGTGTTTGGACGTGCACTGGACAAGTCTTGTTCGGATTGGGTCAGCATCTGGCGGCCTCACGAAATTTGATACTCGCCAAACACCATACAGCGTTAATCGAAATTCGGGTCGCTTTTGTGTTCAATCCGTCGTGAACAGATTATCCAACCACCAAGACACAACGTTCGTCGAGGCTCGGCCGTGCCAGCACCACGCGCTTCAAGCCGGGCAGTCTGGCTTGCAAATCCGACGCGGCCCAAATCGCGATCCGTTCCAGGGTCGGGACCTCGAGACCGGCAATCTCGTTCAGCAAGCGATGATCCAGCTTTTCCGCAGTTTCTGACAAGATGGTCGCCAGCTCGGAGAAATCCTGCACCCATTCTTCGCCAGGCTGTACGGTGCCAGCGACCGTCGCTTCCAATCGGAAGGAATGTCCATGCACGTTGCGATATGGATGGCCTTCTGGCTTGCCGCCCATATAATGCGCCGCCTCAAACGTCACCGCCTTGGTGATCTCGAACACCTGGCCTTCCACCGTCATGGCAGGCCGATCAGTTTGTGGGTTTGTAAGCTTAGTCGCCATTTCGGGTGCTTCATGCAATAGGCGGCCGCGGCCGCAATGTTCTGGGCGTGCGCCGTATCATCTTTGGGTTGCAGAAAAAAGTGTTCAAACTGCAAGCTTTCAAATTTTGATGGATGTGCCTCATCTTCGTCTTGGGGGAAAACCAGCTTCAATTCATTGCCGGTCACCTGCTTCAGTGCCGCATTTGCTTTTGGGCTGACACAGATCCAGTCGAGATCCGCGGGCGCGACCAGGGTGCCATTGGTCTCAATTCCGATCTCGAAACCCTCTGATTTCAGGGCCTTGATGGCGTCGGCGTCGAGCTGGAGGAGCGGTTCGCCGCCTGTGCAGATGACATAGGGCTTGCCGCCTTCCGGTGAGGCTTCTGCCCAAACCTTAGAGACATGCGCTGCGAGGGCATTTGCACCAACAAGCTTGCCACCATTCTCCCCATTCGTGCCAATGAAATCTGTATCGCAGAAATTACAGATGGCCGTGGCGCGATCCCGCTCGCGTCCGGACCAGAGATTGCAGCCGGCAAATCGGAGAAAAACAGCCGCACGGCCGGTTTGCGCGCCCTCGCCTTGCAGCGTGACATAGGCTTCTTTCACGGCGTAGGTCTTCATGCCGGAACTTTCGCCCGCCATGTCTGATATCCACGCTGGCGCAATTCGCAGGCCGGACAGGTGCCACAACCATAGCCCCATTCGTGCCGGTGAGATCGATCTCCGAGATAGCAGGTATGGGTCTCCTCGATCACAAGATCGATCAAGGCCTGACCACCGAGTTGTTCGGCCAGTTCCCACGTCTCTGCCTTGTCGAGCCACATCAGTGGCGTGTCGATGCTGAAGGGGCGGTCCATGCCGCGCGCCAGGGTCA
The DNA here is from genome assembly GCA_038532145.1 of Pseudomonadota bacterium. Lineage (GTDB taxonomy): Bacteria > Pseudomonadota > Alphaproteobacteria > Caulobacterales > Hyphomonadaceae > Henriciella. Next base: position 19,464 of record JBCBBC010000002.1, on the reverse strand, counting down.
ATTCCTGCGCATCCAGGGTGCCGCGCCGACAATCGGGATAACCGGAATAATCGGTCTCGCACATGCCGCCGACCAGGTTGGAGATCCCCCGCCGCCAGGCAATTGCACCGGCCAGGGTCAGGAACAGAAGATTGCGCCCCGGCACGAACGTGTTGGGCAGGCCATTCTCCGCCATGACGATCTCTGTTTCTGCAATCATTGCGGTATCGGAAATGTCGGCCAGCACCGAGACATCACAGACCTGGTCAGGTCCCAGTTTTGGTGCCCATTTTGGAAACGCCGCCTTGATCGCGTCAAGCACGCGAGGTCGGCATTCAAGCTCAATGGCGTGGCGTTGACGATAATCAAAGCCGACGGTTTCAACACGGTCATAGTGCGCCAGCGCATGCGCCAGACAAATGGTCGAATCCTGACCACCTGAAAACAGTACAAGGGCAGAGCGCTCAGACATCGTACTTTCTTTCTTGGCGTCCCTGTATTCCTGTTATCTCATAAAGACATCGTTTCGTGTATCAAATGTCACACTTAATTCTGCAATAAAACATTCCGCGTGGATACGCATTGACAAAATGCGGGTTCGGCTTCGTCATGCGAGGTGAGGCATTCCCGGACAACATGGGAGCCCCCTGAGGAAACGCAATAAAATCTCGTGCCAAAAAAACGGGCATCGAGGGAGGAGTTAGCATATGAAAGTCTCACGACGCTCGAATTATATTCTATTGGCGGGCGCTTCCGCACTCGCACTAAGCGGCACCGCATCGGTCGCGTCGGCGCAAGCTGATAATGAAGACGCAGAACAACGCACGCTCAGTACGGTGGTCGTCACCACTCAGAAAACTGAGGAATCTATCCAGGATGTTCCAATCGCTGTCTCGGCGTTTGATGAAGAATCGCTGGATAAACTTCAGCTCGCGGGCGGCCCTGACCTGGTAAAATCCATCCCGAACGTCAACTTCACGCGTGGCAACTTTACCGGGTTCAACTTTCGAATCAGGGGGATTGGTGTCGACGCCGTTTCAACCGCTGCGGATGCCGGCGTTGGTGTGCACCTCAACGATGTCCCCCTAACGGCCAACAATCTCTTCGAAGCAGAGTTCTTTGATGTCGAGCGGGTCGAGACGTTGCGGGGGCCACAGGGGACATTGTACGGTCGAAACGCAACAGGCGGCGTGGTCAACACGATCACAGCCAAACCTGTGCTGGAAGAATTTCAGGCCGATGCTCGGGTCACCTATGGCAATTTCAACACGATCAAAACCAAGGGCATGATCAATATCCCCTTTGGTGAGACGGCGGCCCTGCGCCTTGCCGGATCGTATCTCAGCCGTGATGGCTTCGCCGAGAATGTGACGACAGGCAATGATATTGATGATCGCGATCTGTTCAGCATTCGCGGCAGCTTCGCCTGGGAGCCGACCGACAAATTGAGAACACTCCTGATGGTCGAGCATTTCGAAGAAGAAGATTCGCGTCTGCGCTCGGGCAAGCAATTCTGTGCCACAGATCCGACACTGACCTCGTTCAATGGCATTGGCATCAGTCCGTTTGACCAATTGATTACCTCGCAAGGCTGTGTTGATGCTGCCGTCGATGATCCAGCCTCGCTCGGCGGGATCAATGGCTCCTCGACTCTGGGCACAGGTGTGTTCGGCGTGCTGGCAGGTGTGACTGGGGGCATTGGTGCCGACGGGAACATTACCGGGTTTGAACCGGGTGCCTATATCGCAGACAATCGCACAATTGCGAGTTCGTTCGATCCGACATTTGAAGCCGAGCAGACCTTTATCATGTGGCGCGGCGAGTATGACGTGACTGACTCACTGACGGCCACCTATCTCGGCAGCTATAATGAGAACTTCCTGGCCTCACAGGAAGACTATAACGAAGCCGCCCCGGTCTCCTTGTTTAACACCGCACCATCGCCTTTTGTTGCGCTGAACGGCGCGTCGGCGCCATTGATTGCGGCCGCATTCCCGACCCTGTTCCCGGGCGGTGTGGTGAGCGATCCTCAACTTGGCCAGGCGAATTTCCTAGAACAAGCTGACTTGTCCGGTCTGGACGCCGAACAGTCGTCTCATGAACTTCGCTTGCAGTCGGATTTTGATGGACCGTTAAACTTCAACCTCGGCGCCATCAAACTCGACTTCGAGGTTAATCAAGGCCCGGATCCGGTTGAGAGCTATTATGTGTTCTTCAATACCGGGACAGCGTTCATCCAGGCGAATAATGCCGCCGCCGTCGCGGTTGGTGGCGATGAAGCATTCTCGATCGCCAATCCCGCAAATGCCGGGGCTACGGCGCTCGATAATCTTGGAAACGGTACCGATCGCAACTATTTCCGGTCGATCACACCGTATAAGCTCGACAGTTTCGCGGTCTTCGGTGAAGCCTATTATGACGTAACAGATGAGCTCCAGTTCACGCTCGGTCTGCGCTATACCGATGATAAGAAGGAAGTCGGCAATATTCCGACCTTCCTGGCCACGCCCGATGCCGGTCGTCCGGATCCACTTGTCTTCGTTCCAAACGCAGGCGCAACACCGGACAATGGCGGCGACGGCACATTGAACGCCCAGTTCGAGGAAGTGACGGGCCGGTTCGGATTCGACTGGTCACCAGATTTCAGCTGGTCTGAAGACACACTGATCTACGCCTTCTATTCGCGCGGATATAAGGGCGGCGGCATCAATCCACCGCAGCCAGCGGATAATACGTCCGGCGTGCCACAGACCTTTGATCCCGAATTCATCAACTCGTACGAGATCGGTACCAAAAACACCCTCGCGGGTGGTGCGATGCAGTTGAATGCAACCGGTTTTTACTACGATTATGAAGGTTATCAGATTAGCGCGATTGTGAATCGGACATCGGCCAATTTCAATGTCGACGCCGAGATTACCGGGCTCGAGATCGAGACCGTCTGGAACCCTGCATCGACCTTGGTCCTGAACGCCAATCTTGGTCTGCTTGATGCCCAGGTTGTCGATACGTTCGGCGTTGATGTTCTGGACCGCACCAATGGTCGCAGCGACCTGATCGTATTGAAGAATTTCTCAACCGCTTCAAACTGTGTCGTCTCAGCGCAAGGCTATGCGACCCTGTTAGGCGCGATTGACGGAGGATTGGCGAATCCTGGCGATACGCTCGGACTGTGCTCGGGTGCCTTGCAAGGCGCGGAAGGTCTGTTCGGACTGGATGGGGTCACCGTCACCTACACAGATACCGAAGGCAATCTTCAGACCGCGACTGCGTTCGAACCGTTCGATGGCGACGCCGTCGACCTGGACGGAAACGCCCTGCCTGGTACGCCGGAAACAACCTTCAATTTCGGAGCCGAATATACCTGGGAAGGTGTGTTTGACGGGAATTTCGATGTACGGGTTCGCGGTGACTATTACTATCAGGCCGACGCTTTCAGCCGAATCTGGAACACCCAGCGCGATCAGCTTGAAAGCTGGGACAACCTGAACCTGTCGCTGCAATTGATGAACACGGAGAATGACTGGTCTATCGAAGTGTTCGGCAAGAACATCACAGATGAGGAAGTCGTCACCGGCGCTTATCTCACCGATGACAGTTCAGGCCTGTTCACCAATGTCTTCCTGAACGAGCCTCGCACGTATGGCGTGACCGTTTCCAAACGCTGGTAAATCCGAGCGTTCGGACGAACGAGCCCGACCAAACAAAGGCGCCTCACACGTTGAGGCGCCTTTTTTTATGTTCGAATTCGAAAAAAACAGGGTCGAATCGGGTGTGAGATGATCGTCGCGCCGTGCGAAAGATCACAGCCCCTCACCCAACGTAAATCATTGACAAAATGTCGCGGCTCACCCTGTCATGACTGTGCGGCATTCCCGGACAACACGGGAAGCCCATGAGGAAACGCAAATAAACTCGTGCCAGATAATAAAAACAGGCACTGAGGGAGGAGTTACTACATGAAAGTCACACGACGCTCGAATTACGTCTTGTTGGCAGGGGCCTCGGCGCTTGCCATGTCTGCTGCCGCGCCCGTCGCGATCGCGCAAGACGATAATGAAGACGCAGACGCCAGAACCCTAAGCACGGTTGTGGTGACCACGCAGAAGCGTGATGAATCCATTCAGGATGTCCCAATCGCCGTTTCGGCGTTTGACCCGGATGCCCTGGAACGTCTCAATATCGAAACCGGTTCGGATCTTCAGTTCAACATTCCAAACTTCGGATCCACGCAAGGGAACTTCTCTGCAGGTGGCATCAGTATTCGCGGCATTATCAATGCAGCAGTCGGCGCCTCGTCAGATGCCGCTGTGGGAACGCACACCAATGGCGTTTCATCGTCTGGCTCGACCTTGCTTGAGACGGAATTCTACGATGTTGAGCGAATTGAGATCCTGCGCGGTCCTCAGGGCACCCTGTATGGACGCAACGCGACTGGCGGCGTGGTCAACGCGATTACCGCGAAACCGGTTCTGGAAGAGTTCAATGCCAGCGCCGAACTGACCTATGGCGAGTTTAACAATCAAAAGCTGACCGGTCATATCAACGTTCCAATGGGCGAGCGTCTGGCGGCGCGTGTTGCGGGCACCTATTTGAAGCGTGATGGCTATTCTGATGCCATTCTGCCGGATGGCAGCACGCAGGACGTCGATGGCCGCGATCTCTGGGCTATTCGCGGCACGCTTGCGGGTGACATCACCGACAAGCTGTCATTCTGGATCATGGGTGAGCATTACGAAGAAGATTCGACGCGCACCCGTGCAACCAAACAGCTGTGTACCAAGGACACGCGTCCGTTCCCGTTCAACCAGGGGTGTGTGCCTTATCAGGTTGAGGGGCTGGGCTATGCGCGCGACGCGAACGGAAATCCAATCCAGGTTCGCCCTGGCTTAGGCACGGTCGACACGTCAGGCACGCTTGGCGGTGTCCTCGCGGCGAATCTGGGCTTGTTCCCCGCCTTCGGCACGGACAGCAATGCGGGGGCCACCACGTCCAGCAATCTGCGTGAGTTTGAAACCAATCTGGTGCCGACCTTCGAAGCGGAATCGAATACGGTTCAGGCACAAATTCAGTATGAGTTTGACAATGACCTGACCTTCACATTCCTGGCCAGCCACAATGACAATTTCCGGCTGTTCACCGATGACTATAATAAGGGCATCGGGACAACGAAGTTTGAAATCACGGCATTGACGCCCGATCTTGATGGCGACGGGGATGGTGATTTCCCCGGCGGACCAGCGCTTGGACTCGACATACCCGTCGACACGCGCCTGCGCGCGCCAGCCGACACATTGTTGGCAACCGATAATTCAAGCTCGGACTTTGAAACCACCTCGCTGGAGGCCCGTTTACAGTCTGATTTTGATGGCGCCTTCAACTTCACGCTTGGAGCCTTGAAGCTCGATTCAATTGGCGAAACCAATTATTTCGTCTTCTTCAACACCGCTGAAGCCCTCGGCGCGGCGACGGGCCTACCCGGCGATCGCACCTACTTCCTGAGCCGTTCTCCTTACAAACTGGATGCGCTCGGCGTGTTTGGTGAAGCCTATTGGGACGCCACGGACGATCTCACCTGGACCTTGGGCCTTCGGTACACGAATGACCAAAAACGCCAGGAGAATACGCCAAGCCTGTTGCTTGCAGATGCGACTGTGTTCCCAGGGGAGCAAAACGGGTTTGCGCAAGGCGGACCCGCGCAGGAAGCCGAGTTTGAAGAAATCACTGGCCGTTTCGGCTTCGATTATCAAGCTGGTGCATTCGGCCCGACCGACGATACTTTGCTCTATGCCAATATCGCACGGGGCTACAAAGGCGGCGGCATCAATCCACCGCAATCGGCCGGCTTGACCGAGGTTAGCAACACATTCGACCCAGAATTCATTAATGCGTTCGAAGTTGGCTCCAAAAGCACGCTGTTTGGCGGCGCAGGCATATTGAACCTGGCGGCATTCTATTATGATTATGAGGGATATCAGATCTCCTCAATCATCAATCGGACCTCCGTCAACCAGAATGTCGACGCCACGGTGCTTGGTTTTGAAGGTGAATTTTATTATCAAATCACCGACAATTTCCGCATCGACTCGACGATTGGTTTGCTGAACTCTGAATTGGCAGATCAGGATCCCTTGCTGGACACTTATGATCAGACGGGCGGCGATCCGAACTATGTCGTGGTCAAGGATGCGGCCACAACGCAAAACTGTATTGCGCTTCTGTCTGAAGTAAACGCTTTGCTGGCCAGTCCCGCAGCCGCCGCAGCTGCGGGAATTTGTTCAGGCGCCGCGGTCCCGTTCGGGGTCACACCTCTGGACGGTATCCCGGTCGATGTTTCAGGCAATAGCCTGCCGCTTGCACCCGAGATCACGTTCTCGCTGGGCGCAGAATACGTGTTCAACGTGAATGAGAGCTGGGACCTATCCGTTCGTGGTGATTTCTACCATCGCGGCGAAGTGTTCACGCGGATCTACAATCTCGAAGCCGATCGTCTGGACAGCTTCCAGAATGCGAATGCTGCGATCCAGTTGACCAATGAGGACTCGAACCTCGAGGTCGAACTATTCGTGAAAAACCTGCTCGAAGAAGATCAGCTGACCAATCAATATCTAACCGATGCGTCATCGGGCCTGTTCACGAACGTGTTCTTGCTCGAGCCGCGTCAGTTCGGCTTCCGCGTCGCAAAACGCTGGTAAGTCACAAGGGGCCCTTGCGATGAGCAGGGGGAGAGAGGAGAAGGGCGATCCATTCGGGTCGCCCTTCTTTCTTTTGTATCTGAAACCACTATGTTCAGGGCAAATTCCATCTCAGGAGATTCGCCGTGCTGCGTTCAAGCCTATCCGTTTTCGCCCTTGCCACTTTGACAGCTTGCGCCGGTCAAGCCGCCGCGCCCGAGCCCGAAGCTGACGGCTCAATTGTATCGGCGACGGGTCTGAAACTCGTACCGGTCGCAGAAGGCCTGGAATTTCCCTGGGGCATGGCGGCATTACCCAATGGCGATCTGTTGGTCACAGAGCGTGAAGGACGCTTGCGCCTGATCCAGGGCGGAGATCTGGTTGAGGCGCCTTTAACCGGTCTGCCTGACGACATCCTCGTCGCGGGTCAGGGCGGCCTGCTCGGGATCCTGCTCGACCCGGCGTTTGCGACCAATCGCAAACTCTATCTCAGCTATTCAAAGGACATGGACGGCGCCAATACGACCGCGGTGGTTTCAGCGACGCTGGCCGATGATGCGTCCGGGCTTAGCGATGTCACTGAGATCTTCCTTGGCGAGACGCGGGAGACCACCTTCCATTATGGGTCGCGCATGGCCTTCCTGCCGGACGGGTCGATGATCGTCACGCTTGGCGACGGCTATCGCTACATGCAGGACGCCCAGGACCCGGCCCTGCTGCACGGCAAGATTGCCCGGATCATGCCGGACGGTTCTCTACCGGCGGACAATCCCTTCGCCAATGGCGGCGGCAACCCGGCGGTCTGGTCCTATGGCCACCGCAATGTTCAGGGGCTGGTCTATCATGCCGAAAGCAACCTGCTAATCGCGCATGAACATGGTCCAAAGGGCGGCGACGAGCTGAATGTAATCGAGCCCGGCAATAATTATGGCTGGCCGACCATCACTTATGGCATCAATTATGATGGCACCATCATCACCGATGAGACCGAAGCGCCCGGCATGGAACAACCGGATGTAAAATGGGTGCCCTCCATCGCCCCGTCCGGCATGGCGATTGTCGAAACCGCCGGCTTCGAAGACTGGTCAGGCGACCTGCTGATTGGCGCCATGGATGGCCCAAGCGGGCAGAAACTGGTGCGTGTGGACATCGCTGCGGATGGCTCAATTGGCGAGACTGAAGACTTGCTGGACGATCTGCAAACCGGCTTTCGCGATGTGATTTCGACCCCGGATGCGATCTATGTCGCAACCAATCTGCTGGATGGGATCGTCTATCGGGTCGAAAAGGCGAGCTAGACGCCGCGCCGTGAGCGCAAAGCTGTGGCGAGCGTCCCATCATCGAGATGGTCAAGCTCGCCGCCCACAGGCACGCCATGCGCCAGGCGCGTCACTTCAACGCCAAGCCCATCCAGTCGTTCGGCAACATAATGCGCGGTGGTCTGACCATCGACCGTGGCATTAAGCGCCAGAATGACCTCTCGCACGCCGCCCTGTTTGACGCGGTCGATCAGCATGCCAATGGTGAGGTCATCCGGCCCAACGCCGTCCAGCGCGCTCATAACGCCGCCCAGGACGTGATAACGACCACGAAACGCTGCCGCCCGTTCCAGCGCCCATAGGTCCGGAACATCCTCGACCACACAGATCAGGCCATCATCGCGGCCAGGCGCCTGACACACAGCGCAGGGCTGAAGCGTGTCATAATTGCCGCAGACCTTGCATTGCTCGATCTTGTCCGCCGCCTCGGCCAAGGCCTCAGCCATAGGCCGCAGCAGGGACTCCTGCCGTTTCAACAGAAACAAGGCTGCCCGACGAGCCGAGCGCGGCCCTAATCCGGGCAGGCGCGCGATCAGATCGATCATGCGCTGAATTTCAGGACCTGCGGACGATTTGCTCATAGGCGCTAATGTGCGGGACTCGGGGCGGGAAGCAAGAGCGAGGATTCAGCTTTGCAGAATCCAAAATTAGGGTTATTACCCTAGAAAAATAAAATTGGAGGAGACTATGGCAGATACAGCGCACCAACTGGAAAGCTCAGACATACCGGACCCAAGCACGCTGCCCCTGGAAACGCTGGACGTATCCCTGGCGGAATTGTTTGAAGCGAATGTGCACGGCGAATACTTCCGCCGTCTGAGAAACGAAGATCCTGTGCATTTCTGCCCCGACAGCCAGTTCGGCCCGTACTGGTCGGTGACCAAGTATGATGACATTGTCGCCGTCGACTCCAATCACAAGGTCTTTTCATCGCACCGGGACATCGTGATCGGAGATGCGCCAGCCGATTTCAACACCCCCATGTTCATAGCCATGGACGGCAAGAGACATGTCGATCAACGCAAGGCCGCCTCGCCCGCGGTGGCGCCTTCGCAACTGTCCGACATTGAGGCGCTGATCCGGCAACGGGTGTGCAATATTCTTGATGATCTGCCGATCAGCGAGCGAATTAACTGGGTCGAACACGTCTCAAAAGAGCTGACGACGCAAATGCTGGCCACGTTGTTCGATTTTCCGTTCGAAGATCGCCACCTCCTGCCCTATTGGTCCGACGTGACCACCACGTCCGAAACCGTCGGCATTGAAGTCGACATGAAAGAACGCGAACGTGTGCTGCATGAGTGCCTGGCCTATTTCACACGGCTTTGGCATGAGCGCGCGGCACAGCCGAGAAAGTTCGATTTCATTTCGCTCATGGCGCACAACCCGAACACCAAGGACATGGTCAATGATCCGATGGAGCTGCTCGGCAATCTGATGCTGCTTATCGTCGGTGGCAATGACACAACGCGCAATTCGATCAGCGCCGGTGTGGTTGAACTCAACCGCCATCCGGACGAGTTCGCCAAGCTCAAAGCTGACCCGTCCCTGATCCCGAACATGGTCTCGGAGATCATTCGCTACCAGACACCACTCGGCCATATGAGGCGCACCGCGCTTGAGGACATCGAACTCAGTGGCAAACAGATCAAAAAAGGCGACAAGGTGATCATGTGGTATGTCTCCGGCAATCGCGACGAAACCGTGATTGAAGATCCGGACCGGTTCTGGATCGATCGGCCGAATGCCAGGCGCCATCTGTCCTTCGGATTTGGCGTCCATCGCTGCATGGGCAATCGCGTCGGCGAAATGCAATTGCGCATCCTCTGGGAAGAGATTCTGAACCGGTTCGACCGAATTGAACTGGTCGGTGAGCCGACCCGCGTCCTGTCCAATTTCGTCATGGGCTATACAGACGTGCCCGTCATGGTACACGCCAAGGCTTGATGAAGACCCGTGATCGCATTCTGAAGACAGCGCGCGCGCTGTTCAACGCCCACCGGTTCGGCAATGTCACCACGGCAGACCTGGCGCGTGAATGCGGCATCGCGGAAGGCAATCTCTGGTATCATTTCAAGAATAAGCGGGCATTGCTCGACGCGCTGACGGAGCAATTCCTGGAAGATGTCGAAGGGCGCCTGGCCATGCTGCCAAGCGCGCCCGAGACGCTTCTGGTCGATTATGCCGCGATGCTGACGGCCTTGATGGAAGAACAGCGACAATATCGCTTCCTGTATCGGGACCAGGCGGATTATGGTGAGCATACGGAGCGGCTCCTCCAGCGCCTGCCTGGCATCTATCGGGATACGCACACGCAGTTTCAGGCTTTTCTGCATGGCATGGTCAAAGCCGGTCATCTCAACCTGCCAGTTGAACGCTTGCCGGACCTGACCACGAATTGCGTGCTCATCCTGCGCTATCAGCTGGAATATTTGCGTGAACGGGGCGAGGACAGCGATATTGGATCCGGCGCCGTTCAGAGCGCGATTCGCCAGCATCTGACCCTCTTCGAAACGGCCATGACAGCCACCGCCAGAGTGGCCCTTCAGCAAGCCCTCGATCAGTCGTTCGCAACGGCTTAGCGCCGCCCGCGCATATCGCGACGTCTTCCCCCCTTCCACACCGCACCAAAGCGGCGCAGAGTGGTGCATGACAGTTCGTGTACGAGGGCGACACCATGGGTCATGAAGGTCAGGAATTGCTGATCAAGGATGCGCTGGTTTTTCTGCTGGCGGCGGGTCTGGTCGTGCCTCTATTGCGCGCGCTGAAGCTGCCGGCCGTCGTCGGGTTCATCCTGGCCGGTCTTGCCCTTGGCCCGAGCGGGTTCAGTGCGTTCAGCGACCGCGTTCCCATCCTTGAATATGTCACCATTTCAGATCCCGCGGCAGCGGCGCCCTTTGCCGAACTCGGCGTTCTCTTCCTGCTCTTCCTGCTGGGCCTTGAATTATCTTTCCAGAAGCTTTGGGCGCTGAAGCGCACTGTGTTTGGGGCTGGGACCATGCAGGCCGTGCTCAGCGCGCTGGTGATCGGATACGGCCTGACTCTGATCGGCCTGCCCCCGACCGAGGCCGTCATTATTGGCCTGGCCTTGGCCCTGTCCTCGACCGCGATCGTCATGCAGATTCTGGTCGAGCAGAAGCGCGCGGCCAGCCCGGTCGGGCGCAGCGCGCTGGGGGTGTTGCTATTTCAGGATATTCTTGTCGCGCCAATCCTGATTTTTGTTGGCTTTACCGCCAGTCGCGGCGAGTCTGATCTGGCGACGGTGCTCTTGCAGGCCTCCTTCAATGGCTTTCTCGCGCTCGCGATTATCTTCGTGATTGGCCGCTTCCTGCTACGCCATCTATTCCGGCTCGCCATCAATGCTGGCGGACGAGACTTCTTGATGGCAATCACATTGCTGACGGTCGTGGGCGCCTCGATCATCACCTATAATGCCGGCCTGTCCCTTGCCCTTGGGGCGTTCCTGGCGGGCTTGCTCCTGGGTGAGACTGAATTCAAGCACCAGACCGAAATCGACCTTGAACCCTTCAAGGGCCTGCTACTTGGCCTGTTCTTCCTGACCGTAGGCCTCGCCATTGATCTGTCTGTGGTGATTGACAATTGGCAGATCGTGCTCGGCGGACTCGCTGCTCTTCTGTTCCTGAAAGCGTTGATCGCCTTTGTCGCCATTCGCATTTTCGCCGGCAACGGTGAAGTCTCAATCGAAACCGCGTCGCTCCTGGCGCCTGCGGGGGAGTTTGCGTTTGTGATCCTGGGGGCCGGCGTCGCGGCGGGCTCAGTCGCGGCGGGTAATTCCACCATCGTTTCCGCCATTGTCGCTTTATCAATGCTCGTCATTGCCGGGAGCTGGCGCACCGGACGCTGGCTCGCCAAACAGGTTCAGACCCGCAAAGTCAATTTCCTGGTCCAGCCCGATGCCAGCGATAGCGAGGGACATGTCATCGTGGCCGGCTTCGGTCGCGTCGGTCGGGCGGTGGCGCATATCCTAGAGAAAGAACAGGCCGATATTGTCGGGCTCGACACCAATCCATCCACGGTCGCCAAGCAACGCGCTACGGGCCGCCGCGTCTATTTCGGCGATGGCGGGCGCGATGAGGTCCTGCAAAAGGCGGGACTCGCGCATGCTGGTCTGGTCGTGGTCACACTCGACAATCAGGTCAGCGCCGAGGCCATGGTCAAGACTGCCCGCATCAGCCGCCCGGATGTCCCCATCCTGGCCCGCGCCCGGGACGCTGATCATGCGCAGCTTCTGTACAAGGCGGGCGCCACATTCGTCATACCCGACGCGATCGAAGCGGGTCTGCAAATGTCCGCGCGAGCGCTGGAGGAAATTGGCTATGACAATGAATCGGTGCGCACGCTGATCGCGTCAGCGCGTGAGACCGAATATTTGATGGCGAATGAAAATGCCGAGGAAACAGCGGATTAGAACGGCATCTTGAAGCCGGGCAGCATCCCGCCCATGCCGGCAGTGACATCTTTCATGGCTTTTTCCATCGCCTGATCGAGATTCTTGCGCGCCTCTCGGTGGGCTGCCTTGACCAGATCTTCGATGATCTCAGCCTCGTCCTGCATCAGCGACGGATCGATCTTGATCGCTACCAGTTCGCCCTTGCCTTTCAGGGTAACCGACACCAGGCCGGCCCCGGCAATGCCTTCCGCTTCCGTCTCTTCAATCTGGGCCTGTGCCTCTTGCATCTTGGCCTGCATTTGCTGGGCCTGTTGCATGATTTTGGTGAGATCAGTCATGGCGGGTCTGTCCTGGCTTTATGAGCGTCGTTTCAAGGGCACGACATTGTCCGTCAGCGTGTCCGGATCAAGAGGCGCGCTGTTTTCAACATCCACCACTTCCGCACCGGGAATGGCGGCCAGAGCGGCGGCAATGTCCGGGTGCGCTGCCGCGTCCTGCAATTGCTCATGGCGTTGGCGCGTCTCTGTCTCTTTCTGGGTTTCGACCGAGGAGTCCGACAAAAGCACGTCCCAGTCCATATCGGTTTCGTATTCCAGGAAATCGGTCAGCCGCCGCAACAGATCCCGCGGCGCGCCGGGATCGACCGCACAGACCAGGCGTCCAGGCGTGAAATTTTCGGCTCGGATATATTTGCGAGCCTCCCCCCAGAGCCGCGCTTCCTTGCGCGAGTCGAGATGATCAAGCACGTCGCGAAAACTCGCCATCTTGTCGGCACTTGGCGGCACCAGCTGGACCACAGACGTCGCCCCGTCTGACGGTGAGTCGCCCGCCGGTTCAGGCTTTCCCGCGGCGCCCGAGGCCCCTCCCGCGCTTAACAGGCGGGCCGCTTCTTCCGGGCTCGGCAGGCGTGCGGCCGTGACCAGGCGCAGCACGACCATGCGCAAGGCGGTGTCCGCTTCGGGCGCGGTCTGTGTGTCGCGATAACCTGACAAGAGAATTTGCCAGTTGCGCTGCGCCTGCGCTGGCGTCAGGGCGCTGGCCAGCTCGTGCGTTCGACGGGTCCAGTCCGCTGGACCTGGCAGGCTGTAATTATTGCCAGCGGCCTGGACGGTTGCAATATCCGCCGCGATTTCCAGCATGTCTTTGAGGATGATCAGCGGATCCGCCCCCGCCCGTACCTGTTCGGCGACTTCATCAACGGCTTTCTGGGCTTCGCCCTGGATGGCGAATTCGAACGCATCCAGCAGGCGCAAACGATCGCCAAGGCCGAGCATGTCGCGCACGCGCGCGCCGGTCACCTGGTCGCCGTCCAGCGCCTGGACGATGGCCTGGTCGAGAATGGAAAGCCCGTCGCGCACAGAGCCTTCGGCCGCACGTGCGATCAGGGCCAACCCCTCTTCCGAAACATTGGCATCTTCCTTTTTCGCCACTTTGGCCAGGTGCTCCGCCAGTGCGGTGCTATCAAGGCGTTTCAGGTCGAATCGCTGGCATCGCGACAGCACCGTGATCGGAACCTTGCGAATTTCGGTCGTCGCAAAGATGAACTTTACATGTGGCGGCGGCTCTTCCAGAGTCTTCAGCAAGGCGTTGAACGAGGCGGTCGACAGCATGTGCACCTCGTCAATAATATAGACTTTGTGCCGAGCCGAGACAGGCGAATATCGCACACCATCCAGCAATTCACGCATGTCCGCGACACCGGTGCGCGAGGCCGCATCCAGCTCAAGCACATCCGGATGATTGCCGGCCATGATGGCGGCGCAGAAGTCGCCGGGTGGATCCAGATCCATGCTTGGCGCATCCTGACCTTCACGCGTGTAATTCAGGGCCCGGGCGAGCAGTCGGGCGGTCGTTGTCTTGCCGACGCCGCGCACCCCGGTGAGCATGAAAGCATGCGCGACACGCCCGGTTTCAAAGGCATTTGTGAGGGTGCGCACCATGGCTTCCTGACCGATCAGGTCAGAAAACAGGCGCGGACGATACTTGCGTGCCAGGACCTGATAGCCATCATCTTTTGGCGCCCCCATTTTCGCTTCTCCAAACATGGAAAAGGTGGCGTCATCGCGTTCGGCTTCGTCCGGGGATTCGGGCGTCTCACTCATCGTCAACGCTTATGGCAGGGACTCGGGGGTGGCGGCAAGCGACAGCCGGGTTCGAGGCAGGAAATCGCACAGTTTTGAGCAGTTCGATACGCGCCAATGCGCGCGCGACCGAACCGTAAAATATAGACGGAATCTGCGTTTTTGTAACTCTCTCTTTGTCTCAGTTTGTCGCAGCGTTTCATTAAATTCTTTAAATATTGCAATGGCTTACGGGACAATTCATGCTTTGGAGATACTCAATCTTGGGAAGACTTAATGAGATATCTAATTCCAGTTGCAGCCCTGTCAGCGATCGGCGTCACGGCCTGTGGCAATGGCGGTGATGACTTCATCAATGCCGCTCCAATCATCAGTTCCGGCACGGCCCTCGCCGTCACCGAAGGCGCCACCGTGCAATTGAACGGTGCGGCCAGCGACCCGAATGGCGATGCTATTACAGTCCTGTGGTCGCAAGAGTCCGGCCCGGATGTGGATCTGGTTAACAGTGACAGCCTCAATGCGTCCTTCGAAGCGCCGAATGTCAATCAGACCGTCGACATCGTGCTGCGTCTGACGGTTACGGATTCGCGCGGCGCCAGCTCCAGCCAGACCATGACCGTTTCCATCGCCGACTCGCCGCGCGACGGACCGTCACCGCAAGGTATTCCGGATGATACTGAAAATCGTCGCGACCGGGCGCGCGGCAATCGCAACAATAACCGGCCAAACGTGAACAATCGCGAAGTCCGAACCTATGATGGCAGCAACAACAATATCGACAATCCCAATTGGGGGGCCACGTTCGAACACTTGCAGCGCCTGGCGCCGGCGGATTATGCCGATGGCATTTCCGAACTGGCAGGCCCGGATCGCCCGAGCGCACGCGCGGTCTCAAATGGGGTCGTCGATCAGCCGGAA
This sequence comes from Pseudomonadota bacterium, assembly GCA_038532145.1. GTDB lineage: Bacteria > Pseudomonadota > Alphaproteobacteria > Caulobacterales > Hyphomonadaceae > Henriciella. The sequence goes on along the minus strand of JBCBBC010000002.1, from coordinate 4,082 downwards.
GGCACATCCCTGCCGAACAGTGTGAATGGCACCGATTTTATCTGGCAATGGGGTCAGTTCATCGACCATGATCTCGACCTGACAGATGGCGCCGAGGAATCCGCCGACATTCTGGTGCCGGAGGGCGACCCATTTTTTGATCCTTCCAGTACCGGCACGCAAGTCATCACGTTCAACCGAGCCCTGTTCGACAGCTCGACCGGGACCGATTCCAGCAACCCGCGCGAGCAGGAGAATGAGATTACCAGCTGGATTGATGGGTCCATGATCTATGGCTCTGATGATGAACGAAATGCCGCCCTGCGCGAAACGGATACGCCCTTCCTGGCCACCAGCGCAGGCAATCTGCTGCCGTTCAATACGAGCAGCCTGACCAATGCGAACGGCTTTATCACGGATCCAACGGCGCTGTTCCTGGCCGGCGACATTCGCGCCAATGAGCAGCTCGGCCTGACCGTCATGCACACGCTGTTTGTACGCGAGCATAATCGCATCGCGCAAATCCTGCTGGACAATGATCCGGACGCTGATGTTGATGATGTCTATGAGCAGGCCCGGCGCATGGTGATCGCCAAGATCCAGGTGATCACCTATAAAGAATGGTTGCCCGCCCTGATCGGTCCCGACGCTATAGCCGACTATTCCGGCTATGATGATGCGGTCAATCCGACCATTTTCAATGCGTTTAGCGTGGCCGCCTTCCGGCTGGGCCATTCCATGCTGAATGAACAGATCCTGCGGCTCGATGCGGCGGGGGACGAGATCGCGGAGGGCCATCTCGACCTTAAGGAAGCCTTCTTCACCGGCCCATCAATCTTGCTGGCAGAAAACGATCTGGATCCGATCCTGCGCGGGTTCGCGACCCAGTTGCACCAGGAAATTGACGCGGTGGTGATTGACGATATTCGCAATTTCCTGTTCGGCCAGCCTGGCAGTGGCGGCTTTGATCTGTCCTCGCTCAACATTCAACGCGGCCGCGATCATGGCGTGCCCGGCTATAATGACATGCGCGAAGCCATGGGCCTGACGCGGGTCACGCAATTCGGTCAGATCACCTCTGATAATGATCTCGCCGAAGCCCTGTTTGATACCTATGGCGATGTCAACGAGATCGATCTCTGGGTTGGAGGCCTGGCCGAAGACGAGGTCTCCGGTTCGCAGCTGGGCGAACTGTTCCAGGCCATCCTGGTGCGCCAGTTCACCGCCCTGCGCGATGGTGATCGGTTCTGGTGGGAAGAGGACCTGACCGCCAATGAACGCAACATTGTCAGCGATACGACGCTCGCCGAAATCATTCGCGATAATACCGATATCGATGCTGAAATTCAGGATAATGTTTTCATCGCACCGTGACACACCCCAACGTCACGCGTCCCCTCTCAGGCGATGAACAAGGCCGTCCCATGTGGGCGGCCTTGGCATATCTGACCCTGTGATGGAGTGGAGACTGGACAGTGACCCAAGCGGAAAACTCGTTAGGGCTGCTTCGTTCCCGACCTGACCCGGTTGGCGAGGAGCTCGTCCACCGCCAGCCTCCGAGGGCTATATCGCGATTGCAGACCGGTTTGACAAGTCATCAGCGCAGAATAGGCTCGTCCGATGACGAAGACGGGTATAGGCGACCGGCACAGCGCACACCGAACCGAAAGAAATGCTTCATGGCGGCACAGAAATCGTGGTGACGGATCTGGACGGATACCTTATCTGCTTCGGATATTGCCCTTAGGATCTACAGCTTGACGACATCGAACGATATTCCGCTGGCCAGTCACCCGGTCGATCGCGCCGCGCATCACCGAACCGACACCGCCTGGCTTGAGGCCGCAAAACTGCGCGATGATGTGCTCGTCTTCCTGATGCAGAAAGGCGCGCCACTGGTACAGATGAGTGGCCAGAACCTGGTCTGGCTCGGCCCCGAATTCAGTCGCCTGCCCGGCCTGGAGGAATCCGTCTTCCTGGGTGTGGACAAGGCAGGTGCGCCGGTCTTTGCCGTAAATATGGGGCCGTCGTTCAAGCTCGAAGGGTCGCTTCTGCAAGGCGCTGGCGAGTTTACAGACATGCGCGCAGCGGCAAGTGGCCTCAGCCCGATGGAAGCCAATTTCGCCGCCACGGCCCGCAGTCTTTTGGAATGGCATCGCAGTCATCGGTTCTGCTCCAAATGCGGCGCGGAGAGCGAACCGACCGAAGCCGGATGGAAGCGCGTTTGCGCATCCTGCGGCGCTGAACATTTCCCGCGCACGGACCCGGTGGCGATCATGCTGGCGGTCAAGGATGATAAATGCCTGCTCGGACGCCAGGCCAGCTGGCCCGCCGGATTCTGGTCTGCCCTGGCCGGCTTTGTCGAACCGGGCGAAACCGTCGAACAAGCGGCCACGCGTGAACTGGAAGAAGAAGCCGGGATAAAGGCTGACCCAGCCAAGGCAGAATATCTTTTCTGTCAGCCCTGGCCGTTTCCATCATCATTGATGGTCGGCATCATTGTCGAAGCTGAAACGACCGAGGTCTCAGTCGCACAGGACGAGCTGGAAGCGGCGCGCTGGATCACCCGCGAGGAAGCCCGGCAAGTGCTCGCCGGGACACATCCGGACATTTACGCCCCGCCGCCCATGGCAGTGGCACATCATATCCTGAAGACCTGGGCGGAGCGGGACTAGGCAATCATCTGCAGCCAAAACAAAAAAAATTGGCGCCGTTGGGAGACGGCGCCAATCATGGGTCTGTTAAATATTGGTTTGGGGCCCTAGCGCACCGTACCGAACTTGTAGACGCCGGTAATCGCAAACACGTTGATGCCACCATCAATGCCGTCTTCGCTGGGCTCAATCCGGGTATAATCGCCGCGCAGACCAATTTGGCGCGTGATCATGACTTCGCCGCCCAGACCAAATGCAAATCCATCTGAATCGGCATCAGTGGAGACGCCATTGGTGGCGGATTGAAACTCGCCAACCGTATAGCCGAGGCGCCCGAGCACATCGACCCTTGGAAGGACGGGATATTTGGCGACCAGAAAGCCGCCAATCGAATTTTCCAGCTCGACATCGAACCCATCAGCGTCATCCGCGCCGAGCCCGAGCGAGGTTTCCACTTCCGCTCCGATCAGAGCGTTGAACCAGACTCCGCCGCGTGCGGTGAAAGCTGTCACGTCAGCATCATCCGTGCTGAAGCTGGACACACCGCCATTCAAATAGAGCTCTGACTCTGCATATGCGGCAGGACTCAAGGCCAGGCCGACCAGGACAGTCGCGAGTGCTGTTTTCTTCATGATTGTCTCCCGAGACGCTACATTTCACGATCCGGCGCTCATTAAGCAGCATTTGGGTTTCCTGAGTGTGAAGTCTTAGTCATTAAATTGTTAACGATTGGAAGGCGTGCGTTGGGGATCTTTTGGAGGTTTGGGATATCTGCGTCGGAACATTGTGCGGATAGACTGACACCTTTCCACACGCACAAACCTGGATAAATTATGATGATGGCGAAATCGGCTTTAATTCTCATTGATTGGCAACATGGTTTCGACCAACATGATGTCTGGGGCGGCAATCGGAACAATCCAGACGCCGAAAGAAACGCGCTTGCTCTTCTAGATCATGCCAGGTCGAACGCGCAGGCAGTTTTTCACTGCGTTCATGATAGTCTGAACCCGAACAGTCTTTTGCGACTCGATAAGCCCGGCGGCAAGCTGCTTGCAGGGTTCGCCACCCGCGCCGGTGAGGCTATGGTCGTGAAGCAGGTCAATAGCTGTTTCATTGGAACAGACCTGGAAGCGCGGCTCCGGAAAAAACGGATCTCGAAGCTTGTGATCTGCGGACTGACGACCAATCACTGTGTGTCAACGACAACACGGATGGCGGGTAATCTGGGGTTTGACGTAACCCTGATTGGCGATGCCTGCGCAACATTCGATCGAACGTCTAACGATGGTCAGATCTATTCCGCGCAATCCGTGCATGAGATCAGTCTCGCGTCTCTCCACAACGAATTTTGCACTGTCCAGACGACAGCAGAATATTTGACCCGAAGCCGGACACTCTGAGCGTCCGGTTCAAGGCGAACCAGACCGCTCGCTACGTCCCGCTTCG
>JBCBBC010000001.1:0-221433 GCA_038532145.1 Pseudomonadota bacterium | reverse complement strand
GCTTCGATATAGCGGGCGCTCCAACCGGCAATCACATCGATGACAAAGCCGGCGTCGGACTTGCCGGTTAGTAAATTTCATACCAGATAGGTATGACACATCTTTGGAGGCACGGAAGTCGATGAAATTGTTTGGCATTTCCCGAAATGCAATGGTTGCAGGTTTGGTTGGAGCAGGCGCGATGGGCGTCTTTCTGCTCGGGCCGCAATTCCCGAACGCCGACGCCAATCCGATCACGCTCGAAGCGCCAAATGGAGCGCCTGTTTCATTTGCGGACTTGATTGAGCAGGTCAGCCCGGCCGTGGTCGGCGTCCGCGTTCGCACGGAGATTGAGGTTTCAGACCGCGAATTGACGGATCGAGAGCGGTTTCTGGAACAGTTCGGACTGATCCCACCGCAAGAAGAGGAAGGCCCCCGTGAAGGTTTCGGCCAGGGTTCGGGCTTCTTCATTTCCGAGAGCGGTCATATCGTCACCAATAATCACGTGATTGATAATGCCGTCGAGATCGAGATCATCACGGATGACGGCGAGTCGCTGGAAGCGGAACTGGTCGGCACCGATGCTGAAACCGATCTCGCCGTGTTGAAGGTGAAAGACTCCGGAAGCTATCCCTATGTCGATTTCGGCTCGTCCAAGGCACTGCGGCGCGGCGACTGGGTGGTCGCTGTCGGCAGTCCGCTGGGCTTCTCTGGCACGGCAACCGCCGGTATCGTATCCGCTGTTGGTGAGCCGGGTGATTTGCGCCGGTCGCAATCTTATACTGACTATCTGCAGATTGATGCCGCGATCAATCGCGGCAATTCCGGCGGACCGACGTTTGACATGAATGGCCGCGTCGTCGGCGTGAACACCTGGATTGCGTCCACCACAGGCGGCTCGATCGGTCTTGGGTTTGCGATTCCGTCTGAACTGGTCGACCAGGTCACGACGACCCTGATTGCAGATGGCCGCGTGTCACGTGGCTGGCTTGGCGTCACCATCGGCAATGTCACCGAGGACACCGCCGAAGCGCTGGACCTGACGGAGGCCAGTGGTGCAATTGTGGTGCAGGTCACGCCTGATAGTCCGGCAGAATCGTCAGGACTTGAGCGCGGCGATATCATTGTTCAGATCAATGGGGACGCGGTGACCGATGCCACGTCCACCACTCGCGTTGTTGGCAGCCTGGCGGCCGGGTCGCGCAATGAGTTCGAGATCATTCGCGATGGCGATCGCCAGACCATCGATGTCCGCGTTGGCGAACGTCCAGCCAATCTGGGCCAGGTTCAGAATGACTCTACCCCGGACTCCGAACCCGAATCATCTGAGGGCGACGAAGGGCCATTGGGGGTTTCCCTGAAGCCTCTGGATGGTGAATCTCGCGACACTTTGCGACTTGACGCGGATGAGAAGGGTCTCGTGATTACCGGGCTTGACCGCGATAGCCCGCTCTACGAGGCGGGTTTGCGGGAAGGCCATGCATTGCTGGATATTAACAACAAGAAACTCGACACAATCAGGGCCTTAGAGCAAGAAATAGAGGAAGCACGTGAGAATGGTAAGGATCACGTACTGATCGCTGTTCAGACCGAGCGGGGGACAAATTTCGTTACGGTCGACGTGAGTGAAGACGAGTAAACTGAGGGAGATGTGTCGATGCACGTCCTGGTAATCGAAGATGATCTTGAGCACGCAGAGTTCATCGAAAAAGTTCTGTCCGAAGCGGGTCACAGTGTTGAGACCGCCGAAGACGGTTCAGGTGGGTTAAGCCGTGCGCGTGAAGATCAGTTCGATGCATTGGTCGTCGATCGCATGCTGCCTGAGAAACCCGGCCTGCAACTGGTCGAAGAATTCCGTAATGGCGGCGGCACCACACCCGCCTTGTTCCTGTCGGCCCTGTCGGACGTCGACAATCGTGTCGAAGGTCTGAAAGTCGGGGCGGACGATTACCTCGCCAAGCCCTTCGCGCCAGAGGAACTGGTTGCCCGGGTCGAAGCGCTTGGCCGACGGCAAACGTCTGGCGAGCCTCCGGTCACGGTGCTGCGCGTTGGCGATCTGGAAATGGATCTGCTCAGCCGCAAAGTTATGCGCGGCGAGACCAAGATCGACTTGCAGCCACGTGAATTCAAACTGCTCGAATATCTGATGCGTCATGCCGGTCAGACCGTGACCCGGACCATGTTGCTGGAAAAAGTCTGGAATTACCATTTCGACCCCCAGACCAATGTGATTGATGTCCACATCTCGCGCTTGCGGGCCAAGATTGACAAGGAATTCGAGAACCAGCTCTTGCAGACGGTGCGCGGTGCGGGTTACTGCCTGCAGGCATGAAATCTGGCCCCTTTGCGTTTGTCCGAACCACCACTTTTCGGCTAGCGCTCGTCTATTCCATCCTGTTCGCGCTGTTCTCAGCCGGACTGCTTGCCTATTTGTTTCAGGCAACAGTTGGAGAAATGCGGGAGGAGTCCAAGACCCGTCTCGAAGCAGAGTTCAGAACGCTTGCAGCCGCCTGGTATACAGGGGGTCCAGCCCGTCTGGAGCAATCGGTCCTGGAACGCGTCCTGGTCGATTTGCGGGACTTCACCTATCAATTCGAAGACGCCAATGGCCGGATCATTATTGGCGATCTGCCGCGCATGCCGCTCGAACCGCAAGGCGAAGTCGGTATTCCGCGCGAAGGCACGTTTGAGATCGAACGGTTTGGGCCTGACGGCGGAGCCGAAGTGACCCCCATTCAGGCGCTTATCGTTCGACTGGGGGATGAAAGTGTCCTGCTCGTCGGGATCAAGATGGATGAGAGGCTGCGGCAGGTGAACCGGATTACCCGCGCCGTCTCAACCGCAGCGCCGATCGGGTTTTTACTGGCATTGTTCGGCGGCTTTTTCAGTGCACGTTACGCCGCCTCTCGGGCGGAATCCCTGACCAAGACGGCGCAAGGTGTGATGTCGGGTGACCTTTCCCTGCGGGCGCCGGTCCGCGGATCAGGTGACGAGTTTGACCGGCTGGCGGAACAGCTCAATGCCATGTTGGCCAAGCTCGAAACCCTGATGGCGGCGACACGGCACGCGGGCGATTCGATCGCGCATGATTTGCGCTCACCCTTGTCGCGCCTGCGCAATCAGCTGGAAGCGCGGCTACGGGGACCGATCGATGAAGTGTCGGCGCGGGAAACACTCGGCGAAACGGTCGAGGAAGTGGACCGCGTGCTGGCCACGTTCAACGCCATTTTGCGCCTGTCGCGCGTCAATGCCGGGGCAGAGGGCACGCTTGTGCCGCTGGATCTCAGCGAATTGTGTGAAGAGCTGGCCGAACTCTTTGAGCCGGCGTGCGAAGATGCCGGCATTGCCTTCACCGCCAAAATTGCAAAGAAACTGGACCTGCCGGGCGACCGAACCCTGTTGGCGCAAGCCATTTCCAACCTGCTGGACAATGCTGTGAAATACACGCCGTCCGGCCAATCCATCTCGTTTACAGCGTCGCGAAAAGACGGGCAGATTTCCATCTCGGTCGAAGATACCGGGCCCGGCATTCCGGAAGACGACCTGGAACGGGTCAAGGAACGATTTGTACGCCTGGATGAAGCGCGGACCCATACGGGGTCTGGCCTCGGCCTGGCTCTGGTCGATGCGGTTGCCGAACTGCATTCCGGCAGATTCACCCTGACTCGCGGTACGGATGATATTGGACTAAAAGCGACCTTGTCAGTATCTGCCAAAGGATAAAGGTCAGCTTGTTTCACCTGCGCGCCCTTTCCGATCGCCCGGAGGAAGCGATCCGCATCGCTGCGGACCATGCGCCATATCTGGCGAAACTACAGTCGATAGAGGTTGATCTTTCAAACCCCGATCAGGTGATCACCGACGCGCACGCCATGTGTGCCGCGGTGTCCGAGCAGCCAGATCAGGTCATGTCCCAGCTGCGACAGGCCAAGGCGAGGGCGCATCTGGCCATTGCCGCGAATGATTTGAGCGGGCGCGCCGATCTGTCCGCCACCACAACGGCGATCACCGATTTTGCCGATTGCGCGGTACAGGCCGCGCTCGCCGCCGCCTTGCAGGAGCGTGATCTCAAAGTCGCAGGCCTGTTTGTCGTCGCCCTTGGTAAAATGGGGGCACATGAGCTGAATTACTCCAGCGATATCGATATTGCCGCCTTTTTCGATCCAGACCTGTTCAACGGGGGCGCGCGCGAACCGGCGACCGCCGCCGCCTGGACGATCCAGCAGGCGGCGCGCACGCTTTCAGATCGAACGCCTGATGGCTATGTCTTCCGCACGGACCTGAGACTGCGCCCGGATCCCAGCTCAACGCCTGTGGCAGTCTCCACGCGGCGCGCGGATCTCTATTATGAAAGCGTCGGTCAGAATTGGGAGCGTATGGTCTGGATCAAAGGGCGCCCATCGGCAGGCGACGACGCTGCGGCGGCGCGTTTTCTGAAGGCGATGTCGCCTTTTGTCTGGCGACGGCATCTCGACTATTGGGCGATTTCCGACGTGCACGCGATCAAGGACATGATCAATGCCAAGGCCGGTGACAAATCCCTGCACGATGTTGCGGCGGATCTGAAGCTTGGCCCGGGCGGCATTCGCGAAATCGAGTTCTTCGTGCAGACCCAACAGATCATTCTTGGCGGACGCCATCCAGATTTGCGGGTGCGCGGGACGTTGGACGGTCTCGACCAGTTGATCGCACTCGGCGTGGTGCAGCCAGACGCAGCTCAGGAGCTGGCCCAGGCGTATGACGTGTTGCGCATGGTCGAGCACCGGGTGCAAATGCTGAATGATGAGCAGACCCACACTTTACCTTCCTTCGAAACCAGGCGCGCGGGCGTCGCCGCGCTATGTGGATATTCTGAGCTCGACACGTTCGATTCGGATCTGATTGCGGTGCGCAAATGCGTACACGCCCATTACCAGGCGCTGTTCGCGGATGAATTGCAAAAACGCAAACGGGCCGTCGACGGCAATCTGGTTTTTACTGGCGTGGATGATGATCCGGCGACGGTGACCACCCTGGAGACGATGGGATTTCGGTCCGCCCCGGATGTGATTGAGCGGGTTCGGCAATGGCATCGCGGTCGCACCCCCGCCACCCGAACCTTGCGTGGGCGGGAATTGTTGACGGCCATCTTGCCCGACTTGCTCACCGCGATGGGACAAACAGGTGAAGCCGACGAAGCGTTTCGTCGGTTCAGCCGGTTCTTTGAAGGCCTCCGCTCCGGTGTACAGGTGCTGGCCATGCTGGTGGCCGAACCGGTCCTGATGCAGGACCTGGTCACGACGCTCGCCATTGCGCCGCGGATCGCGGACATTCTGGCGCGGCGACCTGGATTACTCGAAGCCCTCGTATCCGTGACCGATCGCAAGCTGGATCCCGACCTGAGCCCCGATATGGATTTCGAAACCCGGATGAATGCGGTCCGTCACTGGCAGGGCGAACAGGCTTTTCTGATCGGGCACCAACTCCTGCATGGACAGATCAAGGCACGGGATGCGGCCGCCGATTGGACGCGCTTGGCCGATACATGTGTGACCCTGATGGCGCAAGCGGCGGAAATGGAAACCGCCCGGCGGTTCGGTCCGGCGCCCGGGTCCTGGTCGATCATTGGCCTGGGCAAGCTGGGCGGGCGGGAGATGACGGCAGGGTCGGATCTCGACCTTCTGGTCATCTATGACGCACAGGGCGCGGAAGGGGCGCAAACCTGGTTCACGAAATTCACTCAGCGCCTGATCACGGCTATTTCGGCAGAAACCTCCGAGGGCAGCCTGTATGAGACGGATATGCGCTTGCGCCCATCCGGGCGAGCCGGCCCCGTCGCGACGTCACTGTCAGCCTTTGAAAGCTATCATCAGACGAGCGCCTGGACCTGGGAACATATGGCGCTGACCCGCTTGCGCCCGATTGTCGGCGATACCGGGCTAGGGGCACAGGTGCAGGCGATTGCGGAACGGATGCTGCAGAGCCGCGATCCGGTGCAACGTACGACAGATATTCTAGACATGCGCGCGCGCCTGTATCGCGAGAAAGCGCCGCAAGGTCCCTGGGATCTGAAAATGCGGCAGGGCGGCTTGCTGGACCTCGAATTCATCACCCAGCACGCCATTCTTACAGCTGGCACGCCGCAACCACTGAAACCGGAACTGGTCGAAGCACAAGCGCAATTGCTGGCGACGGGAATCTGGCCGCCGGACGTATATGATTCACTCGCGAGGAGTTTTGAACTGTTACAAGCCTTGCAGCAGGTCCAGCGCATGGCGAATGATGACATTGCCGGTGAAACAGAACTGTCAATGGCGCTGAAAGAGCGGCTGTGCCGGGCCTCGGGCTGTGATCGTTTTGAGGCGCTTGAACAGAAGCTGGAACAGACCTGCGCGGGGGTGTTCGAGGTCTTCTGCAGAAATATTGGTGTCCCAGCGACGGAAACCTGAACCGCAGACGTTCTATCTGTGAGTTATAAAGAAAGGACCTTTAGGTATGAAAAAACTCACGATTGCAGCGTTAGTTACGGTTATTGTTGGAAGTGCCGCATACACCGCCATGGCCCAACATCAGCGCGGGCTCGGTGAGCCCATGGTGGAAGCCCTCGACGCCAACCAGGACGGGAACATTTCAAAGGATGAAGTGACCGCTCTTCGCGCTGAAAAATTCGCTTCGGCAGACACCAATGGCGACAACCTCGTCACGGCAGACGAATTCGAAGCCTTTACGATTGCCGAACGCGAGCGCAAACAGGCCGAGCGCCGCGCCCGCAGGTTCGCGAAACTTGACGCCGATGGTGATGGCTATGTCACAGCTGATGAGCATGCGGCCGCCGACAAGCGGATGGACCGGCTGTTCGAACGCGTCGACACCGATGGCGACGGCGTGATCACCGAAGCCGAGCGGGAAGCCGCCAAGGAAAAGATGCAGAACCGTCGCGGCAAACGCGGCATGGGTCGCCGGGGATAGTGTGACGCGGCGGTTACCACTCCTCCGCCGCGGGATTACTGGGCAAGCGCGAGACATCCTCCCACTCGCGCTTGCCGCAGAATCCGATAGACTAGTTGCGTGTCCGGAATCAGCGAACTCGATCAGATCACCCGCGCCGCGGCCGGGGACAGGGCAGCCCAGGCTGCGCTGGTCAATCGCAATATGCCAATTGTGTTCCGGGTCGCTTATCGCATTCTTCAGGACCGGGCCGAAGCTGAAGATGTTACGCAGGAAACCTTCCTGCGCGCCTGGAAAAAGCTGCCGGAGTGGCAGCCCAAAGCAAAATTCTCGACCTGGGCCTGCACTGTGGCACTCAACCTGTGTCGAGATCGACTACGCAAGAAGAAGCCTGTTCTGATGGATGAATTGCCCGAACGCGTCGATACTGGACTAAGGCCGGAAGAATCGCTGGCTTCGCAACAGGCATTGCAGGGCATTGAGGCGAAAATTGCCGATTTGCCGGATCGCCAACGTGAAGCCCTGACCCTTTGCGCTTTGGAAGGAATGACCAATATAGAAGCGGCGGCCGTCATGGATGTGAGTGTCCGCGCGCTGGAAAGTCTTTTGGCGCGCGCCCGACGTGCGCTAAGAGCTGGCCTGGGAGCCGAACTGGCTGGAGAGAGATGATGAAGAAGATGACAATCTCGACGGAACGTGTGCTTGAACTGATTGCCGCCTATGGCGCGGAGCCTGGCGCCTGGCCGGAAGAAGAGCGTGCCGCGGCAATGGAATTGGTGGCGACGTCTCCTGACCAGTTTGAACTCGCGCTTGAAGACGCGCGCGCGCTCGATCAGATGCTGCAAAACGAGCAGGTGCCGGAGCCGGGGCCGCAGCTCAGCGATGCCATACTCGCTGCCGGACCTGCGCCGAAATCGGCCTCTGGCGGCGTGTTGGGCGGGCTGTCATCCTTGATTTTCCCGCAAGGCGTCCGCTGGCCTGCGGGTGCCGCCCTGGCAAGTTTGATGATGGGGCTGGTTGGTGGCTATTCTTACGCCTCAACAGGGGTAAGCTATGACGAGACAGATCTGGCATACTATGCGGGTTTCGACGTCGAGCTCGAAGAAGACTGGTTAGGGGTGGAGTGATCCATGAGCGATAGTCCGAAAACCCGTTTGCCGATCTGGCTGATCGCGTCGCTGATGGCGAATGCGTTGCTGGTCGGCCTTCTGATTGGTGGCGGTCTCGGCCAGAAGCGTGCCGGCCCCCCGATTGGTGGCGGCGGCAGTGAACAGGCGCTGATGCGCGGGATCGATCAGGCCGTTCCCAGCGATCAACGCCGTGCCGTGCGTCAGGCTTTTCGCCGCGCCTTTGCCGACACACGCCAGGAGCGGGTCAAGCTGCGAGATGCGCGTCAGAAGCTGGGTCGTCTTCTGGCCGCCGACCCATATGATGCGGACGCCGTCCGCTCGGGCTTTGCGGCCATGCGGGACGCGGACGCGGCCATGAAGGCGCGCATGCATGATGTTCTCGCTGAACAATTCGGCGCTTTAAGTGCCGAGCAGCGCCGCGCCATTATCCAGGACTTCAACCAACGCGCACGTGGCCGAATGGGGCAAGGCGAACGCCAGCGCGCGCCGTTCCGAAACCGCGACTAGTCTTTCGACTTGTGGGCCAGGGACGCGGCATTGGCTTCCCAGTTCTGGCCGTCAAACTTGTTGATCGTAACGTCGAGATCCATCCAATTGTCGAGACAGCGCCAGGTGACGGCGAAACCATCCTGATTGGACCGCGGCACATAAAAGCTCTTGATCCCGCACGTCTTGCAAAAGCGGTGTTTGGCGCCGCTCGTATTGAACGTGTATTCGGTGAGGTGATCCTCGCCCTTGATCAGACGAAACCGCGAGGCCGGGACGATGACATGAATATTGCCGCTCATCGCGCAGATGGAGCAATTGCAGTCCTCGACTTCGAACGCATCGGGCAGATCGACTTCAAAACGCACCGCCTTGCAGTGACAGCCGCCAGTATGCGTTTTCATAGGTTTCGTCCTTGCTTAGCCCACCCAGACGGGCGGGCGACGATCTGCCCATGGCGCGGCGCGTTCCAGTTGTCCAGCCAATTGATAGAGTTCCCACTCATTTCCGCACCGGGCGCCGAACATCATGCCAATTGGCAGGTTTTCTGCAGTCCAGTGCAGCGGCACGGACATGGCGGCAGAGCCTGCCTGATTTGAGATCGCACACCAGGGTGCGAACGTGGTCGCGGCGACGGTATAGGCATCGATGTCGTTCGGGGCGAGCGATAGGACGCCAATCTTGTCTGGCACCCGCGACATGGTGGGCGATAAGACCATGTCATAGCCACCATCGACCAGGAAATGCTCATATTGCAAACCAGCCGTGATCGAGGCCTGTGTGGCTTTCATCAGTTCCTTCATCGGGATGCTATTGCCAAACTCAACGAAGCGAGCCGTCACGGGCTCCATATCGTCCGGTCCAAGCGGGCGACCGAGGGCCTCGCCTCGCGCTTCCATAACCATGGCAATTGCGGCGGAAACGGTCATGACCAGGCTTTTGCCCAGAACCTCACCATCGAGGTCTGGACCGGCATCTTCAACATGATGACCGAGTGATTCCAGAAGCGCGCGGGTTTTGTCGAGACCGGCCTGTGCATCGGGGTCTGGCGTCGTGCCATTCGGAGCCGTCGTCCAAAGCGCAATCTTGAGGGGCCTGGGGTCGCTGTCCAGGGCGCTGAGAAAGCTGCTATCCGGCTCAGGCGCGACATAGCGCGAGCCAATCTCGCGGCCATGCGTGGCGTCAAGGAGCGCGGCATTGTCCCGGACACTGCGCGACACGGCATGCACGGTAGACTGGCCGTTCCAACCCTCCGTCGTGGCGGGGCCCATGGGCGTGCGGCCGCGCGAAGGCTTCATTCCGAATAGACCGGTACAGCCGGCCGGAATCCGGATCGAGCCGCCGCCATCGCTGGCATGCGCCAGTGGGATCACACCGGCGGCGCAGGCCGCGCTGGCACCGCCCGAAGACCCGCCCGAGGTGCGACTTGTGTCCCACGGGTTGCGCGTGGCGCCATAGAGCAGGCTTTCTGTCGTCGTGGTCAGGCCGAATTCCGGACTTGTGGTCTGTCCGAATAGCGTAAAGCCCGCCGCCTTATAGCGATCGCACATAACATTATCATGGGCGGCGATATTGCCTTTGAAAGCGAGAGAGCCATTGGTGATGGGCTGGCCTTCGATCTCGAAGCCAAGGTCTTTCACGGCCATGGGCACGCCTGCAAAAGGACCGTTCGGAAGACCTTCGGCAATCTGGCCCTCTGCGACTTCCGGAAACATGGCGGAGAAACAATTCAGCTCTTCCTGGGCGGCCTCGGCGCGGTTTACGGCAGCCTTTAGCAACTCGCTGGCGCTGACTTCTTTTCGGCGCACCAGTTCGGCCAAGCCCGTGGCGTCATAATCGGCATAATTGTCCATGATGTCCCTCCGCATATTTTTGCAGAGGATGGACCGGAACCCGTGGCTTGAAAAGCCTAACCCCGTGTCAGGTCTTCTCGAAGACCAGTTTGGTCCACTCAATTTGCTTGGCCCGGTTCTCGGCCTGAATCGACTCGGCGCGGTCCTGCATCAGGTTGCGCAAGCCATGCTCTGCTGCGAGGGCGATCGTCTCTGCGCCGGTGACGTCAAACATGCGCCGACCCTGTGGGACCTCGCCATGCCGCAGGCTCATGGCGACGCGACCGCCGGGGGCGAGCAGGCTGGCGACATTCACCATGCCTTCTGTGCGTTCGGCTTCGGTCAAATGCATCCACACCGCGTGCATCAGGATCAGATCGAAAGTCTCGCCGCGCGCACGCGTTTCCTCGAGACCCGGCAGACGGTCGTCCAGCCAGGTGATCTCTGGCGCAGGATGGAGTTTCGCAGCGCCACGTCGCAATGGGTCCGTCGGTTCGACCGCGAGCACGCTGTGTCCGAGGGAGGCAAACCAACCGGCGTCGCGTCCGGTGCCCGCACCAATATCAAGGATACGGGCGGGAGATTTTGGGAAGAACCTTGCCCAAGGTGCGTGAATGCTGGCGGCATCGCGCGACTCATAGCGGACGAATAGGGAGTCTGCTTCTGCAGCATAACCGGCATTGGAAGCGCTATCAGACATGAATCGTCATTCGCGCACTTGCAAGTATTTTGACCCACCCGTGTCCATGACCCATAGGCCGTCGACTTGCTCCATATAGGCGCGCTCAAGATCACCCGGGTCGATAAATTCGCGGTCGGAAAGGGGGATGAGTTTGAAGCGATAGTCGAACGCTCGAACTTCGGCCGACAGGTCTCGGCCCGACACCGAAACATCAAACAGAACATCGGTTTCACCGTCTCGCACATAAGGCCCCGCAAATGATGACAACTCCGCCTCGGACATCTCGTAACGGTCGACCTCCAGCGGCGCTGTTCGAGGCCAGTCATAGGTGCGATTGCCGGCGCGATTGATCTCGCCCAGGAGCGGGAAGCCGTTCGGATGATTGGTCATCACGACAATCACGTCGCTACGATCCGGAAAGCCCATGGCTGTACAACGATAGCCTTTATTCGACCCACTATGCATCCAGCGTCGTTCGTCCCCTTGCGGACGTTGAAGGCCCATACCCAGGCCATACTCTTCGGCGACTTCGGTCGTCATCTCTTTGGCCACGAGCGGGTCAAGACCAAGCGATGCGTTTCCGTCAGCGGCGCCGATCAGCGCCAGCATGAAGCGGGCATAATCACTTGGCGTCGTCCATAGACCGGCGGCAGCTTGTTCGGGATAGACGTGCCATCCGCCTTCGACCATTTCGCCGCCGCCATTATAGGCTTCGGCAACATTGCCTGACGCTAATTCAGAAGACAGCGGCTGTGCAAATGTGCTTGCTGTCATCCCGATCGGATCGAGCACGAGCCGCTTCATCAAATCATCGAATGCTTCCCCGCTGGCTTCTTCTGCCCAAGCTTGAGCGACTTGATAACCACCGCCGGAATAGCGTCGCTCGCCGTCTTCGATCGGCAGGAAAGCGATCGCGTCTGTATTGGTGATATCAGCGCCTTGAATGACTTGCAGATTTGACGGAAGGGCATCGGCTGGCGGATAGCCAGGGAATCCGGAAACAGATGCGCCATTGGTATGGGACAAGAGACCGCGCAAGGTCACTGGTTTACCCGATTGGTTCATCGCCGCGAGGTCCAGGCTCGACATCCGTGGCGTCAGGTCTTCGTCCAAGCTCACGCCTTCTTCGGCGGCGAAGGTGATAATCCCAGCGGCTGCAACCGCTTTGGAGAGCGACGCCGCTTGAAACAGGGTGTCGGCATCTATGCCCTCACCATAACCGGCGGCCCACTCGATTTCGCCATTGCGTGCGATCGCGACAGAGGCAGACGGAACACCATGGAATGCGCGGCGTTCGTCGAGCGAGAATTTCGAGTAATCATCGCCATTCACAATGATCGATGGCAGGAGGGCAAATTCGACTTCCGTCTGGCCGGCGGGTTTAGACGGTGCCTGCTCGGTCGCACTCGGCGGTGCCGGCTCTGGCGTGCACTGTGCGACGAGTAAGAGTCCCAAGAAGACCGCTGGCAGGTGTCTCATCGATTTTCCCTCAGAAGGTCCAACTATTCTGCCGCCTGAATGCTGCCATCGCCATCCAGAATTTCCAGCATCGCGACCGCCGTATCTGCAATCACAGAACCCGGCGGGAAGATCGCCGCAGCCCCCGCTGCCCTTAGCGCGTCAAAGTCCTGAGGCGGGATAACCCCGCCGACAATGATCTGTGTCGCGGCCGCGCCCTCATTGCCGAGCGCGCGTTTCAGTTCCGGCACCAGGGTCAAATGCCCTGCGGCGAGTGAAGAGGCGGCGACAATATCAACGCCAGCGGCGCGGGCATCCTTGGCGGCTTCTTCCGGTGTCTGGAAGAGGGGTCCAATTTCAACCTCCCAACCCAGATCCATCAGTGCGGAGGCGACGACTTTCTGGCCACGATCATGCCCATCCTGGCCCATTTTCGCGATATAGATTTTCGGGCGACGGCCATGCTCCGCTTCGAATGCTTCGGCGAGGCCCATGGCTTCCTTGGCACGATCCGTGGTCTTTACGCCGGCCCCATAGACCCCTTTGATCGACCGGATCACCGCCTTGTGTCGTCCCTGGCTGCGTTCCACCGCTTCCGAGATCTCACCCACTGTGGCCTTGGCCCGCGCGGCATCTACCGCCAGGGCCAAGAGATTACCTTCTGTGCCCGCTGCGGCGGTTGCGATCGCGTCCAGCTTGGCGTCAACCTCGGCCTGGCTGCGATCTGACTTCAGGCGCGCCAGCTTGTCGAGCTGCATCCGGCGGACGGTTGCATTGTCGACTTTCAGAACCGGGACTTCCTCTTCCTCATCGAGCAGGAATTTGTTGACGCCGACCACGGTCTGCTCGCCGCTATCAATGCGCGCTTGCGTATTGGCCGCGGCTTCTTCGATGCGCAGTTTTGGAATGCCTTCTTCAATCGCCTTGCGCATGCCGCCCAGTTTTTCGACCTCGGCAATATGTTCCAGTGCCTTGGCGGCGAGGTCATGCGTCAGGCGCTCGACATAGTAAGAGCCGCCCCAGGGATCAATGGTCTGCGCGGCGCCGCCTTCCTGTTGCAGGAAGAGCTGCGTATTGCGGGCGATCCGGGCCGAGAAATCCGTTGGCAGGGCGAGGGCCTCGTCAAAGGAATTGGTGTGCAGGCTCTGCGTCTGACCGCCAGCTGCCGCGATCGCTTCGAGGCAGGTGCGGATGACATTATTGTAGACGTCCTGCGCCGTCAGCGACCAGCCGGAGGTCTGGCAATGCGTCCGCAAGGAAGTCGATTTTGAGTTCTTGGGTGAAAATTCTTCGCTGACCAGTTTGGCCCAGATCAGACGGGCGGCGCGCATCTTCGCGACTTCCATGAACGTATTCATGCCAATCGCCCAGAAGAAGCTGAGGCGCGGGGCGAAGGCGTCGACGTCCAGTCCAGCGGCAACACCCGCACGGATATATTCGATGCCGTCCGCAATCGTATAGGCCAGCTCGAGGTCCGCCGTCGCGCCGGCTTCCTGCATGTGATAGCCGGAGATGGAGATGGAATTGAATTTCGGCATGTTCTGCGAGGTATAGGCAAAAATGTCCGAAATGATCCGCATGCTCGGCTTGGGCGGATAGATATAAGTGTTGCGGACCATGAACTCTTTCAGAATGTCATTCTGAATGGTCCCGGCCAGCTTGTCGGGCCCGACGCCTTGTTCCTCTGCGGCAACGATATAGAGCGCCATGATCGGAAGTACGGCGCCATTCATCGTCATCGAGACGGACATCTGATCCAGCGGAATGCCGGAGAACAGCGTGCGCATGTCATAGATGCTATCGATTGCGACGCCAGCCATGCCGACATCACCCGAGACGCGGACATGGTCGCTATCATAGCCGCGGTGGGTGGCGAGATCGAAGGCGACGGATAGGCCTTTCTGACCCGCCGCAAGGTTGCGGCGGTAGAAGGCATTGGAGTCTTCCGCCGTTGAGAAGCCAGCATATTGGCGTATCGTCCAAGGGCGCTGGGTATACATGGTCGGGTAAGGGCCGCGTCCGAACGGGGCCAGGCCTGGATAGTCGTCCAGGAAGTCGAGGCCCTTTGTATCCGCGGCGCTATAGGCGGTGGCGAGATCGATGCCTTCGGGGGTCGCGAGGGTGCGCGGGCGCGACGCGCTCGAGGCTGAGGTCATGTCGCCCAGGTCGAGTTTTGTGAAATCCGGGAATTTAGTCATGGTTTTTTGCCCTCTAGACGTTCACATATCATTCGGTCTGCAACGTCGGGTTTACCCCAGTGCATAGTGTTCGCGCCATCGAGCGATAGTTGGTCTAAATCAAATGTGATCGAGCTGCCGACATCGTCCACGCTTGCGAGTGTGGCAATGAGTTCATTCATGAGCGCTTGAGTCTCTTGCGAGGCTTTTGCCATTTGGTCCGACTCATAATCGGCTTCTAAGTCGCGAACGTGGATTCGAAGTGCTTTGTCGGACAAATCCCAAGTGCCCGTTTGCGAAAACGCCACAGGCTCATCCGTATAGAGCAAAACTGATTGCAGCTTCGCCTCGCGTTGTGCGGTATAGGTGCCATCGGGGTTGAATTCGAGCTGTTGAGTTTCTCCATCGTTTGGAAACGTGCAATTCCAACCACCAATTAAGTGACTCATTTCGATTTGGGGTACGTCACGAGTTTGGCACGCGGTTGCGCACACCCCACCAAGGAGCAAAATCGATGAAATGGCCCAGTGCACTATGCCACCCCCAATTCCGCCAGCGCGACGGTCAATTCATGCACCACATCGCAGCCCATGAAAATGTGGCGATCTATGCCTGCCGCTTCGTGCGTTCCCGCCAGCCACAGCGCCGCGGCGCCTTTGTCCTTGAGCGCGCTTGCGGCCGTTTCAGCTTCGTCTGCATAGCGTTTGTCCGCGCCGCATAGCACGGCGATCTTGCAGCCACTTGCGGCGAAGGCGGCGGCGAGTTCCGCAACGCTTTCCGGGGTCACGGGGGCGGCTTTTGCCTCGATCCCACCGGCGGCGAACAGATTACGGGCAAAGTCTGCGCGGGCTGTATGCTCCGCCAATGGGCCCAGCGTGGCGAGGAATATGGCAGGGCGCGCGCCGGTCTGTTCCAGATGCGCTTCGGAACGATCGCGCAAACGCTCGAACGGCTCCGCGATCGAAATCCAATCAAGCGGTTCCGCTATCGTATCGGCACCCGGGTCGGTCTGAAAATCCGGCAGAAGCGTCGTTAGGCCGACCGAATCCACGCCATCGCCCGGTGGCGGGCTGAGCACGTCAGCGACCGGGGCCGCAATTTCCTCAATCAGCGGGAATTCGCTGACACCCGTGATCGGGATCTTGCGGCGACCAATATCTTTCATCAGGGTGGCCCGCTTCTCTGCGACCCGTGCCTGTAAATGGCCAGCGACCAGACTTTCGACCAGGCCGCCTTCGGATTCGATCTGTTGAAATTCGACCCAGGCGGCCCGCGCCAGATCTTCGGCCAGGGTTTCCGTGAACCAGGCGCCGCCGCTGGGGTCGGCAATCCGGCCAAGGCCGCTTTCTTCCATCGCCATGATCTGCGTATTGCGGGCGACCCGTCGACCCAGCTCTTCCGGGACGCTGAAGCTCTCATTGAAGGCGCGCACGGTGATGATGTCGGCCCCACCCATGGAGGCCGCAAAACAGGCCGCTGTACCGCGCAACATATTCACCCAGGCATCGTACTTGGTCAGCATACGAGCGCTGGTCACAGCGTGAAGCTTCATGGCGGCGGGGGCCAGGTTCATCGCGTCCTGGACGCGCGCCCAAAGCCGTCGTGCGGCGCGGATCTTGGCGATGCCAATGCCATAATTGGCGTCAACTGCCAGCTTGAACAGGATTTGCGGGGCCGCATCCTCAGGACGGAGTCCGGCTTGATCCAGTCGCCGCAACAGATCGACCGCCCCGGCCATCAGAACGCCAAGCTCCTGTGCTTCACTACCGCCTGCCTCGTGAACGGTTTGGGCATCGACATCCAGACTGGTCGCGGCCGGGAATTTCGCCGCAAGCACTCTGGTCAGGGCGGCGGTCTTCGCCATCGCAGCGTCAATACCGCCCCCAATTTTGCCAGTCCGCATCAGCTGACGCAGCGGTGAGATATTAAAGGCCAGCTTTTGCGTGTCCGGTTGGCCCTGTTGCTCGGCCCAGAGCGCGAGCAGGGCGGCCGCGCTGGCGCCAGATCCAGCGCCGCGATGCCCGAGGCTGACGGCGGCAATATCGGCCCGGACGCCCTTCAAGGCGGTCGAGAGCTGATCAAGATTGGTGACAATACAGCCGGTCGTTCCGGAACATTCGATGGCCAGAGAGATCGATGTCACGCCGCGTTCCAGATCGCGCATGATTTCCTGATTAGTGATGGCGGGATCAGGGTGCGAGAAGGATTGGCGAATATCCCAGGGCAGGAACGGGTCAGGCGCTGCCGTCGCACCGCGCAGATAGGGGCTGTCGCCGGGGGCGCCCCGCGGGTCAGCACTACTGGCAAAGTCGGTTTCGCGATATAGCGGATGGATCTTGATGCCGTCGCGCGTCTGCCGCGTGATCCGCTCAAGACCGCCGCCTTTCAGCGCTTTTTCGACGCCGGCCAGCCAGTCGGCTTCGGTTGCGTCTTCAAAAGATCCTGACAGTGTCAGCATGCCGTCGGCCATATGCGCTTATCCCTTGATCGAGTCTTCTACCGCGGATTTGGCCCAGTGTGCCACTGCTGGCAAGGTTTACGCTACGCGAAATGTTCGGACATCCCGTGTGGGAAGGCCTTGCCTTCACGACTTCGCCAGCTAGGTTAGCGCTGACGTAAACGGCAAGTTATGAGAGACCCGAACATGGCGCTACCTCCTATTCTGCAAAACCTCCGAATTCCGGTGATTGGCAGCCCACTTTTCATTATTTCCAATCCCGACCTGGTGATCGCTCAGTGTAAAGCAGGCGTGATCGGGTCCTTCCCGTCACTGAATGCCCGTCCGGAAGCACAATTGGATGAGTGGCTGGATCGCATCACCACCGAGCTGGCAGAGTATGATGCCAAGAACCCGGATCGCCCGTCGGCGCCGTTTGCCGTCAATCAGATTGTCCACAAGACGAATAATCGTCTCGAACATGACGTTGAGATGTGCGTGAAGTACAAAGTGCCCGTCGTGATCACGTCCCTCGGCGCCCGCGTCGAGGTGAACGAGGCGATTCACTCTTATGGCGGCATTGTCCTGCATGACATCATCAACACGATCTTTGCTCGCAAAGCGCTGGAGAAGGGTGCAGATGGCCTAATCGCAGTCGCCGCGGGTGCGGGCGGCCATGCCGGCACGATATCGCCGCTCGCCTTGATCCAGGACATTCGCGAATTCTTTGATGGTCCGCTGGCCCTGTCCGGCGCCATGGCCAATGGCGGCGCTGTCGCGGCGGCTCAGGCCATGGGTGCGGATCTCGGCTATATCGGGTCGGCCTTCATCTCTTGTCATGAAGCCAATGCGGTAGATGGCTATAAAGACATGATCGTCGATAGCGACGCCAAGGACATTGTCTATTCCAACCTGTTCACCGGTGTTCACGGCAACTATCTGGCGCCATCGATTGCGCAAGCCGGTCTTAATCCGAACGATTTGCCGGAAAGCGATCCGAGTGCGATGAATTTCGGCTCTGGTGGCAATCAGGAAGCCAAGGCCTGGCGGGATATATGGGGCTGCGGCCAGGGTATTGGCGCGGTCAAATCCCGAATGAGTACGGCAGACTATGTCGACAAGCTGGAAGCGGAATATCTCGGCGCGATTGACGCCCTGAACAATCGCCGCGCGTTCAGCATGGCAACGGCATAACATACGCTCCCGTTTAATTCAGACGGTGTTCCAGCCGCGTTAGGCTCTGCATTCCGAAAGGCATGCAAGGATCTGGAACATATGAATGATTTTATCGGGATCGCCGCCAGCGCGGCTGGGGGTGGCGTCTTTGGTCTGATTGGCACCAGTTTGGGGCGCATCGCGAGCTATTTTGAACGACGCCAGTCCATCGCACATGAAGAGCGGCGCTGGCTGCACGAAGCGTCACTGCAGAAACTGCAACAGAGCGCCGCCGAACAGCAAGCGAGCGCGCAGCTGACGCAAACGGATCTGGAAGGCCGATGGAGCGGCTTGAAGGCCAGCCTGGATGCCGAGGCTGCGATTTCGGCAAGCTATCATTGGGTCAATGCCGTTCGCGCGCTCACCCGGCCAACGCTGACCCTTCTTCTTTGGGTGATCGCAACTGTGATCTGGTTTTCAGCAGATCTGGCGGAGCGGTCGAACACTGTCGAAACCGCGACATTCGCGGCCACCGCGGCGACGCTCTGGTGGTTCGGAGATCGGGCGGTGCCCGCCCAGCGGCAGGTCTAAAAAAAGGGGCGGCTCGCTTGAGCCGCCCCTGATTGAAGTCTTGATCCAGTTTGGACTTAGAATGATTTTGATACGCCGACAAAGATCCGGCGACCAATCTGATCATACCCGACGCCCAGCGGGACGTTGCGTGGGCTGATCGCACCGACGTTCGATACGTCAGCAGCGTCTTGGTCGAGCAGTGGTGGATCTTCATTAAACACGTTCTGCATACCAAGGCGGATGGTCCAGTCATCGGCTTCGTACGAGACAGAAGCGTCAGAGATGTAGTATTCTGGAACTTTGGTCACAGCACGATCACCGACCGTTGCACTTGGTCTAGCGGAAGCCTCATTCACACCAATGTAGCGGGTCTGCCAGAAGAAAGTGAAGTCACCAACGTCCAGATTGGAGCGGAACGAACCGCGCCACTCAGGAAAGCCGATTTCGCCGACAAAGTCGCGGCGTTCTACAGGCTCACCAGGAATGTTGATGATCTCGTAAATCTCTTCAGACTGAGTGACTTCCAAGTCGGCGTCGAATGCCATTTCTTGACCGAGAAGCGTGAAGTCAGTTTGGAAATTGACATTGTAGTCAACACCAGAAGAACCTTCTTCAGCCACGTTAAACGGTGTTGCGTCAACTTCGGTTAGGAAGCCCGTGTTTCCGTCACGCGTCCGGCGCGTACAGAACGCTGCATTCGGGAAGTTCGGCGAATTGTAGCAAAGACGCAGAATTTGGCCGATGGTAGGCGTGAAGACCGAATCTTCGATCGTCAGATCAAAGACATTGACACCGAATGTCAGGTCGAACGAGTCAAAGAATGGCTGTTCAACAACAATACCAGCAGACCATGCCGTCGAGGTTTCCGGGTCGAGACCGGTATTACCACCGTTCACCGCCTGGAATGAGGTTGAACCACCACGCAACGCGAGCTCGGTTGGATCAATGCCTTCCGAACGGCAGTTGTCGAGTACGACCTGGGCCCGAGTTTCAACGACTTCACCTGTGTCGGGATCGGTCGCAGAATAGAATGGATCGCCAGTGACATCATCGAAGAAGCGTGTCGCGAGTGGAACCTCACACGGGTCGATGCCGGTCTGGAACGAAGACTGACCTTCGAGGAACAGCTCACGCAGGTTTGGCGCACGGAAAGACGTACCGTACGTACCACGAACAGTGATCCAGTCGGTCGGCGAGTAAGACCCCTTCAACGAGTAGGTTGAGTTCTGGCCATAGAATTCATGGTCAACCAAACGACCGGCGATTTCCATTTCCAGGTTCTCGATGCCCGGCATATCCTTGGCGATCGGGATGAAGAGTTCTCCATACAGCTCGCCAATGTTCACACTACCGCGTGTTGGGCGGTCAAAGAAGAAGCCGTCAAGGATCGCACGCTGTGCAACAGCATCAGAACGCGTATCAATGGCATCTTCACGCCATTCGAAACCAAGCACACCTTGCAGGTCACCAGCAGGAAGCTGATACAGCGTACCCGTTGTATAACCACCAATGATTTGTTGGTCGACGAAAGTCGAAACGGTCCGAATTTCGCGAATATAGTCAACCGCGGCCTGTCCTTCTGCGAAGGTTGGGTTTGGTCCGAACAGGGTTGGCGAGAAGAAATTGATCGGTACACAGCCCTCGGGGTCGAGTCCGAAGAATCCACCGAACGACTCAGGGCGGGGAGCAATCAGATTGAGACCACAAGTTGGGTTACCATCAGCACCGATTTCAGTGGTGTAAGATGCAAGTGCGATATTGTTCTCGTTGACACCTGTACGTTCGGAGAAACCTTGCGAACGCGTGTAGCCACCGAACACTTCATAATCCCACGTGTTGCCGAGCAGCTCATAGTCGCCGCGTGCACCGCCGAGGAGGCGATACTGGTCAAGTTCAACCAGGATTTGGTTGCGCCATGGCGTCAGGAGGAGCGAAGACGCATCCTGGCCGGTGACAGCCGCACCTGGAGCCGGGGTATTACCGAACGGGTTGAATGGGTTCTCAGCTGGAACCGGCACAGTAAACTGGCCGCGTCCATTGTCAGCAAACGTCTGACGGTTGGTGAACGAGAACTCGCTAAACACTTCCATACCACCGAGGAAATCGATGTCCTGTTTGGCGGTCAGGAACAAAGAGGTCCGCTGGAAGTCAGGCTGAATGTCCCGATCTTGCTGACCAAATGTCGTGTAGTCGCGCCAGCGGCCGTATCCATTCGGAGAAGCTGCGAGGTCGCCTCGTCCGTTGACGAAATCGGCGACACCCAGGTCAGAACCGTCTGCCGTCGTTCCTGGGATACCGTAATACAGGGCAAATGTTGGCTGGAGGATACCGATACCAGACTGTGGCGGATTACACTGTTGTGTAATGCTGCCATCCTCATTGTCGAGGCCGATTGCGCGATCACAATAGACACCATCATCAGAGGCCATCCAGTCGCGGCTGTTCGCTTTCAGTGGCTCGTTGAAGACGTGCTCACCGGCAAACATGAACGATCCACGATCACCAACGCTACCCATGATGAAGTCGATGCTGGTTTGCTCACCACCACCGTCTTGCGGGAACGTGCGGAATGCCTCGACATTGAAGCCGTCATACTCATCCCGGAGAATCACGTTCACAACGCCGGCAACGGCGTCAGAACCATAAACCGAAGAGGCACCATCAAGCAGGACGTCGATCCGGCTGACAACAGATGATGGGATCAACGAAATATCTGGGAAAGACGGTGCACCTTCCACACCCGCTGGGGCGTAGCGACGTCCGTTAACCAGAACCAGAGTCCGCTCCGGGTCGAGGCCACGCAGGCCAACCGCTGCACCACCGGGGCCACCGTCGCCCAGGAAGCCGGACGTTGTCACGGTTTGGTCGAGCTGGTTACCGTTCACAACGGTGGTTGTTTTCAGAATGTCACCAAGGTCGACCAGACCCGCTTCGCGAATGGTGTCCGCTGTGACCACCTGAAGGGGGGCTGTTGATGTGAAGCTGTCGCGCGCAATACGCGAACCTGTAACGACAACTTTTTCCTGACGGGCTTCGTCAGTTTCATCGATCTCTTCGATGACGGTGACCGCTTCATCTTCGTCTGGGGCATCCTGAGCGATTGCCGCCCCAGTCCACAAACCCCCAGCAACGCCAGCGAGAAGCGTCGTTGCGAATAACTTCTTCTTGAGAAGATCATTAGCCATGATCTATCGTCCTCCAATAAATTGAGCGCTCCCACTCCTAGGAGCTCCCTCGATACGCGAACAGAAAACCCAAATTTTGAAAGTAAACGCAGCTTTCCTGATAACGCAGGTGGTTCTGCTTAGAGGCGTCGACGAGCGCGCGTCAATTAACAGATAACAGAATCGTCATTTACAACGACAACTCGTGATTTGGTGTGCTGATTTTGCCACAATTGTGACACGATCTCGGGAGGATTTCTCCGAGATGGGCATGTTACAAGGGTGATTTATTGCGCACACCCAGTGGTGGCAGCGCAAAACAGTCTGTTCGCATTGCAACCACCTGTTGCCAAAACATGTCAGTAACCGGCCGGGAGACGCACGAGTCCTATTGTCTGGGCGAGGGATTTGCCTAGGTTGCGCGCATGGCTTCCAAACCTTCTTCCGGCGTCTCTGAAGCGCCCGCCAGCTTTGGCCTTTCCGGCGCTGCGCAGGACGCGATTGGCGGCTTGCCATCCAGCGAGTGGACGCCGCACAGGCCCGATCGCCGCTGGGAGAAGCTGGAAGGCGGGATCGAGCTCAAAGTCCATTCTCCCTACGAACCGGCCGGCGATCAGCGCACCGCCATCCCCGAACTCGTCGAGGGCGTCCAGGCCGGCGAGCGCGACCAGGTCCTGCTTGGCGCCACGGGCACCGGAAAGACTTTCACCATGGCCAAGATTATCGAGGCGACGCAACGTCCGGCCTTGATCCTGGCCCCGAACAAAACGCTCGCGGCGCAGCTCTATGGCGAATTCAAATCCTTCTTCCCGAACAATGCGGTGGAATATTTCGTCTCTTATTACGACTATTATCAGCCCGAGGCCTATGTCCCGCGGCGGGATCTCTACATCGAGAAAGAAAGCTCGATCAATGAAGCGATCGACCGGATGCGCCATTCCGCCACCCGCGCCATCCTCGAGCGGGACGATTGTATCATCGTCGCCTCGGTCTCCTGCATATACGGCATTGGCTCGGTCGAGACCTATACGTCCATGACCCGCAAGCTCGAGGCCGGGCAGCGGATCGACCCGCGCGAGGTCGCCAAGCTGCTGGTCGAGCTACAATATACAAGAAACGACATGGCCTTCGCCCGCGGCTCGTTCCGCATGAAAGGCGACATTATCGACATTTTCCCGGCGCATTATGAAGACCGCGCCTGGAAACTCTCTTTCTTCGGCGATGAGCTCGAGACGATCACCGAGTTCGACCCGCTCACCGGCCGCAAGTCGGAAACTCTGCCGGCCATCAAGCTCTACGCCAATAGCCATTATGTCACCCCGCGCCCGACTTTGAACCAGGCCATTGACCAGATCAAAGCCGAACTCAAGACCACGCTCGCCCATTTCCAGAAAGAGGGCAAACTGCTCGAAGCCCAGCGCATCGAACAGCGCGTCCAGTATGATCTCGAAATGATGGCCGCCACTGGCTCCTGCAATGGCATCGAGAATTACAGCCGCTACCTGACCGGCCGCAAACCCGGCGAGCCGCCGCCGACCATGTTCGAATATCTGCCGGACAATGCCCTGGTCTTTGTCGATGAGAGCCACCAGACCGTGCCCCAGCTCGGCGCCATGTATAAAGGCGACTTCTCGCGCAAGCGCACCCTGGCCGAATATGGCTTCCGGCTGCCGTCCTGTCTCGACAATCGCCCGCTCAAATTCGAGGAATGGCAGGCCATGCGCCCGCAGACTCTGCATGTCTCAGCCACCCCCGGCCCGTGGGAGCTGGAGCGCACCGGCGGCGTCTTCACTGAACAGGTCATCCGACCGACCGGCCTGCTCGACCCGGAGGTCACCGTCCGCCCGGTCTCGACCGGCACAACCAATCAGGTCGACGATCTCACCGCCGAGATCCACAATACGACCGCCGCCGGCTATCGCACCCTGGTCACCACGCTGACCAAGAAAATGGCCGAGGACCTGACCGAATATCTGCATGAGCAGGGCATCAAGGTCCGCTACATGCACTCCGACGTCGACACAGTTGAGCGGATCGAGATTATTCGCGACCTCCGCCTCGGCGAGTTTGATGTCCTGGTCGGCATCAACCTGCTGCGCGAAGGCCTCGACATCCCCGAGTGCGGCCTGGTCGGCATTCTCGATGCGGACAAGGAAGGCTTCCTGCGCTCAGAGACCAGCCTGGTCCAGACCATTGGCCGCGCCGCCCGCAATGCCGATGCCCGGGTCATCCTCTATGCCGACAAGATTACCGGCTCGATGCAACGCGCCATGGACGAGACCGAGCGCCGCCGCGACAAGCAGGAGGCCTATAATACCGAACACGGTATCACCCCGACCACAATCAAGCGCGAGGTTGCTGACATTCTCGGCGAGCTGGGCGAGAAGCCGGGCGGCCGCACCCAGCTCAAAGGCGGCAAATCCCGCAAACGCGCTTTGGCCGAAGAGCCGGTCAGTTACGAGCCGGGGCAGGGCCACAATCTCCGCGCGGTCATCACCGATCTGGAGAAACAGATGCGCGAAGCGGCGGCGAACCTTGAATTCGAGGATGCGGCGCGGCTGCGGGATGAGGTGAAGCGGTTAAGGGAAGAGGAGCTGGGGCTTTAGGGGAGGTAAGGGCTGTATTGCGAGCAATAGCGGGCGTAAGCTTAGAGGCCGCGGTAGCTCGTAAACGTTCGCCTGCTGATCTCTTCCGTCGCGGTTGGAGAACTAATCGGTTTTACCAATACTCTTGAAGGATGAAGTTCAGGGTATCTTCTTCCTCGCATGTAAGCGGACCGCAGGCGCCACCGCGTTCAAAGTATCCCGGTGAGCTTTCGCGTATCGTTCGCGTTCTTCCAGGATTATTTCGGACGTCCTGGTAGGCCTCGGCAAACGTTTGCTCAGGCACATAATCGCGCTTTGACCTTTCGCCGAGCGCGAGCGCAACCTCGCGGTCTTTGAGAATAATCTCATCCTTACCGCCAAACGGACGGTGTTCGTCACAG
Source organism: Pseudomonadota bacterium (assembly GCA_038532145.1). GTDB lineage: Bacteria > Pseudomonadota > Alphaproteobacteria > Caulobacterales > Hyphomonadaceae > Henriciella. The sequence continues at coordinate 196,447 of JBCBBC010000001.1, read as the reverse complement.
GCCACCACGCGGCACGACGTGCGACTGGTTCTCGGAATCGCGCAATACTGATTATCGATCGGTCGATTGGTGTAAATTCGCGTCGCGAGCGGTACGTCTTCGCGCGCATCTACCGGGTCAAGACGGAAGCGATTTCGATACCCAAACATCATGCCGCAATGGCGATAGGCGTCCCGCACATCTGGAAGAATGACGACTTTGTGCTCGAGCCATAATTGGCCGGTTAAACTATGATACTGACCACGCGCATACACATCTCCAACCACAGATCCTTCATCTTCCATCCATTGATCTCGGGCGACAATGATCAATTGGACCTGTTTCTCATCTTGTTTGATTTGGTGGACAGCTCCAGAATGCGTGATCAGATAGTATGCGTCGAGAGACGCCGGAATAACGGCACTCCGGCTTACATCGTAAATCGGATCAACGGGCTCTTGCTTTGGAAAAACCAGCTCAGTCGTTTCGGAGCTGAGCGTGCCCGTACCGACCAAATTGACGTCTGACATGATCATCATGCCGAGTTTCGAGGAGGATACAGGCACCAAAGTCATCACGGTGGCGTTCGTCCCGCAACTGTCTTGCGTCGCATTGAACGCCGTCGTTCCGTTGGCATAACGTTGAACTTCGCTGCCGGTGATTGAGCACGTTTCGAACGAGAAGACGATATCCAGTTTTCCGTTCGTCGCGACCCTACTCGAAACAGCAGCCTGCTTTTTGGTGTTATCAACCGCCCAATCGATTTCCCCCGACCAATTTCCGGCAAGGGCCTGTTGACTGATCGCATCAATGCGCTCTTGTGCAGACACCACCGGCATCCAAGTGAGGGTCAACCCAACACTCGCTATGATAGAGAAAATAGTCGACTTCATCAGCAATTACACGCTCGCTTGAATGTGTGCAAAGGTACGCTCAATCTAATCTATCGATAATCGCATGTTCGCGCGACCCCTAATAGCCGAGCAACCTAAACCGCCCCATCTAGGCCGCTCGCGATTTCTGATTAGCGAGCATTAGGAGACATCGAAACACCCCTCAAAATTAGATGCTTGATCTGTATTCAATCGTCTACATCTCTGAGTACTCGCCGATCCGCAAAATCTGGAACGATCGTCCAGTCTTCCGATTTCGCATCCATAAACACTGAGCTCTTCACCCCAAACATCGAAAAGTTGTCGTCATCGGATCTGGAGTATTTTGAGAGCGAAACGTCCACAACGTTCAAGCCTGTGATGAAAGCGTCGATGACATCTCTTTCGGTATCCGTCTGATTCAATTGCGTGGCCCCAATTACAACGGCAACGCGCTGGCGTTTTGGAGGTGTAGTGTCGGCTGGATCTGGTTTTCTTTCCCCAAGACCAACAGCTATGGTTCGGGGTAGTTTGAAAGATCCTGATTTTTCGGAGAGCTCATGTATCGCGTTGCAGAGTCTTATAGCGCGATTGTCTGAGAGGTTCGTATTATCGGCTTTTTGGTTAGGATCAAACTCGGTTGACGCTAGTCCAACGCAATAAACTGCCAACGCTTTGTCGAGCGTATCCTCGATCTCGGCCTTCTTCAGAGCTTTCGAGGGCGAGATTCCAAGTGGAGACTCTCCTTCGAGCAAATGGTCCTTTCCTTTTTTCCAGGACTTGCTGTCATACAACACCATAGCTGTTAGCTGGATTTGTCGGCCATCCGGTTTGATTGCTGATATTTCTTGGAACACGATATCGTCGGAAGTCCGATTTGGAGGTTTCGATTGGATCGCAGTTTTCGGCAGAATGCTTAAACGTGTTCCGTCTGGCGCGCGCGTGTCTATCCATATTGGCTCGCCATATCCTAAAGTCTCTGCAGCGGATATCGCCACTTCTTGAGCGTTGACTTGCGAGTTATCAATATTCGGATCCGCTGTGATATCAGGCTCTTCTGGCTTTTCGCCTTTGAGACTCAGTTGAAGAGCCAGAATAAACAATCCAATGAGAACGTACCCGGCCCAAACTTTTCGGAACATTTCACTCTCAATTGCAGCAAACGGGTTCAAGTATAAAAAGAACAAACCGCCTATTAGAGTAACAATCAATGGAATGGGTAAAGAATGTATCCAACTGCCTTTCGTCAATGATCTCTCCCAAGCAAGTCTAAAGCGCTCGCGCTCATCATATCGAGCGAAATGAGGTCAGGCAAAACTAAGTATCGCCGATAAGCGCTTTGGGAAAAAAAGAGATCCCGTTATGTCCGGTTTTAGGAACGAGCAGTCCCCTCTTCGCGTACCTGCTTTTTGGGAAAAACCAGTCTCCTCTACACCCCTCAATCCGACCGAACTCAGCCCGCACTAATCTCCAACCCGGAATGCCAAACGACACTGACTCCGTCTTGGCCCGTCATTGGGCCGTTATGCGCGCCTTGTTCGCACAGATCACGGGCCTTGACCTGCCAAAGATCTGCCGGGCGCAGCATCTGCAACTATTGCATCTCTTGCGGGTGACGGAGAGTCTGATGCGGCGCTGGCTCGTCCTGAATGCAGGTGCCTATGGCGGCAAAACGGCCGAGCGCGAGGCGCGCCCCGTGTCCGCATACACGCATGCTGGCGCCCCCCGCGCCTCTGCTCCGCCACGATTTTGTCTGGTTGAGCCTGAACCCGTCTTGCGGGCCGCGGATTATATGACAGTCCCGCTCGGCGCGCCGGTGCCGGATCGGTCGCCTTTTATCGTTCTGAACGCGGCGACCCGACTGGATCCGGCCCTGTCAGACGCGGCGGTGCTGTCCATTGAAAACATAATGCGCCGGACGGAGGCCTTGCGCGATGTTCTCGATCGGCCCGCCTATCACACTGCCCGCATGGCCCGCTGGTTGTCGCGGGCGGCGGCGAAAGCCCGGCTCGGCCCCGCCCGTCGCGCGCCGATGCGGGTTGGCCGGCCCCCCGGCGCGCGGCGGCGGGACAAAAACAGCCAGTCGCAACAAGCGCTCTACTGGCTCGACCGCCTGGCGCGGGACTGTCTGGAGCCCGGCTGGGTGCCATAGGGCGGGCGGTTCTTGATCCGGAAAATGATGTGGACGTCGCATTCCGCGGCGGCCAGCGCCTGTGCTTTTGTCTCGGCGGACCTCTAGGCCTCGGCGCGCAGACACTCTGCCAGGATGTCCAGGGCGAGCGGCCAGTTCTCGATATGGCCGGCCAGGGCCTCGTCCGAGGGAAATCCGGCATGGGTGAGCTGCACGCGTGTGCCGGGTCCGTCGGGCGTGAGCGCGATGCGCAGCACGGTCTCGGCGCCTTCCGTGCCGATCCGTTCGCCATTGCCGGTCAGCCAGGTCATCTCGACCCGTGTGTCCGGCTCGACTGTGAGAAGGCGGCCATAATGCGGGTGCCGGCCCCAGTCATTGCGATTGTAGAAGAAGTAGGGCTGTCCCGCTTCCGGTGTCAGAGCCAGTGTTCCGGGCTGCGCGAACCAGAGGTCGAACCGGGTCGTCCAGGCCTCGAACAGGGCGGCGGGGGTGGCCTGGATCAGGCGCTCGCAACTCATCTCGCGCGGCCGCTCGGACAGGTCGGGATAGGGAATGTCAGTCACTCTGGGCGTCCTTGCGTGGTGGCTTCGGAACAAATCGGCTGACGCGCGCCTGATAGTCGGCAAAGCCGGGACGTTTGCGGACGGAATAATATTCGGCCGGGACCGCGCCGGAATAGAAGACGAGCGTATTGTACATGAAGTAGGAGACCATCAAGGCCCCGGCGCCGAGGGCCAGCCAGACCAGAATGAACTCAGCCTGATACAAAGCCAGCCAGGACGGAATGGCGGCGATGAGAACGCCATTCCAGCCCATCCACTGGCCGAAATAATTCGGGTGCCGGCTCCACGCCCAGAGACCGACATCACAGACTCCGTTTTGAAGGCCGGCCTCCTGTTGCGCGCGAATGAAGTGTCGCTTCTGCCGGTCTGCGGTCTCCTCGAACAGGAAGGCAGCGGCCCAGATGGCGAGGCCGATCCATTCGAACGGGGAGATGGCCGGCGCCGGGTTCGCAGCGATGATGAAGGCGGGATAGGCGAGGAAAGTGGCATTGAACGCACCCTGAGCCGTCACCTCGACTTGCGCGGCCAGCATCTTGTTGGTCTTGCCCGTCTTGGCCCAGCGGCGCCTTTGATAGGCATAGCGCGGCAGCTCGTCCTTCAGCGAATTGGAGGCCAGATGGCCGAGCGCCATGATCGCCATGCGTCCGCCAACCAGCAAATAGACCGCGCCAATCGCGGCGCTGCGCAGCCAGTAACTGTCCAGGGTCAAAACGGCGACCAGCCCGATAATCACAATGCCGGTTGGCCAGCCTATATCGACATAGGACATCCGCCCGGTGCGGTAGAGCGGCAGGCAAACGACGAAGGCGAACAGGAGGAATTGTCCAATGGCATTGATCAGCGCCGCTTCCGCCAGGGTGGCGCTCAACAACAGAACGGCCAGGCCCAGGATGAAGGGAATAAGGAGCGCGAAATATTTCATCAGGAGACTCTCTGACGGAGTAGGGGACGTCTGGTCCAGGAGGGGGGTGAACGTCCCTATATCAGACTTGCTCGGCTTCGCGACGGCCATGTTCGAAAAAGTTAGAGATCACCTGGCATCGGTCAGAGCTCAGGGCGGGCAATGTGTTGACCAGAAGGGGCCGTCTGGACTGACTAGGCCGCGTGCGACCACTGTCAGATTACGAAGTCTTGCGGCACGCCTTGGCCGGTTCCGGGACGCGGTCATCGGTGACGGTCCAGCAATCCTCATAGACCGAACAGAAACATCCTTCGGCGGAGAATTTGAACGCCGTCTGCTCAACAAAGGCACGCGTATCGGCCGTCCACGGCACGCCGAACAGGACCACGTCTTCCCCTGGGGACAGGACTGAATTCGAAACGTCACGAGCCCGATAGGTATCATAGGAAAAGGCCCGATCCGGTCCGATCGTCGTCAGGATCAGCGCATCCAGTTCCTGGCTTGAGGCCAGGTGCTGGCCATCATGAAAAAGTTTGACATCGCCAAGCAAAGCAGGCCCGATGCCTTTATTCTGGACCTTGATCTCGAAACCGGCGCTGGAATAGGTGGGCGACACTTCCAGATAGGGCCAGACGCTGGCCTTCTGCTGATCCTTCAGGGATGTGACTTCAAATACGGACACGCCGAGTGCCGACAGTGAAATCACGATCGCGAAAATGGACAGGATCGATCCCGCGCTGGTTCGAAGCTCTTTCATGTATCAGATGTCCTGATCTGCCACCGGTGTCTTCCCGGCTTTGTTTGACCTAGCGCAAGTCGCGCGGGCGTCCATGATTTCGATTGGGAAAGATAGGCGATGGACCGTCTTTGTGTTACACGCAGAGCATGTCTTATGATGTCGGAGCCGGCGATCTGGTGCTGTGCGTGAATGCAGAGCCCAACCATGTCACAGGTGATCCCGTGCCGCTGGTGCAGGGTGAAACCTATCGCGTCTGGGGCGTGATGCCCTTCATGTGTCCGTGCGGACGATCAGACGCCTTGCTGGATGTCGGGGTCGGCTTTGCCTGGTGCCAGACGCGATTCCGCCTGCTGCCCAAGCCGCGCGCCGAAAAAACCAGCAAACGCGAATCCGCCCCGAAAGAGGTCGAGATCGAAAAAGAGCTCGAGCCGGTCTGACCGACTTTAACAGGTCTGCCGCTCTGGCCGATTGCCCATGTAACGGAGCCACTCGGAGGTTGTGAGATTGCGATTGGCGATCGTGCAGGCGGTCTCAATCAATGCGTCCGGCGCGAGGTTGAACAGGACGATCCCGCTCGTATGACCCGTCAGCAGCGTGTCGCCCGTCTCGTTGAAGGCCAAGCCGGAGCTCATCGCAAACGTGTCTGTCTCTGGCGGACACAATTCGGCGGCAAACGGAAAAACCAGGTTCGGATCATACAAGGCCACACAGCCCAGCCCGCTTGAAAAGGCGAGCACACTGGACGCCTCATCCAGCGAGGCGCTGGCGGGTGCACCCAGGCCACTGCCTTTGGCAAGGTTGGTTATGACGGTGCCGGTCTCCAGATCGAGGAGTGAGATTTCCTCATACCCAAGCGCATAGGCCTTGCTGTCATCCATCGCCGGAAGGACCTTCAGACTCTCGCGAACCGGCTGCTGGGCGAAGGCACGACAGGACAAGGTTTCGGCATCCCGGTCGCACTGCCAGACCGCGCCTTGCTCTGTGATGGCCAGCAACCGATTGGCGCTCAGCAGGGCCATATCCTTAAACACCACACCAATTGTGGCGCTCTCGGCCACACGTTCAAGTGTGCGGGCGTCCAGCAGGTGGATCTGCTCCGCCTGTGTCAGCGCGGCCACCCGCGTATGGTCTGGAGATAGGGAAGCAAGAGGCTGATACATGGTTGGCTCGAGCCGGTCGAACATGTCCAGCACGTCGCGCGGGGCGGGCGGTATTGGCGGGTCCGCGGGACCATCCTCCTCTGCCAAAACATCGGCGATATCGGGTTCCGGCGGTCTTTCGCCTGTGAGCAGCTGAACCAGGACGTCGAGTTGTTCCGTGTGGAGGGCCTCCAGGCTTCCTGTGTAAAGCCATCCGGCTTCGGCGCCTGTCAGGGGACCGGTAAAGACTTCCGGCAAATCGCTCAAACGATCGTCGCGTGGCGGGATCACCGTTTCGATCAAGCGATGGTTTGGCTGCGTCGACCATCGGGTCAGCACATCATCGCGTCCCAAAGTCATAAAATGTCGGCCATCCGGCTCGAACAGGATGGCTTCAACCGGGCCGGTATAGCCTTGCATCTGTGCCACTGAGGCTTGTCCGGTCTCGAGATCATAGAGGCTGAGCGTGCCGTCATCCCAGATGACGACCTCATTCGTGGTTGGGGACAGCGCGGTGGCGGCGAATTCGAAATTCTCCCACGGCACGGTTAGGCTGTGGACCAGGCTGGTATCTTCGCCAATCGCGAACGTGAACAAGCCATCGGGATTGGCGATCGCAGCTATATCGCGTGTGCGGTCATGTGCGACCAGCAGCGAATTTGGCACTTCGCCCAGGACTTCCTCCGTGTCAAAGTTCATCCAGACGGTGGCTTTCTGATTGCCTCCCATTGCAAATCCGGAGGCCAGCCAATGGACCCCATCCGCGGCAGGACTGGCGCGAAAAATGGATCGTAAACCTGGCACGGTCACTGAGCGGGGCGCGGGTTCGGACCGAAAATCCCAGACATGTATTTTCGTCCCGCTTGAGACGTGCAGGGCATCGGATCCGGGGTTGAAAACGATGCACCCATATGAGTCGTCGAGGGGCGCCTCGGCAATGGTTTGACCCATGTCCGACCGAACCACCTTGATCATGCCGTCTGTGAAATAGGCCACCAGGGTCCCATCGGGCGAAACGGCAACACTGTTCGAATTGTCGATCGGAATCTGATGGGTGCGCTCGCCGGTCGGCAGATGAAAGAAATCCACCCGGCCGTCGTCGCGTGTCGACGGCGCCGTAACTGTTTCCGTATCACCGACATAGCCAAGCGAACAAAAATTGTCGCTGATCGCGCCGGACCCGACCTCTCGAGAGGTGCGCAAATAACGCTCGACGTGCGGAATGCGCGTGACGCCGCTTAACAAAGCCGATCGCGCCTCGATCGTCGGAGCTGCTGCAAATGCTTCAATGGCGAGCAGCAGGGACAGGTCGATATCATTGTCTTGTTCGGTTGCGGCTTGCGCAGCCAAAGCCCGCGAGAAGGAGAGATTGGATTGCCGCGTGGCCTCATTGCGCTCAGCGACAGCCGCATCGCGCTGTTGCAGCGCGACATAACCAAACCCCATGGCGACAAGGAAGAAAACCGCCGAAACAAAAGCCCCGATCAGACCGGTCCGCCGCACGGCCTTGGCGCGGGTTACAGCCGTGCTGTAAAGCGTCGCTTGATATTCCGAGCTCTTGGCAAAGAATTCAGCGACTTCTTCGGGCAGGTCTTCATTTGCGGGCGTGTTCTTGGCGAATTCCAGCGCTTCTGCCAGCAAGTCATCGCGCAGCAGGATCGGACTTTCCTTCTTCTTGCCACGCCGGGCCCAGTTGACCGCCTGGCGCTGATATTCGGTGCAAAGACGCAACCATTGAACATCTGTCCGCAAGGCCGTATCGAGTTCGATCAGCCCTTTGGTCTGGCTTGAACCGGGGACGGTGGGATTGTTCCAGCAGTGAATCCAGTCAATGCCAGCCAGCGCCTGCGGCGCGTGAATGCCGGTCGACAGGTCGCTCAAAGTGACGACGAGCACGCGCTTTGACAGCCGCGTTGCTTCCTCAATCTCCCAGGCGCAAACTTCGGACTGAGCTGACTCGTCAGACAGAATGAACACGACCGTGTCGCAATCGAGGATCATTTCACCTAGGCGTGCCTGGAAGTCCTCGCCTTTCGAAATACCGTGCCGGTCGAGCAAGACTCTATGGTTGTGATTGGACAAATAGAGTTCCAACTCGTCGGCAAAATGTACTTGCGCCCGTGAATAGGAGACAAACACCGTCAGCTGGTCGGCACTTGCTTGCGTGGCCATTCTCCCCTCCCGGCAATCCGTACTGGATCGCCAAAGCTTGTTGTCTGGCAGGATCATAAAACAATGGATAAGGCTGCGAAATAGAAATTCTGCCGCCAGCAGGGCTGGTCGGAGCTGACAGACACCGATTTTCGCGGTCAGAGAGACGTCCGCCCGCGCGATTGTTTGCGCTAACACTGTTTTCATTGGAAAAATTACTTGACCTTATGTCCTTGAAAACGTGAGAATTTTAAAATTAATTGCCGAAAAACAATAACAACATATTGAAAAACGATATGTGGGTGCCCAATTGATATCCATCGGCGGACGACATTAACCCTCTCAACCCCCCGCCGATGAGGCCTAAAGGCCTGAATTGAAAGAAAGAAAATATCATGACCCCGCAAGTCCGCGAAACTGAGCAGACCCCAATCGCGGTTCCTAGCACCACTCCGATGACGGCGCCTGTCAATGCTCTCAAAATTGTTGAGCCTGTCATCGAAATCAAAGCGCCAGCTCCCGTACAAGAAGAGGATCGCGGCCAAAGCATGTTGGACAAGCGGCGTCGGCGTCGCGCTCGTCTGAGCAACCGCCACTAAGTTTCATAGCTCAATTCAAGAAAGGCCGTCTCTTCGCAGGGGACGGCCTTTTCTGTTGATTTCGCGTGCGTTTTTCGGGCGCTGCTGATTTATCGCGCCGGCGGAGGGGCAGAGTAATCGCCGCGTGGCCGATCGATGAGGCCAGAAAAGAAGATGGCGTTCATCAACAGTCTCTCTGTTCCCGGATAGGTGCCCCGGAATACCGGATTGTCGGCCATCAGGATCGCTGCTCCGCTGCCTAAGCGCTGCGCCACGACCGAAGGTGTTCCTGCAATTTCCGCCTGTCGGCGCTCGGAGGCATAGCCTGTGAGCAACGGTTCGTTTGTGTATTGTACCGGGACTGCATAGGGGTTCTTCTCGGGGCGATCCAACGTAAAGCTGACATTGCGATGGACGGGTAGGTCTCTATCTGAAAAGCCGAAGCCCAGCGGATGGCTGGTATCCAAGTCCGCAGCGAAAATCGCACCGCCAATCACATGCTCGGCGTCCCGAATGTCCATATCGGCAAAATCAAACCTATTAGGGTTCGCATCCGTCTCTTCCTCCGTCTCATTGGACGCTTCAACTTTGCCGCTTTCACCCGTCTGTGTCGCAGCTTCTGCCCGCAAACGAATAGCATTCTGCGCCCACAAGGCGGAATCGCGGGTCGCCACCAGAGTACCGCCACGCTCGACCCAGCCGAGAACGGACTCGGTCAATGCTTCATCCAGGACAGGTTTTTGAGCATCGCCTGGACGCGCCAGCGTGCCGGCCAGAATCAAATGGGTGTACTGGTCCCAGTCCAGCGACCCAAGGCGGGCTTTCTCGACCAACGTCACCGGCATACGGTGCTGATAATCCAGGGTCCACCAGATCTCACCAACATCATAGCGCGAGAGGCCGCCATCATAGGCGAGCACGACGCGCGGTTGTTTCAGCGCCCGGAAAGTACGTGCCGCGCCGAGATCGCGTCCCGACACCGGCGTCAGCCCAGATGTGGCAGCAAAGACGGGGACACCATCTTCTGCTGCGATTGTGGTCATCACCGCGTGGATGTCCTCTCTTGAACTGTCTTGGCGAGCGAGCGGGACGAAGATTGCCCCGCGTCCCAGTTCAACCGTTCCAGACGTCGTTCTGACGGAGGTTTCTTCCATCGTCGCGCGAACCAGCAGGTCAGCCGAAAGGATTCGGTTGAGCGCGCGAGGCGCGTATGTGTGGGACCAGTCCAGGACATAGCCGTAAGGTGCGCGGTCAGGCACCGGGGCGGGCTGAAAGTCACCATTTGCCAGCGCTCCCGATACGGCGCCGCGGATGGCGCGACCGCCGACGGGCGCGTATTCGAGGTCATACGCCAAAGGCAGAGTCCATCCGGAAACGTCGTAGAAGACATTCTCCTCGAACTCTGTGAATCGTTCAAAGATGCCGCGGACCATGCGATTATTGATCTGATCCATGGGCACATAATAGCTCGTACCCGCGGAATAGGTGGAGCCATCGACGGTGACATCTGAACTGACGCGACGGACCTCAAGATCATGATGGCGCAACAGGCGGACGAAGCGCGCTGCGCGTTCCGGATCGCCTTCGGCCGTGAACACCCAGCCGGCTTGATTTCCGCTCGCGGCCTGGCGCGCATTCTCGGCAAAGAAGTCGCGCTGATAGGCGGTAATTTCGGTGCGAAGATCTAGCGCGCCCTGGATCGTGGTCAATGCGGTGCGGAACTGGGTCCGCACGTTATCTGCCGTCTCGACAAGCCCGCGTTCTGTTTCAACCGCGCCGCCGCGGGCCGCGCCGGCTTCGAACAGGATGCCAAGCGAACCATTGATCTGGGGATAGGTCGAGCCCTTGCCGATATAGAAATTGTCAAAACCCTGCTCGGTCCAGTACAGCCGGGCTTCGCTGTCCAGGAAGGCGGCGTGGCGCTCGCCAATCCCTTGCGTCAGTTCGCGGGCGCGTTCCGGGATCAGCGGATTGCGCCGCAATTCCTCGCCGGGGTGGAAATAGTAGGGACTGGCGGAGCCCATTTCATGATAGTCCGCCGATACCATGGGTTTCCACTTGTGCCATTCTTTGATCCAGGCTCGGCTCTCTGGTTGTGTGAGCAATAACCACTGACGGTTAAGGTCAAACCAGTAATGATTGGTGCGCGCCTCGATCCACATGGTGTGGGCGGCGTCATTCAGATCTGTGTTTTCGCCATAGGACCAAAACGTCTCGACATGATCGATGCGCCGAGCATGGCCATCGGGGTTGAAAACCACAGTGAAGATCATCACCGCATTGTCGAGTTGCGCTTCGATCGCTGGTCCTTGAGCCGCTGCGAAATGATACAGAAGCGGGATGGCCGCATCCATGGATGAGGTCTCTGATCCATGCACGCCATAATTGATCCACAGCACCATCGGTGCGGCATCGGGCGCTGCGTTTCCCTGCAGGCGCGCCAAATGCGTTTCGCGGATGGAGTCCAGATTGGCGTGATTATCGGGGCTGGTCACAATAAAGGTCAGGATGGGGCGTCGCTCGTGAGAGTAGCCAATGGTCTCGACACTAATGCGGTCAGAGCGTTCGGCCAGGCCGCGTAAATAGGTGATCATGTCTCCATATCGCACCGGACGATCGCCAATTTCATAGCCCGCCTGGGACTCGAAAACCGGGACAGTCTCATCATAGGTCACGCCTTCGACTTGGAAATATTCGACAGGTTTCGCAAAAGCGGGTGCGGCGAATGTGGAAAAAGACAAGACGATGAGTGCAGTGAATGCGCGGCGCAGCATGGCGACTCCTGAATGATTGGAAGTTTGGTCGGAACCTAGACGAGGCAAATGCACGCTTCAAGCGTTGTGACAACACATTTGAAGGTCTTTTCAGGCGCCTTAGAAGCCACCGCCGGTCTTGAACCCGCCGCCGCGTTTGCGCGGACTAGAACGTCTCGACGTGCCGCGGCCTCGGGTCGGAAAACCACCAAACCCACCGCGTCGACGTCCACCGCTCATGCCGTGTCGTAGCGCTTCTTCGGCAATCACACCGATAATATCATAGACTTCAAAATCATTCCGCCCGCGCCGGCCGCCAAAGCCGTTGCGGGTGCGGCTTTCTTTTCGGCGCACCGATTGGTGGATTTGTTTTATGGCCTTACTCACTGACAGGCGACCGGACCCCAAATTCTCTAATGCATCATCAAACAGCGCAATTTTGATCAGCGCGGCATCGCTGTCGAAACGCGCCTCTTTGAACCGTCGCCGCAGAGCTTCGAACGCCCCCAGCTCTTCCCCCAAACGGGTGGGGGCGTCCGAGACACGCTCGGTCTCAAGTTCCAGCGACATTTCTTCCGTGCGGAGCTCAACCAGATCGTCGACAATTTCATCGTCATCCAGCGTCACGGTTTCCGCCGCGAGCTGGCGCAGGTCTGGTATGCTCATATTCTGCAAGCCGCGCTCGAGGAGCTTGCGCGCCTGTTTGGCTGGGCCTTCTTCGCCAATCAGCGTCTTAGCGTGCTGTTCGGTTAGAACGGAATGCCGGGTCTCGGCTGAGACGATATTGGCGTCCACGGCAGCAATATCCGCACGCAATCCGTCCGTTTTGGCCTCATCATCGGGGACGCCGGCCGCTTCAATCGCCTGACCTTCGGCAGCCTCTAAAGTGGTCTTGGCAAGCTCCGCAGCGTCGCGCGTGTCTTTCGCATGATCGCCAAGCCAGTCGGTAATGTCGTTTAGACGGGCATAGTTTGGTCGCGCACCCTCATACTTGCAGAGCTTGGCCACCCAGCCATCGAGCATCTTGAACAGACCGCCACCTTTATACGCCGTCGTGCCAAAACCGCGCTCCCACAAGTAGGAGAAGAGCGGGTCGCTGAGATAGGCTTCGCTTTTCTCTTCACGCTCATCGATGGCGACCGCGAGCTTTTGGTCGGCGCGATCCGCAATCGCATCGGCATCCTCGAACGCCTGGACAAGGGCTCGATAGGCTTCATCCTCTTTCAACCGGGCTTCAATTTCTGCCAGCTTGGCTTCAATCTCGGCTTCGAGCGTTTCATGCTGTTGTGCGAGGTCGGTGCGTCTCGTTTCGAGATCGGTGATCTTGCCCGATGCCGTTTCGATCGCCTTGCGTTCCTCCTCGATATAGGCGCTGTGCGAGTGCAACATTTTCAGCGCCTGTTGATGCATCCGATCGAGATCTTCGAAATCGGCTTGCTGGATGACATCGAGGCGCATATCAGCCAGGCGCTGCAAGGCACCGACGCGATGGCTTTGTATTTCAGCCAACCGTCCATCAATACTGTCCGCGGTTTGAATGGCGTCGTTGAGACGCTTGCGCAGGCGGCCCAGCCGGCGATCCAGGTGCTCAAGTGCGTCGCGTCCGGATATATACTTCGCCATGCTTACCACTCCAGGATCGCGCCGCCGGGGGTTGCGACGGTGAAGGTTGGAGAAAGGGTGCCGGCTGATTTGCTACCGATCACGGCGTTTTGGATGATTTGGTCATCGCGTTTGTCGGAGGCGATGGCGTTGAACGCGTCTTCGCTGACCCGTTGGCCCCAGCGTGTCACGCGCTCCGTTTTGCGATCTTCTTCTGAATCGATTTCAACGTCGACCAGACGCCCGGCCGGGTCGACCGCTTCAACGATAAGATAGTAATTGCGGGCATTCGGCGCGTCATCCGGGATCCGGAAAATACCAGACCGAGGTTCGCCCGGCCCATATACCACGCGGACTTGATAGGCGACCGACAGATCCGTCTTAAGTTGGTTCAACCGGGCGATTGCGGTTTCGACCGTATCCACATCGCGCGTTTCTAAAGCGGTCTGACCATCAAGCAGATAGGTGGCGGCGAGCTGGTTGGCGGTCTCGGACTGGGAGATTTCGATAATGTCGCCATGCACAGCGGCCAGTTGATCTGGAAGCGTTTGCGTAATGGCGCGTTCGATCCGCGCCTCTTTGGCTTTTGCCGGTTGGACGATGCCAACTTGATAAGCGAAGACGCCCACCGCCAAGGCCGCGAAGCCACCCGCGAGGAGTTTCCACCACCGATCGCGCGCAACATAGATTTTCGCCAAACGGACCCCAAGCGACGGGGCAGGCGGGCGATAGTGAAAGCGTTGCTCTTCCAGCGCGCGGACGCCCTGCAGCAAGACCTCATCGGTCACCTCAATCCCCTGCGCGGCATAGATTTCGCGCAAGCGGGCAATCAGCTGTTGTTCGCGGCCGTCCTGATCCAGTTCCTTTTGCAGGATCAGATCGCGATGACGCAGCGTGTCGACCACGTCCATCGCGACGAGCACATCGTCGAGCGTTTGAGTTTGAGGCGTCGCAGTCATCTTGGCCTTAAGCGGTTAGCGCCAGCGCGGCTCCATCCTGAACCAGTTTGGTTAGGCGCTGTTTGCCATCTTCCACAGCATCGCGGATCTCGGCCGAATTCTTGGTCGAAAGGTCGCGCATTTCGGCGATGATGACTTGCGAGCGCTCTTGGAAGTTGACCACACTGTCGACCAGCATTTTGACGGACGCTGCCGAGACGGTTGGGCCATAACCCGCACGGGTTGCGGCTTCCTGCACTTCGCCGCCAATCTCGGCCAGAACTTCCAGACTTTTATTGACGCCATCCTTCATCGCTTCGAGGGTTTGCGTGCTTTCGTGCAGGCCATGCATGCCGGTAAAGCTCGCGGTGAGGGCGGTCAGGACGACTTCATTGGTCGAGAAGAAGCTGACCGACTGGGCATAGACCCGCTCTTTCGCTGTCGTGATTTGAACCAGGCGCGCCATGATCACTTCCGACGTATTGTAGCCAATGGTCAGATTGTCCGACAGGTCCTTGGCGATCTGATAGCGTTTTTCTTCGCCTTGCAGCTCGCGGAGCTTTTCATCGCGAGCAAGTTCGACCCGTGCGCGTTCAGCGGCGTCGTCGCCCGTAAAGGCGTTGACCGCTTCTACCGCCGTTGTGACTTCGCCACGCGCCGTTTCAAGCACGCCCTCCGCCGTTTTGAGCACTTCCAAAGCCAGCACTTCAGACTGTTTCATCGCGCCCCGGAAATCGAGATAGGCTTCGAGAATGTTCCGCTCGCGTGCGATCTGGTTGGCTGACTCGTCCTGGACTTCGAGATAGAGGTCCTTGATCTTGCCAAAGCGACTGGCAATGTCGCCGCGGGTCATTTTCATCCACACATTCGAGACCCGTTCCATGGTCGAGATCTTGCCATCAGCATATTGATCGACCAGCGCTTTGGCATCGTCGCGAATGGAGTCAAACGCTTTGGTGATGCCTTCATAGCGCTGGGCAATGGTCATGTTGGAGACTTGTTCGCGCACGACATCATTGAACACGCTGGCTTGATCCAGGGTCCGCGCAATGGCAGCGACCTTGTCGGGCTCAAGCTCTGTGATCTGCTCGAGCAAGGCCACGACGGGCGCAGCACTGCCATCGGCTTCGGGTAACAAGCCGAGTTCACGCAGCCCTCCCATTGCTTTATCGAGATATTGCAAGGCGGTTGGGCTAGTCGTGCTCATAGAGTGTCCTCCGAAAGATGGTTGAATGTGGTTTACTGCAGGCAAGGGGGAACCAAAAGGCCTGAATTACTCAGGCAATTGGTTTTCCTTCCGGCCGGGGGCGGCGCTGCCATTCGGCTTCGCGCTCGCGCCCGACAGAGCGTCGTTGAGATCGGCGTCTTTCAGGCCAAGCTCACCGAGCAGGCTGTCGAGCAAAGGCACCTGGGCGCGATAGCGTAGCGCGGCGTTCACGGCCTGGTCGGCGACGTTGCCGTTGCCAGCGCCCTCGCCACCTTCGGCGCCACCGCCCATGCCGCCAAGACCATCGACGTGCAGGATCTTGATGCCTTCGATTTGCTCCATCGGCTTGACCTGCTGTTCGATAATCGAAGGCAGGGCCGAGATCAGAGCCTGCTTGATCTGCATCGCGATCTGATCGACTGACAGGACGTTGGCCGCCTCATTGACCGCGCGCTTACCATCAGCTTCGACCGCATAGGTCGCAGCCAGCGCGTCGGCGCGCAGCTTCTCAGCCTGAGCCGCACCTTCGGCTGTGATCCGCTCTTTCTGGGCTTCCGCTTCGGCTTCGATGCGGACGGCTTCAGCGCGGTCGGCGGACGCGATTTTTTCAGCTTCGGCGGCGACCTGGATCGCAATCGCGGCTTGTTCCGCATCCTTGCGAGCGTCAATCAGCTCAATCGCCATTTGACGATCGGCGATCTCCGTCTCTCGGGCCGTGGTGACTTCCTCGAATGCACGGGCCGCAATGGCGCGGGCTTTGTCGGCCTCGGCTTCGGCTTCAGATTGCGCCCGAGACTTCTCAGCCACCGCAATGTCGCGTTCCTGGCGAGCCAGTTCGACAAGTTTCTCTCTTTCGACCTGGGCAGCCTCGACGGTTTGGTTCTTTTCGATTTCTTGCTGCTCAACTTCGCGCTTCGCGGCAATCGCGGATTCTTCGACTTTCTGGGTCGCAACAATCTTGGCTTGCTCCGCTTCGCGCTCGCGCTCGGCTTGCTCTTTCGCGATTTCCGAGGCCTGCATGGCTTTGCGGATCTCGACTTCGCGCTGTTGCGCGAGGCGAGCATATTCTGCGTCGCGTGAAATTTCGAGTTGTTGCTGTTCAGCATCCAGGTTCTTGCGCTGGATCTGAACTTCGGTCTCTTGCTCAATATCGTTACGCTTCTTGCGACGCGCTTCGATCTCTTCGGTCAGCTTGGTCAAACCTTCGGCGTCAAACGCATTGTTCGGGTTGAAAAATTCCTTCGATGTCTGGTCCAGGCCGGTCAGCGATACGGATTCCAGTTCCAGACCGTTCTTCAGAATGTCCTCAGACACCGCCGCTTGCACTTTCTGGACGAAATTGACGCGCTGTTCGTGTAGCTCTTCCATGGCCATTTCGGCGGCCACGGCGCGCAAGGCGTCGACAAACTTACCTTCAACCAGCTCTTTCAGGTCTTGCGGGCGCATCGTGCGCTGGCCAAGCGTCTGGGCCGCATCAGCAATGGCTTCCACCGTTGGCTGAACGCGGACATAGAATTCGGCCTGAACATCAACCCGCATCCGGTCGCGCGTGATCAGCGCTTGTTCGGCATGCCGGCGCACTTCCAGGCGCAGCGTGTTCATATTCACCGGGATCACTTCATGCAGGATCGGAAAGACCAGGGCGCCGCCATTCATGATCACTTTCTGGCCGCCAAATCCGGTGCGGACAAACGACACTTCTTTTGAAGAGCGACGATAGAGCCGCGCAAAGACCATGCCGCAGATCAGTAAAAACCCGAATGCCGATATGGCAATAATAATGGGGAGTTCTGTAATAAAATTCATGATGCGTCCTTCCTTAAATTATGAGCGACTCAATACGGGATTAGTATTGATGACTGCTTGAAAAATTGAACCAGATTTTTTGACTAATAAAACCTCATTTCCTTGTGCAAATTTGAGACCGATTTGGTCGGGTTCGACGAGGATGTAATGGGTGGTGCCATTGACATCTCGAAGCTTGGCTTCCGCCGGTTTGCCTTGCTCGGCCTCACCGCGAATGATCGTGGCCACCGCGCCGATAAAGGCATTGCGGGAGACCGCGTCTGTTTCTTCCTTGGGCATGATCCTGGCGATGCTGAGCCCGAGATAGCGGGTGGCTGGTAGCGCCACCATCAGCGCTGGGATCGCGACCAGGATTGGCCAAGTATAGACGCCCAGCAGACCTTGGCTGGCTTCCTGTATGATCAGGCCCGAGAGCCCAAAGCCGAGCAGGAAAGCGGCCAGCAGGATCAGCACCGGCACCTTGCCGACACAAAGCCAGGATAAAAACTGGCTGAGCGGTCCAGCCGTTGGCATGTCCGGCATATCCGGCCCATCGACATGTAATGGCCCGCCATCGCCACCAAGTTCAGCATCCATCTCGAAGTCGGCATCCGCATCCAGCTCAATGTCCGGCAATGCGCTATCAACCAGGCCGGAAAACGCCACGCCGAACAGCAAGCCGACCAGTTCCAGCGTCGCGATCAGCCCGAGGACGATCAGCGCCGCGGTAAAGGGGAGCAAAGCAGGGTGGAATAGTTCCATTCGGGTTAGCCTTCTTCTTGTTGGGGTGCCGGGTCGACCAACACCGATTCATATTTCGCCAATCGTTCTTCGAGACTGGCATCGAACGCTTCTTCATCCTCGATCAAGGCGATCAGCGCTTGCAGGTCTTCGGCCTCGTCTTCGAGATCCGCAATGGCGTCAGCCGCGTTCGTGCGGGCCGTCGCGTGATCAACTTTGACCCGCAAAATTTCCCGCGCCAGATGCTCGTCACCAGCATCCAGGGCTGCAGTCGCCTTGGCATCGAATTGGCCATGATCCTGCTCGGAAGTGAGCAATTCGGCCAGCCGGTAGCGCTCCGCTTCGATAGCGCCAAGCCGCAATTTGAGACGGCTGAGAATTTCAGATGGGGACATATCGCGGAGAGACGGTGGGGAGTCCTGTGAATCGACCTCAAGGAAGTCTAACAGATTGTCTCTTATCGTATTTTTCAGCCGCTCCAGGAGTGACCTTGTCATGCCCTCTGATCCTTTCTCTTATCGAATATCGGTATGGATGGATCGCTGTTCAAGATGTGTTCATAAAAAAACCGACGAGATTGGTTACCGAACGAATTTCTGTTTCCAGAAATCACAATAAGTCAGTCAAAGCAAAATGAGTGCGCGCACTTTATTCAAACTGATCGTGTGAAGTGTGGTCACTCGGAGTCGGGTTCACCTGGCAAGCGATCGAAATCGCGTTTCCATTGAATTGCCACTTTGGGGCCGAGTTCGGGGTCGATCTCGGCATCGACCGCGACATTCTCAAGCGGCGTCCATTCCAGTGCCACACCGGGTGCCCCGGTGCCGCCTGACTCGATTTCGAGATAGATGTCCCTGGACAGATATTTGCCGGTGGAGAGCGTGGCTTCACCCGCATCATCCAGACCAATGTCCAGCCGATCGAGGCCTGTTGCTTCCTGTAACTGCCCGACCAGGTTTAGCGCGTCGCCGCCCGCCAGTTGAGCGGCTGCTCCAGCCAATTGCGCCGCTTCCAATGGACTAAGTTCGCTCGGCGATCGCCCAAACAGGACCCGTGACAGGATTTCATCATTCGGCAGGGCTGGATCTGAGCTCAAGGCTATTTCCGGGTCGGTTACCGATCCTGAAAGCGTAATGGTGGAGGTCACATCATCGCTGGTCCGATCGGCGCGGATTAACAATTGCGAGTCCGCGGGAACACCCACAAAGCGTACCTGGCCGTCCGAGAAGCGAAAACGGCGGCTCAGCAGATCGGCCTCGCCGCGTATCAGGTTGGCGCGCCCAATAATGTTCGGTCGACCTGGGGAGCCCGTAACCCGCGCGACCAGTCCCCATTCTGTGTCGACGCCGGAGCCAGCAACGAAAATGCGCCGATCAGCAGAGACGTTAAGTTGCAAGGCGATGGCTTCACGATCTGGCGCGGCGCTCCCAATCGTTTCCGGGTCTTCGCTAAAGACCACATCCATTGTCGTGTATCCGGCGCGCGGAAGCTTTTCGAGATTGATCCGGGCCTGATCGATTTCGAGATCTCCAGAAATCGAGGTGCGCCTATCTTGCCGGTCGACCTCGGCGACGCCAGAGAGGGTCGCTGACACATCTGATCGATTGAGCGCATTCAGTCGGTTTAATGTCATACTCACCGACCCGCTGCCGTCGAACTTATAATTCCCGGAAGCCTCGACATAGCCGTTGCGTCGACCCGCGGCGCGGGCAGTCTGAATGTTGATCCCGTCTGGCTGCAATGCCGCATCAATTCTGATATCGGTCAGATGGATACCGGTGATGCCGTCCTCGAATACGCCCTGATCGAATGTCACCGGTCCCTGAAAGCGCCACGTGTCGCCGCTGCCATTATTGATATCGACTGTTGCGTGTCCTTCGACGCGCAGGTCTGTCGGTGCTGCAATCGCCCAGAGCGGCGCGATCGGACCGTCGCCAGTGATCGATACGGGAATAGCGGTCTCGGGGACTCGGCCAATCGAGAAAATCGTCCCATTGTGCTGAAGTTCGGCGCTGGCCTGCGCAACAAAATCGAGATCCTGATTGGGATCCTCCGTGCGGACCGTTGCCGCGAGAAGGTTTTGCTGGATCGATGCATCGAGCACGAGATCGGTTGTTGGCGCATTCGAGACCCCGCGAGTCAGACCGGAAATGATTCCGGATGCGGTGCCTGAGAGTTGCCCCTCGACCAGGGCAAGCGATGCGTCGGCATCCAGTCGGCCCAGCAAAGCAGGTCTATTCAAGAATGGGCCGAGCGATTCAACCGATACATTTGAAATGCGCACCGTCGAGGGTTCCGTCAATAGCGGCTTCAGCGCGAGATCGATCTGCCCCCCAAAGGCCAGGGCCTGGCCAGTTGCCTCAAAGCCGCGCCCCAGACTGACCACCAGAGGTGATGCGAAAGCGATGGTTTGATCGGCAAGCGTCGCGGCGCCATCAAGTTCGAGCTGCTGCGTCACGAAATTGGCGTGCAGTCCATGCATGCCTTTTACGGACTGTTTCCCACCCGGCGTTTCCAGCTCGGCGGCATAGGTCATTTCACCCGTAAAGCGGGGCCACTGGCCCGATAGATTGACGGAAGCCTGATCGATGGCGACGCGACCGAAGGCGGCGTCGTTCAGGGTCAAATCACCAGCCAGCTGTTCGCTTTGATAGGTAAAATCGGCCTCGATCGCACCGAGTTCGGCGACGCTTCCGCGGATCGCGACGTCCAGTTCAGAGGACGGCGGCGATTGCAGGTTCAGAAGCCCCTTGCCGTCAGCTGTTAGCGTATCCCAGGTCGCTTCCAGGCGATCTATCAAGATGGTTTCAGTATCCCCGCGACCAGATACTGCGAGCGCAACAGGCTGATCCAGGTAGTTTGCAGACGCGGTTGCTGAAACAGAATTGGTTTCGTTCAATTTTGCGTCTGCATTCATACGGAGATCTGTGAAAGACTGCCCGGCATAGATGATCTCATCAATCTCTGCTGCAAGGGCGATATCCGGTGACGAGACGGGGCCAGAGATTACAAGGTCAGCAAGGATCGCGTTGAGCTTGGCGGTCTCTAGGGATAGACTTTTCGCCCGAAGCTGGCTTTGCCCGCTTAGACGCCCGGCCGCCAGCTGGCCGGATGCGGTTGCATTCAACGCTTCGGTTCTGACCGACGCTGCCTCCAAACTGAGAGAATCCGCCGCGCGATGAAGCGTAAGGTCAATCTCCGCATTGCTGCCAAAAAGTGCCGTCAGCGCGTCGGATTCCCGAGTGGCGCTGAGCCGGCCCTCAAATTTGAGTTGGACATCGTCCAGCCCGGGTCCAGCGGCGGACCACACACCATCCAGCTCGGAGATATAGGCCAGCGCATCGGTTGAGAGCGCTCCGGCTAACGCGATTTCGCGGCCAATACTGATCGTGCCTTGCGCCGTTCCTTGCGATCTGCCTGCTTGGATCATGCTCTGCGCGATTTGAAACTCTCGACGGTCGAGCGCGTAGCGCGCAGTCACGTTGGCCCGTATAGAGTTGGATGCGAGTGGGGCGAGATCGCCCGACAAACCGACAAGCCGGGATGAAGCCATCTCCACATCAAGGTCCAGGCTGGAGCCAGCCAGACTAATCAAGCCATCGGACTCGAAATCAAAACCGGTATAGTCCTGATATGCAACGCGAGCCGCAGTCACCCTGCCTTCGAACGTCTGCTGCTGGTCGGTCACAGTCAAAGTGCCAAAGAGGGCTAGGTCGGGCACGACCAGCTGATTCAGCCCTGTGATTGCTGCGGCATTGGCGTCGGCTATCTGGCTGTTCATGTCTTCGATCAAAATGCCATTCTGGAGCCAGGTTATCCGACCCGAAGCGCGCCCGTTTAGCGTCTCCGCAACCAATGCTGTGGTCATGTCGCCGTCTTTGTCGATCGAGCTGGTGAAATTGAGATTATCACCAAGGCGCGAGTGGAGCGGCGCGAACAGTCCGAATGCGTCCAGTGCCAAGGCACCTTCTGCCTCATAACTGCCGTCGACACGATAGAGATCGAGTTGCAAAGCAGGATCATCTCCCACAGTGCCCTCGGCGGTCAGTGCCCACTCCAGCAGTGTGCCCTCGGCGGTCAAAAGCGCCGAAACTGATTCGCCTGCCCGGGACTGAACCAATGTCGCGATCAGACCATTAGGAGCACCGGAAATCTCCATTCGTCCGCGTAGGGGAATATCACCCCCCCAATCGAGTGAGGCTTGAATGCGATCGCCGTCCTGAGTGCGCGGTAGAAGGTGGATTTCGAACCCACCAGTTGGACGTTGTGTTTCCAGACGCGCGGTCAGAGCATACGATTGCGCCGGACCGGCAACGCCGTCTTCCAGGGACACTGTTGCAACTTCAAGCGCTTCTAACGTAATCCGCTCTGGCCCCGTGCCGCCGCCGGAGCCTGGGGCAAGAAGGGGGCGGCGCACGAAAGTCAGCTCTTTCGCGGAGATGTCTTTTATCTTCAGGTGTTGGGACAAATAGGCGAGCGGAGCCCAATTCAATGCGATGTCATCTGCGGATAGCCAGATACCATCTGCATCTCGGACCTTCAGATGGTCGACGCTCAGCCGGCCGAGTAAATCGCCCTTGAGGCCGTCCAGCTCGAATGTCTGTCCCCGTACGGTCATGGCTTCCAGGCGCGACTCGACCATGTCACGTGCCATCGGGGTCATAGCGAAAAGACGCAAGATTATCATTATAGCGACAACAACAATGATCGTGGCAATCGCGATCCGACGCCAAAATCGTGCAGAAGGCCAGGTATGCGCCATCAGAACGCTTGCCCGACGCTGACATAGACTTGTACCGGATCATCCCCATCGCCGGGATCAATCGGCGTTGCGATATCGAAACGCAGGGGTCCGATCAAAGTGTCATAGCGAATGCCGAGCCCGGCGGAGTATCTTATGTCTTCGAAATCGACGCCCTGATTAGCGCTGACATTGGCGCCATCCAGGAATGCAACAAAACCAAGCGGTCCATCCCGGCGCCAGCGCAATTCACCGGACACTTCCAGCAAGCCACGTCCGCCGGTCGGCGTGCCATCGGCATCTTCGGGACCAACGGATTGATACTCGAACCCACGCGCACTGCCGCCGCCGCCGGCAAAGAAACGCCGACTTACCGGCAGGTCTGACAGCGCCGCGCCGAATACAAATCCGCTGCGCACGCGAGTGGCGGCGACAATGCGCTTGTTCTGATCGAGGGGTTGGTACGCACTGATCTGACCGTTGAGTGAGAAATACTGTGCTGCGCGGTCCCCGATGACCACACCGGGCTCTCCACGCGCATCGACCCGCCAACCTTCCGTCGCATCAAGCGGATCATCGGCATAGTCGAGCCGCACGCCAAGCGATGAACTGAGGATTTGTTGATCGCGTTGTTCGAAAGCATCTTCCTCGCGGGTGAATTCGCTGCCGGCCCCGAGTGCGAAGGTCAGATGTCTGGACCGACGCACTTCGAAGGCCCCTGCGACGGTGATCGCTTCGCGATCGAACGCATCCGTTTCATCACGACCAATCTCGGATGACAGGACCAGTGTTCGATCGAAGCCCGTGACGTTGGGGATACGCCAATCCAATGAAAAGGAACGCTCCAGTGTTGCCAGTGTCATCGCACCGGTGAGCGTATCACCGCGCCGCGTCGCATTTCGACGCGTGAGACTTGCGGCCAGGCCCGGCCCTTCGCTGGTCGAGAAACTTGTCCCGGTGGAGAGTGTGTAGCGCGCTCGCTCCTCCAGCTGCACCATGACATCCCGCACCTCGTCGCCGTCCGGCGTTGTTCGTTTGGCCGTATCAGCGAGTTGGACGCTGACAAAGCGATAGTTGCGCGTCGCATTCAGGCGGCGATTGAGGGTTGCGAGTTTTTGCGGGGCGTAGATCTCATTCTCATCGAACGAGATCAGGCGGTTGAGGTAGTCGCGTCGCGTGCGTGTGTCACTGGGATAGATAACGTCGCCCAAAAGGATGCGCGCGCCCGGAACGATGCGATAGGTCAACTCCAGCGTTCCTGCGTCGCGATCACCGATGACGGTGCGTTCTTCGGCTCTTGCGTTTGCATATCCAGTTTGTTTCAAGGCCGCGACCAGCGCGGCTTGCTCCGCCACGATGGCCTCTGGCCGTGCCACGTCGCCGGCTTTTAGCGTGCGGACCGTCCTCATGGCTGACATCGCCGCTTCTGAAAGCGCCTGTGTTCCGGAATCGATGGCTATGCCGGCGAGCGTGAATTGTGGCCCGGGTTCGATTTGGACGTGTCCGATCGGGGGTGGCCCGGCGTCGACGGCGTATTCAATCTCGGGGGCGAAATAGCCGCGTGAATTAAGGTAGTTTTCCGCTTTTTGAGCCGCGTTCCGAGCCTGTCGCCGGGCTTCAAAAATAGTTTCCGTCGACTCTGATGTCCTCAATTCGCGGCGCAAATCTGCCAGCAGACCGGCATCTGCCGTTTCGCTATTCACGCGTACGTCCGCCGCCCAGGAAGGCTGGACGATGGCGCAAGTCGCAATGGCGCAGAGGGGCAGCAGACGAGTCATTCCGGGTCTTATTCAGCACGTAGGGTAACAAACCGTGCAAAGCTCGGTCCAAGTTGCGGCTATTTTTGGGTATAGACGGGACGAAACACGGATCGTGAACGAATACTAAAGTATGAAAGATAGACCCAGAGCGGTCAAAAACCCGATTCCGCCCACCAGAGTCGAGACAATTGTCCATGATTTCAGCGTCTCGTTGACGGACAGATTCAAGTATTTGCTGACCAGCCAGAAGCCGGAATCATTCACATGTGACAACACTGTCGCACCTGCTGCGATCGAAATCACCGTGAGCGCCCGGTCAAAATCGGACAAGCCTGCCACGTCCAATAAGGGCGCGGTGAATCCGGCGGCGGTGATCATGGCGACGGTCGCGGATCCCTGAACGACCCGGACGAGCGCGGCGATCATGAAGGCGAAGACCAGGACGGATACGTTTTCGGATGCCGCCAGTTCCGCGATCCGAGCGCCTGCCTGAGAGTCGATCAGGACCTGTTTGAACGCCCCGCCAGCGCCTGTAACGAGCACTACTGCACCGGCCGGCTCGAGCGACTTCATCGAGGCGGTGTTGAGGCGCGCGGCTGACATGTTCAGAACCGTGGCGGCGAACATGTAGTACAGTCCGACGGTCAGCAGCAGGGCGACAAAGGGATGAGCGATAAAGAGCAAACCCGCGGGGGCCGCATCGCCCATGGTCATTTTCACCAAAGTGCCACTGGCGACGAGCACAATCGGAAAAGCGAGCGCAATGAGCGCGGCATAAAAATTGAGACCGGAACCTGAGCTGACGCTGACCGTTTCAGCCGTTTCAGCTTCTGCTGGCAGAGGATCGTTATATTGGCGTCGTGCAAACCAGACACCTCCGATCAAAATCGCAGGAATGGCCGCAACGATCCCTGCCAAGATGACCAATCCAAGATCGGCATCAAGCAGAGCCGCCACAGCAATCGGACCAGGTGTTGGCGGAACAAAGGCATGCGCTGCCGCCAACCCGGCCAGCAGCGGGGCCGCCACATAAAGCGCATTGCGTCTTATGGTCAGGGCCAGGCGCCGGATCATTGGCATCAGGATGACGAGGGCAACATCGAAAAAGACGGGAATGGCAACCAGGAGACCCAGAAAACTCATCTTGATTGGCACAGTTTTCACCGAACCGCGGGCGAGCCGATCTGACAGGGATTGAACCCCGCCGGAATGTTCCAGAATGGCTCCGAGGATCGCCCCCAGACCGACAACCACGGCGATAAAGCCCAGTACGCCAGCCATTCCGTTTTGAACCGAGTCGAGCACCGCGACGGGTGACAGACCAAGGGCCAGACCGGCGACGAGCGATACCAGAATGAGCGCAAAGAAAGCCGGCACCTTGGCACGGATGACGAGCAATAAAAGGCCGCCAACGGCAGCGATCAGCGTTAAGACGATATAGAGCGGGTCGGTCTGAGACATGTCGTTAGTTCAGCTGAACCGGGATCCGCGCCATGACCGAGGACGAGGTCATGTAAAGGTAGGTCTCATCATCATTCAGTGTGCAGTTCGAGGTCGGCATGCCAGTGGATACAACGCCAAGCACTTCGCCAGTATCGGGGGCCAGCACGTAGACGCCTTCCGGACCGGTAGCGAAGATGGTGCCATTATCGGCGACGACCATGCCGTCGGGCAGACCACCCCCGTCTCTCAACTCAGGACCGGCATCAAAGAAGACACGGCCATTGATGGCATTGCCGTCAGCATCCAGGTCGT
The DNA here is from genome assembly GCA_038532145.1 of Pseudomonadota bacterium. Lineage (GTDB taxonomy): Bacteria > Pseudomonadota > Alphaproteobacteria > Caulobacterales > Hyphomonadaceae > Henriciella. Next base: position 170,112 of record JBCBBC010000001.1, on the reverse strand, counting down.
AGGCCATGATCACGGCATTATTCGGGTCTGAAACAGCAACATAGAGCGTGCTTTCATCAGGCGACAGGCCGACGCCGTTCGGAAAGCTCAAATCGTCAATCACGAGCTTTAGCGGGGCGCCGTCCTGATACAGATAGACACCATTATGTGCGAGCTCTTTCTCCGCCGCATCGTTCAGGCCGCGCAAGCCATAGGGCGGATCGGTAAAGAAGAGCGCGCCGTCGCTGCGGGCGACAATATCATTCGGGCTGTTCAAGGATTGACCTTCGAACGAGGACACAAACGTATCGCGCGTCAGGGTGGCAGGATCGAGTACGGACAATCCACGCGCGCCGTGATCGGCAAGCAGCAGTTTTCCTGGAGCGCCAGCCCATTCGATGATTCCGTTGGCACCTGGTTCCCGCATAGTCGGCGCCGTTTCAGCTGTGGCGCCGCCCGATGGTGTCAGAAACAATTCGCCGCCGGTCGCCGCCGTCCATCGGTACATTTTGTTTTCCGGCACATCGTTGAAATAGAGCGCTTGTTCATCCTCTACCCAGACCGGGCCTTCGGGCCACGTGAAACCTTCCGCCAGAACTTCGATTGTTGCATCCGTAGCGACAATCTCTTGCAGGGCAGGGGACCTGACGTCCACTGAGCCGATGCCGGATTCTTCCGTGTCTTCGGCGACCGATGTTTCCGTCAAAGCATCGGATTCGGATGCCTCTGGCGTGGGTGCTGCGCAGGCGGAAACGCCAATGATCAATCCAGAAAAAACGAATTTCGAAAGCCAGTAAGCCATGCTGTCCAATTCCTCCCCGGACATCTCGCAGCGTCGCCATGTTTGGTCTTTGCCGCCTGTTTCGACGACAGGCCTAGCGGCCGAGAAAAGTTCTGTCCAGAATTTTTGACAACGCTGCCAATTTCACCCGCCAGTTAAATTTTGAAACGTGTCTTGCGCCCTCAAAGACATAATGATAGCGCTATCATAAATAATAACAAAATTGAGAGTTGGGAGGCTCAAAGCGTGACGGAACCAAGGCTCCGTATGGGCATGGTCGGGGGCGGCCAGGGCGCGTTTATCGGCGATGTACACAGACTTGCTGCCCGCTTGGATGGTCAGATTGATCTGGTCGCGGGGGCATTCTCACGCGACCCGGAAAATTGCAAGGCCACCGGACGTCAGCTCGGCTTGGATCCCGCCCGGTGTTATTCTGACTATGCGGAAATGATGCAGGCGGAAGCAGCGTTGCCAGAACGTGAGCGGATGGATTTCGTCGCTATTGTGACGCCCAACCATGTTCACTTCCCGGTGGCGAAAGCCGCTTTGAAGGCCGGCTTTCATGTCCTGTCTGATAAACCCGCGACGCTCGACCTGGCCGAAGCTGTTGCCTTGCGCGATATCGTCAAAGCGACTGGTAAGGCTTACGGACTGACACACACTTATCTCGGCTATCCCCTGGTTGGGGTTGCCAGATCCATCGTCGACGAGGGCGGGATTGGCACCGTCCGCAAAGTATTTGTCGAATATATCCAGGGCTGGCTCGCTGGAGAGGTCGACAATAAGCAAGCCGATTGGCGCACTGACCCCGCACGCTCAGGGATTTCCGGTTGTATGGGCGATATCGGGACCCACGCGCACAATCTGGCGGAATTCGTCACCGGCAAGATCATGACGCATGTGGCTGCGGATCTTTCCATCTTTGTTGATGGGCGCCGACTGGATGATGACGGCTCTGCGTTGTTTCGGATGGAAGACGGCGTCAAAGGCGTGCTCAGCGCCAGCCAAGTCTGCGTCGGGTGTGAAAACAGTCTGTCGATCCGCGTCTATGGCGAGACGGGCGGCCTGGAATGGCGCCAGGAAGAGCCGAACTCGCTCATGCGAACCTATGTTGATCGACCGACGGAAACGCTGCGCGCCGCGCAAAGCTATTTGCCGGAGTCCGCCAGCGAAGGGTTCCGCACACCACCCGGACACCCGGAAGGCTATATCGAGGCCTTCGCCAATGTGTATCTGGATTTTGCCAACGCGCTGAAAGATGGCCGCGATATTACGACCGGTGTCGACGCAGCCGTGCGCGGCATGGCCTTTATCGAAGCGCTGGTCGAGAGCAGCAATTCACACTCAGTCTGGACGGAGATCAGCGCATGAAGACCATGCAAGGCCCAGCCATTTTCCTGGCCCAATTTATGGGCGACGCGCCGTTTGACACAATGGAGAATGCCTGCCGGTGGATGGCCGACGCAGGCTATAAAGGGGTTCAGGTCCCGACCGACAATCCGGTCTGTATGGATTTGAAACTGGCAGCTGAAAGCAAGGACTATTGTGACGAGTTAAAAGGCAAATGCCGCGAGTGGGGCGTCGAGATCACTGAACTCTCGACCCATATTCAGGGGCAGCTCGTTGCGGTACATCCGGCATATGACACCGCCTTTGATGCATTTGCTCCGGCAGAGCTTCACGGCAATCCGAAAGCGCGGCAGGAATGGGCGGTGGAGCAGGTCATGTTCGCGGCCAAGGCGTCGCAAAATTTGGGCCTGGACCGATCCGTTTCATTCCCGGGTGCGCTCGTCTGGCCCTTCATGTATCCATGGCCGCAACGCCCTGCGGGCCTCGTCGAAGAAGGCTTCAAGGAACTCGCCAATCGCTGGCGGCCAATCCTCGACTATTATGATGATTGCGGGGTTGATGTTTGTTACGAGATCCACCCTGGCGAAGATCTGCATGATGGCGTGACGTTCGAGCGCTTCTTAGAAGAAGTCGACGGGCATGCGCGCTGCAACATTCTTTACGACCCGAGCCATTTCATTCTGCAGCAGCTCGATTATCTCTCTTTCATTGATCACTATCATGACCGCATTCGCATGTTCCATGTGAAGGATGCCGAATTCCGGCCAAACGGAAAAAGCGGTGTCTATGGCGGCTATCAAGGCTGGGTCGAACGACCCGGCCGGTTCCGCTCGCTGGGCGATGGCCAGATCGATTTCGGCGCCATCTTCTCGAAACTTGCCGGCTATGACTTTGATGGCTGGGCCGTGGTCGAGTGGGAATGCGCCCTCAAGCATCCGGAAGACGGTGCGCGCGAGGGCGCGAAGTTCGTCTCGGATCATATTATTCGCGTCACTGACAAAGCATTCGACGATTTCGCGGGCGGCGAAGTGAGCGTTGAAGCCAATCGAAAGATGCTCGGACTGGCATAAGACCAGAAGGGCAAGGAGGAAACATGACGGCAACCACAGCAGACGGTCATCTGGCCGCCGGGATTAATCGCAACAAACTGTTCTTATTGAGCTGTTTGTCGCTCATCGTGACCGCGATGACGTTCGCTATTCGGGCCGGAATCCTGACCCAATTGTCGGATGAATTTCAGTTGAGTGATACCGAACTTGGCTGGGTCAATTCCATGGCCTTTCTCGGCTTTCCGCTGGCCATGGTGGTGTTCGGATTTCTCTATAACAAGCTTGGGCCACGCCTGATCATGATCCTTGCCTTTGTCGGCCATGTGCTCGGTCTGGTGCTGACAATCACGGCGGGCGGCTTCCTTGGCCTGCTGATCTCAACCTTCTTCATCGGCTTTGCCAATGGTTCGGTTGAGGCGGCCTGCAACCCGCTCGTCGCGGACCTCTACAAGGATGACAAGACCAAGTGGCTTAACCGGTTCCATGTCTGGTTCCCGGGTGGGATCGTGATTGGCGCCGTCGTCTCTTACATCATGACCAATGCCGGGATCGGGTGGCAGCCACAGATTGCGGTGATGCTCATTCCCACGGCCATCTATGGCTACATGATCTTCACCACGCAATTCCCGGACATCCCGGAGATCGAAAAGACAGTCGACCTGGATGCCAAGGGTCTGATTTTGATGACGTCCGTGTTTGGTCTTCTCGTCTTGATCGGAACTCCGAACGCGCTGGTATCGAGCCTGCCCGGGACATTTATCTTACCCCTGTTGCTCGTGCTCGGACTCACCTTCCTCCTGATGTTGTTCCGAGCCGGCAGGGCCCGCGATGCGTTTCTGTTGATTGTCTTGATGGGCTTGATGAGCCTTACTGCCACATCTGAGCTCGGCACCCAGCAATGGGTCGATCGAATTCTCGGCGCGCAGCTTGGCGGGGTTCCCGGCCAGGCGATGATCGTGCTGGGCATGGTGACAGGTATCATGGCCGTCGGACGCTATTTCGCGGGCCCACTTATTCACGCCTTGAACCCGGTCGGTGTGCTCCTGATGAGTGCCGTCGTGACGGCTCTGGGACTGTTCCTGATGTCCACGGCGTCGGGCGTGATGGTCTATATCTCTGCCGTCGTTTTTGCCATTGGGGTCTGTTATTTCTGGCCGACCATGATCGGTGTGACCGCACAATACGTGCCGCGTTCCGGCGCGCTCGGCATGAGCCTGGTTGGCGCGGCTGGCATGTTCGCACTGACCATCTGGAACCCGATCATTGGCGGATGGATTGATAGCGCCCGCGCCACTGCGGAAGCCTCCGGGCTGACGGGGGATGCGGTAGAAGTGGCTGCGGGCCAGGGTGCGCTGTCTCAATTGGTCTTCTTCCCCATAGTTCTGATTGTCGCCTTTGGTGCCCTCTATGCTGCGCGCAGCTGGATGCAGAGCACCGCTGGCGGTGATGCCGACGCAGCGCATTAAGGAGAGCGTATTCATGCAAGACTTCATGCTTCAGAGACGCCAGGTGTTCCAGGGCCTGATCGCCTTGTCAGCGGTCGGTGGACTGTCCGCCTGTGGTGGTGCGGAGGCGCCAGTGTCCGGACAGGTCTCTGGCAGTGCAGCCCCAGGCTATTTCAATGCTCAGGAAATGGCGCTGATTGCTGCGGTCGCGCAGACCATCATCCCGCAAACCGAAACCGCTGGTGCGGTTCAAGCGGGGGTTCCGAAAACTCTGCAGGACCTCGCAACCGATTGGGGCAATGGCGAGTTTCAGCAATATTGGCGGGATGGCCTCATGGCGCTCGGCACTGCTTTGATCAACGAAGACGGCATGTCATTCGCGAGCATGTCGCCGAGCGAGCGTGAAATGTCGCTCTCGACCTATGATTCCGGGGTCTTCGCGGGGACGATCCCGGATGGGTTCTATCGCGACTTCAAGGCGACTGTGGTGCAAGCCTATTACATGTCCGAACCCGGCGCGACCGAAGAGCTGGCTTACGAGCCGGTTCCGGGCGAGTGGATTGGCTGTGTGCCGCTTTCCGAATTTCCTAAAACATGGGCGACATAAACGATGGCAGATTTTGACGTAATCGTAGTGGGCTCGGGCATGTCCGGCGGCTGGGTCGCGAAGGAGATGTGTGAGCAGGGATTCAAGGTCGCCGTGATCGAACGAGGGCGAAAGGTCACGGTCGAAAAGGACTATACGGACTTTATTGATCCCTGGGATACCGAGCATCTGAATCGCAAGACGGATAAGCATCGTGAAGACTATCCCATCCAGTCCAATGTCTATGCGTTCCAATCTTTCACCAAGCAATTCTGGGTCAAGGACAATGATCATCCATATGAGACCGCGGATGATACCTCCTTTATCTGGTATCGCGGTTATCATGAAGGCGGACGCTCGATCATGTGGGGGCGACAGAGCTATCGCATGTCCGAGATTGATTTCGAGGCCAATGCCCGCGACGGACACGGCGTCGACTGGCCCGTTCGGTATGACGATATCAAGCCTTGGTATGATTATGTCGAACGGTTCGCCGGGATCTCTGGGTCAACAGAAGGATTGGATATCCTGCCGGATGGCGTGTTCCAGCCGCCGCATGATCTGACCTGTGCCGAACTCGATTTCAAATCGGCGGTCGAAGGCAATTTCCCGGGCCGCCGAGTTATTCCTGGCCGCGTCGCGAACCTGACGGAACCGACCCAGGAACAGATGGAACTTGGGCGTGGTCGCTGTCAGGCGCGAAATCATTGTTTCCAGGGCTGCAGTTTTGGTGCCTATTTCAGTTCCAATTCAGCGACGCTACCAGCCGCCCGCCGCACCGAAAACATGACGCTGATCTCCGACACTGCTGTGCACAAGGTCATTGTGGATGATGAGACAGGACGGGCCACGGGAGTCGAGACGGTCGATATTGCATCCGGAGAGCGCAAGGTGATTACGGCGCGAGTCGTGTTCTTGAATGCTGGCACGATCCCGACGACGATGATCCTGCTCAATTCTGCAAATGGAGATGCGCCGAACGGTCTGGCCAATAGCTCCGGCATGCTGGGCAAGAACATGATGGACCATCATTCCGGTGCTCGCGGCACGGCGATTCTGCCGGGCAATCTGGACCGACATACATTCGGTCGCCGTCCGAACGGATTCTATATTCCGCGGTTCCGCAACCATACAGAAGAAGCAGAGGGCTTCGTGCGTGGATTTGGCTATCAGGGGGGCGCCACGCGCGAACGCTGGTGGACGTCCATGGGAAAAGAAGGCGTCGGAGCGGATTTCAAGGCCGCTGGCCGCACGCCGGGCCCGTGGCGAATTGGCATGGTTGCGTTTGGTGAAGTGCTGCCGAATGAACAGAATCATATCCGCTTGCATCCTAACAAGACCGATCAATGGGGCTTCCCGGTTCCGGTCCTCGATGTGCGGTGGGGCGATAATGAGCGCAACATGGTACGTCAGGCGATCCGCGACACGCGGGCCATGCTGGAAGCGGCCGGCGGCACTAATATTGAGACAGATGATCCTGAAACGGCTGAACCGGCACCGCCCGGGATCGGTATTCACGAAATGGGCACGGCCCGGATGGGGCGTGACCCATCGACATCGGTTCTGAATTCCTGGAACCAGAGCTGGGATATTCCGAACCTGTTTGTCACAGACGGATCGTTCATGACGTCTGGCGGCTGTCAAAACCCATCACTGAGTTACATGGCCTTTTCGGCTCGCGCAGCGAACCATGCAGCAGAATTGATGAAGGAAGGTGCACTATGACCCTGAACAGAAGACACTTTCTCGGCGCATCCGGCGCCGCAATGCTGCTAACAGGCTGCAATTCCGGCGGTGTGCCTGTCGCGGCCTCCAAGCGGCGGATCGAGCAGGTCGGTATCCAGACCTATACGTTGCGGGAAGCCATGGGCGAGGATTTCGTTGGCACGCTGCAAATGATCAAGGATGTCGGCTACGATTATGTCGAGCTGAACGGGCGCAATTTTGCGGATCGCACACCGGCTGAGCTGCGCGCCATCCTGGATGATATCGGACTGCCATCTCCGATCACGCATGCCGATTATGACAGTCTGGCCAATCGACCGGGTGAACTGGTTGATGTCGCAGGAGCGCTTGGGTGTGAGACGATCGTCTTGCCCTGGATCAATGATGATCAACGGGGGATGGACCAGTACAAGCAGCACGCCGAAATGCTGAATAATGCGGGTTCTGTGTTAAATGCGGCTGGAATTCGAGTTGGCTATCACAACCATCAGTTCGAGTTTTTCGATCTGGACGAGGGCCAAACCGGCATGGAGATTCTGCTCTCGGAAACAGATCCAGATCTGGTCGATTTTGAGCTCGATCTTTTCTGGGCGGCGCTGACCGGAACCGATATTGTCGGCCTGTTCGAAAAGCATCCGGGTCGGTTCAAGATGTGCCATATCAAGGATCTGACCGGCGATCCGACCAATTTCCGAACCAGTCTCGATTTTCCAACCATCGTCGGCACGCTGATGGCGAATGTGGGTGAAGGAGACTTGCCGTTCGAGTCGTATTTCGAAGCCAATGACATCTCCGGGATGAAATATTTCATCGCTGAGCATGACAACCCGCCAAGGCCATTCCGCCAGTCGGTTCAAACAAGTTATGACACGATTGCGGCGATGCGGTTTTAAGTCCCAACCGCTTAATTCGTCTTGAAGTCTGGCCCAGGAATCCTATTCCTTGCTTCATTGTATTGAGCCGGGGTTCGGGCAGTGAATAAAACGTTTCCAGAATATTGGGCTGATTTCATCGGCGTGACGCCTGGTGACCCTCTTGCTCAATCTTTGGCAGACGCCAGTACAGCGATGGAACTCAAGCCAAATGATCGCCTGGTTCTCGACCGCGATCCCGCCGGCCCAGTTTTTTTGCTGACCAAGGGTGTTTTGAAAGTCGTCAAGCAGAGTCAAAATGGTCATGAAATCTGGCTCGCAGACTTTGCGGCACCGGCCATTGTCGGGGAGTTGTCGGCCATTTTGGGGGCGCCACGAACATCAGATGTCATTGCCGACTCAAACGTCAGCGTTCTTAGCATCGCTCAGCAAGTCTTCGCAGACGCTGCGAAAACACATGTGATGCTGGCCAATGCACTGAACTTGGAGCTTGCTCGGCGTGTGCGTGCCACGTCTGAAAAACTGGCCGAACTATACTCTGTTTCGGTATTGGGCCGTCTGCACTTCGAATTGGTGCGCATCGGCGCCCCGGACCCGAATGATGATGAAGTTTATCGGATCGCCCATGTCATCAATGTCTCGGAAATGGCGGCCCGGATCCACGCCACCCGTGAATCCACTTCGCGGGCCCTCAGCCGGTTGAAGCAAATCGGTATCGTCAGCACCGATAATGGTGGCATGCGGGTTATCGCACCGCGGCTTGAATAAAGCCTAGACGCCGATCAGTTCGGGTGGACTGAGGATTTCGCCCGGTTGCGTCGTGAAGTCCTGTCGCACCCAAAAACAATGCTGCATGTCCTGAACCGCCGGCGTGTCGAGCTCCTGGGCGATGTTCAGGGAGAGCGGCGATTGAATGGTCAGACGCGGCCGACCCGCCGCCTTGCCGATTCCCCGTAACCTTTGCGTCGTCATCTTCACGCCGACAATGGCCTGGTAAGTGGCAAAGTCGGCATTTTCGATGCTCGGGAATTGCTTGACCTGAAGGATCGGGAAGTCAATCTGGGGCGGGCGCAATGATGGCATCAATGTGCGGATGTCGGCATCTTCCGGTTCATCCAGTAAACCTGTCATGACATCATCCAGCGTGGCCTCTGCACTCCCATGAATTTGCGGATCTATCTTGAGCACTTCAACTTGCTCCGCTTCGACATCCTGACCGAACTCGCGGAACGCGGCAACTTTCACGGATAAGCCATAATCGGAAGGATCATTATCTTCGCGCGCGATGGTGCCGTACATTTTCGGAAATCCGAAGATCTCTCTCCCTCCCGCCAAGGCGGCGGGATCGTCGACAAACATGTAGATGGGAACCCAATAAAGTTCCCAAGCGCGCGAGTGATCGATCGGTCCCGCATAGGCCAGCGCCCAGATCGAAATATCGGCTTCCGGGACAAAGCCCCACACCCGGCCTGTCGGATGACCAGACCGCATCTTCTTGACGAAAAGAGAGGTCATAAGGAGACAGGACAGAACTGATTTGGCGCGGAAATGATCTGGAGCAACCCGATTGATCGAACGATCCAGATAAGACTGAATGGCGCCCTGACTGGAGTCGATCCATCCGCCCTGCAACAAAGCATCTTCGCCAATATAAGGCGGTAGGCCAAATGCTTTCAGGGCGGGATCAATATATCTCGGTGGTCGCGCCATTGGACTTCTCCTGTATTGCGTGAAGGGCAGAAACGGTCAGCGTTTGCTCATATCGCATGCCAGTTTCAGCCGCGGAGGTCCGGGCTTTCCGAAACTGACGAAGAGCAGATTTCATATCCCCCTGCGCCCGCGCGCAGAGACCTTCGACATAGTGACGCCGTGGCCGCGCCACCTTGAATACTCTGGCATAGGATTTCAGAGCCTGCCGACCCGTCTCTATCATGGTGTCCAGCTCCAGATCGGTGCCGTTCAGTCTTCGCAGTTCAGCGCCCACCTGAGCTGGCGCGGCGATCCCTTCAAGCGTGCTGAAATTGGTCGGGGGAAGTTTCGCTACAAAGCGAGACGCGTTGCGCGCGTGCTTGCGGGCATTTGAGTAGTCTTCTTCAGCGAGGAAAACTTGCGCCAGTACGCCTTCGATAATGCAGGCGGACTGATGATCGCCCAGGCCTTTGGATGCGGCGCGCGCCTCAAGAGCCAATTGTTTGGCGGCTGCCAGATCGCCAGCATAGAATCGGGCTTCTGCTTTGGCGTAGGCGCCCCAAACCTTGAAGACATGATGATTGTGATCCCGACCTGTGTCGGCCACACGCTCAAACCAGACATCGGCCTCGTCCGTATCGCCTTGAAATAGGTAACAAAGCCCCAACAAGCACTGCGCAACTCCTAGCATTTGTCGGTCATCTGTTTGCGAGATTGCGGCATAGCATGATGACAATACGGTTTCGGCGTTTTGCCAGTCGCACCGCGTCATATGCAATGTGCCAATCGAGCAGCCGAGCAATGTCTGACTGCGATACTCGCCCTGTTCGTGTGCCTTTTCGACCAATCGATTGAGGCGTCCTGTAATAGGCAATTGCAGCAACCCAAGCGCGTAATAAATGAATCCTTGTCGTCGGGCCTTGACTTCATATGCGCCGGAGTCCGCGTGGCTGTTTCGCCAACCACGATACATACCGGAAAAGATCAAACTCGAATTGCCGGCAAATTGTCCGATTTCCGATTGGATGGTCGCGGCGCGCCTGAGCGCTGCGCGCTTGGATTTACTCGAAGGTATACCTCTGGCGGTGGCATCAAACTCTGTCAGCGTCTGTTTCGCGCGCCGAAGCTTGCCAATGCCCCAATTTGCGGTCGCGGAGAGCGCCAGATGTTCCAGTTGTTGAATTTCGTCTCTGGTCTTCGCTGCACGCGATAGCAGCCGCGATTGAGACAGGTGCGATATGGTCAAGTCATGGGCCCCTGCACGGTCCGCATTCAGCGCGGCTCGGTCATACCAGATCGACGCGTGACGATTTTCCCCGGCGATTTGCCAATGCCGTGCGATGCGAGAAGGTGATGCCTCGGCGCTGCTGAGGGTCCTGGCAATCGCAGCATGCAAGGCCTGTTCGAAGGTCACGGGCAAATCCGAACTGCCCCAATCGGCCAGAATATCGTGGGCTGGACGGAAGTCTGCGGGACCTGTGGAATCATCCTGCAAGAGCCAGCCTAAACGTTCGAGCTCACTGAGATGTTGAGGCCCGACGGCGACTTGGAATTCCGCCAGGAGCTGGCCTGCCGTTTCGAACTTTAGTGGACGTCGCCAGGCACAGTGGAGTCGCCAAAGCGCAATAGCTTCATCTGAGAGATCGCGGCCACGTGCCGAGAGTAGACCTTCGAGCCCGGACAGAGGTGCCAGAAGGTCTGACTCCGGGCTCCGGTCGGAATAATGGAGGGCGGCCTGCACGAGCCAAAATGGCATACCGGATGTCAGCTCGAAAATGGATCGCATCGCAGACTCGCTCAATGCATGAGGAGCAAGCGTTTCCAGCAGGTTTCGGGACTGATCGAAATTCAGGGCCGTGACGTTCAAATGCGCATCGGAGTCGAGGCCATCAATTGGCTCACGAGAGCTGACCAATAACAGGCCGGACTTGCGATCGGCGTGCAAGCGCCGCACGAGCCGTTTACTGTCTTCATCGCACCATTGCCAGTTTTCGATAATGACGACGTGCGGCAGGTTTTGTGCAAACTTTGTCTGCGCGTCCGACTCGAACACCGTCGAAGCAGGCAAGTTGCAAGACTCAGCCAGATCCTGAGCACACCCAAACGGCGCGAACCGACTTCCTGGCGAAACCTCTACGATGGCCAAAGGATGTTCAATTCTGCGCGCCAGGTTGCGGATAAGCGCGCTTTTGCCGATTCCAGCCGGAGCTGTCAGAGTGGCCGTCTGGCGGTCCTGCCTGGACGCCTGATAAACACTCCAAAGATGTGAAACGTCCGGCTCGCGACCAATCAGAACATCGTTGGGCCGGGCGTGGTTCACAAGAGGTGCCGTTGTTGGATCCGTCGCGCCGACGCGGCGCGTCAGGGTCTTCGCAGCTTGGTTGATTGGTTTGCCGATCGTAATCGTTATGGGTTGGCCTGCGATTTCAGGATGGCACCGAAAGACGGTGCCAAAATCTGATGCCGCTTCATGATGGTCTGATCTCTGCGCGCGCGCCGACGTTAAACCGTCCAGCAGGACATCCCGCTGATTGGTATCCTGTGCTCTCGATGCGGTGAGCACAATCACAATCAGCATTCCTTTGTCATCCTGAACGATATTATCGATGTCAGCATTGACGGCATCGCAAATGTCGCGTGTCCGCTGCAACAGTACGGCAAGGTCGGTCGACGTTATGGTTTCACACTCAGCGGGTGTCAGCGCTCGGATGATGATCGCCCAGCGGTTGGTTACAGATGCGGTTGCCAGGACTTGTGTTGCGGTTCCGACACCGGGATCGGGAAGAGCGATACCCGACGTTGGATCGCGAGAATGGGGCGCTAATTCAGCAAAGGCGCGACTCACCGCCGGGCCCCAGACAAGTGGACGTGCGCCTTGCTGTGTTGCGACGTCAGATTTCCAGAATGTACCACGTGCTTTCGCCGTTCGACAGAAAAGCCCCGGCGCGATCTCATTGCAGATCTCCGCCGAGAGCGCCTGCAGATCCGGCGCAGATAATGTATCATCACCTTCGGTTTGCCAGGCGATGAGGGCATCGCCCGCAAAGCCCCCAAAATGGATATCTTGCGCCGCTAGCTTGGTCATCAATTTGCCAAACAGTTCGGTAATCATGCGCGTGACCGCTTCTGTGCCTAATCTGGCGCTTTGGGCAATTTGTACCTCGGTGAGCTGTGAGAAGCCGATAAGATCAATGACGTAGACACTGCCCGAAACTTCCTCAGCTTCGAACAGGGGTGACTCCACCCGGATGAGGTCCTCGCCATCAGCCAAAATCGGTTTCTCCGTAAACCCGGATTGACACACCGGTGATGGCGCGGGCGCATTGTCGCGCGGTCGTGACGGCGCCTTCCACCCAACCGAGATCTGTACCGTTACGGACCCAGTCCCCACACAAATAGAGATTGGACAAACCGCTCTCATCGGTGCGCAAGCGGTCATCAATATCGCCGGACCCGGCAAAAATATAGCGCTCGCTGGGTTTATGATTCAGACGCGCATAAATCGCGCGATCCGAAACATCCTGATCTTTTAGTCGCCAGTTTGGCAACACGTCCTTGAAGTTTTTCTTCAACCATTTCAGGGTTGTGTCACGCGGAGATTCGCCCGTGATAGGATAAGGTCCGCACAGAAGGTGGTGACCTCGAAACGGGCCTTCCGGAGTCTCCTCTTCGAGTGTCAGCAAGTGACTCATATCGCTCCATGTGCTTAGCGGCAGGACATGGCCTGTCGAGATATGCGGCATCTTCCCCCATCCAAGCTCATCGGGTGTTTTTTGCGTCCACAATTGCGCCGAAACCGTCGGGCAAGATGACATGGCGTCCAAACATCGCCCCCAAGCTGGATCAGCATCGACCAGTGGCTGGCAGATTTCGGATAGCGCGGTCCCGGGAATTGCAAGGATGGCAATATCGAAATCCTCGCCCGCAACAAGTTCCTCGATCGGATCATTTGGATCAATGTCGAACGGGTCTTCAAAATCGTTCGGGAACCGGGTCTGTCCAGGACCCAGTTCGAGCTGATCCATGCGCGGTCCAATCGGCCAGGTTCGGAGGCCTTTTGGCGTGCTGATCAGAGGATCATAGGCGTCCTGACCGGCGGAAACTTTGGCCTGTCGGCGGATCTGAACGCGCGAAATCTGTTTCCGTTCCGGATCTCGTTCGAGGCGGGTGATCTGGCTGAAAAACTCGAACTTTACGCCTTTGTCTTTGAGGACATCATAGAATGGTTTGACGATGACGTCGCCCATGCCACCTTCGAAGTGATAGAAAAAGCTGCCGACCTGTCCGAAAAACATACGCATATAGCCGCGCAGAGCTGCGCCTGCGGCCATATCTGGTCGTTTCGGATCACCGTCAATATAGCTGAAGGCATAATGATAGCCGAGTTCGACAAAAGGCGATTTGACGACAAAATTCGGCGCGCCATGGCGGCGCATCCATTCTGTCGCGTCCTCGGCGTTGATGTAATCAAACCCGCGCGTGATCAATCGATCCGCCAACATACCTTTGACAACGAATGCACCGACCAGGGCCGCGGTGACGAGATCCGCGACCGATGGGCCATCTTCGGTCTCGGATTCATACCAGAGCTGTGCGTCCGCTTCGGAGATATTGTCGAGCATGGACTCGCATTCGCTGGCTATGCTGGTGGCACAAATATGTACCCGATTTGCCGCATCCTGCATCTGCGCATCGGTCATTTGCTCAATGACTTCTGTTTCAAGTGTCTTCACGACGTCGGATATGTCGAACCAATGCCGAAAAAAACGCATGCCCAGCCGAACCAGACTGAGACCCGCAAAAGCGTTTTCCAGAAGCTCCTGAACCCAGCGTGCCAGGACGCGCAACATTCGCCCGATCGAAAGGTCTGGAATATCAATCCCTGGCTGCCCGACGGGGTCCGGGAAGCGCACCGCGATTTTACGCCAGCCATATTTGAGCCAAAGAAACCGCTTCTCGTCGAAGAGGACCGCGCCATTCACCGGCAGAAAAGCCTCTCGAATGGGGCGCGAGTCGACTGCGGGAAGCTCATTCCAGTCCATATAGACTCGGCGAAGCATTTCGAATGTGTTGTGATACCAACCGCCCAGAACATGCAGCCCATGCTCTTCATTGCGATAGCCCATGCCAGGCTGGTCGTTCCGGCTGGAGGCGCACTTGCCGCCGAGCCGCCAGCCCATCTGGTGGATCGTAATATCTAGCGCGTCCGCTGAATCCAGCCGCTTCAATTCGTAAGCGGCGGCCAGTGCGCTGATTCCGCCTCCGAGGATCGCAATCTTCGTTTTCATGTCGATAGCAAAGGCCCACACTTTCTATTGAAATGCGATAATACAGATCCCTTCAATTGTATCAATTTGATTGAAATTCGATCGCGGGTTTTTACGCGATTTCAATCTTAATCTGACACGTAGGGCCCTTGGGTTATTGTGTGGGATTCCGATGAAAAATACGATCAATGCGTTTCCAGATTCCGGTTGGTACACTGTGTTTTACGCCCTCGAGGGCGCGATTGAGGAATCGGATTGGCGCTCGCCGGTCGGCAAGCCCTGGTTGAAAGGGCGGTTTGGCGCGAAAGTTACGCTGGATGAAGATGGCGAACAAGTGGTCAAGGATGGCTTCTGGGTAGCGATCGATCTCACGATCGGGAAGAGCACGCGTGGTTACACCGTCGCGGATGCCCTCGTGACCGAAAAAGCCCCGTCAAAAGCCAAACCGGCTGTGATCAACGACGTCGATGATGAAGACTCGATGCCGTCTACCGCCTTGAACTTCAATCCTTACATTTCAGGCTCCATTCGCGACCTGCCTGAGACCCTCAGCCTCAAGATCCACAAGGAATTCGATCTGGGCACACAGTATGGCGACCTGATCCTGAACGTGAATTTCCTCGAAGAGGCGGGCGACCCCGTCAAAGTCAATCTGGTAGTCGATTTCGGAAACTCGCGTACAGTGGTCCTGGCGCTGGAGCAGTCCGGTATCGAGAATGGCCTGTCTTCCGCCTGTCGCCCAATCGTATTCCCACGACCCGGTACCGATCTCGACTCGCTCGACATGGACGCGCTGGATCTGGATGATGCGATCCCGGACAGCTGGTTCGCTCTGGTCGAAGGCGTGTTCAAGCCCGAACCGACCCGCAAGCTGACCCAGGCCGTGAACCCGACCTATCACAAACGCTCCCTGTTTGAGCGCATAGCCAATACATCCCGCCGCGAGCGTGATCGCGAAGTGTTTCAGTCCTCGCACCAATTTGCCAATGTCTCACCGGCGGCCATCGGTTATGCCGCCCGTCAGGCCTTGAGCAATATCGAAACCGAAGGCGGCGGCATGTCGTTCCTGTCATCGCCAAAAATGTATGTCTGGGACGACGCGCCGCTCGGGGCCAATGGACAGACCCATTGGACGATGCAGGTTCAACCCTGGCGTCGGTCTGAAGATGATGTTGCGTCGCTGGTGCCGTTGAAAGGACCCATCTTCCGGTTCCTGCCAAATGGTACAACGAAATGGTCGCTGGCCAATCGGGATGCTGAACTTAGCGCCGAGATTGAACGCCGCGCCAATCATTCGCGCGCTGACAGTCTGATTTGGGTGGCTTTGTCTATCCTGGAGCAGGCGCAGGCTCAAATTCAATCTGAAGCCTGGCGCAAAGGCAATCAGATGTATCTGCGCCGCGAACTCGGCGATATCCTGCTGAGCTACCCAGCCGGATGGACCAAGGACGAGATCGAGATTTTCCGTGAAAAATGGGAAATCGCCCGCGATATCTTCCTGCTGAGCCGGTTTGAAGATCCCAATCAGATCAAGCAAGACGGACACGCGCCGGATATTCGCCTGGCGCTGGACGAAGCTGTGGCACCGCAACTGGCGGTCGTCTTCTCCGAAATTCACCACATGGGCGATACGGGCGAGAACTGGATCGAGCTTATGGGACGTGGAAAGGGCACTGATGCCAGTGTCCGCGTCATGACGCTAGATATTGGCGGAGGTACGACGGATACATCCGTGATTGAGTATTCCGACAAACTTCCCGGCGCGGGCGTCGACCTGGTCTGCAAGCTCCTGTTCAAGGATTCGACCACAATTGCCGGAGACCGCCTGGCCAAGGATATCATCGAACGCGTCCTGTTGCCGAAATTCGGCGAACCCTTCTCTGCCAGCGCGGATGAGCGCGAAAAGTTCGAGCAATTTTTCCTGCGCCAGATCAAACGCGAGAGCGAGCGTCAACAACGTCTGGTTTGCACACGCACTGTATTCATCCCGATCGCTCTGCAGATTCTGCGCAGCGTATCCCGCGGAGACACTGAAATTGTACTCGATCTGACAGAGTCCGGCGCGGCCTTGAAACAGATTGAAGTCTTGAACGAACTGGGTCGCAAGGATGGTCTGAAGAAGAATATCATCAAGCCTGGCGAGAAGCTCGAAATCGAGATGGCCAGTGTCGACAAGGTGATCAATGAATGGTTCACGCATATCGCAGAGACGCATGCGCGTTATGTCGGTCTGTTTGATTGCGATCTGGTGATTCTGACCGGAAAGCCGTCCGAACTGCCGCAAGCCAAGCGCATTCTGTCTGAAAAACTGCCACTCGATCCCGCACGGATCATTACGGCCAAAGGCTATTTTGCCGGCGAATGGCTGCCGATTTCTGAAGAAGGCGTTATCGAGGATGCAAAGCTCGTAACCGCGCTTGGAACCGTCGTTTACAATGCAATTGAGTCGGGCATGGTTCCTGGCTGGCGCATTCGCAGCTTTGTCGATGACGAGTATCGCCTGCAGAATCATTGGGGCCGAATTTCCGGCGGACTGAAACCGTTCACGGAGCGTGATATCATTCTACCGGCAGGCGAAATGGAAGGCGAGACGCGCATGCTGACCGATAGTTTTATCGGACGTACGCGCTTCCTCAACCACATGTTGCCTGAGCGGGTTTACAAGCTGGTGCTGAAATCTGGCAAACAAGTCATGGTTGATGTTCGTTTCAAGCGGTCGTTGCCACAGGCAGCAAATGACGAATACGGCATTAGCGCCGAGGGGCTGGAACTGGCCAGTGCCAAGGATGCGATTACCGGCAAAGCCATTCCGCTCGATGAAATCGCCCTGAAGCTCTATTCCACGCCGCTCTCGGGCGAGCATTGGCAAGAGACAGGCCGGTTTGAAGTGCGTTGGTCAGCTTGATCGATAATTCTCGTCAGAGGCGAAAATTCGCCTAAAACGCGATCGTTTCCCGATTAGAGACTCTTTTGGCACGATGTTTGCTCATGAATACACGTGAGACGCGTAATGCTAGGAGTTGCCAATGAGCGTGGAATTCATGATGGGCCCCCGAGGTGTCGGGAACCCGATCCTTCGATCAAATGCTGCTGAAGCCCTTGTTTCTGCAATCAATGAGCGCCTGTTCGAGAGCAGTGACGCGCTGCATCAGCGCAAGCAATTAAGCGATATCAGCTACCGCCTGCGTTGTGCGTTCAGCTTCGCGCATGACGCTTTGCCGCAATTGCCGCTTCAACTTGGCCAGGATTATCACAAGGCGAGCGACTATGTTCAGCAAGCCATTAATGCCTGGCTGGGAAGTGACGAGCTGACGAGTCTATTCGCATATCTGCGACTCGATGATGCGACCGAAGCTGGCATTCGCAACCTTCTGATTAACAGCGTCAACATCCAGCCCATGGCAACCTGGCTGTGCAATGAGTTTGGCGAAATTCGAACGTCGCGTCAGGCCCTGCATTCCCGTCGCTATGTTGCGATCAAACTGACCCATGACGCAATGTCTGCCATTGCGAGCGCGGTCAAGGAAACCGAAGAGACACGCGAGCAACGTCAGGCGCAACTGGATATCTGGACCGATCTCGAATGTCCGATTCAGAATTCGCTGCACTATCGAACCGTGATTGCGCCGATCTGTAATTGGTTGCTGCAGCTGGAATCCGAGCAGCAGGCAAAAGTTGTCGGCATGCGGGTCGCGAATGAGGAAATGCCTCTGGTCCACGCACCGGTTCAAACGTCCGCCGCGTCCGGATCAGAGTTTGTTGACGCGTCCGTCCTGCAAAAGGGTTTGCGCTCGATCGCCTAATGCCGTGCGCACTCACCGCGAAATCAGTTCCCAAAGTGGCGCCGCCTTGTTAGCTTTTAAAAAGCAACATGGAGGCGCCAAACCATGTCACCAACGCTCGAACCCATCGCCCGCGTGATCCACGCCGCAATCCGCACCTGGAGCACGGCGCATGGACAACCGGATATGCCGGACTGGGACGTCGCGCCGCAATGGATGAAAGACTCCACATTTGCCAGCATACAATTTGTCCTCGAACACCCGGACGCAGATGCCGGCGCTCAGCATGTTCAATGGATGAATCAAAGGCGCGCGCAAGGCTGGACCTATGGCCCGGTTCGGGATGAAGCGCGAAAGACCCATCCAATGCTGGTACCGTTCGATCAGTTACCGATCCTGGAACAAAAAAAGGACGACCTGGTGAGCGCCATTGTTAGGGCTCTGACTTAGTCATCCTGCTCTATTCCATGTAGATACGCACTGGGCCATCCAGGATTCGACCGATTGGCCAGATCGGTTCGTTGGCGGATTCGAATTGTTGCAGCATGTCCGGCAAACTTTCCTCAGGAATTGCAGCCAGCAATCCACCCCCCGTTTGTGGGTCGAATAGCAGACTTGTCGTCTCGGCCTCCGCATCAATGAATGCGGCAGCGTGCCTGGCATTGTCTAGCCATAGCGTTGATCGAACGCCTTCGCCGCTGAGAAACGATGCGCCAGAAAGCGTTGGAATACTCGAGATATCCAGCGCCGCGGCGACCCCGGACGCCGTGAGAATATTTAAGAGATGTCCTGCCAAACCAAACCCGGTGACGTCGGTCATCGCCGTCGCTTTTTGGGCGAGGAGCGCCGCGGCCTGATCTTGCAGGCGACACATCGAGGTGAGGGCGGCTTGAACATCACCGCCATCGGCGAGCTGCCGCATTTCTGCTGCCAACAGCACGCCGGTGCCGATGGGTTTGGTCAGGATCAGCACATTGCCCGGTTCGGCGCCTGACTGTGTGATTGGCGCGTCGCGCAGGCTGGCGGAAATCGAAAAGCCAATCGTCAGTTCTGTGCCATTGCTGGAATGCCCGCCAGAAATTTGCGTGTCGCAAGCCGCGAAGACCGCGTTCGCGCCGGCTGTGATCTCGGCAATCATCGCGCTCTGTTTGGCAGGGGCCAAGGGGGGGAGAATAAGCTGCGACAAGACTGTTTTCGGTCGTCCGCCCATCGCCCAGATGTCGCCCAGGGCGTGGACGGCCGCGATCCTTGCCAGCGTATAAGGATCAGGGTTGAACGCGCGTAAATGGTCAGTGGTGAAGACCTCAAATCCCGTATCGGTCTGGATGATGGCGGCATCTTCGGGCGGCTCGGCCAGGCCCGCGTCTGACAGGCCGTCGGTCAGGAATGTTTGCGCCACTTTCGCGCCACACGCACCGCATGCCTTTTCCTGCTGCTCCAAAAGCTCTGTAGCGCCCAGCGCCATATCATGCGGGCGCTTCGGGCTCGGCATCGAATCTGGTTCTTGAAACTGCCTCATAAAGGCTTGATCGATGCGATTCTTCCAGCGCCAGACCCAGTCTCCTGACAGGCCAATTCCCCATTTATCCGTCACGGCGGACGTTCGTCCCAGCGAGATGAGTTTCAGATAGGCGTCCTGCGGCGCGTACGACGTGAAGTCCCCGCCAGATAGCTGCGCGCGCAAATTGTGAAACAGCGCAGGCGCCTGTCGGACGGCGAAAACGCCAGCTTTTGGCCGGGGTGCGTCGCTGAGATGAGCGCAGTCTCCGGCGGCAAAAACGTCCGGCGTGTTGGTTGAACGAAGATACTTGTCGACCTCAATGTATCCCGCTTCGAGGGACAAGCCGGTCTCGGCGATCCAGGCGTGCGGTGCGGCACCCGCAGCGCTGACGATAAAGTCGATATCCGCGGACAAGGCGGACATGTTGGCTTGCAAGTCTATTTGAATGCCAGCCTTGGCCAGTTCCGAGATAAGGCTTCGCCGAGCCGATGCGTTGAGTTCCCTGAGCAGGGTGTCTCCTGACTCGATGATCTGAACGCATGGCGCGCCGGCACTGACAGCCTCAAGTCGATGCGCCATCGCCAAAGCCAGTTCGACGCCGGCTACGCCGCCGCCGAGAATACCGACCTTGGCGGGCGGGCCTCCCGAAATGCTTCGTTCGATCAGGGCGGACCATTTATCGGCAAACGGTCCAAGCGGTTTTGCCGGTATGATGGCGGGATGGCCAGGCTCGGATGTTGGCACGTGAGATGAGATGCCGACATCAAACGAAAGCGTGTCATAAAGAATATCGGGCCGGTTCGCGAGGTGGACGCGTTTGCGCCCGGTATCGATCCCGACCGCGCGGTCGACGATGAGTCTGGCGCCGGCCCGTCGCGCCAACCGAACCAGATCGATGTCCAGCTCATCGCGGCTATAATGCCCGGCGACAAAGCCTGGCAGCATGCCGGTATAGGGCGCTTTGACATCCGGATTGACCAGCGTGACCTGAACGCCAGCCAGTGGATCCATCGCCCATTTGCGCAACACCAGGGCGTGCGTGTGTCCACCGCCGAGCAGGACCAGGTCGCGCGTGATCGGAACGGATGCTGTGGCTTGCACGTGGGCGAATTCCTCTAGGCTTGTCTGTAACTCAAAAAGCGATCAGCCCGATCTTTCGACCGGGCTGATCAGATCGTCAATCGCGGTTCGCTCAAGTGGTCAGTGCATCCACCACCTGATCATAGACCGCCATGGCTTTGGCCCGCATTTCATCGTCGGTGGCATCCTGAATCGGATGATCGACCAAAACGAAGCGTGCATCGCTCATGCCCAGAGCATCGCGCTGTGTGACGGCGGCATTGTTAAATTCGCTCGAAGCAATTGTAACGGCTGGGAGGCCCTGGATTTCAAACCAGACTGTGTCGTGCATACTGCACGTCGTACAAGACCCTCAGTCCGCCAATCCTTCGACAACGAAATCACATTCCGCTTTCATCTGTGCCCGCAAGTCATCAGGACAGGGTTTGGTGAATGTCGGCTTGGCATAGCGCCGGACTTCAATCCTGGGCATGCGCTCCCCGAGCAATCGTTCCAGCTCATCGAGCAGAATGTCACCCCGGGGTTTGCGAATGTCCATCAAGCCGACCACACCGGAAACCTGACCCGAGCGCGGCGTAATTTGCCGGCTAACGGGAACCGATTCATCAGTGGGATCTAGAATGACTGTCATTCATCCTCCTTCTTCTAATGGTCTTCAATCTTGCGGGACACCGATTGCGATCCCATCGGGCCAGTCACCCAGCCATGAAACGCGCTCGAGAATTTCCCGGCATCTGAACCTGCGACCACAATATGGATATGGTCCGGCTTGGCAAATTTTGGCACGCGATTGTCGAGCTGCTCGTCGTCGAGATTGGCGGCGGCGGCGCGGGTCATTCCAGCGCCAGAGACATCATCGGCCACCATGTCGCGCAAAGGTCTTGTCGTGACTTCCTGGATTCGCGCGCGCAGGCGGTCCTTGTCATAGGCTCCGTCGCGCATCAGCGTGTCGATATGCTCCGGGCAAACCACCAGCAAGGCATCGACCGGCATCATGTGGTATTTGGGCAGGAACATGCTCTCCAGGCCGAGGCCCAGCGTGCCCGCAATCTCGTCCGGCGCCCGTGATTCCTGGTCGACAATATGAACCGGGCCAGACGTCATGGCGAACAGGGTAACGACGGACTCCTCTGCCTCGAATCCGCGTTCCACGTGCAGCGGCGCCCAGGGCGACCGGTCCTCGCGCTCGGCAAAGCACATGGTGAATTTCATCGGACTGCCCAGAGTTGAGCGATCTGTCCCGCCCGGTTTCGAGCCGCCAATATTTCTTACCGCCAGGCGGACGGCGCGTCCTATGGTGGCATTGGCACGGTTGCCTGTGCCCAGCGCCATGAGACCGGAATTCATCCCGAGTCGCTCCCGGATCGGACCATTGATGACCATGACAGGTGACGCCCCCATCGTGGTCGCCATGACGCCATGAATATTGAACTCATCGGTGCAGATGGCTTCGATGGCTGCAATGACCACAGGAAGGTATTCCGGCTTGCACCCGGCCATGACGGCATTGATGGCGATTTTCTCGACCGTCGCTTCGCCCATGTTGGGCGGCATCTGCGCGACGATGTCCTGAGGGGATCGGGAGGTGCCGGATAACATCCGCACGACGCGTTCCGGTGTTGGCGGCACCAGGGGCAAGCCGTCCGAAAAGCCCTGATCAAACATGAATTCCGCAACATCGTCTGCCGATGCGACTTCGATCTTGCGAGCACGAATGGGGCTGTCCTCCGCCTCTGCGCGCAATTGGTCGTGAATTTCCGGATCAAGATGCTTGGATCCGCACCCCGGGCGCCAGTCCGGCAACTCATCCCAGTCTATCCGGGCCCGTTCAGACTTCAGCTTTGCCGCCACAGTTGCATCCAGGTCTTGCCACTCAGACTTCACAAACCCCTCGAACGCGGTTTCGACCGTTTCGCCATCGGAATACCAATAAAGCGCCGGCACGATGCTGAAATCATAGGCGAAGGACGTTTTCAGGTCTGAATCGTCGAGAATGGGCAAGGTGAGGCCATGCCGGTCCTTGAGGATGAGACTGCCCTCGGACGTCTGGCTGATCATCCAGACATCAGCCTCTGTTCCATGCGCGCGGTGGAGCGACTCCATGACGGGCGCGGCGGTGTTACAGGTCTCACAGTCTTCCTTGACGAAGCAGAGCAGGGTGGGGCGCGACGAGGGGTAAGAGCGGGCATCGCCGTCCAAATCCTTTAGCTCGAAACTCGGTTTGCCTGTCATCGCTGCGTCTTTCACTGCCGGGTTTAACTTCGCGGAGTTCACCATACTTGTCCACGCGTCGCGCCGCGTCAGCTGATATGGCGGAGGCGGATGGGAATCGAACCCACCACACGCCGATCACGACGCGTCGCTGGTTTTGAAGACCAGGGAAGCCACCAGACTACAGTCGCCTCCGCACAGCGACAGGTTTAACTGAGCCGGCGCGGCACGCAAGAGTGCGCTCCGCGGATCGAGTGCAGACTCAAGAACGGCTGCCATTTCCATCGAACTCGCTTGTCATCACGCGCACATCCTCGTCGCGCCGTGTGACGCCATTTGCATCGAAGTGTTCGAGGAGCGGCACGATGGTCTTGCGATTGGTGTCGAGCGCTGCACGCGCGGCGCTTGTGGTGAACTCGGAACCGTCCGGGAAGGCCAGCTGAAGTTTGTTCCGCGCCTTATCGATGACGTCGGATGACAGCAAAAGTGTTTGTTTCAAGCTATGATTATATAGTCGAACCGCGCGGTTTTTCCACACGAGCAACTCCATCAGATCAGACTCATCTTGGCTTGGAGACTCGAACAGCGCGACCGGTCGAAGGCCGATATCGCGAAGGCGTTGATCCGCATCGTGGTAGGCCTCGCGCAGTTCAGGGGGCATAAACTCGAGCGATCCAAAATACGCTAAAGCCACCCCGTTTTGATGCCCCCTGATTTCGCCAGCGGCGCGCATACGGTCCACGACCCCATCCAATAGCAGCCGTGGGGCCGGGCTTAGCTGATTGTAGAGTTCAGACGCCTCGACAAACGGCCGGCATGGTCGGCGCGCATGCAATGATCTGAGCACATCGACCAATCGACGGCGCAAGGTCTCGATTTCTGCGATGCGCGCTATGTACGTTTCATCGATCGCATCGAAATGGTTTTCCGGTGGAACGCCACCGAGTCTGGATAATGTCTTCAGATCGACAATCCCGTTGTCTCGATCAGCGATTGCCTGTGCCACTGCGCCAGCATCGCCTTCGAGACAGGCCCGCAAAACGCTGACATGCGCTTGTTTGTTGCGGGTCACCAAAACGGCATTGGGGTCGATGACGGTGCCGCCGGTCAAAATCTCTGCGCGGGATGGTCGGCGCAGTACAACACGCTGACCGGGAAAAGCAATCTGAGGCGCTTGAAACTCAAGCTGTCCGTATACGGTTGGCGATCCTGTCTCCGGGTATAGACGCAGGCGCGCTGTGTGATGCGAAGTGCCGTGCAGGACGGTCACCTGTTCCATATGTTTCAGTGTGGGGTCTGACTGCAAAGCAACATCAAATCTTTGTCCCGCCTGGAATTTTTCTGGTGCACATAACGCGTCGCCTTTGTGAATGGATTCAGCGTCTATTCCCCTCAGATTGATAGCGACCCGCGCGCCTGGCATCGCTTGGGATTGCGCCACCCCGGCGACCTCAATTCCTCGAATCGTCGCGCGTTGGTGTGCGGGCTCCAATACGACCGCATCTTCGACGCTGATTGATTGACCCAGTAGAGACCCCGTAACGATTGTGCCCACCCCGGGGGCTGAGAAGACACGATCAATGGGCAGGAAAAATCCTTTTAAATCGGTCGCTTGATTCGTATGCGCTGTGTTTCGCTCCAGCGTGGCGATCAAAGTGCCGATCCCGTCTCCCGTTGTGCTGGAACAGGGCACCATATCCACGCGTGTGAACCCGTGCGTGTCGAGCAAGGCCTCAACCGTTGCGCTTTCCTGTCGCGCGTCTTGGTCGGGCACAAAATCGATCTTGGTCAATGCCACGGTCGCGTCACGAATGCCGAACAGGCCAGCCATCCGAACATGCTCGCGGGTTTGCGGTTGAACGCCATCGACCGCGCTTACCACAAGCAGCACCGCGTCAGCGCCGCTCACGCCCGATGCGGTCATTCGAATAAAATCCGCATGCCCGGGCGTATCGATCAGGTGCATGTGCCCGGATGGAGATTTCAGATGAGCGAAGCCAAGCGTGATTGACAGGCCGCGTTGCTTCTCTTCCTTGAGCGTGTCGGTTTCGACACCGGTCAGCGCCTTGACCAGGCTGGTTTTGCCATGATCGACATGGCCAATGACAGCCAGCGTTCTATGCTTCATTCGCCCAGCGCGTCGGCGATCGCATTCGCCAGAGACGCAACCTCATGCTCTGCGACCGCGCGCATATCCAGAAAGAACTGATCGTTGGATATCCGCCCCAGTACGGGCAGCTTCCCGGTTCGAAGGTTACGCGCAATCGTATCCGGCGATCGCGCGCCCGCCGAAATGGCTACGGCGCAGCTCGGCAGATCCTGCTGTGGCAGCGACCCACCGCCAGCGCGCGCGATGGAAGAGGTGACCGCAGCGCCCACGCCCGTGCTTTTCGACAGCAAGGTCTGCAGCCTTTGCGCGCGGGCGTGAATGCGCTCAACCGGCTCGGCCAGAGCCTGAAGCACCGGCACGCGCTCAACCGGATCGTTCGGCGCGCGATACAGGTCCAGCGTGGCATGGAGGGCGGCTAGTGAGAGTTTGTCGATCCGAACTGCGCGCGCCATTGGATGTGCTTTGATCTGATCGATACAAGCCCGCGTCCCGGCAATGATGCCGGCTTGCGGGCCGCCAAGCAGCTTGTCGCCGGAAAAGGTCACGACATCGACGCCGGCTTCGAGGACATCGCGCACGACCGGTTCATTGGGCAGACCATAAGCGGATAGGTCGACGAGGACCCCACTGCCCAAATCCTCGACCAGAAATGTTCCCTTGTCGTGCGCCAGTTCAGCCAGGTCTTTTCGGCTCGGAACGGAGGCGAAGCCAACCACTTCATAATTGCTGGTATGGCTTTTCAGGAGCAGGCGCGTGTCATCGCAGATTGCATTGGCGTAATCGCTGAGATGTGTTTTATTCGTCGTACCGATTTCGCGCAGGATGGCGCCACTCTGGTTGATCACGTCCGGCATGCGAAACGATCCGCCAATCTCGACCATCTCACCGCGCGATGCGATAATCGGCTGGCCAGCGGCCAATGCGGTCAGGACGGTCAGGATCGCCGCAGCGCAATTGTTGACGACTATCGCTGCCTCAGCGCCTGTGAGCTGACAAATAAGGTCTTCAACATGGGCATGTCGAGACCCGCGTTTGCCGGTTTCGAGATCCAGTTCAAGCGCCGCGTAGTTCGCCGCGACCTCCTGTATCGCCACAATAGCTTCAGGGGCGAGACGGGCGCGTCCGAGATTGGTGTGAATAATGATTCCCGTGGCATTGATGGCGGTGCGCAAGCTTGGCGTGCGCGCAGCGCTTAGCTCTGGCTCAACATCGCCGAGTACGGCCTGATTGCTGATCTGTGCGGCATCAAGATTTGCGCCAGCGACAATCTGTTCACGGGTTCTCTGCAGTCTTGCACGAACCGCATCTGCGACATCGTCATAGCCATAAGTTTGGATTAACTGGGCGGCCAATTCGGTTTCCAGGATGGTTTGAACTTTTGGCAGGCGTCTCAGGCGATCTTGCATAAGCTATTGTTTCCGAAGCGCGACGCCCGCGCAAGCTTGCCGTCGAGGCGTCACAGAGACTGACAGGTCTCGGCCACCTTGATTTCGGTTTCGCGTTTGCAGGATCGGCTTTCAGGCTCGGTCTCGCAAATGGCGGCCGCCGACTCGATGTCCAGGAATGCGGCGGCGCTCGCCATTGCACTCCAATAAGCATCCTTGGCGTCGCGCACATCTTCATCCATAGACGGGTTGCCAAGCAAATTGGCTTGACCTTGTGCGCCTTGAAACTCGCAAGCTTCCTGCAGTGCCATTCGGGTAAATGGAGTCTGGTTTTGCTCCGAAAGCGCCAGTTGCGCAGCGTCCGCGGAATAGGCGGTCCAATTGGTCGAGACTTGCTGTCCAAACCCTTCTGATGCGGCTTTGCTGCCGGCCCAGTCGCCCGCACCTGTCGCATCCGTGAAAGCCTGCACAGCCTTGCCACTATCGTTCAGGCGCCGCACTGCGAGCGCCATGCCACAGAAATTGCCTTGCCGCGTGTCTATGCCTGAGGCGCCAATATCGAGGCAGGCTGTGCTCGCTGCATCAGCATAATTCAGCGTCTTGCTGGCGGCGGCGGCAAAGGCCTCAGTGGACTGACCCGGTATCGAGGTCAGGGCGTCCGCGGCTGTCATCGCTGTAAACGTCCAGGCGAGATTCAGGGCGGGCTTTCCAGCTGTTTCGGCCATCCTGGTTTCTGCTGAGGCCAGCAAGCCGTTTAGTTTTTCAACTCTCGAGGCGGCATTGTCTTCGGTCGCCGTCTGCGCTTTCACGGCATTGATCTGTGCAACAGTGGTCTGGGGCGACGGGCCAGTTCTGGTCGATGTGGTTTCGCAGGCTGATAGCAAGATGAGCCCGGCGCTCGCAACCACGAGTTTTCCTATGTGTTTCATCCTTCAGCTCCTTGCGGTGGGACAGGTTGATAGTAGACCTCCGGATCGCCGGTCGGGGTGCGAACGTGATCGAAGTCGAATGGATCGGCTGCCGAGCTGGACGTCATTGCACGGCCTTTGCGCATAGTTTGGACAGCGCTCAATATCGTATCTGACGAGACGCTGGTTTGGCCGGTCGAGACAACATCGCTGAGGAACCAGCGAAACGCGAACAGCCAGTCATGCGAGGACAATTGCTCGACGCCTTGAGCGGTGGCGAGGGTGTTCAGTTGCAGGATAAAGTCATTCAGCGCTGTTTGCCCGCTATCCGTCGCCAACTGTCTGGCATGTGATGTGGCGAGATCGAATGTGGTCATTATGGCGTCAGCCAAGGTCCGTCCAAATAGGATTTGTCCCGGCTGTCGGTTCAGCGGTGCGCTGCCATCGGCTTGTGCTGTGAGGCCGGCCTGAGCGGTGGTCAGAAGCTGCTGGACCAGAGTTACGGCGAGCGCGTCTTCCGGATCACTGGCATCGAGACTGAATAGTGTTTCTGGATTGGCCATAGCTAGCGAAACCGCATGCGCCGAGACTCGTTGCCAATCTGCGCGGCTGATCAGGCTGGCATGTTCGTTGGCTATGAAGGCCGCGACGCCGCGGGCAATGTTGACGACTTCCGGATTCACATCGTCGCCCAGGATCATGCCGGGGGTTAGCGCCACTTGATCGGCGACAATGCCGACCAGATCGAGCAGGAAGGATTGTTCGGTCGGCCGCGACCGGATGGACATGTCGATGCCCTTGGCCTCGAAATGCGTGATCATGCCATCCGCAATATGGCTGAGGATCTTGATCTGGGTCAGCGCCCATGGCGAATTCGTCGCGTCCAGTCGTTCAGCGAGTTCGGTATTTAGTGCGGCTCTTGCCTCAGCCACAAGATAGACGCGGGCATGTCGACGGGTCATTTCCATACCCATCTGGAAAATTTGCTGGGCGAGTTGCGGACGTGACTCCACTGCTGAAAGGGATTGCATCAAACCGGTGAGGAATTCGCGGCCAAGTTCGATATGCTGACCGCTGCCTCGAACAAAGGCTTCCGGCGATGTGGACACGGCCTGCAGGACATTCGGATAAGTGCGCACGAAAAAGCCCGGCGTAAATATGTTGGCAAGCGTGCCCGTTTCCGAAGTTTCCGCCACCAGGCCTTCGAACAATGCATCGGTGACGATCCCGGCGGCACTGCCGCGTTCGGGATAGTCGCCATCGAAAACGTCGCGTCGATAGTCATACAGGGTTTGGATGACGCCCGTCGCAACGGGACCGCGTAACACTGCGCGAATTTTCATCAAACGCTGAGTGGCATTCAGATCAAGGCTGGCATTCGCGGCATTGAGTTCGCGGAACGGACTGATTGCGGACCGAACGAGAGCCTGTACCGAATCCTTGTCCGAGAACAGTTCCGGACGGGTTTCGGCGATTTCCAGGCTGGTGGTTAAAAGCGCTTCGGCGATCCGCGCGCCAGCCCCTTTGGTGAAAGCTGTTTCGATAATGGTCGCCTTGTTCCGCTCGAGATGCCCGGCGATGCTGTCAGAGATCGCGCCGACAATGGTTTGCGCCTGTCCGCGCAAGCCCAGACGGTGCGTGTGCGTGCTGATATAGTCCAAGGCCAATCCACTCATCCGCAGGATCAGCCGCGCACGATCGCGGCGACCCGCATCATTATCGACCCAGCGCTGCAACGTATCGACGGATTGGAATTGTTTCAGCTCTTCTTCGGCGACGGTGGCGCTGAAGGCGGTATTCAGGGCGATACAAAGTTGAGTCTGTCGCTCTTGCGGCGCTTCCGGGTCAATGAACCGACCGAAATCTCCCTGATCCAGAATGCAGTCAGCGAAGTCCGAGAGAATATGGTTGTGCTCGCCTGATGCGCCCCAGTTTTCAGTTTTGGAAAGATGTTGTCGTGCCAGATCCAGCGGATTTCCAGCGGGCAGGGGCACAAATACCACGTCGAAATCGAACCGGCTCGCCCGCGCTTCGGCGATATTGCGCGCCGTCTCCAGAATATTGAACGCGGCTTTCACCGCAAACATGACACCGGTTACGCCAGTCATTGGCCGTCCTTCACCCCTCACTTTTCGCCCACTGGTTTCGTTTCTATGTCAGTTCCGGCGGACGTTCTCCCCGTTTGATCCCCGGGCGCGCATCTTCAAGTCGTCCGATTCCGTCAGCATTGGCTTCTTCGGCAGCGACCATAACCTTGTTGCGCCCAATCACCGTCAGGAACCCGCGTTCGAGGTCTTCCGGATCGCTCGAAGCAGCCGGGCGCACATCTGAAACTTTGATAAGGACAGGTGGCGCACCTGGTGCTTTTGGCGGTGCTGTCAGCGTCGCGCGCGCTGCCGGGATGGCCATGGCGGACAGGCGGTTGAAAATCTTGAACCAGAACGGTGCTCCCAGGCCGAGCAACCCGCCGGCAACGATGACGCCTAGGGCCCACATCAGGAAGGATTGGAGGTTATTGCCGATGGCGGCCACGCGATGGCCGCGATAGCTGAACCAATAGCCAGCCGTGTCGATATAGCCCGATGGTGACGCGCCCTCGATGGTCAGGAAGTCCTGGAAACTCAAAGCCCAGGTCTGGTTGACGGTTTGTTGGCGCGATTTGCCACAACGCGGATCGAAATACTCGCTCGCCACGATGGCATCCGCCTGACTGCTATTTGTGGTCAGGACCTGATCGGTGGGCGTATGCGAATAGCCTTCGCAGTGCGGAAACATTTTCCGTCCGATTGGAATACCCAGCGCGCGCAAGTCTCCCGCCGCCTGCTGTATAGCCGGGGTCATCAGCGAGCTCGATTCGAGTTCGGTATCATCGCCGCCAGCGACTTTCTGAACCAGGTTAAGTTTTTCCTGATCCATGGCGAGTGTCAGTCGCGACGACAGGGAGGCGTTGGTCGAAAGCTCCTTGTAGACGGTGATCGCGTCAAAATTGATGAAAACAGCCACGATCAGTCCGACAATTACGGACAGAAGCTTTGCCCGGGATTGGAAATACTCAGATTGCGTTTCGCCGAGCCGCTCATACTGATAGGCCGCCGTGGTCAGCGCCTCGCGCAATTGTCCCGGTTGGTGACGGGACAGGGCGGCGCCTTCCTTAGTTTCCGCCAGACTCTCGATGAATTGCAAAGTGGTGAGTTTCTGTCGTCTTGATGCAAATACGTGTCCGATCAGTGGCCAGTTGCGAATGTACCAGAATTTTAGGCTTTCGGATGGTGTTCGCCGAGTAATCGAATCAGCAAAATCCTTGGCGGCGTTTGAGGGTTTCTTTCCGGCCTCAAGACTGGCCTTCTCAGCATCGGGTGTGTCACCAGGCTGCAAACTGGCCAGGGTTTGGTCGTAAAAGGCCCGCAGCATCTCATTCATGCCCGCGCTGCGCAGGGCGAGGACCTTTTGAAGTCCCTCCACAAGCACCGTCACCACTGTCGAATAGACCGCAACAATGGCCGCAAATGCCGCGAGAGCCAACAGAAATGACATTGACAAAGTCCCGTATTGAGCGTGACCTACTCAAGCAGTTTTTCGGCAAAATGCAAATAGCAAGCAGGCGCGAGGGACGAATGGAGTACTTGAAAGTCACGGCCCAAAGCGGCCTCAAGATCAGAGAGCTTCCAACTGGTAGCAGCCGCGTTCTTGAAGCAATGCCAGCAGGAATGCGGGTTCGGCGGCTGGATAAGAAACTGTGGAATGGAGACTGGTACAAGGTCTTCGCAGAATTTTCAGATACCTATCATGTTGAAGGGTATTCGCACCGTAAATTCCTCATCCCAATCGATGAACCGGCTCGCACGCTGCACCATATTCAGCCCGTAGAGCCGACACCGCCACCCCCTCCGCCGCCGCCCCCGCCACCAAAAAACGTGTTCCGCGTGAATGCGAGCAGCCTGCGCATGCGCCAGGAACCCAGTACGGATAGTCCTATCATCATGGACATGTCGCATGGCACGCTGGTGACCAAAATCGAGGATGCCAGCGCGCTCGGTTGGTGGAAAATCACGACCACGGCCGGGAATCTCGTCGAAGAGGGTTATGCTGCATCAAGATACCTGGTCTCGGTCGATCCTGAACCTGCAACAGACACACGGCTAACGGACCTCACCAATGTGGTCGAGGTGATCAAACGGGTGCAGCGCTTTGTCGGAGACTATGCCTCCAGCCTGGATGAAGAGTTGTTGCGTGTGCTGAACCAGGTGGTTGCGCATTACGAGATTGGTGAAAATCCCCGCCGCTTCTCGCATTTCATGGCGCAATTGGCGCACGAGTCTGCGCATTTCACGGCGATGGAAGAGAATCTGAATTATAGCACGCAGGGTCTGATGAAGATCTTTCGCAGCAAGTTCCGCGATGAAGCGGAAGCGGCGTCATATGCGCGCCAACCTGAAAAGATTGCGAATCGCGTGTACGCCAACCGTATTGGTAATGGCGATGAAGCCTCAGGCGATGGCTGGCGCTATCGTGGTCGCGGGTTTATCCAGCTGACCGGTCGCGCCAATTATCGGTCGATTGGGGGGCGTTTGGGCCTTGATCTGGAGAATGATCCGGATGTCGTCGCATCCAATCCGGTGATCGCCTTGCAGGTCGCGGCAAATTACTGGGACAGCCGCAACCTCAATGAGGTGGCTGATACAGATGATATTTTTGAGGTGACTCGCCTGATCAATGGCGGGCACAATGGCATTGAAGATCGCAAACACCTGCTCAACGTGGCCAAATCGATCTGGGGGGGCTGATCGGCCATGCGCAAAGTCAAATTTAAGGAACACGCAACGCTGGCGAAACTCGGCTCGTTTCTGAGGTTGGACCGGTTCAAGATTGTCCATCCAAAGTTCAATCCTGGCGAAATGAGCGAAGAGATGACGCTGGTGAACGTCCATCGCGGAGATGCCGTTGCCGGGATCTTGCACGTGGTCGGGAAGGGCAAGCAAACCCTGCTTATGGTCGAGCAGTTTCGCATGCCGACCCTGATTGATGCAGATAGCGGCCTGCCGGATCTCAAAAAAGTCGACCGCGAAAAGGAACATGCGGGCCGGATGCTCGAATTGATGGCTGGAATGCAACAACCGGGAGAGCCCTGGCTGGAAGCGTTTCGACGCGAATGCGAGGAGGAGACTGGGTTTGTCCCGGACCATGCCGATTTCATCGGCTCATTCTATCCGTCACCCGGCGCTTGTTCGGAGCAGATCCACCTCTATTACGCGCGATTTGATTGGCCGGATGACAAGCCATGGCCAGAGACCGAACCTGATGACCAACGCGGCCGTGGTGTGGAGACGGAAGACATTCGCCGACATGCGGTGAGCCCGCAGGACTTTCTCGACATGGTTTCCGATGGTCGCATTCTCGATGGCAAGTGTTTCGCCGCTGCCGAGTGGATGCGGCGCCCCGAGAATTTCGGGCCGATCTTTGGATTGAAAACGACCTAGGCAAAGGTGTCGAGTGGGGAAGGTGACGTGATGACAAACTCAACGCTATCTGCTGGCCGCTGTGTGGTCGTGACGACACGGGAAAGTCGTTTGAAGGCCCAGATTGAGGCATTGGTTTCCCACCTTCAAGATACCTATTCGATGATTATCGATTTTGCGTATCTGGAGGAGATCTTTCCTCCGGACGAAGAGGATCAAGAACCGGAACCCTTCGATCAAATGGTCCACCAATTGATTCACAATCAATTCGCAGTGGTCGACTTATGCGTGACCGCGGACGCGTTCTATGTCACCGGGGTTCGACACGCCCTGAGCAATGCGCCAACGCTGCTCCTAGCGCCAAATAGTGACACATCGACCATTGCGAATGCGCGTTTCACGCAAACCAAACATAGCTATATTGATGCATCCAGTCCGAATTGGATGGATCAGATTCCGGCTGTGGTGAAGTATCTCAATCGGCCGCGAGAAGCAGAGTATCAAAGCGACCTGCGCGCGACCGGTGCTTTCCGAGTGACCCCGCTGGAGAAGTCTTTCGAAACTTCAAAATTGCATGAGGTCGCCTGGCAGCTCAACGCTTCGGGCAATCCGGTTGCAAAGGCGGCGGGGCCGAAAATCGTCATCTGGGAATATCAGGTCCAGCACGCCAAGGATTTCGATGTCTGGGTCAATTCAGAAAACACATTCATGGAAATGGCGCGGTTCTGGGACCGCTCTGTTTCGGCGCAGATTCGAAAACTCGGATCCGTTCGGCGCGGGGCGCTGAACGATGACAGCTATAAGGACGCTTTGGGTTTGGCGCTGGCCGAAAAAGTCGGCACCCGATCGCAGGTCCCGATCGGAACGGTCTTCATGACCCGCACCGATGATGCCAGCACGCTCAGCAGCAATAACAAGGTTAGTCATGTCGCCCATCTCGCCGCTGTGACGCCGAACAAGGTCGGCGATGGCTTCTCGTCTGGCGGCGAGATCGACAAATGTGTGAAGTCGGTGTTTGAAGGCATGCGGAGCGAACGGCGGCGACAACGCGGACGCGGGCTGCACTCCGTCCTGTTTCCATTGATTGGATCCGGTGATGGCGGTGCCCATGCCGCTTTCGTGGCGCACCAAATGGTGATCAGTCTGAAACACTTGATCGCGCAGCATCTCGCGGACCCGAAAAAGCATAAGACGCTTGAGAAAGTCACTCAGATTGGATTGATCGCCTATCAACGATCGCATTTGGATTTCCTGCGCCGTGAACTCGCCAATAATGATTTTGTCGAGGTTCCACTCCGGAGCGGAGACCATGCTTAGAGGCGTGATTGGCATGCTCCGCCAGATCATGCCGGCGGATGGCGAGATCAAACTGCTGAACCGGTTCCAGTATCGCGCCCTCAAGCCGACCTGGCCGGTGGCGTTTTCCTTGCTCTTCTTGAGTCTGGCATTCCTGATTCCGGATCAGGGACGCGCGATCATCAAATACACGATCAACCGGGCCGGGTTCGACATTGACACAGTCATTCTGATTGGGGTGTTCGTTGGGCATGGCATTGTCATGATGTACACCGCTTTCATGCTGAGCGCCGTCACCCGTCGCAGCCAGATGGATGCGCAGACGGACTATTTCGCGACCGCCAAGCGCGATCCCATTGACCCAAGCATTTCCTTGCGCCTGCGCTATGCCTATTGGTGTGGTGTATTCTTGCCGCTCCTCTTTATGCTGATGGGGTTCTGGTTCCAATATGGACTGTACGATTTTCGGTTCTGGACAATTGTCGCAGCTGGGATTGGCTTTGGCTTTCTTTGTTACTTCATCGCCCGCGAATGCCATGAAGGCGTCGCGCGCCGACGGGCAGTCTTTAATCAGTTGCGCACCAAGCCTGGCTGGAAACAGAAGCTGCAATATACCGGATTCAGTTTTCTGCATTTCTGCTTCGCGCCAGAACACCGAACGGCACAATCCGCGATCGTTGGATTGATGTTCTCGCTCATTATCCTGACGGTTGGCGCCAGTTACTTCGAGTGGGCTCAATATCCCGGCGGCGCCTGGATGTTCTTTGCCTGCTTCATTTTCCTGCATCTGGTGTTTCGTTATTTCAAGGATCGGATCGTACGGCTGCACCAGGGGCACACGGCGCGGTACATTATCATCGATCCGCTCGCCGAACTGATCTTTAGATGCGCGCGCGTTGTGGGCATCATTTTGATCCCGCTCGTGTTCTGGTTCCCGCCGATCGTGGCCTTCCTTGGTCCGCTCGGAGTGGGACTATTCGGAACCCTCTGGGCAACGTTGTTCTTTTCAGGCCTGGTCGAAAGCTCAGCGCGGCATGCGCGAGCGTATCACGGCAATATCCCACCCGACACTTCCAAACGCTCCTGGATGCATCGGCTCTGGGATGAGTTTCAGTCCATGCGCCGGGCCTATTCTCTGAAGTCCTGGTTCTTTCTTCTACTAATTGGTTTGCTCTTCATCGAGCTTTTGGTGTCCTCACTGGAAGTTCTGGTGTTCGAACCTCGTTTTACGGCCGACATGTTGATTTTTCTGCTGCTGTTCGGTGTGTTCGTCTTGCGCAAGCGCATCTGGTCGAACCGTCTGGAGTTTCGCGCCGCCGTCAATCAATTGCCATCTGCGTCGGTGTTGGCGCCCATCCTGCTGCTGGGGCTGGGCGAAGCGCACCATATTCATCGGCTGGCGGTTACCGAGTCGGATACCGAGTTTCAGGCGCACGATATTGATGCGCACGCCGCACAGTGGCTTGCTGCAAGGAAGAGCGCGGCGTCGGCGGAATATCTCCCCATTCCAGCCATCATTGTTCTGGCTGAGGGCGGAGGCATTCGCGCCGGCGCGCATGCAGGTTATTATCTGTCACGCCTCGATTCGGCATTGCTGGAACACTGCCAAAATGCGACTCTCCCTGACCGCTTGTGTAGGCAAAATGCCAATACTCGGTTGCTCGATCATGTCTATTCGATCAATGGCGTATCGGGTGGTGCGGTCGGGTCGGCGGTCTATCTCGGGGCAGTCAAAGAAGAACTGACGAATAATCTAACCGCCGGTCAACGACATCATATTATTGATGAGACGCTGAAATCGGATTTCCTGTCGCCCCTCTTTGCCGGTCTATTCGGTAGTGATGTTCTAACCACAATCTTGCCCGCGCAGATTTCGGACCGTGTCGTTGGTTTGTTCGACCGGACGGATACAGATGCTGTCGGTGAGGCCTATGAACGCGGTATATATGACCGGGCCGACTTCTTTGAGAACCGCCTGGCCATTGTGTTTGATCGTGCGTTGAATGGACCTTATCCCCCAGAGGCCATGGCCGGGCCCAAATCCGACATTGCTGCCAAGACGACGTGCCGCGCTACTGAGTCGCGACGTGGTAGACGGACGATGGACCAGACGCTGGAGAGCGTCTCAAGCTGCGCCGTGCGCGGTTCGATTAATCGTGGTGAGTCCATTGGCGGTCACCAGGATCCTGGGCCGATGGTATTCTTCTCGACCTTCTACGAAACCGGCGGCTATCAGATGGCAACGTCAAATGTCGATGTGTTCGCCGGACAGTCGGGCGGCGTGGCCGCCAGTTGCGGCAGCGTGCCCATCGTACAACAAATGATCGATCGCGTAGAGCCGGAAGCAGGACAGACGGCTGGCGCTTGCCCAAAACGGTCACAAACCCTCCCCATCTCGACAGCAGCGCATTTGTCCGCACGGTTTCCGGTTTCAAATCCAACCGGCGTGATTGAGACGCGGTACGAGAACGGACGATGGAAACGCCACTATTTTGTCGATGGCGGTTACATGGACAATTCCGGTGCATTGACTGCCATTCAATCCGTCGAAGCATTGAGACGTCAGGCGCGCGATGCCGAAGTTCAGGTCAATGTGATTGTCCTGCATCTGTACGCGTTGACCATTCCCTCCCAAGACGCCGACCAGAACCCACGCGGACAAAGAGCGACAAAACAGAATGAATTTGCCAGCATCCCATCCGCGGTCTTGAAGGCGCGTGGCGCTGCTAGTCGAGCGCCGATCCGATTATTGTGCAACAGCCTGCTCGATTTTTCAGATGGCAAACTTGGACCGGAAGCTTGCGACGAAATCTTCGATCGGCGGATTGTCACGCGCGACGAGGCGCCGCTCTTTTCGACTGAGACCTACGAGGCTCTGAAAGAGGGCAACGCGCCGCGTTGTCCCGTCGATCCGTCACGCAATAAGGCGATTGTTCTCAATATTGCAGATAAGCATGGTGATGACCGAGCCGATTTGGAGACAAGTGAGGGCGATGTCCAACCGACGAGTGATTTAGACACATCGGCTAATGAGGCTGCTGATAAAAAAGAGCGCAACCCCATCGGAGCAGCCGCTTGGATTCCCGTCCCATTGGAAGTCGCGGGCAGCGATCGTCAAACCAATGCGATCACCGCCTTGCTGGGATGGTCCTTGCTTGAGGAAACGACGATCGACATGAACGCCGTCATGGAGGGTACGGCCGCGATAACTCTGGGTGAGATTGTCGGGCTGGTATCAGATCCGGATGACAATGCGCCTGGAGAGTCGCGGGATGGTCGCACCGTTTGTGAGCGGGAATAACACTGTTCGATCCTTAGCCTTGTTTGACGCGAATACCGTCCGCACACGATCTAATTGTCATCAAACCGCAGCGAATCCGTCACCAAACGGTAGCTAAAATGTCATCGAATTGTATCGCACTCAGTGCATCAGCCCGCCATCTTCATGGAGGGTTTTATGAATCGTTTTTTCACCGGAACAGCGCTGAGCGCGCTCGTCTTTTCGGCGACAGCCATGGGTGTGGACGCCCAGGTCCTGAGCGGCAAGGTTACGGACACGACGGGAACCGCACCTTTGCAAGGGGCAATTGTTTCAATTGTCGGCACCAATCGTTCGGCGAGCACGGATCGATTCGGGGAATATCGCATCGCCAACCTTCCGGCGGGAAATTATACTGTGAACGTCTCATATATTGGCGCGGAAGAGGTTTCTTCGACCGTTATGGTCCCGGCAACGGGAACAACGCTCGACTTCG
This sequence comes from Pseudomonadota bacterium, assembly GCA_038532145.1. Taxonomy (GTDB): domain Bacteria; phylum Pseudomonadota; class Alphaproteobacteria; order Caulobacterales; family Hyphomonadaceae; genus Henriciella. The sequence goes on along the minus strand of JBCBBC010000001.1, from coordinate 131,885 downwards.
CGCTCGGTGGGGAGGTTCGATATCTCGACAATATTCTCGTAGTTGGCTCCGCAGCTGCACAGGCGGGTGCGATCAATCAACAACGGGCCTCAGATAGTATCATTTCGGTCGTTGATTCGGATGGACTGGGCAATTTTCCGGATACAACCGTTGCTGATTCGCTTCAGCGTGTTCCGGGACTGTCCGTTGTTACGGACCAGGGCGAAGGGCGCTATGTGTCCATTCGGGGAATCAACACGGATCTGATCGCCGCCTCGATCAATGGCGTCCGCACGCCATCTCCGGAAGATCGCCGCGGTGTTCTGCTGGATGGCGTACCATCCGATCTGCTCGATACGATCGAAGTGCAGAAGTCGCTGACGCCAGATGTCGATGCGGACAGTCTTGGCGGGATCATCAATTTGAAAACGATCTCGGCGTTTGACCGTGACGGTCAATTTGTTCGCGCGAAGATTGAAGGCCGTTGGAATGAGATCACGGAAGAGATTTCACCAAAGGCGACGCTGACCTATTCGAACGTCTTCAATGAAGTATTCGGAGTCGCGCTATCCGTAAATTATCAGGACTTGCGGATCGAAGCGCATAATAACGAGATTGGCGAATTTGGCATCGACGATACGACCGGTCTGTTCAGCCCGAATGATGATTTTGAAAACCGCTGGTACGATCTGAGCCGTGAACGCCTGGGACTGGTGGCAAACTTCGACTGGCGCGTGAACCAAAACACCGATCTGTATCTGCGAACCCTTTTCAATGAATACAAGGATGACGAAGTCCGGAACAAGTTTGAACTCCGCAGCTTCGATGATTTCGAAGACGATGATGTCGTCACCCCAACCAGCACAAGCTTCGCGCTGGAGGAAATCGATGCAGAAGTTCGCTTGCGTGAGGAAGTTCGCACAATCCAGACCTACGCACTCGGGGGCGAAACCGATTGGAATGCATGGACGTTCGATTATGAGGTGTCCTACGCCTATGCGGAAGAAGATGACAGCAACAATCACGATGTCACCTTTCGATCCGAAAACTTGCAGGACATCGTCCCTGAAATCGTGACGCTCGACTATAGCTCTGCCGAAACACCGAGGCTGATCGCAAGTGATGCATTTCTTGCGGAAGTCTATAATCCGGCCAATTATTTCCTCGATACTTTTGAGCGAGAGTTCACGACGAATGAGGATACCGAAACCAGCGCGAAGTTTAACGTCGCCAGGGAGAGTTTCATCGGCGACGTTCCAGTCACCTGGAAAGCTGGTGTGAAGCTTCGTGACCGTGAAAAAATTCGTGACGTCAACCTGACCTTTGAAGAAAACGGGGATCTCAACCTTGCGGATTTCGTTGGCGGTGACTTCGTCGAAGGCTGGCGGCTGAATGTCGCTCAGCCGCTTTGGCCCGATCCCAACTTGACCGCCAGTTTGCGAGGATCTTTCTCTGCAGATCAATTGGTTGAGGATGATACCGCCATCGACAGCGCAATAGAGGACTATACGATCGAGGAGCAGATTCTCGCGGGCTACGTCCTCGGTAATTTCGAGTTTGGTGCAACCACCGTGGTCGCTGGTGTTCGGGTTGAGCAGACAGATGTCGATCTGACCGGCCAGTTTCTGGACGAGAGCAATACAACCGGCTTCGATTTCGGCACGTTCGCCACACGCAACGTCTCGGACGATTATACCAACGTCCTCCCGAGCGTGAACATCAAGCATGAATTCAACGACAAGCTGGTTGGACGCGCGGCCTATTATGCCTCTCTGGTGCGTCCGGGGTTTGGCGAAATGGCGCCATTCGCCGTGTTGAATGATGATCGCGACGAGGTCGAGTTAGGCAATCCAAACTTGGATCCGCTCGAGGCCGACAATTTCGACATCTCGATAGAGTATTACCCGACCGAGCTTTCGGTTTTATCCTTTGGCCTGTTCTACAAGGATATCGAAAACGCGATTTACGGCGTTGAGTTCGATGTCGCGGACGTGCCGGACAGTGTCGATCTTTCCTTCTTGCCAAACACTCTGCTGGACGGTGACGCGACGAATGACGAGATCGCTGATGTGATCACCTTCATCAACGTGCCCAGCACAGAACTGATTGGCGCGGAGTTCAACTATGTTCAGAATCTCGAAGACCTGAACCCATCGCTGGAAGGGTTCCTGGTCTCCGCCAATCTGACGCTGACGGATTCAGAGAGCACATTGCCAAATGGCCGTGAGGTGCGGTTCCTGAATCAGTCGGATACCGTTTGGAACGTTGCTTTGGGCTATGACAAAGGCCCCTGGGATTTGAGGATCTCCGCAAACTTCCGTGGCAACAGTCTGGATGAACTCTTTGATACGGATCCAGGTGATGAGGTGCTCGACCGCACGATTGATGATCGTACTCTCGTGGAGGCCTCCGCCAAGTATAAGGTCAATGACCATCTTCAAATCTATCTTGAAGGCAAGAACCTGACGGACGAACCGGAATATTACTATTTCGGCAATGAGAACCGATTGATGCAGTATGACGAATTCGGCACCAGCTGGATTCTCGGCGCGCGCTATACGTTCTAGATTAGTGCTTGCGATGACACATGAATGACCGAGGCGACTCAAACAATCTCGGTCACTCTTTCCGAAACATCCGAAGGCCCGATAATGATCCGCTCTCTTTTTATACCCGCTATCGCATTAAGCCTTTTCGCATGTGCGACGGCTCCCGAAATTCTGCCATTTGATGTTCAGCCGATTCCGGCGGTGCTTGAAACCGCGCCCATGGTCGGAATTGGTGATCGCGCCGATGATCCGGCGATCTGGGTTACGGATAGTGAAGACCAACCTTCGCTCATCCTGGGCACGAACAAGGATGAAGGCTTGCATGTCTATAATCTGGCTGGCGAGGAGATTCAGTTTCTGGACGTGGGGGCGATCAACAATATTGATCTTCGCGGCCGGTATGGTGTGGCCAGCAATGATGAGCGAAATACGCTGAGCTGGTTCGTCGTCACGCGCACGCCTGAGGCGCCCTTGCTGCACATCGGCGACACAGCCGTTGAGACGATTGAGCCTTATGGCGTGTGCCTGGGCCGGGACGATAACGGATTGGTGGCGGCGGTCACGTACAAGACCGGACAGGTCGAATTCTGGCGCGCGGATCAGCGCAAAGATGCCGATATCGCCGCAAAACTCGAAAGGTCCATTACCTTGCCGTCGCAACTCGAGGGGTGCGCTTTCGATGAGTCACAGGGCCTGATCTTCATCGGTGAGGAAGCTTTCGGTCTGTGGGCGTTTGCGTATGCGGATGCATCCGCTGAACCCTATATCGTGGATCGCATTGAAGATGCGAACGGTTTGGTCGCCGACGTCGAGGGCGTAAGCGTCTATTGGGCGCCGGATGGTGGCTTTCTGATTGCCTCGGCGCAAGAGGCAGATCGTTTTGTCGTTTATGATCGCCTGCCACCACATGCGCCGCGCGGCATTTTTTCGGTCGTGAAAAGCTCAGACGGAGCGATTGATGCGGTAAGTCATACAGATGGTCTGGACGTGGTTTCGGCCGCATTGCCAGGGTATCCGGGCGGGTTGCTCGTGGTGCAGGATGACGGCAATCCGCAGAGCGGCGTCGACCAGAATTTCAAACTGGTTGATTGGTCTGATGTAGTGAACGCCCTTGATCTGACCGAATAGTGGGGCGCACCAGGGAGCGCTTGCCCGCGTCTCAATGTGCTCATTTGTGGCGCCACACTCATTACGAGCGATCTGTTTAGGTTAATCGCGACAGACCGCGTTATTCGCGAGCAGTTCTGGGAAAATATCGATCAGTTTTTGCTCCAGCAGATATAAATGCTGCGCGCGAACTTGAAAAAAGAGGCGGCTGCGCGGTGTTTCTCTGAAACAAAAAAAGCCTTTGGAGCGCCGCAAGCGTCGCATGACACCTGAATCCATTAACTCTCCACTGAACGTGCTGGTGGTCAATGCTGACAGCGGATCGCTTGCGCTTATGCAACAAACACTGGATGACAAATATGTCTTCCAGGGGGTCAACAATGATGCGAACGGCGAACTGCCGGTCGCGTTCCTTCAAGCGAGTGATATCCTTTTGATTCGACGGGAAACCGTCGATCTGCCTTATCTCGAAGAAGTGAAACAGATGATCGAGGCCGCCAAGATGCCGGTCATGATCTTTGTCGATGATGACCCGGATCGCCTCGCTCCAGTTGCCATCAGATACGGCATAACGTCTTTCATTGTTGCCGGGTTCGAAATTCATCGTGTGCCGACTCTGATCGAAGTGACCGTCGAACGGTTCAAGTTGCATGATGCCTTGCGCAGTGAATTGATGAAATCGCAAGAAGAGCTCGCCGCGCGTAAAGTGATTGAGCGGGCGAAAGGGTTGCTAATGGATCGCAAGCAGCTCAATGAGCAGGAAGCTTATAGATCTCTGCGTGAACTTGCGATGCGCCAGTCCAAGCCCATTCGGGAAGTGGCCGAGACGCTCCTCTTGTATTCGGACATCTTGCCCTAAGGGTAGTTAGGGCGTGCATTGCTCAACTCTTAACCTCCGTTCAAAATTGCTGCTCATTCTGCGAGCACGGTACATGAATTTTTGGTTGGGATTTGACGCGATGTATCGCCGATCGAAAAGTTCGAAAAAGTTATATTCAAGTTCAATGGCGAACTTGAGCCATCGCCGTGCAAAGACGCGCGGTCGCATAGACGATTACGTCTTCGGACAGGTGCAAAGGCGTGCCTTCCATACATCTTAATTGGGGCCTTCAAACGGTTGCCACGCTGGCGCCGAACTTGATCGTTTGAGCTGTCCCTTCTCAACAAATTGACTCTCGGCCCGACCACCTCCGCGTCGGCGCCCAAAAGGGATATAGCAAGATGAAAACATCGCTACGTACACAATTACTCGCCTGTGCAGCGCTTTCTACCGGTTTAATGACACTCCCGTCTGCGTTCGCGCAGGACGCTGATGCGGACGATGACACCGCCGTTCAGGAAACCATCATCGTGACCGGTGCTCGCGGCGCGCCGCGATCCGTCACTGATTCTCCGGTTCCGATTGATGTCTTCGGCTCAGAAGATATCGAAGCGGTTTCGTTCACGGACACCAATGACATTCTCCGGACTCTGGTTCCGTCGTACAGCCTGTCGCGCCAACCGATTTCGGACGGTGCAAGCTTCATCCGCCCCGCGACTCTGCGTGGTCTGCCGACCGACAAGACATTGGTTCTGGTGAACTCGAAACGGCGCCATCGGGCGGCGCTGGTATCGATTGGTGGATCCGGAACGCAAGGACCTGACATTGCGACGATTCCATCTACTGCTATTGGAACCGTCGAAGTGCTCCGCGACGGTGCTGCGGCGCAGTACGGTTCTGACGCCATTGCGGGTGTGATTAACTTCATCCTTAAAGAGAATGCGGAAGGTATCACCCTGACCGGCCAAACAGGTCAGTATTATGAAGGCGATGGCACCGAATATCTGATCGCCGGCAATATTGGTTTGCCATTGGGTGATTCCGGATTCTTGAGCATTTCAGGCGAATATTACGATGCCGAAGCCACCGTTCGAGCCAATCAATATTGCGAAGGTTTTGCTTGTGCCGACGTCAATGATCCACGTTTTGCAGGCGCCCAGGGCGGCAGCTTTGACACCTCGATTGCTGGCTATACCGAGGCCTCATATATTGCGGGCCTGCCGGATGCCAACATTGGTGACGGCGACGTCGTCCAACCCTGGGGTGCACCGAACGTCGAGCGTTTGGCATTGTTCTATAATGCTGGGATCGATCTCACGGACAGCATCTCGCTCTACAGCTTCGGTAACTACACCACGTCTGAAAGCGATGGCAGCTTCTTCTATCGCTTCCCGGGCAATGGCACGATCGAGAATTTGAGACTCGAGGATGGTTCGGTCTATTCACCGCTCTTCCTGTTCCCGGGCGGCTTCACACCTCGATTCTTCGGCGAGATTGAAGACTTGTCTTTCCTCGGCGGTATCAAGGGCGAAATGGAAAGTGGCTTTACCTGGGATCTCTCCGGTCGTTACGGCTCCAACGAGATTCAGTACACGCTGATGAATACGATCAACCCATCTTTGGGACCGGATACACCAACCAGTTTCCGCCCCGGTGATCTGATCAACGAAGAGACTCAGCTGCAGGCCGATTTCAGCTACGGATTTGAGGCCGGAACGGCGTCACCTGTCCTGGTCGCGTTTGGCGCCAGTTATCTCGACGAATCCTACGAAATTGTCGGTGGTGACGCCGCCTCTTTCGCCAATGGCCCGTTCTCGTCTCAGGACCCATTTGGGTTCTGTACCGATGAAGATGACGTTGCTATGCGTACTGCGACGGCTGCTGGTACAGCGGTTATTATGGGTGGCTCGACATTGGATTGTACGGATGCCGGAGATCCGGTTTATCGCACGGTCGGCGTCGGTTCCAACGGTTTCCCGGGTTATGGTCCGGATTCGACGGGTACTCTGACACGTGATTCATTCGGCGTTTATGTCGATGTCAGCACAGACATTACAGATCAGCTCTTCGTTCAGGGCGCGATCCGATATGAGGATTATTCCGACTTCGGTGAAGAGACCGTATGGAAACTTGCAGCCCAATATGACTTCAATGAGATGTTCTCCGTACGGGGTTCTGTCGGAACAGGTTTCCGCGCACCAACGCCGGGTCAGTTGGGCACAACCAATGTTTCCACACGCCTGCCAAATGGTGTGCCCGTGGCAACCGGACTGTTCCCGACGAGCAACCCTGCTGCGATCGCACTTGGGGCCGAACCGCTGGGACCAGAAAAATCTGACAATATCGCCTTTGGTTTCCTCGGCAGCGTGGGTGATTTTACCTACACGGTCGACTTCTATCAGATCGATCTTGAGGATCGCGTGAATGCGGTGTCGACCATCACAATCATCAATGACATCGATTTCCCGGCTTTGAATGACGGCAATCCAGCTCCAGCTGGAAATGAATATGCGTCCGTGCTTGATGCGGCCGGTGTTCCCAACGCCAACACGATTGGTGGCGTCAACTTCTTCCAGAACGCGTTTGATACGACCACTAAAGGGGTCGATGTTGTCCTGACCTATTCTCAGGATTGGGGTGCCAATGGATCGACCAACTTCTCTGGTGCGTTCAACTGGAATGAAACAGAGTTTGATGGCGACGTATCCAGCCTGTTCAACGCTGAAAGCCAATACGACTTCGAAAACTTCCCGCTCAAATGGCGGGCTAACCTCTCAGCAACCCATGAGATCGGGAAGTTTTCGTTCTTTGCGCGCGCCAATATCTTCGGACCGTATGAGAACTCAGACAGTGGCGGTGCCAATGGCAACATTCAGGACTTCGGTGAAGAAGTGCTCGTTGATCTGGAAGGCTCTTACGACGTCACGGATGCGATCACGGTATCGCTCGGTGCCCGCAACATTTTCGATGGGTATCCGGATGAAGCCGATCCGGCGATTGGTGACTCCTGTTGTGGTCGGATCTACCTGTCTGCCAGTGAAGTCGACTGGCAAGGTGGCTTCTATTACCTTCGGGCTGTCGCCAAGTTCTAATTTTTGAGCAGTTGGAGAATTTTCCAACAAAATTCGGAGGGCAGAATTGATCTGCCCTCCGACCTCCCAGAAGTCTGATAATTAGCTCAAATAGAACGGAAACATTTATGCCGGGATTAGAAGGCGAAGGCCTACAAATGCTGCAGCTTATCGGTGTATTGATGGCAGCAGGTCTCGTGGCTGGCTTTGTAGCCGGCCTTTTTGGTATTGGCGGCGGCTTCGTCGTTGTGCCTGCCTTATTGCTCGTCTTCACTGTCTTCGGTGTGGATAGTGAGGTCTTGACCCATGTCGCGATCGGTACGTCTCTCGCGACGATTATCGTCACCTCATCCAGATCCGTCCACGCTCATAATAAAAAGGGGGCGGTCGATTTTACGATCATCAAGGATTGGGCGCCGTGGTTGGTTGTCGGTGTGGCGGGTGGCTTGTATCTGGCCCAATTCATGGATGGTCGATCCCTGAAATGGATTTTCTCGATCGGCGTCTTCTTGATGGGACTACACTTCATTTCGCCGGTCTTGCGCGACGTGAAACTGTCGGAAGAGATGCCTCGCGGGCTCACGCGCGCTGGACTGGCCTCTTTTCTGGGCGGATTTTCCGCCTTGCTCGGAATTGGGGGCGGAACCATCGCCGTGTTGACCATGACTATGTGCGGCCGTCCGATTCATCAGGCGGTTGCAACCGCAGCCGGCTTCGGTGTCATTATCGCGGTACCAGGGGCGATTGGATTCGCAGCTCTGGGGCTCGGTGAAGAGGCCCTACCGCTCGGCTCATTCGGCTATGTCAATATCATCGCCGTGGCCGCCATTACGGCCATGACCTTCATTACCGCACCACTTGGTGCAAAAGCGGCGCATGCCCTGAATGCGCCTTCTCTCAAACGTGTGTTCGGGGTCTATCTCGTTGCGACGTCTGCGATCGTATTATGGAATTCATTTTCATGATAAACAGACGACAATTTCGAACTTATTCTCACACGCCAACGGAAGTTATCAAGGAGGATCTAACGCTATGACTCTCAATCTAACGCGACGCCTAATGCTCACGGGAGCGATGGGCTCATCTATTGCCGGCGCGGCGGCCTGCGTCAGTTCGGTCGGCGCCGTAACGCCGGCAGCTGCAGAGGCGGAAGGTGCCTTTCCAGTGAAGGCGGGAATCGACCCTTATTTGCTGGGGCCCAAGGACGGCGTAGCCTTGCTTTCGCGCAACGAGAATCCTTACGGTCCATCTCAGTCCGCCCGTGACATGATCGAGTATGCTGCTACGAAAGGCGCATATTACACCTCGCGTGAAGCGCAGATCCTGCTCACCGAAATGATCGCCGAGAAGAATGGCGTGGCGCCGGAACAGGTCGTCGTGACCACGGGGTCGGGCGAAGTGCTAAGCGCGATCGCCCTGATCTATGGTCCGAAAGGTCCAATTGTTGCGCCGCGTCTGTTCTGGGACACCACGGCTCTGTATGCTGTTAATCTCGGTATGGCGAAGATTGACCGTGTCCCGTTGGCCGCCGATATGAGCATTGATCTGCCGGCGACGGAAGCCAAGGTCACGGACTCAACCGGCTTGGTGCAATTGTGCAATCCGAACAATCCTACTGGCCTGGTTTCCGATGCAGCGACCTTACAGGCAGCGGTCAAGCGCATGGCTGCGAAGACGACCGTCCTGATTGACGAAGCCTATATCGAACTGTCTAATGATCCGGACGCGAATTCCTGTGTCCCGCTGATCAATGCCGGGCATGATGTGATTGTCACGCGGACATTCTCGAAAATTTACGGCATGGCGGGCGTTCGGGTCGGCTACTCCATTTCATCCGCTGAAACGGCGGAGAAAATTCGCGCCACCGCGATGTCATGGTCGCCAAGTCTTTCGATCGCGGCGGCGATTGGCTGCTACAATGACGAGGCCTTCCTGACCAAATCCAGATCGAAAATTCAAGAAGCCCGCGAAATGGTCAATATGACAGTGGATACGCTCGGGCTGACACGTTTGCCGTCGCAGACGAATTTCGTCTATTTTAAATCTGGTCAGGAAGCGAATGATGTCCAGAAAGCCATGGCCGAGCGCAAGATTTCAGTGCGCGGTCAGTATATGGATTATAATGAATGGACCCGGGTCTCAATGGGCAAGATTGCCGATGTCGAGCGGTTCTGCAAAGCCCTGCCGGAAGTGTTAGGCGCTTGATAAATCCTCTGCCAGTTACACTTGGCTAAAAATAGAACGCTGAGGGTATGGGCAAAAAGACACTTCTAATTGGTGCGGCAATCTCATTTGCCGCACTTACAAAACTTCCCGTTCTGGCGCAGTCGCCGGAGCGGGACTTTGCGACTTATACGCCTTCGGTTGCGCCGACGCGGATTGCGCTTTCGGATGCGCCGAAGATAGACGGAGTTCTCGACGACCGGGTCTGGCAGTCCGCAACCCGGATTTCGGAGTTTTATCAAGTCGACCCAACAATCGATACGCCGCCGGTGGAGACATGGGTGTATCTCGCATTCTCCGAGGACGCGCTCTACGTTGGTGTGCATGCGTTTGACGATGAACCAGAAAACATCCGCGCCACGATCATGCAGCGCGATGGCGATGTCTGGCGCGATGACATGATCCGTTTCTATATCGACCCGTTCGATACTGGGATATCCGGCTTCGGATTTGATGTGAATTCCCTCGGCGCGCGTCTCGACCGTCTGATCCAGCCGAATCGCCGCCCAATCGACGAATGGGACACGATTTGGGGCGCTGCCGGCCAGCGTACCGAAGATGGCTGGACCGCAGAAGTCGAAATTCCATTTCGATCGATCAATTTCGACCCGGATGCAGACGGTTGGGGGCTGATGCTGACACGTGAGCGATCGCACAAGAATGAGGAGTATCGCTGGGCCGCCATCGATCAATCCTTGCAGGCTTTTTCATTTGATCGGGCCGGGCGAATGACCGGTATTGAAGATGTGAACCGGGGCGGCGGTCTCGAACTCAACCTGCAATCTGCGGCGATCGCGACACGCGATTGGATCAGGCCCAGGGCGGATGATTTCGAACTCGAACCCAGTGGAACGCTTCGCTATCAGTTCACGCCCGGGCTGACGGGATTGGTGACCGTCAATACCGACTTTTCCGATACGCCGCTAGACAATCGCGAAATCAATACGGGGCGGTTCTCCCTTTTCTTCCCCGAGACGCGGGATTTCTTTCTTCAAGACACGGCCTTCTTTGAGTTTGGGGGTAATGCGTTTGCGCAGTCCCCAAATGGACGTCCGTTTTTCTCCCGGCGGATCGGGATCGTGAATGGTCAGAACGTGTCGATCGATGGCGGTTTAAAACTGAGTGGCGAGTTTAGTGGGTTTGAAATTGGCGCATTGTCGACGTTGACCGGCGAAGCCGACGGCATTGCCGCGCAGAATCTTTCCGTTGCTCGCGTCACGCGCGATGTCTTCGGACATTCCAGGATCGGCATTATTGGAACGTCGGGTGACCCGACGGGTAACACAGACAATTCGCTTCTCGGGATTGATTATCTGTATCAGGATCCGTCATTTCTTGGCGGCGGCCGCCTTGATATGGACCTGTATTATCAGCGCACGTTTTCGGACCTGTTCGGAGAAGATGACAGTTTTGGCGCGCGCGTGGATTACCCCAATGACAAGTGGCGCTGGACGCTGGAATACCGGCAAATCGGAGAGGATTTCCGACCCGCGCTCGGCTTTGTAAACCGCGCCAATTCAAAAACGTATGAAGGCAACTGGCATCGTCGATTCCGACAATCAAGCGGACCATTGCGCTGGTGGCAGGTCAGCACTGGGCATGCGCGGGTCACGACGCTCGACGGTGATCTGGAAACGCGCGAAGACGAAGTTGCTTTTACCGTTGAGACAGCAGGGACGGACGAGATTTCGCTGACGCTTTTCGATGTTGAGGAAAGGGTGTTCGAGCCATTCACCTTGCCAAATGAACTTGTCGTCCCGGCTGGCAATTACAACAATGACGGCGCCGCCTTGAATGCCAGATCCTCGCGCACGCGGCCCTATGGCGCGGAGCTGACGCTCGAGGTCCAGGACTTTTTCGGGGGTGAGTCCGAAACGATTGAGCTGGAACTTCTGGCGCGTCCAAGCCGGTTCCTCGACCTGAAAGCAAACTATTCACGTGAAGATATCTCTGTGCCGGCAGGCGAGGTGACCGTCGAAGTCGGATCGCTCGATGCTGTCGTCAATCTCAGTCCGCGACTCTCTATCTCGACCCAGACTCAATATGATAATTTGTCAGAGAGTCTGTCCTTCTTCGGGCGTATGCGCTGGGAGCTTCGGCCACAGACGGAGCTGTTCCTTTCCTTCGCGCATGGGGCATTGATCGAAGGTAGCGATTTTGGTCGGAATTTCAGATCGATCCAAAGTCGTTCTGTCATTCGACTGGGCAATACACTTCGCTTTTAGGCGACGGATGAGAGCGGTGTCTGCAACGCCACGAGGCAGTCCTCCAGCGGCATCGGTTTGTGGAACAGATAGCCCTGGATTAAATGACAGCCGACATTCTCAATTTTCGACAACTGGCCTTCGGTTTCAACACCCTCTGCCACGACTTCGGCGCCGAGCGCGTGCGCCAATTGGACACTGGATCGAAAGACACCGGCATATTTCGGATTTTCTTCCACATGACCGACGATCGACTTATCGATCCTGAGACGTTCAATCGGCAGCTCGGCCAATCGTTGGATGTTCGAATAACCAACCCCGTAATCATCCAGCGCAATGCGAATTCCAGCCCGGTTGAGCGCTTCCAGATTGTCGCGCGCGACAGTTATCCGGGTCAGGCGCTCTGTCTCGGTCACTTCAATCCAGACTTGTTGCGGCAGGACGCCGAAGCGGATGACCTGAGCGATCAGCCGTTCAGCAAAACCATCGCTCGCAAGATCTAAGGGTGAGATATTTAGCGATATCGTTTCGACGAGACCTTGTGCGAGCACCGGAGCAATTTGCTTGAGTGCGAGATCGCGAATGGTCCGATCGACTTCCTCTCCAATCCCGGATTCGCGCGCGATGGCTAGAAACTCCATCGGATTGACATGGCCGAGCGTGTCATGTTTCCAGCGAGCGAGGGCTTCGACGCACTGAACCTTGCGTGTCTCAGCAGCCACAATCGGTTGAAAGACGACGGCCAGATTCTGCTCATACTCGCGCGACATCAGAGCCGCCTGAATCGTGCGATGCCGACGTACAGTGTCATCGATCCGATTGTTGTAAATCGACAAACTGCCCCGGCCACGACGTTTCGCATATAGCAGTGACGCGGATGCATTCCGACGCAAGTCACCGAGATTTTCGGCATCAATCGGATAACGGGATACGCCAACCGTGCCGGAAACCTGGATCACATGACCCTTATAATTGATCGGGTGATAGATGAAGTCTCTGGCCTCGTTGATATCGGTTGAGATCTGGCTGTGAGACTCTGACAGGTCCCAATGCTTGCTATCGACCAGCACGGCAAACTCATCGCCGCCGACGCGCGCAGCAGATAACAGGTTGGGCAGTTTTGAAACACGGAACCCAACCCGCCGCAAAACTGCGTCGCCAGTAATATGACCGTAGCGATCATTGATTCCCTTGAAGTCATCGAGATCAAACAGGATCAGGGATAGGGCACTGTCTTCCGCGGAGCGGCTTTCCATGGCGGCGAGAATATCCTTGTCGAACCCCGCACGATTTCTAAGCCGGGTCAGGGAGTCTGTCTCTGCCGTCTCTCTCAGGTCATCCAGGGCTTCGTTTACGGCGCGATGAGCCGGCACAAAGATGAAAAGCGCCTCCAACAGGATCACCATTGCCGCAACGAACAGGGTTATTTCCTGGAGTTGTTGGGCCCAGTGAGCCTGTCTTTGGACGCGCTGCTTGAACGCGACCACCGCTTCATCAAGACGATCCAGCACTTCGCCGGACCCTTTGAGCTCCAATTCCTGGAACAGAGCGCCTGGATAAGCGGTGTTCGGGATTTCCCGGGCGATCGCGATGTAATTTGTAACCATCTCATCGGTGGAGGGCGTCCGTGATAGATAGAGGTGACCGAGGCTCGCCTCCTTGGCGGCATCGGCCATAAGCGTGGCGTGCGTGGTCTCAAATTCGTCCAGCGTCGTGGAGAGGCGTTCAGCGGAGTCCGCATCGATGCCAGCTGCGACGCTTCGGGCGTGGAGAATGATCTGCTGGGACAGCATGAGCTGTTTGCTGCTCAAGTCGATGATCTCAGCGTCCTGTTTGGCTTTCTGGATCGCGTGCGACTCAATCAGGTGGCTCGCCAAAAGAAAGGCAAGGATAATGCAGAGCGCCGCACTATAGCGCTTCCACAAATGTCCTGGATCTTGGGTCAGGCGAAACAGCACAACACTCTCTCCGTATCCTGATCAGATTTACCACTCAAAGTAGAAAGCCTGATAAAATACAAAGGTGTGACTTGGCGCATATTCGAAACGCGCCATTAAGATATGGAGACGCGTGTGGTTGCCTGCCTTACTTCACGTCCTGTCCGTTTTGGCCCAAAGGCGGAAGCGGTTCTGGCGTCAGAGCTGGTATGGGCTCGGCTTCGATCTTATCCAGCAGATAGGACAGAGCGCGATCCAGTTGCGCATCCTCACCATTGAAACTGGCACGCGGAGGATTAACCACCTCAATGTCAGGTGAGACGCCGCGACCCTCGATCAACCACCGGCCATCCGCACCATATTGTGCATATTCCGCAACACGGGCCTGGCCCCCATCGCTGAGCCGATTGCGATCCGATAGCCAGATGCCGGCGCCCGCTGTACGCGTGCCAATGGTCGGGCCGAGCTCCAGGGTTTTTACGCCCGCGGCAAAAGTCTCGCCATCGGAATAGGTGCCCTCATTGATCAAAACCGCCAAATGTCCACGGAACGTTTGCTGCATATTTGTATAGGCGTCGCCATGTGCAGGGTTGCGCCAGTATGCCCAGGCCTTGCGCAAAAGCGTGCTGAGTATGATGCTGTCAACGTTGCCGCCGCTATTGCCGCGAACGTCGATGATCAAGCCATCCTTGTCGAAATGCTCGAAGAAATCTCGGGCGAAGCTGGCCGCATCTGAAGCCCCCATGGCACGCAGATGCAGATAACCCACATTGCCGCCCGACCGCTCCAAGGCGCGCGCGCGATTGCGCTCAACCCAATCATGATAGTGCAGTGGTTGGGTTCGCCAGCGCGATCGCGGTTCGACAATCTGAAGTACGGTTTCGCGTCCGCGAACCAATTCAAGTAGGACTTCCTGGTCCGCCTTCATCATCAGCGCGCTGGCAAGGTCTGCCGCGCTGCGCACCGGCGCGCCATCTATGGACTGAATTATGTCGCCTACCCGGACATCAATGCCGGGCTGCTGAAGCGGTGACAGCGTCACAGGCCGGTCCGGTTCACCGCGATAAATGCGGGTGACCTCCATTCCGTTTGATCGTGCGACATAGGTCGCGCCAAGAAAACTCGGCGCGCCGCTTTCCGCATCCTCGGGCGCGTCACCGCTGCGGATCTGGCTGTGCAGGATGCCGAGCTCCGCTGCCATCTGTTTCAGCAAATCATCCACTTCGGTGCGATGACCGAGGCGGTCGCGCATCGGGACATAGCGTGATCTCACAGCTTCCCAATCGACAGCGCGCAAATTTGGATCATAGGCGAAATCGCGATGCAGGCGCCAGGCATCCGCCACCAATTGGCGCCACTCCTGTTGTGGGTTGATTCGGAGGGTCCAATCACTCAGTCGCAGAGTCTGGCTGCTGGCATCGGATGGAAAATCCTTGTCGGACGGTACGATCAGGAATCTGGCATCAGACCCATAACCGGTTTGCACAAATAGCTTGCTACCATCAGCGGAGAGTTCGAACCGTTGCACATTGGGGGCGAACTCCGACAGGGATGGATCATCCGACGTGAAGGCGACGCGCTGCAAGGACGACGAGTCCCCGAAACTATAGACGAACAGATGCTTCCCGCTTGCGGCGAGCGCGCTGAAATCGCCCGATCCGATTGGGACCTGGAACAGTCTGTCTGCGAGGCCTTCGAACGCGATTTCTTCTTCGGTCTCGGTTTCTTCCGTTTCATCCTCACCGTTGGAATCGTCTACCGGCTCAGCAAGTTCGCTTTCCGGGTGGAAGGGGAAGGCCGCCTCCTCATCAAGTTGAACGGCGAAGATTTGACCACGCTCCCGGAAGGCCGGCCCCATATTCCGGTCTCCCCAGGGCGAGCCCGGGCTTGCGGCGAAGTTTCTGTCCGAGATGAAATAGAGCCAGCTGCCATCCGAAGAGAAAGCCGGGGCAAAGGATTCAAATTTTCCCGTCGTGGCGACAGTGCGGCGTTTGGATTGCGTATCATAGATTGCCACACGTCTCATGTTGCGAGCATCATAGAATGTGTAGGCAATATAGCGCCCGCCATTTGACCAGGTGATGTCCTCGAATGGGGCATCGAACGAACTGGTCGTCGTATCAATCGTCTCAACCGCGCCAGAGCTGGGGACAAGGCTCAATAAGCGTCCGCGTTTATCGGCATAAACCACCGTATCTGCGTGCGGTGACGGCGCGAGCCACCAGATGTGCGCCGGTACGTTTTCTGTGAGTTGACGGGGTTCGCCTTGTCCATTCGCCGGGAATTGCCAGATCTCGCCACGATCATCCTGGTCGAGGATGGCATAAATAGAGTCGCCATCATGACTGAACGCGGCTGAACGGGCGCGAATGTCGGTCGAAAACCGATGATCAATGCGCCGCCGCTGTCCCGTAAAGGCTGATGCAAAACGGCCTCGGGCCGTAATCACCGCCGCGTCGCCGGCGGGGTTCATCCGGGCATGTTCGAGATAGGCCAGCGGCGTATCGATCCAGCGATCGCGCTGATAATCGCCATCGCTCATCAGAAACAGATTCAATTGTCGTGTTTCGTTGCTGGCGACCTCGTACGCGAACAGGTCCGCTCCGCTCTGGAATACGATGGTGCCATCATGCATAGACGGCGTCCGCAATTGCCATTGTTCGCGGGTCGTGTGCTGTTGGGCATCTTCGCCATTTGTGTTCACGGACCAGATATTGTCTGCACCGGACTTGTCGCTCACAAAATAGATCCGGTCTTCATGATACATGGGATGCCGTATCGGTGCGCCAAAGTCGGAAGCCAGGCGCTCGGCTTCCGCATCGCTGGTCAGGTCACCGCGCCAAAGCTGGGCCATCCGACCCCCGCGATAAAGGACAGCATTGTCGGCGAACATGGACAGGCCATAACGGGTGAAAAAGATCGTTGAATCAGGTTGGTCAATGGTTGCCTGATCGGCGTTGTCGAAAGGCAGATCGACAATGGACAGAGACGTTCGATCCACGGTCCGCAAAATCCGCGGCAGCCGGCCGGAGAGGTTTGTGGTGCGATAGATGACGCGTTCATTGTCCATCCAGCCGCGGAGGCTGACCCCGCCGCCTTCATGCGTCAGGCGTTTCGGCGATCCGCCCGTGGCGGAGATGAGATAGACTTCCTCCGGACCATCATAACTCGCCAGGAAGGCGATCCAGTTGCCGTCTGGGGACAGGATGGGCGTGCTTTCAGCTTCTGGGTGCGTGGTGAGTCGAACAGCGGTTCCGCCTTGCACACTGGCGCGCCAGAGGTCGCCCTCGCTCACGAAGACCAGAATGTCTTCATGCAGATCGGGAGATTGATAATAGCCACGCTCCTGCGCCACAGCCGATAGTGCGAGGCTCGCGAGCGCGCCCACAGCGAAAGCGATCATAGTCTTCATGTCAGAGGATCCTGTTAATGACAGGCGGCACTCTAGACAGAGTTTTTTGTTTCACAACGCTTATCGTTGCGACATTTGTAAACCATGCTTAGGCAAAGATCGGTGAGAGCGCTCCGACGTTTGATTTCTCGATCTCCAGAATGCGCTCGAAAGAGGGCCGCGCGTGCATTCGATCGACATAGTCTGCCAGGTTTGGCCATCGCCTGGAGTCCACCGACTCACCCGCATGACGGAAGTTCACAAATATGCTCCCGGCGGTCAGATCCGCGAGCGACAGCGCGTCCCCGAGGAGGAAGGGAACCCCAGATCGCAATTGGGATTCGAGATAATCGAAGACTTGTGGCATATAGGCCAGCGCCGCGTCGATCACAGCCTGATCTGGTGCGGTTTTCTGAAAATTCGGATTGATGAATTTCTGAATGAACAAGGGCGCCTCAACTTTTGAAAAGAAGGCGGTGCCCAAATAGTCGCACAGCCACAGCATCCAAGCATGATCCCAGCCTTTCCTGGGGAATAAAGCGGGTTCAGCCACTTCCGCCTCGAGGAGCGTACAGGCCGCCAGCGAGTCCGGCAGGAACCGGCCATTATATTCCAGAACGGGAACTTTTCCGAGCGGACTGATTTTCAAGAAGTCCGGATCTGGCTCACCGAGAGGAACAACCGAAATCAGCTCATAGTCGAGTTGCTTTTCCTCGATGAAGGCCACCAGGCGGCGAACCCAGGGGGACAGAATGGTGCCGTGGACTTTTAGCTGCATCGTCTCTTTTCCTCTTGACGTGCGCCCGTTCGGTGAGCGCACGTTTTCGGTTGCAATACGCAACCACATAGGTTACATGGTTTAATATTGCAACTGGTTTTGGTGGAGTGATGAAGACCAAGTCTTTCTCAAACATGCAGTGTTCGATTGCACGCACCCTCGAGCATGTCGGCTCTTGGTGGTCGCTATTGATCATCCGGGATGCGATGATGGGCGCGCGTCGGTTCAAGCATTTCCAGAAGTCTCTCGGTATCGCGAAGAACACGCTGACCAGTCGTCTGAATGATCTGATCGCTGGTGACATTCTCGAAAAAGTACCTGCGTCCGATGGGACAAATTATGAAGAATACCGTTTGACAGAGCGGGGTCGGGAGCTTGCGCCCGTCATCATCGCGCTTGCCCAATGGGGCGACAAATGGGTTGCGCATGAAGATGGGCCGTCAACCGTGATTACTGACAAACAGACAGGCGATCGATTGCCGCGGGTCTGGCCGCGTCGCGGGACGGGTGAGCGCATGGATTTGACGGAAGTGGGCATGTTGCGCACCGCAAAGGCGCCGCCAATGATCTGGAATAACAAAAAGGAGAAGACAGAATGATACCGTGTAACTGTGTGGTTCAAGCCGGACAAATTCCGGCTGAGACCGAAGCGACGCTGCGCGCGAATATAAGCGCCTTCACAGAGCGCCAGTTTGGCGCGCCTGCGGAAATCAGCTGGTTGGCAATTCCGGAGCGTAGTGGCTTCACGGCCAGCCAGCCGAGCACGTCCGCCATTGTGTCCATGCGCGCGCCGAGCCCAATCGAGAAAGCGGATCGAGAAGCCTTGTTGAGAGAGCTTTGCGGCATCTGGACTCAAGAAACCAATTGCTCGCTGAACGAAATCGTCGGCGTTATTTCAGACCCAGAATAGGAGATCATCCCAATGCCTCTTTATATGTGTAATGCGGCCAAAGGTGCCATAGATGACGCAGCCAAACCAAAGATCGCTGCAGACATCACGCGGATCCATTGTGACGTTACCGGTGCGCCGCCGCAATTCGTGCATGCCTTTTTCGTTGAAGACGCGCCCAATCAGCCACTTGGCGACAAGACTGCATCGCTATACGGGAGCATCCGTTCCGGGCGCACCAATGATCAGAAGGCGCAAATCATCTCCGAGATGCGGGCCTCGGTCCATGCGCATACCGGGATCGCGCTTGAGAAGATCGGCATGATCACAGCCGACGTTCCGGCAAGCTGGGTTCTGGAGGGCGGAGAAATCATGCCCGAGCCAGGTGAGGAAGCCGAATGGTTGGCCAAGCATGGCCATGCGGCACCCGCTGAATAGCCGCCACCGTACCGATAGGAGCAGATTATGATTGCGCGAATTTTCCTGGCGTTCAATGCGCTTGCAATTGGGGTCATCGGCCTGACTTATTTGTACGATCCAAATCTGCTCCTGGCGCGATACGATCTGCAAACGGGAAGCGCAGGTATGGATAATATGCTGCGCTCCACGTATGGCGGCATATTCCTCGTTTCTGCGGCAGTTTTTCTATTTGGCGCGTTCACGGAAAAACGCAGGCAAGATGCGGTACTGTTCGTTGCAATCTTTATGTTCGGCGCAGCCATCGGGCGGGTCGCTTCGATCATCGCCGTCGGCACACCGCCATCGGCAATTATGCCATTACTTTACTTTGAGATCATCATGATGGTCTTTGCACTGGTGCTTTATCGATCTGCGCGGGTCGAGGCTTAGTCTGAACTGGCTTTGCCATTGACACCGAGCCGTTCGATGCGAGCGATCGCGCCTTCAAGGCGTGAGACCAGATCGCCTGGTTCAGATGAGCTTGGCTCTTTGGTTGATCCAGAATCGGATCCGTATTGTGCCCAGATCCCGTCGATCATGTTCGTGACAACCGGCTCGACATTCTGATCCTCGTGCAGACGGAGCGTGCGGGCCGAATAATCCAGCGTGCCAAAGAATACATCGCGCACCACCCACAGGGCAGGGTGAGGGTTCAGATCCCCGCGATCAACCCCGCGTGAGTAAAGCGTATCAAACACGCGTACATAAGTTTTGAGTTCTTCTGTTGTGGTCCCGACATCAGCCGACACCACGCGCAGGGAATGCGTCAGATCAATCATGTCTGCCTGATCCATAAGCGATTTGATGTGGAATCGTGCCAGGGCGAGGAGGGCGTCATAGGGATGATCGATTGCTTCGATCTCGGCCCAGGCATTGGCGGTCAACGCTTGCCAGAATTCCGAACTGATGGCGCGCATGAGCGCCGCCTTGTTCTTGTAATAGATATAAACCGTGCCTTCGGCGATTTCTGCCCCGGCAGCGATCTCCGACATTCGAGCGCCTTCATAGCCTTTTTCGAAGAAGACTTTTCGGGCGCTGTCCAGGATCGCCTGTTCGCGTGCTTCGACTTTCTGGCGCCGTGTTTTCGAGCGGGTCTGCGTGGTCAAGCGATCGTCTCTCCGGTGGGACTCTGCCGCGTGGTCATCTCAAA
Organism: Pseudomonadota bacterium; assembly: GCA_038532145.1. Classification (GTDB taxonomy): domain Bacteria; phylum Pseudomonadota; class Alphaproteobacteria; order Caulobacterales; family Hyphomonadaceae; genus Henriciella. The sequence goes on along the minus strand of JBCBBC010000001.1, from coordinate 111,328 downwards.
TTGAGCTTGACTTGTCAATTATGAGCGATACTCATTTTACCAGATTCACATCAAGATGAATTGAGTAATGGGAGGTCGACGCGACATGGCAGAGCGCGTGGTTCGCATCGGTGGTGCCAGTGGATATTGGGGCGAGAGCGATATGGCCGTCCCACAATTTCTGTCCGCGGGTGGGCTGGACTATATCGTCTTCGATTATCTGGCCGAGATAACCATGTCGATCATGGCGCGCGCCCGCGCCAAAAATCCTGATCTAGGATACGCCACTGACTTTGTCTCCGCCGTGATGAAGCCAAACCTGAAGGAGATCGCGCGGCAAGGCGTGAAGATCGTTTCGAATGCGGGCGGCGTAAACCCGGTCGCATGCGGTAAGGCGGTTGAGGCATTGGTGGCTGAGCAGGGACTCGACCTCAAAGTTGCAGTGATCACGGGCGATGATTTACTGGGTCGCGTCGAGGACCTTGCGGGTCAGGACTATAAGGAGATGTTCTCAAGCGAGCCATTTCCCGAGACAGAGCAGCTGGCCAGCATCAACGCTTATCTGGGCGCTTTCCCGATTGCTGAAGCGCTGGCGCGCGGTGCCGACATTGTTATTACCGGACGCAGCGTTGATAGCGCCGTGACACTTGGCGCGTGTATTCACGAATTTGGCTGGCAGGTGGACGATCTCGATCTCTTGGCGAGCGGCAGCCTGGCTGGTCATATCCTTGAATGCGGGCCGCAAGCCACGGGCGGGAACTATACCGATTGGGAAGATGTTGCCGATAGCTTGCACGACGTTGGCTATCCCATCGCGGAGATCCAGGCGGATGGGAGCTTCGTCTGCACCAAGCCGGGTGAAACGGGCGGTGCGGTCACGATTGGTACCGTCGGAGAGCAGATGCTTTATGAGATCGGCGACCCAGCGGCCTATGCGTTGCCGGACGTTGTTTGCGACTTCTCATATGTTGAATTGAACCAACTGGCGCCGGACCGGGTGAAGGTGACCGGCGCCCGCGGTGTCGCGGTGCCGGACACATACAAGGTCAGCGCGACGTATCAGGATGGTTGGCGCGCTGGAACGGTGATGTTCTTCTACGGTGAGGCGGCAAGTGATAAGGCGCGAACTTTCGCAGACAGTGTCCTGCTGCGTGCGCGGCGCAAGTTGAGGGCGGTCAATGCGCCTGACTTTACCGAAACGCTGGTCGAGTTGATCGGCGATGAAAGCGTTTATGGCGCACATGGCGCACATGGCGCACATGGCGCGCCGGAATCCACCCGTTCCGTCGCCGTCAAAATCGCAGCCAAGCATGAAGACCAGCGTGCAGTGGGCATGCTGTTGAAAGAAATTTCGGGCCACGGTCTCGCCGCGCCGCCAGGCCTGTCGGGCTTCTCTGGCGGACGGTCACGGCCGTCTCCCGTCTTACGCTTGTTTTCCTTCCTGATCCCGAAAACGGATGTGCCGATCGAACTCGTTTCAGGCGGTGAAAGCGCCTCTCTGTCGGCTGCGAAGCCCGACGCGACTTCAGACCGGTTGATCGACTCGCCTCTCGCACCGGACCTGCCTGATCATGAGGCGGGTGACCTCGTCGCCGTGCCACTGATCAAGCTTGCTTATGCGCGCTCCGGCGACAAAGGCGATAAGGCGAATGTCGGCGTTCTGCCGCGCGATAAATCCTATGCGCCCTGGATATGGGCGACGCTGACCGAGACCGAAATCGAAGCGCGCTTCGCGCACTATCTTGGCGGTGAGGTTCAGCGCTTTTACATGCCCGGAACTGGCGCGATGAACATCCTGATGGACAGTGTTCTCGGAGGCGGCGGCGTAGCATCCTTGCGCAATGACCCACAAGGCAAGGGCTATTCGCAAATCCTGTTGCAGACCCCGATTAATATCCCGCGTGCACTGGCAGAGGCTTTATAGACATGACTGTGTTCAAATCCCGTATCCTCACCAGCTCAGACGCGTTTCTGGAAAACCGATCAGACATGCTCACTTTGATTGAGCGAATGAACGACCTGAACGGGCGCACACGGATGCTTTCGGAAAAGCGCCGCGCCCGGTTCGAAGCGCGTGGACAGCTGACGCCTCGAGAGCGCCTGGCGCGATTGCTGGATCCCGGAATGCCCTGGCTGGCAATTGGCAATCTGTCGGGATATCTCTCGGATGGTCGTCCTGAGGACAAATCTCTGCCAGGATCAACAGTGATTTGCGGGATCGGCTTTATCCAGGGTACGCGCTGTATGATCGTGGTCGACGATAGCGGGATCATGGCCGGCGCCATGACGGGCTCGACCGGTTACAAAATCATCCGATCCGAACAGATCGCGCTGGAACAGAAGCTGCCATACATCCACCTGGTGGAAAGCGCTGGCGGCGATCTCGTCAATTATACGGTTGAGGGCTTCTCGCGAGGTGGAGGCTTGTTCGCCGGCCAAGCGAAACTTTCGAAAGCCGGAATTCCAGTGATCTCCATCCTGCATGGCTCATCGACCGCAGGCGGCGCCTATATGCCAGGCATGAGCGATTACGTTGTGGCGGTGAAGGGGCGCGGCAAAGCCTTTCTTGCCGGGCCACCGCTTTTGAAAGCCGCTACTGGCGAGGTTGCGACTGAGGATGAGTTGGGCGGTGCTGAGATGCATGCGTCTGTGTCTGGCCTTGCCGAATACCTCGCGGAGAATGACAAGGACGCGATTATCATGGCGCGTGAGGTCATTGATCGGCTTGGCTGGAACACACGATGCCCTCAGAGGGACATGGTCGACGTTGCGCCCCCGCTTTATGATCCGGATGAAATTGCCGGCGTCGTGCCTGTTGATTATCGCAGACCGTACGATGTCCGCGAAGTTGTTGCGCGAGTGGTTGATGGCTCGGACTTCATTGATTTCAAACCGCGTTATGGCGTTTCCACGGTTTGCATTCAGGCCAGTGTTCATGGTTTTCGTTGCGGGCTGATCGGTAATAATGGGCCGATCGATCCTGACGGCGCCACCAAGGCGACGCAATTCATGCAGCTGATGGACCAGGCCGATACGCCGGTGATCTTTCTCCAGAACACGACCGGATACATGGTTGGCAAAGAATATGAGCGCGCCGGCATGATCAAGCACGGATCGAAAATGATTCAGTCTGTCACGAATATCGAAGTGCCTCGGATCACCTTCCAGATCGGCGCCAGCTATGGGGCAGGGAATTATGGCATGTGCGGTCGCGCTTTCGAGCCGGATTTCCTACTCTCCTGGCCGAATGCGTCGACCGGGGTTATGGGCGGAGAACAGGCGGCAACGGTGATGTCGATAGTGGCCGAAGGCGCTGCGAAAGCCGCTGGCAAGGAACCGGACCGGGGCGCACTAGCGAAACAGGAAGCGCACCTCACGAACCTGTTTAACAGTCAATCGAGCGGTTTCTATACGTCGGGGCATGACATGGATGATGGCATGATCGACCCGCGCGATACGCGACGGACGCTCGGCTTCCTGCTGGCAACTGTGTGGGAAGCGCGCCATCGCAGCGTGCGTGAAAACAGCTTCGGCATTGCGCGGTTCTAGGGAGGGAGAAGATGACACAATTACCGGATGTGACGGCGCTCGATCTCGACCTCGCGAATGGCTGGCTGACCATCTGGTTCAATCAACCTGACAGCCGAAATGCCTTATCCGCGGACCTCGTGAGCGATTTGGTTGCGACCCTCGAAGCCGTGAAAGATGATCGGAGCGTGCGAGGAATCACGTTGCGCGGTCGCGGTGGCGTGTTCTGTGCGGGCGGTGATCTGAAATCGTTCAAGCAGGGTCAACAAGGTGGGCAGAGCTATGACGATGTCGTCCAGAGTTCGATCGGTGGCGCCTATATGTTCGACCTGGTCAATCGCATGCCGCAAGTGGTGATTGTCATCATCGAAGGCGCCGCTATGGCAGGTGGCTTTGGCATGGCCTGCTGCGCTGATGTCGTGATCTGTGAAGCCAATGCGCGGTTCGCGATGACCGAAACGGCGATTGGGCTGACCCCCGCTCAGATCTCGCCATTCGTAATCCAGAAGCTGGGTTATGCGACGGCGCGGCGTTTGATGCTGACCGCCGCTCGCTTTGACGGGCGTCAGAGTGCGGGCCTTGGCTTTGCAGACTTTCTCGGTGAGACGGTTGAAGAATTGGAGGCGCACGAGATGCAAATCCGAAAACAGGTCTTGCGCTGCGCCGCAGGCGCTGTGGCGGATATCAAGGCCTTGATCCTGGCACTGCCACGGCTCAGCCGCGAAGAGGCCATCCAGGCCGCCGCTGAGAATTTTGCCGGGCGCATGATGAGCGATGAAGGCAAGGAAGGCGTGGCGTCCTTTGTTGAGAAAAGAAAGCCGGATTGGGTGGCGGAACCGTGACAGAGATTTCGAAAGTTCTGATCGCCAATCGTGGTGAAATTGCCTGCCGGGTGATCCGGACGGCACAGGCGCTTGGGATCAAGACCGTGGCGGTCTATTCCGATGCCGATGCCGACGCGCCGCACGTCCGGCTCGCAGATCAGGCGATCCATATCGGCCCGGCGCCGGTGGGTGAGTCCTACCTCGTGATCGACAAGATTATCGAAGCGGCGCGCCTGGCCGGCGCAGACGCGGTTCACCCCGGCTATGGCTTCCTGTCCGAGAATGCGGCCTTTGCCAAAGCCTGCACAGACCACGGACTGATCTTTATCGGGCCGCCCGAACGAGCGATCGACATCATGGGCGACAAGGCGCGGTCGAAACGCACCATGCTCGAGGCTGGCGTGCCCTGTGTGCCGGGCTATCAGGACGAGGATCAATCTGACGCAACCCTGATCGCTGCAGCGAAGGAGATCGGTCTGCCGGTCATGGTCAAAGCCGCCGCTGGCGGGGGTGGCCGCGGCATGAGACTGGTGCACAAGGCCAAGGACCTGGAGAACGCTATCAAGCTGTCCCGCTCGGAAGCGGAGAATGCGTTCGGCTCTGGCGTGTTGATCATTGAGAAAGCCGTCCAGCAGCCGCGGCATGTGGAAATCCAGGTCTTCGCGGATACGCACGGCCATGTCATCCACCTGGGCGAGCGTGATTGTTCCGTGCAAAGGCGACACCAGAAGGTCATTGAAGAGGCGCCATGCCCGGTCATGACCCCCGACCTGCGCGCCGAGATGGGCGCAGCGGCGGTGGTTGCGGCGCGGGCGGTTGATTATTGTGGGGCGGGGACGGTTGAATTCCTGCTCGATTCCGACGGAGCTTTTTATTTCTTAGAAATGAATACGCGGCTGCAAGTCGAACACCCGGTGACCGAGGCGGTGACGGGGCTGGATCTGGTTGCGCTGCAAATCGCGGTTGCCGAGGGCAAGCCTTTGCCAATCACTCAGGAAGACGTCCGCTTGAAAGGACATGCCATCGAAGTGCGTCTCTATGCTGAAGATCCGGAGCATGACTTCCTGCCAGCCACTGGCCAGGTCCTGCTCTGGGCGCCGCCACACGGCGACGGCATCCGTGTCGATGATGGCATCGCAACGGGGTCGGAGATTTCGCCTTTCTATGATGCTATGGTCGCCAAGATTATTGCCTGGGGCGAGACGCGAGCGGTGGCATTGAAGCGGCTCAGTGTGGCCCTCGAGTCGACGGCCCTCTTTGGGCTGGCGACCAATCGCGACTTCCTCATCGATGCCTTGTCGCAGCCTGTGTTCCGGGAGGGGGAGGCGACCACAGCCTTTATCGATGAGACCTATGGCGAAGCGGGGTTTCAGAAAGCGGATCCGCAGCCCGCGCACATTGCGGCGGCGATTGCTCTGGACACCGCGCAACGGCGAAAAACAGCGCACACGGAGTCGATTGCGGTGCACCCGGATCTGTTAGGCTGGTCGAGTACGCATGACCTTGAATCCTCGGCGGAATACGCTTGTGGAAACTTGCGCAAAGTTGCGCGCGTGCTGCCCAGACTGGATGGCGTACGCGTAGATCTTGACGAAACGGCGCATGACGTTGCCATCACGCAAAGCGATCACTGCCGCGCGGAACTTCTGATACAGGGTGAGGCGGCGACGATGATTTATCATCTCGATCAGGACCGTATACATGTCGCATCCGATCGGGAGACGCGCGTGGTCGAGAATCTTTCTCTGCGGTTGCGGACGGATGATGAAGAGGGCGGCGGCGGCACGATCTTGGCGCCCATGCATGGCAAGCTTCTGGAGATCACGGTCGCGGCCGGTGACCGAGTGAACAAAGGTCAGAAACTCGCCGTCCTGGAAGCGATGAAAATGCAGCATGAGATCCTCGCCGAGATAGATGGCACCGTGGACGTGATCGCGGCGCCGGTCGGTGAACAGATTGCGGCGGATGAACTGATTTTGGAAATTACAACGGATGAGGGAGAATAGCTTATGATGAAGTCACCCATATGCGAGATGCTGGATATCGAATTCCCATTGCTCGCTTTCACCCATTGCCGGGACGTTGTGGTCGCGGTGTCAAAGGCGGGTGGGATGGGCGTATTTGGCGCTGTGAACCTGCCGCCAGATCGGTTGAAGGAAGAGCTCGATTGGATTGTCGCAAATATTGATGGCAATCCGTTCGGCGTCGACCTGATCGTGCCCAACAAGTTTGAGGGCAAGTCGGAAGGCTTTGATAGCGACCGTCTGCTGAACGCCGTTCCGGACGAGCACAAGAAATTCGCCGCCGGAATTATGCGCGATCACGGCATTGAGGATGTCGATCTGGAATCCAAGCGCAGCAACTCCCTCAGCTTCGCGCGCAATCTTGGCGATGATGGCGCGCAGTCTTCCATGGAAGTGGCGTTTCAGTATCCGATCAAGATGATCGTCAATGCCCTTGGCGTGCCCCCCAAGTCCATGATGGACATGGCAGCAAAGCACGGCGTCGCGACCGGGGCGCTGGTCGGCGCCAAGGAGCATGCGGTGAATCAGGTCAATGCCGGTGTCGACGTTCTGATCGTGGCCGGCGGAGAAGCGGGCGGGCATTGCGGCGACGTCTCGACCCTGGTGCTCATCCCCGAGGTTGCGCGGGCCGTACGCGACATGGGACAGAATACGCCAATCCTCGCGGCGGGCGGAATCACGACCGGCGAGCAGATGGCTGCAGCCATGGCCATGGGCGCTGCCGGCGCCTGGTGCGGATCGGTCTGGCTAACCACGAGCGAGGCTGAAACCAATCCGATTGTAAAAGAGAAAATGCTGACCGCGTCATCGCGCGACACCGTCCGATCCCGATCGCGGACCGGCAAGCATTCGCGTCAGTTGCGGTCGCCCTGGACGGATGCATGGGAAGCGGAAGATGCGCCCACGCCATTGCCGATGCCCCTACAGTCGCTGATCTCCGAGCCGGCCCTGTCGCATATCGACAAGTTGAGTCAGGGCGGACACGAAGGCGCCAGGGACCTGGCGACCTATTGGGTCGGCCAGGGCGTTGGTTTGATGAGCCAGTCCATGTCCGCCGGCCAGGTCGTGCAACAGTTCAAAGAGGATTATCTCACCGCTTATGAGCGTCTGATGCAGACCATGGATATGAGTTAGTCAGGAGCAATTGCGATGCAACAAGCTGAAGACTTCCGCGCTGAAAGTGAGGCCTTGTTCGGGCTGCTCGATGGCGCTGATACAACACGGTTTGATGAGCCGACTCTGTTCAAGGACTGGACGATCAATGCGGTCTTGCAGCATCTGCATTTCTGGAACCAGATGGCCGGTCTGCAACTGACCGACGAGGCGGAACTGTCCCGGCGCCTCGGAGAGGTGATGCGACATGAGGGTGGCATGCGCGGGTTTGAGCGGGCGCATTTCAACGAGATGGGCGGGCGCGACCTGTTGGATAGCTGGCATGAGGATGTTGCGCACACGGCCGACCTGTTTGCAGACGCGGACCCCAAGGCGCGTCTAAAATGGGCCGGACCGGATATGAGTGCACGATCATCAATCACGGCCCGCTTGATGGAGACCTGGGCGCATGGTCAGGAAGTCTATGATCATCTTGGGGTCGAGCGCGCGAATGCCGACCGCATTCAGAATATTGTGGTTCTGGGCGTGAACACATTTGGCTGGACCTATAAGACACGCAAGCAAGATCCGCCGGGACCCATGCCATACCTGGAACTGACGGCGCCGTCCGGCGCGGTCTGGACATATGGTGATGAAAGCGAAACGGAGCGGGTCGCCGGTTTGGCTGAAGAGTTTTGTCAGGTCGTGACGCAAACGCGCAATGTGGCGGATACAGACCTGAACGTGACCGGGGCGACGGCGCGGGACTGGATGTCCAAAGCCCAGTGCTTTGCGGGCGCCCCTGAAACACCCCCTGCGCCCGGTGCGCGATTCCGAAATTCGAATTGAGGACAAGACCTTGGATTTAAGCCTGAGCCCAGAATATGAAGCGTTTCGCGACCAAGTTGCCGGACTACTGCAAGACAATCAGCAAAAAGCGCCCACCCAAGCGGATCGCGGAATCAAAAATCAGCGCCGACAGGATTGGCAAAAATGGTTGATCGAAAATGGTCTGGCCGCGCGAACCATCCCCAAGGAATATGGCGGCTATGGCGCCGCGCCGGACATTCTGAAATCGCGCATCATCGCCGAAGAGTTCGCCCGAACCGGTCTGCCCAAGGGGATTGCCAATCAGGGCGTCTCCATGCTCGTGCCGACGCTGCTCGAGCTTGGGACGGAAGAACAGAAACAAGCCTATATCCGGCCCACCTTGCATGGCGAGATGATCTGGTGCCAGGGGTATTCAGAACCTGGTGCGGGCTCGGATCTCGCCTCCCTTACGACCAAGGGGGAGATTGATGGTGATGATTATGTGATCAATGGCCAGAAAATCTGGACCTCTACGGCGAAGCAGGCGGACATGATTTTCTGTCTGGTGCGGACCGAGCCGGAGGCCAAGAAACATCATGGCATTTCCTATCTGATCTTCTCGATGGACACGCCGGGCATTGAAGTGCGGCCGCTGGTCGACATGACCATGAATGCCAATTTCAACGAGGTCTTCTTCACCGATGTTCGGGTGCCCCGCGATCAGATTGTCGGCGCGCCCGGTAAGGGGTGGCAAGTGGCGAATGCGACCCTGACGCATGAACGCGGCATGCTTGGCGATCCGAACGCCGCGAAGACACGTTTACTGGCCATCGCGGATTTGATGCAGAAAGAAACCATCAATGGCGAACGCCTGATCGACAATCCCGTGTTCCGTGATCGCCTGGTGGCGCTGCAGGCGCGGGTCTATGCCATGCAAGCCAATGGCCTGCGCGTGATGAGCAACAGGATCAAGGGCGATAGCGCGGGCATGGCCGGACTGATTATCAAGCTTCAGGGCTGTGAGCTGAATCATGAACTGGCGCGCCTTGCGATTGATGCCATGGGCGAGTTTGGATTGCTTTATGGCGACACGCCCTATTTGCGCGACTTCGGTGAATGGCAGGCCAAATACATGTATGATCTTGGCCTGATCATTGGCGGCGGGACGGCGCAAATTCAAAAGAACATCATCTCCGAACGAGGGCTCGGCATGCCGCGCGAACCTCGCCCGGCTGCGGCATAGGAGGCGTCAGATATGGAATTCGGACTTTCAGACGATCAGCGCATGTTTCAGGACTCCATCAAAGGCTATCTGGAGTCGGCGGCCGCTTTGGACACGATTCGTGAAATCGCTGATGGCGACCGGGACAAGGGCGGCACCATGAATGCCGGAATAGCCGAACTTGGCGTTGGGCAAGTCCTGATCCCGGAAGACCATGATGGCCTGGGACTTGGATTGCTTGACGCGGCATTGATTCAGGAAGCGCTGGGCGCCGCAGTCGCGCCGGTCGATCATCTGGCGACGGCAATGGCCATTGTCGGGATCGAGGCGGCGGGCACAGAAGCGGAAAAAGCCGAGTGGCTGCCCAAAATCGCTTCGGGCGACGTGCGCATGGGCGTCGCTGTGACCGAGCATGTTGGCGCAAGAGAAGGCGCGGGGATCAATGCTGCGTCCGGACAATTATCGGGCAAGAGTCTGTTTGCGATGGAAACCCGGAACGCGACCCATATCCTGGTGGCGGATCAATCCGGCGCGCTTCACATTGCCGAGCGTGGCGACCCGATCACGCGATCGCCGCACTTGACGATTGATCGGACGCGAGACCTTGCCGAGCTCGTATTCAACGCCGCGCCGGCTGTGGCCTTAAGCGGCGAAAATAGGCCGGGCTATGCCGCAGATCGGGTCGTCGAAACCGGGCGGCTCTTGCTGGCGGCGGATACGCTTGGCGCCGCGCAAGCCATGCTGGACAAAGCTGTGGACTATGCCAGGGAGCGCAAGCAGTTCAATCGCGTAATTGGCAGTTTTCAGTCGGTGAAACATCTCTGTGCCGAAATGGCGGCGCATCTGGAACCGGCCCGCGCGCTGGTCTGGCATGCGGCGCATGCCGTTGACGAGAATATGGAAGATGCGGCGATGATGGTGTGCCTGGCCAAGTCTCACCTTGCCGAAGTCGGCACCTTTGTCGCCCGGACGTCGACAGAGGTGCATGGCGGCATGGGATTTACCGATCTGGTCGGGCTGCATTACTGGTTCAAGCGTATTGGCGCGAATCGACAGCTGCTCGGTGGCCCCGAAAAGGTGCGCGAGGATGCCGCGCGCTTGCAGGGATGGGCATAAGCTTGCGCATTACGCGGCTTTCAATATGTTGGCAGCTTGGGTGTCATAATTTAGGTGTGAGGTATGATGGATCGATGTTGGATTGAGGGGACTTCACAGCGTAGCAGAGCAGGGCGAACGCCGCCGCGATGGCGTGACCTGATTCTGATCGGATTGCTCACCTGGTTCGGGGCGAGCTTTGCACAGGCGCAAGATGCCGACCCGCCCAATATCGTTATCATCCTGATCGACGATGCCGCACTTATGGATATTGGCGTCTATGGCGGCGAAGCCCGCACGCCGCATATGGATGCGTTGGCCGTACGTGGGGCCATGTTCCTGCAATATCGCACATCGCCGCTCTGCTCGCCGACGCGGGCGATGTTGCTGACCGGGCTCGACAATCATCTGACGGGCGTATCGACCATTCCTGAAGTCTTGCCGAAAGAGCATAAAGGGCAGCCCGGATATTCCATGGCGCTTGAGCCGGGCGTGCTGACCCTGGCGGACCGGCTGCGTGCTGCCGGTTATCGCACACTGATGAGTGGCAAATGGCATCTGGGTGAGACGGCGGACGAAATGCCGGACAAGCATGGCTTCCAGCGCTCCTTCTCGCTGGCGGCCTCGGGCGCCGATAACTGGCAGGACAAGTCCTATATGCCCTACTATCAGGACGCGCCCTGGTGGGAGGATGGCAAGGAAGTCAGTCTGCCGGATGATTTCTATTCGTCGGAATTCATCGTCGATAAGATGATCGAATATCTGGGGGAGACCGACTCAAGCAAACCCTTCTTTGCCTATCTGCCCTTTCAGGCCATCCACATTCCGGTGCAGGCGCCGGCTGAATTCACCGCCAATTATGATGGCGTCTATGATGAAGGCTGGGATGTCCTTCGGGCGAAGCGGCATGCCCGCGCGCAGGAGCTCGGCCTGTTTCCGGAAGGGGCACCGATCGCGCCCATGGCAGAGGATGCGCGCCCCTGGGCCAGCCTCACAGATGACGAGCGCGAACTCTACACGGCGATGATGGAGGTGAATGCGGGGATGATGGAAGCCATGGACTTCCATATCGGTCGCTTCGTCGCGCACTTGCAGTCAGAAGGCGTGTACGAGAATACGATTTTTGTCGTCGCCTCGGACAATGGGCCGGAATTCAATCGCGGCGACAATGATGCGCGGCTTGGCTTGTGGCAGTCGCTGAACGGCTATCATATCGACCCGGCGCGCGCGGGCCTGCGGGGCAGCTGGGGCTTCATTGGACCGGAATGGGCAAATGCCACGGCTTCACCGGGAGCGCTCTACAAGTTTTACGCGACAGAAGGGGGTGTTCGCTCACCCCTGATCATTTCCGGACCGGGGCTTGCCCCATCGGTCATTGGGTCGCCCGCCATGGTCTCCGACATTGCGCCGACATTGCTGGAATGGGTTGACGCGCCGGCTGCACCGGAAACCGCAAAACCGATCACCGGGCGCAGCCTGTTGCCCGTCCTGCGGGGCGAGGCGGAGAGCGTATACGCGCCGGACGATGTCCGCGCCATCGAGGTTTCGGGAAACAGTGCGCTTTATAAGGGCGACTATAAAATCACCCGCAGCATGCCTCCCGCTGGCGACGCCACGTGGCGCCTTTTCAATATGGCGGAAGATCCTGGCGAAACCGTGGACCTGAGTGCTGCCGAACCTGAAATGCTGCAGGACCTGCTCGCCGCCTATGCGGACTATGCGCAAGAGGTCGGGGTTCTGGAAATGCCGGAAGGGTATCACTCGCTTGAGCAAATCCTTGAAAATTCCACGCCGCGACTGCTCCGTCATTATGGATGGTATCTGGTTCTGATCGGGCTGATCTTTCTGGGATTGCTTTATGGGCTTTATCGCGGGGTGCGTTTTGCTGTGAAGCGTGTCCGGTCATGACGGCGGCGGGTGATGCCCCCGGGATCATGGGCGTCTATGGCAGCAAGATTTCCTATTATACTGGCAAGTTTGAAGCCTATCTCAGATATCGCAGTATCGCCTATGAGTCCTTTCCGACGGTCGCGCACAATAAGAAGCTGATCGCTGGCGTCGGCATTGTTCAAATGCCAGTGGTTCAGCTGGCCGATGGGCGCTGGATGACGGACACCACGCCGATGGTGGCCTGGTTGGAGCGTCAGCAGGACGCGCCAAGCATCTATCCGGCGGACCCGGCCTTGAACTTCATCGCCTTGCTGATCGAAGATTATGCTGATGAGTGGCTATGGCGGTCAGCAATGCATTATCGCTGGAGCTATCGGCTGTCGCGCCAATATGCGGCGGAGTTTCTGTATCAGGAACTGGTGCGCGGGACCTTGCCGCTGCCGCGTTTCCTGGCGCTCAATATGCTGAAGCGACGTCAGTATTTTGGGTTCGTGCGCGGTGATGGGGTGAAGCACGACTCGCGGGCGCATGCGGACCAGACCTATCTCAATGCGCTGGACCATATGCAGGCCATCCTGAAGCAGCGCCCCTTCCTGCTGGGTCAGACGCCGACCATTGCAGATTTCGGGATGATGGCGCCGATGTTCCGGCACTTCAGTGAAGACCCGACCCCAGCCGAAATCATGCGCGAGCGCGCGCCGGACGTCTACGCCTGGGTGGCGCGGATGTGGCGTGTGAAACCCGTCGCGACGGGCCCGAAACTGATTGAAGGCGTGGATGAGGCCTTGGCGGCATTTCTGGTCGAGATCTGTGAGACCAACCTGGCGCAGCACAGGCAGAATGCTGAGGCCTATGCACGTCATCAGAAGCGCTACGATCTTGCGGTTCAGGGATCCACCTATCGCAAAGTGCCAAGCTCACGTTATCGCGTCTGGTGTCTGGAAGCGTTGCGGACGGCCTGGTCAGATCTGCCCGAGGCGGCGAAACCGCAAGTTAGGGCGCACCTCCCACATCAAGAGGCTGAATTGCTTTGGCAGGCCGAGCCGATTGCGTTCTCCGAATATGATCAGGCGCAGCAAGCCCCATTCAATCGCGCCATCAACGTCTTCGAAAAGGGCGTACCGGGCTGAGGCAGTGCGCTGAAAATTTCATTGTAATGGCATGCGTAATGCCATAATGTATCGAGTCTGTCTGACGCCGCCGGTGAGCTATGAGATTAAAAGCAGTCTTGCAAAATCGAGTGACGCGAACCCTGTTCAGTCCAGACCGGCGCGACGCCAAACGGCGCAAAGCCGAACACGCCCGCCAGACCAAAGGCCTGCCTCACATTGTCGAGTATTTCCACGATGCGAGCGATCCTTACTCGCATCTGATGGTGCAACTGCTCCCGGATTTCGCGACCCGCTATGCGGTCGAGCTGGTCGTGCATATCGCGCCACCCCCGCCGGACTGGGCCGCACCGGATCGCGCTCGACTGGACGCCTATGCGCGCAAGGATGCTGAGCGTCTCGCGGCGAAGGCCGGGCTGACTTATACCGATCCAGGACAACAGCCTTCACGGGCCCAGGTGGACGCGGCGAACAGTGACTTGTTGGCGGCCGTCGAGGCCGGCACGTTCCTGGAGACGGCGTTCGATATCGGTGCCCGTCTCTGGACCGGTTCTGATGAGTCGCGTGAGCCGGCCTCAAAGATGGATGACCCGGTGTCGGCGGCAGGCGAGCGACGCGCATCGCTCGGCCATTATCTCGGCGCAACGCTGTTCTATGCTGGCGAATGGTATTGGGGGCCTGACCGACTCCATTTCCTGGAAACGCGACTGCAAGCACTGACAGCTGGCCGTGAAACCACACCGCTATTGCCGCCGCCCACCATCCTCAGCGCGGCCCCTTCAGCAGTGCCTGAATCCTCAACCGAACTGCATTGGTATCTGTCATTCAGAAGCCCCTATACCGGCATCGTGCGGGATCGCGTTAAACAGCTCGCCGACGCGTATGGCGCCGACCTCAAGCTGCGCTACGTGTTGCCAATGGTGATGCGCGGCATGCAGGTGCCGCGCAAAAAAGGCTTCTACATTATGAGCGATACCGTTCGTGAGGCGGAGCGGCTGGGGATCTCCTTCGGCAATGTCTTTGATCCGGTCGGTACGCCGGTTGAGCGCGGCTACGCGATTCTCCATGAGGCGATCCGTCGGGGGCGCGGCTACGCGTTTGCGCAATCCTTTCTCTCGGGAGTCTGGGCGGACGGTCTGGACGCTGGCTCGGACAAGGGGCTTGAAACGATCACGGAACGCGCGGGACTTTCCTGGCGCGAGATGAAACCCCTGATTGGCGGTGATCACTGGCGCGATGAGGCCGAGGCCAATCAACAGGAAATGTTCAGTTACGGATTATGGGGCGTCCCAAGCTTCCGGATTGGTTCAATCGCCACCTGGGGTCAGGACCGATTATGGGTGATCGAAGACGCTTTGAAAGCCAGCACACAGAATAAGGAGGAACAGAATGGAAGTCATCAATGAGGTCATGCCGACCGACCCAAAGCAGATGCAAGAAGCCCTGAAGCCAGGTCCGGACGGGCCCATCTTCATGATCAATCTGCTCAAGTTCAAGGACAAGGCGGACTATGCCGACGGTCGGGACACAGATTTGACCGGTCGCCAGGCCTATCAGCTCTACGGCGCAGGGGTTGCCGGGCTGTTGCCGGAATATGGTGGACGTATCTTCTTTATGGCCGACACCACTTTTTTGCCACTCGGGCAAGTCGAAGAGCTTTGGGACGAAGTCGCCATCGCGGCTTATCCAGATCGTGGATCCCTCGTGCGGATGTCGCAATCGGCAGAGTGGCAGGCGCTGGCGGTTCACCGCGCGGCGGGTCTGAAAGGTCAGCTGAACATTGAGTCGGTGGCGCCACCGCAATTGAAGGCGCTGCCCTGGTTCGAGCTGTTCCTGAAGGAATTCGGATAATGGTCTGGCTCCGCCGCGGCGGGATTGGGGTTCTGGCGCTCATCGTTCTGGCATTCATTGGATTCAATCTATTCCGAGACCAGATTGTCGAACGCGCCTTTTATCGCGCGGTCGACCAGAATGCGGGGGTCGATCGCAGCGCGGCGCTGCCGGATGGGCTTCACGTCTATATGTGCGGGACGGGTTCGCCCATGCCGGACGCCACCCGCGCAGGGCCCTGCCTGGGTGTGCTCGCGGGGGATCGCGCTTTCATTTTCGATGTCGGATCAGGCGGCGCGCGCAATCTTGGCAGTATGGGGTTCCCGCTGGCGCGGATTGAGAGTGTCTATCTGACTCATTTGCACTCGGATCATATTGATGGTCTGGGTGAGCTATTGCTGATGTCCTGGATCAATGGCAACCGGTCAGAGCCGACCCCCGTGCTTGGACCCGCAGGGACTGCAGAAGTGGTGGGCGGGTTCAACGCGGCCTATCGGCTCGACAGCACGTATCGCCTGGCGCATCACGGTCCCGAAATTGCCAATCCCAATGGATATGGCGGTGCAGCCGAGGAAATCTCTGTACCCGTCGGGCCGGGCGGCAAACAGGTGGTGCTTGACGATGGCGACTTGAAGATAACGGCGATCCGCGTCGATCATGCCCCGATCGAACCGGCCTTCGGATATCGTATTGATTACAAAGGGCGGTCAGTTTCGATCAGCGGGGATACGGTCTATCATCCCGGCTTCATCGCGGCGTCGCGAGGCGTGGATATCATGCTGCATGAGGCCCTGAACAAGAAGATGGTTCAGGCCATTGGTGAAACGCTCGGTGAGCGGGGGGTCCGGAACGGGGAAATCATCTTCGAGGATATCCTTGACTATCACACAGATCCGGAAGAAGCCGCTGTCGCCGCGCAAGAGGCCGGGGCGGATCAACTCGTCTACTATCACATTGTGCCGCAACTGCCGGTCAAGATGCTGGAATCCATGTTCATAGGCGAATCCAGGTCGAAGTTTGACGGCAAGATTACAGTCGGGGCGGACGGAATGCTGTTCAGCCTTCCCGCTGGCAGCGACGAAATCCTGAGGTCAAATGCGCTTTAACGCGCGCGTTTGGATCAAGCCGCGATGCCGAGGTCGCCATGTTCAGTCGGCGCGCTTCGCCCGCCATCTGCCGATATAGCTGAGCCCGAACCAGCCGGCGATCCCGATCAGCGCGAGCAGCAGTGCGACCAGCAAACGAACATGTATGAAGGAAATTATCGGTCGGGTGATGAACACTTCTGTATGATCCAGCGCCGCGAATTTGTGGTGACCGCCCGCGATCATCTTTGGGTCACTGACCATATCCATCAGATCTCTCAGCGACCGGTATCGGACGATAGCGACCCGGTCGACGTCATTGCCATAATCGCCCAGCATCAAGCCGGCGCGTTCAGAGACAAAGACGGGATGTGACCCCCGCGCCAGCAAGAGCGGAATCACGACGCGGGCATAAGCGGCATCCGCGGCTTCGGCTTCCGGGCCTTGTTTCACCTGTTCCAGATTGACGGCGTAGAACTCCTTGCCATCATCGTTTGGAATCATCGCTTCTATATTGCTGACAAAGCTCTGTTCGGTGACCGGTGCGTCGGCATAGCTCGCGCGCAATTCGGCCAGCAGGGTCGCACCTTCTTCGGCGGTGATGGGCTTGCCACTACCGCCATACCAGACCGAGAAAATGACAAAGATCAGACCCAGAAGGGCGGCCCAGCCCCATTGAATTTTTCGCACGACTCCGCTCCCGGTTTTGCTATATTGGCATTTAGCACGCCAATACTATCTCGAAAACCGATTTCTGCTAAGGCGGGTCTGAGGCCGTCACATCGCGCACGATGCGGAAGCCGATATGGTTGGACGAAAAATCTGTGTCCTGAGGATGTCGCGCCGCCGGACGATACCGGCGACAGAAATTGTTGGCGCAAAGGTAGGAGCCCCCTTTGAGCGTATGGGTGCCCGCGCCGAAAGGCGTATCCGTCCACTCCCAGACATTGCCGATCATATCATACAGGCCGATTTGGTCCGACTCGAAACAGCCGACAGGGGCGATGCCTGTGTGTCCATCCGTGCCAATGTCCGCCACCGGGAAGACGCCTTGCCATGTGTTCGCCCTTGGCCCCTCTGTGCCATACGCGCCTGAGACCGGATCTTCAGGATCGGGCAGGCCGAGATTGGCCGCATATTCCCATTCAATTTCGCTCGGCAAGCGACCGCCAGCCCATTCTGCATAGGCTTCTGCATCCTGTTTGGAGACGTGAATGACCGGGAACAGGTTACGGTCTTCGAGCGCCGTCTCTGCACCCGTGGGGTGTCGCCAATCTGCCGTCTCGACCAGGGCCCAGGGTTGAGACCTTTCAGTGCCGTCAGCCGGGTGCGTGAAAACGGCGGAACCTGCGCCGTCCCGCCCATCGATCACACCTTGCTCCGCATCGCTGACATAGCCTGTTGCTTCGACAAACGCGGCAAATTGCTGATGCGTGACCTCATGCGCCTGAATCTCGAACGCGGGCACTTGCAAGCGCAATGAGGGCGATTCTTCAGGATAGACCGGGGCAGCGCCCTTGATGAAGGATCCGGCAGGGACCTGAACAAACTGACCGAGCTGATCAAGGGATAGTCCGCATGATTCAGGCGACGCCGCAGTGCCTTTAGAGTCTGGCATACAGGCCGTCAGTGCCATGGCCAGACCCAGAGCGGTCAGGGTGTCAGACCGCAACATCGGCGATAAGTGATGTCAGGACCAATCGCAGTGTTTCCTTTGCGTGGACCACAGAGAGGTTCTGGTCCTCCCGCAGACGGCGCCAGGTGGCGAAGGTCAAATTCACCTCAATGGCGGCCAATCGCGTCCGGTCCTGTACGACCTCTTTCGGCAGAATGGATTTCAGCGATGAGCGCAGCAATTCAACCTCGCTCTGATACTGCCGGGTCAGGAACTCGGATTGAAAACGGCGAATGACCAGGGCGACCTGCATCGGGAAGACTTCTTCATAGATCTGCGCGTTGCGATCTGCCATTTCCAGCAATTGGTCGCGCCAGGTGGTCGCTTCGAGCGGCGCCAGGACGCGGGGCATCATGACCGCCTTCAGCTCATCGGTCATTTCTTCGAAGATGCTTTCCATATCCTCGAAATGACGGAAGACGGTTCTCAAGCCCACATTCGCGCGCGTGGCTACATCGACCGCGGTTGGACGCATCGTGCCTTCGCGCATCAATTCAAACAGCGCTTCGATAATAGCGCGGCGACTGCGGCCGCTGCGCAGGCGGCGGCCATCTTCGGATCCCGTTTCAATGTCGGGCCAGGGGCTTTTCTTGATCGATTTCGCAGTCATCAGTTTGGCCAAATAACGTATTCGTCGCTCGCATCAATATCATCTGCGTTCGTTTTATCGATCGGGATCGCGCTTTCCAACTTGTTCGGATAGAGCGGGCCGACCGAGTCCGCATGATGCGCGTCCAGCAGAGCCTGCAGCTCGGCGACCTTTTCGGGGCGGGACTCCGCCAGATTGGTCTGCTCCGTCGGATCTGCGGCCAGATCAAACAGCCAGATCTTGTCCTGCAGCCCATCGACCTGCAGCTTCCAGTCGCCGGCGCGGACGACGTGATAACTGCCTGACTGCCAGAAGATAGCATCATTCTCACGCTGAATTGTTCCGTTGCCTGTCGCTTCGACGAGGATGTTTTCGCCATCGATGACTCGATCGGTGGGCAGGTCCGCGCCAGCGGCGGCCGCGAGGGTCGGCAACAGGTCAATGTGCGCGACCGGCGTGTCGATGACGGTATTTGGGGCAATCTGCGCCGGCCATTTCACAAACATGGGCACGCGAATACCGCCTTCGAACAGCGTGATCTTCCAGCCTCGAAAAGGGGCGTTGACGTCTGGCAGCCCGACATAGCCGGCGCCGCCATTGTCGCTGCTCAACACCACGATCGTATTGTCGGCCAGGCCTTCGGCTTCAAGCTTGTCCATTACGCGGCCGACGCTGCGATCAACGGCGCGCACCATGGCGGCATAGACGCGTTCGCGATGCGGCCCGATATCGCCAACCGCGTCATAGTCTTCCTGCGTGGCTTGCAAGGGTGTGTGCGGCGCCCAATGCGCGAGGTAGAGAAAGAAGGGGTGGTGCTTGTTGGTTTCAATGACGCGCAGGCTTTCGTCGGTCCACCAGTCTGTAATGTAGCCGCCCGGTTCGAACGGTTCGCCGCCATTGAAGCTCGCGGAAAATTGCATCGCCGCCCAGAGGAATCTGTCAATTGGGTCAAAGTCCAGCTTGGCATTCACGACGTTTGGATCATCCTCCGCCAGGTATAGACCGCTGGCCATGAGCAGGCTTTCGTCAAAGCCTTGCGCATTGGGCATAAAGTCGGCGCGGCGCCCGAGGTGCCACTTGCCGATATGGACCGTGTGATAGTCCTGCGCTTGTAACAGTTCGGCAATTGTGATCTCCGATCCAGGCAGGCCCTGATCCTGATAGGGCAAGGCAACTTCACTGACATCCTGGTTCAGTGTGATGAGTGGCAGCGCCCCACTGCGCATATTGTTTCCGATCGTCGCGACGACCCGGCTCATCCCGTCTGGCGTCGGCGTAAACTCGAAGCCGGTGCGGGTCGGGTAGCGCCCGGTCATCAGCATGGCGCGCGATGGCGCACAGGTTCCGGTGCCTGAATAGGCCTGGGTGTAAATGGCACCATCAGCCGCGAGTCGGTCAATGTTGGGCGTTGGCACGCGCCCATTGGCAATGCCGCCGCCAAAGGTGGTGATGTCATTGTAGCCGAGATCATCGAGCAGGATGAAAACGATATTGGGCGGGCGTTCAGAGAGGGGGACCTCTGCGGACTCTGGACCAGGCTGCCAGGCCACAGGTTGATAGGGCCCGACCTCCACATGGTTGGCCTTGGCCCGGTTGAGCACAAGATGGGTCAGAATGGTGACCCGATTGAACCAGCCCAACAGGCCAGCGCCGAGGATGACAATCGCTATGCCAATCAAGATCTTCTTTAACATCGTATTGTCCTTCTATTCGAACAGTGTTTCGCAACCCGAGCCGGACAGCATTGAGTCGACGGCGCCGCGTTCATTGTCTGACAGATTGGCATGGTCCTGGCGCAGCCAGTGCAGACACTTTGCCTGATATTTGAAAACAGGTTGAGTCCAGGCGCGCTCGTCAATCTCGGTTTCGAACGTGTCCTGGCCGGCTTCAATCGCAGCCGCATTGGCGATCATGGCCGGGGCATAGGTGCGGCCGATTTCGGCCAGTAACGGGGCCAGGGCGTCCTGTGCTTCCTCAGCCGTGAACCAGTCATCCTCGGTCGGCTCCAGTCCGGACAGATCCTCCATCAGGTCGACCCAAGCGCGCACGCGATAAGACGCGTTTTGCGTAATGGTGGCCGATGTCGGCTCAACAATGGCCAGCTGCGTGAGTTGCCCGAACAAGGCAAAGTCAGCAGAGGACGGACGAGCGCCCAGCACGAAACCCTGTCGTGCGAGCAAGGCGTCCAATATGCCGATCAGGCGTTGATAGGAGTCTTCAATGGTCTGCGCGGTGACCTCATTCGAGCCGACAACATAGAGTCGCTCGATCTGGCGCTTGGCGAAATAGTCCGCGAATTCACGCGCCTGTTCGTCCGCCGCCATATTGGTGTTCCAATAGACCAGCAGAGGCGCGGCATTCCTCCAGTCGGCTTCATGGGCCCAGCGAAAGTGGAACATCGCCTTGGTCAGCCATTCATCGCCAAAATCCTCGATCAGGCTGTTGAGAAAGTTCAGGACGGGATCGGTAGGGATAACGGAGCGTCCCGAATGTTCCTGCTCGATCCGCCGAATGAGCGGCGTCGAATCGGTCACCGGGACCAGCGCGCCATCGTCGCCATCCGGAAAGTAGAAGGTGGGCAGGAGCCGCGGCTTTGCCTCTGGATACCCCTCAGGGATCCGCGTATTGCCCCAATAGACCGAGAAAGGCAGTCGCCGATACCGCAAGACGCCAATCATTTTACGGGTATAGGGAGATCCGGGGGCGCCGGATAATTCATAGCGTTGCAGTGCGGTCATTCAATATGCTCCTCCGCGGCAAACTTCATAAATGGCACGTCAAATGTCAATAACTGGCGCATCGATTTCGAGATGATCTGGCACAATTTCCGCTTTTCCCGATTTTGGGCCATGATCCACGGGTGAATCGCTCAGCCGCATGACGGCTCTGGTCACTTGTATCTTGCCATTAAAAAGATATATCATTTGAGTCTGGAGGTCGTTTTGGCGCTAACCCTGTTCGACAAATTGTGGCGAGAACACCGGGTCTGTGGCGTTGAAGACGGCGCGGATCTGCTGGCCATCGACCGTCTGCTCTTGCATGAGCGCACAGGGGGTGTGGCGCTGAAATCCCTGAAAGAAAACGGGTATCGCGTGCGTGACCCGTCGCGGGTCTATGCCATCATGGATCATATCGTTTCGTTTCGGGCCGGGCGCAGTCGCAATGAGGCCCGCAGTCCCGGTGGCGAGGCGTTCATTACCGAAACCCGCGCCATGGCGTCTGAGGCGGGCATACACCTGATCGATACCGATCATGCGGGGCAGGGAATTGTCCATGTTGTGGCGCCCGAACATGGCATCGTTCTGCCCGGCTTTTCGCTGGTCTGCCCGGACAGCCATACCTGCACGCTGGGCGCGCTGGGGGCACTGGCCTGGGGCATTGGCTCAAGCGAGGCCGAACATGTAATGGCGACCGGGGTGCTTCGGGCGACCAAACCGAAACAGATGCAGGTGACGATTGACGGCACCCTGCCGCCCGGGTGCACGGCCAAGGACATTGCCCTGTTTCTGATCGCCGGGCACAGCGCGGCTGGCGGCAAGAGGTGCGCCATTGAATTTACAGGGTCGACGGTCGATGCGCTGACCGTCGAGGGCCGAATGACCTTGTGCAATATGGCGGTTGAGTTTGCCGCCCATTCCGCCGTGATCGCGCCGGACGACAAGGTGCTCGATTATGTCGCCGCGCATGCGGCGGGTGAGACGCTTTCAGACGAGCTGACCGACTATTGGCGGACCCTTCGCACAGACCCTGATGCGCGTTTCGATTTCCAGATTCGGATCGACGCCGCAAAAATCGCACCGCAGATCAGCTGGGGCACCAGTCCTGAAGACAGTGTGGCGCTGGATCAGCCGGTGCCCGACGCGGCGCCGTCGCGGGCATTGGACTATATGGGTCTGCAGCCAGATCAGCCTCTGCGCGGGTTGCGCATTGATGGTGCTTTTATCGGATCCTGCACCAATGGCCGACTATCGGATTTGCAACACGCTGCCGAAATCCTGCGCGGAAGGACGGTTCCCGCGCATGTTCGGGCCGTCTGCGTGCCCGGTTCAAAATCCGTTCGGCGCGCAGCAGAAGCGCTGGGCATCGACAAGATATTCAGGCAGGCCGGGTTTGAGTGGGGTGAGCCTGGCTGCGCCATGTGTTTCTATGCCGGCGGTGAGACCTTTCCACCGAAATCGCGTGTCGTTTCATCAACCAATCGAAATTTTGAAGGTCGTCAGGGCCCCGGGGTTCGAACGCATATTACCAGCCCCGCTGTGGTGGCTGCATGTGCGGTCGCGGGTGAAATCTGTGCGCCGATCGATTTGCCGGCCCGCCAAAGGGTGGACGCGTAATGTTGAAACCGCTTCTTCGTCATACGGGCATCGCCGCCATTCTTATGCGCGACAATGTCGATACGGATCAGATCATTCCATCCCGGGAAATGAAGCGTGTGAGTCGTGATGGGTTGGCGGACGGCTTGTTCGCGGGATGGCGTTACACAGCGCCAGGATCGCGAGTGCCGAATCCTGACTTCGTATTGAACCGACCGGAGAACCATGCCGCCAGCATCCTCGTCGGAGGCGAGAATTTCGGCTGCGGGTCATCGCGTGAACATGCGGTCTGGGCCTTGAAGGAGTACGGTTTTCGAGTGGTGATCGCCAAGAGCTTCGGTGAGATCTTTCACGGCAATTGCATTCGCAATGGCATCTTGCCGATCGCATTACCTGCAAAACAGGTCGAACGGCTCGCAATGGCGCCTGCGCCTGTGAAGCTTCAAGTCGATCTTGAGCAGCAGACGCTGATCTCAAGCCAGGATCCGGACAGACTTATTTCGTTTGAAATCGGGGCCTTCGCAAAACGCCTGCTCATAGACGGCCTCGACCCCATCGCCCTGACAATGACGCAACAGGATCAAATAGAAGCGTTCTTTTCGGACGACGCAGCGCGGCGCCCCTGGGTCTATTCCGCCGGTTGAGGCGCTTGTTCCGACTTGACGGACTCAATCAATCCCTGCGCGAGCAATTGCTCAATCTCGTCATCAGAAAGGCCAAGTGCCTTCAACACCTGATGGGAATGTTCGCCAATCTCGGGCGGATTTATGGACAGGCCCGGGCGGATGCCGTCAATGGCAATCGGCATGGCAGGTAATGAAATCTCGCCGCCTTCCGGAATGGTCATGTCGAGCAGACCACCGCTTTCGACCAGATGCGGATCAGTGGCGAGATCCTCCGGGCGCTGGATCGGCGCAAAAGGCAAGCCTGTGGTTTCGAGCTTGCTCATCAATTCGTCTTTGGTGAACTCGGCGAAGAGCTGGCGCAGGACCGGAATAATCTCATCCCGGCGCACGACGCGTTCATTGTTCAAGGCAAGCGACGCATCCGCCGCCCATTCCGTAAGATCGAACGCCGCGCAGAATGCACGCCATTGCGTGTCGGAGACGACACCGACAAAAACCTTCTCATCATCTTTGACGTCAAACACGTCATAGACGGCCCATGCCGAAACGCGCGCCGGCATCGGGGCCGCCGGTGTGCCGGTGACGGCATATTGTGCCATATGCTGACCGACCAGGAACACGGTCGTTTCGTACAGAGAGGCGCTGACATGGCGGCCTTTCCCCGTCCGCGCCCGATCTTGCAAGGCCGCCAGAACAGCAATTGCGCCGAACATGCCACCAGTGACATCAATGACGCTGCTGCCGGCGCGCAATGGCCGTCCGGGTGGTCCGGTCATGTAAGCCAGGCCGCCCATCATCTGGGCGACTTCATCCAGCGCGGTGCGGTGGGAATATGGGCCTTCCAGGAAGCCTTTCTCGGAACAATAGATCAGCCGCGGATTGCGCGTCGAAAGACTGGCATAGTCAAAGCCGAGCTTATCCAATGCGCCGGGGCGGAAATTCTCGATAAAGACATCCGCCTGATCGATCAGCTTGAGGGCGATCTCTTTGCCTTGCGGCGACTTCAAATCGATGGCGAGGCTTTTCTTGTTGCGATTATACATGGAAAAATAGCCCGCGCCTGAGCCGCGGAGCCGGCGCGTCTTGTCACCGCCAATAGGTTCGACCTTGGTCACGTCTGCGCCAAGGTCCGCGAGCACAAGTCCAGCAGCTGGTCCCATCACCATATGGGTAAACTCAATCACCTTGATTCCAGCCAGCAGGCCTGTTTCACTGGTCATGCTTTTCTCCGATGGGCAAAGTAACGCACTCTTTGCTTTCCTGCACATCTTTAATAGATATATCAATTGAATTAGATATATCATTTGACAAAAAGGTCACGCCCCCCGGCGCGTAAAAAGGTGATTGTGATGACAAAAAGCAGTGTTCTTATCAGTGAAGTTGGCCCGCGTGACGGTCTGCAAAACTGCGATGCCATCATGCCGACCGCGGAGAAAAAGCGCTGGATCACAGCCCTGGCACAAGCGGGCGTGAAAGAGATTGAGGTCGGGTCATTCGTGTCGCCAAAACTGTTGCCGCAAATGGCGGATACCGGCGAAATTGTCCGGCATGCGATCGAGATCCCGGATCTTGAGGTCGCCGTACTGGTGCCGAATCTCAAAGGGGCGCAGCGCGCGATTGAAGCGGGCGCCCACAAGATCACCTTGCCTCTTTCGGTCAGCGAAACCCATTCGTTGCGCAATATCCGGCGCACGCATGATCAAGTGATTGAAGAGGCAGAAGCTATTTCGAACTTGATCAAAGGTCTGCCGGAATCACAACGCCCCCATTTTGAGGGCTCCCTGTCGACCGCGTTCGGCTGCACATTGGAAGGGCCTATTGATGAGGCGATCATTCTGCGCAACGCCGAGCGGTTAATGGCTGCCGGTTGCGATGAGGTCGGCCTTTCCGACACGACGGGATATGGCGACCCGGGCGCGATGCGGCACCTGATCCGAGCGGTTCGCGCCGCTGTCGGACACGAGAACCTCACGGGCGTGCATTTGCACAATACGCGCGGGCTCGGGCTCGCGAATGTGCTTGCAGCTTATGAAGAAGGGATCACCACATTTGACAGCTCGCTCGGCGGTTTGGGCGGTTGCCCGACCGCGCCAGGCGCCAGCGGAAATGTCGTGACCGAGGATCTGGTCTTCATGTTCGAATCCATGGGCGTCGATACCGGCATTGATCTCGATGCCCTGATGGCGACGCGTGACATTGTCAGCGCGGCGCTGCCCGGGGAAGAGCTTTACGGCTTCACGCCGCGCGCGGGATTGCCCTTGGGATATAAAGGCGCGCCCGTCCCGGTCGCAGCCGAATAAACAAGGCGAGGGGAGACGCTTTTGCAAAACCTGCCAGCCCTGATCACGCTGATCGTCTATTCAGGTATTCTCTTTGGCATCGGCTTCTGGGCGGCGCGAAAGGCGAAGTCTCAGGAAGACTTCCTGCTCGGTGGCCGCAGTCTTGGACCCTGGGTCGCTGGACTGGCCTATGCCGCGTCGAGTTCCAGCGCCTGGGTGTTGCTTGGGTTTTCAGGTTTTGTCTATGTCGCGGGACCATCGGCCTTGTGGATGGTGCCCGGTATCATCGCGGGGTATGCGGCCGTCTGGCTCTGGTCGGGTGATGTGCTTCAGACGGCGAGCCGGACCGCCAACCAGCTGACGCTGACAGATTTTCTGACGCAATTCGCTGCGCCGCAATCGGCCCGCTTTATCCGCATACTGGCTTCTGTCCTGATCGCGATCTGTTTCTCATTCTATGTCGCCGGGCAGTTTCAGGGCGCCGGGATTGCGATTGATGACTTGTTCGCGACCGGCTTTGCCCCCGGGGTTCTGATCGGCGCCGTCATCATTCTGACCTATGTGTTTCTGGGCGGATTCCTGGCAGTCTCCATCACCGATACGATTCAGGGTTTGCTGATGGCGCTTGTCGCCGTGCTGCTGCCCGCCCTGGCATTCTTCGAGGCAGGCGGATGGGCCGGGCTGCAACAGGCGATGGCGTCCGCGCCCGAAACGTATGCAGACGCGTTCGGCGGGCGGGCCGGGTTCGCCGCCCTGGGATTTGTGCTGGGCCTTTCCGCTACCGGGTTCGGCGCCTTGGGGCAGCCGCATCTGGTGGCATGGATCATGGCCACAAAGGACCGCTCCGCGCGCGTGAAAGGCGCCTGCGTTGCGATGACCTGGGCCGCACTTGTATTTGCCGGCATGGCGGTTTTGGGCCTCTCTGGCCGTGCGATCTTTGGCGGCGAGGCGGCCCCGGAGGGCGTGTTTTTCGCCCTCGCGGATGATTTGCTGCCGGGCATGCTGGCCGGCATTGTCGCGGCGGCGACGCTTTCCGCCATCATGTCCACAGTGGACAGTCAATTGCTGGTGGCCGGCGGGGCGGTGTCGCATGACCTTGGTCTCGGCAAGGCCTTTGGGGGACGCGAAGTCCTGGTGTCGCGGGCGGCGATTATCATTGTCTGCATCGCGGCGGTCCTGCTGACCTTCCTGGCGCCATCGAGCATTTTTCAGCGCATTCTGTTTGCCTGGGTCGCGCTGGGGGCGGCCTTCGGACCGGTTGTGGTGGCCCGAACCCTGGGCCTGAAACCGAGCGGCGCTGTGGTCTTGACCGGTATGCTGACTGGATTTGGTCTTGCGGTCGCTTATGAGCTCGGCTGGATCGGATCCGGGCCTGGCGCGATGTGGAAAACCATTGCGCCCTGGATCGGGGCCTTCCTTGCGATGACGGTGATCAGCATGGCCGGAAAATCTCGCCTGTCAGACGAATTGGGGCTTGGCGCGGGGGATTAACCGTGCCATTTAAATGATATATCATTTGGAGGTGGATCCCGTGAAACTGGTTTCAAAAATATTGGCGATGGGCGCATCGCTTTCGGCATTGGCCGCATGTGCAACCATCAGTCAGGCCCAGGAAGGGGCGCAGCTCGATCCCACAGATGCGGCTGACTCCCTGACCATTATGCGAAAGGTCATGTGCTCGACCGTGGACAATCAGCCGGAAGTCTATTGGTGGCACGGCATTGCGCTGTCACGCGTCACTGGCGAACGTGATCGTCACGTCTTCGACGTTGAGGGCATGAATATCCGCGCCTGTTCGACCATCGAGGATGATGAGAAGGGCACCGGTCTGCATTTGGTGTCGCGCGAAATCCTGCTCTACAAGGATCCGGACACCGGCGAAGTCCTGTCGACCTGGGACAATCCCTGGACGGGCGAAACGGTCGACGTGCTGCACGTCGCCAATGATCCGGTCAATTTCAAAATGTACGAAACCGGTCGTGACGGGTCGCCCTTGCAATGGGGCGGCGAGATTGGCGAAGACGGCACCTGGTGGATGCGCAGCACGGTGCCGCTCTGGTATCCAAATCCGCTGGCCAGCGAATTCCAGAAAGAAATTGGCGGCACTTATCACGCCACTGAAATGTTCAACTTCTTCGGCCGGACCGATGATTTGCTCGATCCCGAAACGGATTCCGCAAAGATCACCGTCGGGTGGGCGCGTATGGCAGACTGGCTGCCATGGATGGACATGAATGGCCGGCAGGGTCTGCTTTATATGCACACAGCCGGGTACAAGCTTGAAAGCTATGACCAGCTGTCAGATACGATGAAGGCGGAAATCGCGACGCACTATCCAGAATATACCAGCCCGCCACCGGCTGGCGATCCGCGCGCCAATATGACCAGCTGGAAATATTATAAAGGCATTCGCGACGGGTCGATTACGGCACCCGATCGCGGCTCTGAATAAGCAGCATGATCCTTCCAAACTATAAGGCCGGGATTTTGTCCCGGCCTTTTTTTTGAATGTCTTAGAAGGTCTCGTTTTCGTAGGCGGCCCAGTCTTTGGTGACGAAGGTTTCGTCCACCAGAGTCCGCTGGAACAAGCGATCGGCCTTGAACCATTGCCAGACGCGGGCGCGTGATTGTCCGTCATCCGACAGCTGGATCATTTCATACAGATAGAGATCCGGTTCGCCGGTGCGGGTCCAATTGAGCATGGTGGTTCGGTTGAAATCATCGAGCGCCACATCGCACGCCCAGCCATTGATAAACTCATTATCCCATTTCAAACGGCCATTCTCGACCATGGCGGGGAAGTCTCGCGTTTCGCGCTTGCCATCCGCCCAGCGATAAAGGTTGGTCTGATGGTATGGGTGCCCAGAATCCGGAAATCGACAGATCAGGCGCGAATCATGTTCGTCGATCAAAACCCCTGCAGGATTGAAGAACCTGTACTTGCCTTCCCACACGCCTTCATGGCGGGCCAGCAAGGGCATGATGGTCTTCAATTCGTTTGCGGTCATTCCTTCGGGCATTGAAGGCTCCTTTCCTGGATGTGTGTTGTTTTCGTCACGAGACGTCGAGAAAGTTTCCTGGCGGGCTGGTCAAATCACAATTTCGCACTTAGACCAAACCTGAGGATAAAAGATATATCATTATGTCATTTGTGTCGATGACACGATGACGCAGCGGGGAGACTCATATGTCCAGAAAATTTTTGATGATTGGTACGGCGGCGATCGCGATGAGCGCATATGCCATGCCCACGTCGGCGCAGGATGTCAGCGGCGACGAGGAAGCCGAATCCCGGCAGCAGACAATTGTCATCACCGGCCGGAAAAAAGCGGAAACACTGCTTGAAGCGCCAATTTCCGTTTCTGCGTTCTCAGCCGAAACGTTACAGGACTTCGGAGCGCTGAGCGCTCGTGACGTGGCTGATTTGACGCCCGGTCTTCAAATCAATGGAGATTTTGGTCGAACCGGTGAACGTCCCGTCATCCGCGGTATTTCGAACTTGCGTGCGGAAACCCCTCAACCCGTTGGACTTTTCATTGATGGTGTTTATGTCCGCTCAGGCTTGATCTCTGAAATACTCGATAATGTCGAGCGCGTGGAAGTGCTGAAAGGCCCGCAAGGTGCCTTGTATGGCCGGTCCACTTATGGCGGCGTTATCAACTATATTTCGAAGACACCGGATCAGTTTGAAGCCGACCTGAGCGCGACCTATGCTGAACACGATCAATACGAAGTGACGGGCCGGATTGCCGGGCCGCTGGCTGACGGTCTCAGTGCGGCGATCGGTGGGCGATATTACACGTATGGCGGCGAATACGATAATGTCAGCGCAAATACCGCTGGCGCTCGCGATGTTGGAGAAGAACAGACGACGGCGGTTTATGGCTCCCTGAATTTCCAACCGTCGCAGACTCCTGAGCTGGAAATCAATCTTCGCGGATACTATTCAAAGGATGAAGACGGTCAGTTTGCCGGACAGTTGTTTGACTCAACATTCAACAATTCTGTTGCTGCTGGCGGAACGGCGTGTCCCGAGGTTATTCGCTCCTACTTCTGCGGTGAGGCTTCGACGCCGGACAATGTCGATATCTCTACCTCGGCAGATCAGGGACAGATAGTTTCGCCATTCTTTGGAGGCATTCCCGCAGCGTGGGATTTCCGTGCCGGGCTGGATCGCGAAATCACACGTGTGACCGGCGATGCGTCCTACGACTTTTCTGAAAATCTGACGCTGACTTACATGGTGGGTTTGACCCAGGAAGACACCCACAATGTGGTAAACCAGTCCTACTCACCAACCATTGTCGGCAATTCGTTCGGGTCGTTCCCATCCGCATGGGTGACCGATGATATGGCAGACCGCACCTATTGGTCACAAGAACTTCGTTTGAATGGTTCGATCGGCTCCAGTCTCGACTGGATTCTGGGCGTCTTCGTTTATGACGAAGAAAATGAAGGACGTGACCGTAATATTCTGGAAGCGAATTACGCTTTTGATGGATCATCCGAAAATGAAGAGACAGCTGTCTATGGCGCCATTGATTTTGCGCTGACGGATGCCTTCTCGATCGGATTGGAAGGGCGGGCCTATGAAGAAGATGTATCGGTCACCACGGTGAGCGGCGTCGATCTGTCAGAATCGTTTGATGGCTTTACCTGGCGTGCAACGGCAGAATACCAGTTCCCGAATGATGTGCTGATCTATGGTAATGTATCGACCGGCAACAAGGCCGGTGGATTCAATACCGGTGTCGATCCCTCCAATCCGGCCGAAGCGCCATTCGTGTCATTCGATGAGGAGCTTGCAACTCAATATGAAATCGGTGCCAAAGGTCAGTTTATGGATAACCGGTTGCGGCTTTCGGGAGCCTTGTACCGGATCGAGCTTGAAGACCAGCAGATCAGTCAGGTTGTTATCCTGAATGAAGGAACCCCTGACCAGGTTCAGGTCACCGTGGTGCTGAATGCCGGTGCGACCGAGATTAATGGATTTGAAGTCGATGGTCAGTTTGACGTCACCGAAAATTTCACCATTGGCGGCGCCTGGTCGACATCAGACGGAGAATTTACAGAGGGCAGTGATCCGACACAGGCGACGATATTGCCGTCGGACACATTGGTCGGATTTTCCGTGCCTCGCGTGTCAAAAAACTCCGGCATTGTTTCGGGCACTTATACATTCGAAGATTTTGCCGGCTGGCAACCGAGTGTTCGCGTTGATGGTCTCTATGCATCTTCGCGCTACGCGCAAGTCCAAAACCTGATCGAAACAGGTGACAGTTTCAAGGCAAATGCTCGCCTGACATTCACGAATGAAGAGCATGGCCTGGAAGCATCATTCTGGGGCCGGAATATCGGGGATGATGATACGCCGGCGAACGTGTTTCGCTATGTCGATCCCGGTGATTTTCGCTTTTTCGCGCGGGCGCACGTATCATTCCTTCCGCGTGGCTCTCAATATGGCGTGACCGTTCGCAAGTCATTTTAAAGACGCGAAAACTGACGTAAAAAAAAGGCGGATCCGCGGATCCGCCTTTTTTATGGAGAAGACTTGAACATGTTGCATCGTCATCTGTTAAGCGTTTGCATCTTGATGCTGACATCGTCCTGCGCGACCGCGCAGGAGCCAGAGGTCACAGCGCCGGGGTGGTTGGTCAAGGATTATCATGAATTTGTCGACCAGTTTGAAGGCCGATGGGACAGCGACCGCCATGTCTTCTTTGCCGAAGATGCGGGGATGGAGACCGACCAGATCGCGCCGCGCCAGCATATTGAAATCTCGCCAGCAGTGCTGAGCGAGGAAGCGGATCCGAACGCGCTTGTCTCCGTGTTTCAGGCGGTCCGAACCGTTGAGGGGGAGGAGCCCGCGACACTGGTGCACACGATCACGCTCGACAGTGCCCGGCAACACATTCGTCAATCGATCGCGCTGCCCGGCGGTGTGCTGCCGCCCGTTCCGACCGGATGTGACGTCTATTGGCAGCGCCAGGGCGGGCAGTTTCAAGGCGAGGCTGTGGGCGAGGGCTGCGATTCTCTGTTTCCGCGCCCGGTATCTGACGCGTCGCTCAATGTCAGCATGATGCTTTCGGATAAGGATTTCTGGGTTACTGCATCCCGCGGCAGCGAAGCCGTTGAAGCGCGGCTTCGACGCGCTCGCACATTCGAGTGCTGGACAGCAATCCTGCGCGGCGCTTCACATGGCGATTCCGGTGAAGGTATGCGCGACTGGGATTTCCGCCGCGGTGTCAGTTTGCACGATCAGGGCGGCGAGGCCGTGTTGATGACGGACGAAGAGACACCGCGCAAGATCCGTCTGCGCCTGCGCAATGTGGACTGGCCGTATGGAAGCAATCGCCCCTCACTCACCCTCTATGTCATGGAAGGCGACAGTGATCGCGCCGTGTCCTATGCCTGGAATGAGGGCGATGCCGAGCGGATCGGGATCAATCTGCGCTGGATTCAAGCCAGTTGCACCCATGCGCCGGAGGGCGCGGCAGACTGATCAGATCGGCAGCTCCGTTGTGTTTTTCAAACACTCCATGGCGAAGGTTGCACTGACATCCGCGACCTCGATTTTGGAGATCAGAGACTTATAGACCCGGTCATAATCTGCGACAGAACTGACCGCGATTTTCAGCAAATAGTCGACCTCGCCGGCCATGCGATAAAACTCAACGACTTCCGGAATGGCCGAGACGGTTTTCGAGAATTTCTTGAGCCAGGCCGATGAATGATCGCTGGTCTTCACGGCGACAAAGACGGTCTGGCCGACGCCGAGTTTCTCCGGGTCGCAAATGGCGACACGTCCCTGGATGATGCCATCGTCCTCGAGTCTGCGAACGCGCCGCCAGCATGTGTTGACGGAGACGCTCAGCCGCTCGCCAATCGTCTCCAGAGGCGTCGTCGAATCGGCTTGCAGGATTTTCAGGATCTGGCGATCGGTATCATCAATGTTTCTCATGAATGCGGTATATAATCGAAAATTCTTACGAAAAATAGTCTTTTTTAGCGAAAGAACGTAATGATTTTTGATGTTTCATGCGGCAAACTCCTCGCATAGGAGGCAGTCATGGCGTTTTCTGGTCTGACCGAGATTGAGTTTTGTGAGCAACGTAAGTTGAATTCGCTCGCCCATATGATCGGGCGAACACCGCTGCTCGCGGTCCATCTGACCTGGAAAGGCAAGCGTCGTGTCATATTCGCCAAGGCCGAACACTACAATCTGACGGGCAGTATCAAGGACCGGATGGCGCTGAACATCTTACGATGTGCCTATGCCAGCGGCGCCCTGAAACCGGGCGACACAATCGCTGAAGCAACAAGTGGAAATGCCGGAATTGCCATTGCCGCGCTGGGGCGCGCGCTCGGTCATCCGGTGCGCATCTATATGCCGGACTGGATGAGCGAAGAACGAAAATCCCTGCTGCGATCGCTGGGCGCGGATTTGCACCTGATTTCGCGGGAGGAGGGCGGGTTCCTCGGCGCGATTGCGGCCACGGAAGCACTGGCCGCGGTGCGGGAAGATGTCTTCCTGCCTTGCCAGTTTGCCAATCAGGAGAATTGCAATGCACATGCGGCGAGCACGGGCCCAGAGATTCTCAGCCAGCTGGCCTCCCTGAACCTCGCCCCTGACGCGTTCATTGCCGGGGTTGGCACGGGCGGCACAATCATGGGCGTGGGGCGTGCTTTGCGTCAGGCCGCGCCAAGCGTGAAAGTGCATCCGCTCGAGCCGTTGGAATCGCCGACCTTGTCGACCGGGTACAAAATTGGGTCGCATCGCATTCAGGGTGTTTCCGATGATTTCATTCCTGCCATCGTCAAGCTCGATGAGATTGATGACGTGATTTCCGTGAGTGATGGCGATGCCATTCTCATGGCCCAGACCCTTGCTTCCGAGTTGGGACTTGCTGTCGGCATATCCTCCGGTGCCAATCTGATTGGTGCACTGGCCGTCCAGGACCAGCTCGGAAGTGAGGCGACTGTCGCGACGATTTTCTGTGATGATAATAAGAAATATCTGTCGACGGATCTCGCCCGAACCGAACCCGTCAAACCGGGTTATGTAACGCCGGATGTTGAACTGATCGGCTTTGAGAGCATTCCCTATTACGCCGCGGAACCAGCGGCCGCTTCGATGATGGCATAAGCCGCGCGCTCACCGGATTCCATCGCGCCTTCCATACCCGTGTGCAGGAAAGACGTATGTTCGCCGGCAAAGTGCAACCGTCCGGTCGGCTGTGTCACGCGTTCTGCCCAGGGCTGAATCTGGCCCGGCGCCCAATGCATATAGGCGCCGCCGCTCAAGGCCTGGTCTTCATCCCAGCGCACCACGGCGTGCGCTTTCGCCTTGATCCCGCGCGTCGTGGCGAGGGTTTCCTCCGCCAGCAGTTTCCAGTCTTCATCGCTCACGGAAGGGCGCGTGCCGCTGCCATTGACCCAGCACGTCAGGGCGACGGTCTCGCCGGCGGCGTTGCGAACCGGAAAGACGCGTTCGATCGGGGTGTCGGTCCACATCATGATTGGCAGGTCATCGGTCGGTGCCTGTTCGAGTTCCAGATGGACCTGCTGGATTTGCGTATAGGGCATTAGATCGATGATGGGTTGAATCGGCGGCGCGTCATCCGGCAGGGTGAGCGCGAGGGTTCGCAGCACCGGGAAGGGAAGGGTGCTGACCGCAAAGGCGGCGCGATACGTGGTGCCAGCGGCGGTGACTTCGACCCCTTCATTTGTCGCCGTGATGGCAGAAACGCGGCGTCCCATTTTCAGGGCGCCGTCGGATAGGCTCGCGGCCATCGCCTTGGGCAAGCGCTGCGAGCCGCCTTCAATTTCCTCCGATCCTCCGCTTGAAGAATCAATCGCGAACAGGGTCAGGCTGCGCCACAGATTCAACATTGAATAAGTGCTGAGATCATTGGCATTGAGCGCGATATTGCAGAGCGCTTGAGACGCCGGATCAAAGCCGGCCTGCTCGAGAAAGGCCTGGGCGCTGATATCGTACTCCGCACCGATCTCGCGCCAGGCATACTGATCAACCAGCGGGTTCTGGCCAGCTGCCGCCATGAAGAGCGCCGCATCCGGTGTCGCGCGCTTGAACGCGTCTGGAAATGGGTTCTCGGGCGCCGCGGCCCAGTCGCGCGCGTCAAAAACGCGATTGCCGAGGACCATGGTCTTGTCCCGCGATCCACCTGGCGCGGGCGGCACGATATTGAGACCGAGATCAATAGCGGAGGATCGAATACGGGCATAGGATTGTCCGACTTGCTGCCCGCCGGCCTCTGGCCGTCCCGGGACCTGGTCCAGCGTCCACATGCGCCCGCCGATACGTGTGTCCGCTTCCAGGACGATGACTTTGAACCCATCGGCTTCCAGCATGCGCGCGGCGTGCAGACCCGCCAGGCCCGCGCCCAGAATCAAGACGTCTGCATCCTGCTTGTTTTGCACAATTGGCGTGCAACTTGCTGTCAAAGCCGCACCGCTGGCGACGACAAATCCACGTCTTGTCAGTTGCATATCAGATTTTCCTCGACGCCTGCGTGAAAAGATATACCAATAGACCTCAGGAAACATATTTCGCCAAGAGCGAATTCTCGAATCTGGAGGATGATATGGAGCAGGACGGCGAGTTTAAGCGCGGTTGGCCGGTCTTGGCGGCGGCGGCGGTCGGCGTCGGGCTCGGTCTTTCTCCCCTTCCTTTCTACACGATTGGCGTGATGATCCCGCCTTTGCTTGGTGAGTTTGGACCGATGGGCTGGTCGGCGGGTGATATTCTCAACGCGCTTGCCATTTATACGTTCGGAGCCTTTTTTGCGTCGCCTTTTATCGGCGTGCTGGCGGAACGATTCGGGGCGCGTCGCGTGGCGCTGGTATCGATTGTGACCTTTGGGCTGGCGATGATGGCGCTGGCGCTGAATACCGGATCCAAGACACTCTATATCGCGCTTTGGCTGGTGCTCGCCTTTGCAGGTGCCGGTACATTGCCGATCACGTTTACGCGTCCGGTGGCGAACTGGTTCAAGGATAATCGCGGCATTGCGCTTGGGATTGCCTTGATTGCAACCGGCGTGTTCGGGGCGCTCGCCAAGTTTGGCTCTCAATATATCGTCTCGAACGAGGCGTTCCATTTTGTTGGCGGGTCCGGCTGGCGCTCGGCCTATGTGTTGCTGGGGCTGTTGCCGATCGTGATCGCGCTGCCGCTGTCCTATCTCAGCCTTCGCGATGTCAGTGACGAGCCGGCGAGCGAAGCCAGCATTGTCGACATGAAGTATCCGATTCTCGGGATCGCACTCCTGGGCACAATTGGCCTGGTCTGGATGGTGATCAGTCAGGTCGTGCCGCTGATCGGGCAGAATGGGCTGCGGCTGGAATATGCCATGGCGTTCGCCTTCTGCGGTCTGGTCTTCATTCCGATGCTGATGATGATGGTGCTGGATATCAAGAAATCTCCGCCACAAGTCGAAGAAGGACAGGCGGTTGAGCTGCCCGGCATGTCTTTGCCGGAAGCCCTTAGGGAGTGGCGGTTCTGGCTGCTCGCGATTTCCTTTGTGCCCATTTCCTATGCGATCGGCGCGATCATCCCGAACATTGAGCGCGTTTTGCGGGCCAATGAGTTCGGCATGGACGAGGCAGTCGGATTGGCCACGCTGACCGGCCTCGCCGTCCTGGGGGGACGCATCATTGGCGGCTATCTCATTGACCGCTTCTGGGCGCCAGGCGTGGCTTTCTTCTTCCTCGCGTCGCCGGCCATCGCTTTGTGGATGCTCGCACAACCGGGTGTGACCCCTATGACGGCGACGATCGCGATCCTGATGATCGGGTTTGGCGCCGGGGTCGAATATGACTTTATGGCCTATATGGTGTCGAAATATTTCGGGATGAAATCCTATTCGGCCATCTATGGCGCGATCTATGGATTCTTTGCCCTGGGCGCTGGGCTGGGCCCCAGCATCATGACCGATATTGCCGATGGCCGGGGCATTCACTTCCTGGGCATCAATTTGGGCATTCTGCCCGGGCATGATTGGAACTTCACGCTGACCAGCGCGGCGATCATCCTGTTCATATCGACAATCCCGCTGCTCTTCCTGGGCAAGTATCGATATACAGACGGCCACTAGACCGACGGCGATGCATCCAGCTTACCGAGCACCAGATCTGCGCTGTCTTTCGGGAACGCATCCATGAAGCCATAGCCCCATTGCGGGCATTCGATGATCTCGCCATTGCGCATCAATGCTTCCGCGCGGCGGGTGCATTCGGTCAGGTCGTCGGTCGGGTTCAACAGAGTGATCCGATGCGGCAGCTTTGCCAGCGCGTCATCGAACGGCTTGCCCCAGGCAAAGGCCGCGACATGGCCCCATTCATAGGCCTCGCCGCCCATCATGTTCATGTAGATGGACCGATCCATCATCTCCAGAGTTTGCCCCGGGCCCTGACGCTCGATGATCCGGTTCCAGCTGATTTTGAAGCGTGAATGCTCGGCGTCGAGCGGGATGGGGGTGAACATGTCCTTGAACATTTCGCGTTCTTCGTCTGTCAGAATGGCGGCTGAAATCATCGCGATGGCATGGACGCGGTCGCGCCCCGTTAGCGCCATTTGGGCCGCGACCTTCGCGCCCGTGTGATTGCCGAACAGATCCACGGTCTTGACGTCAAGTCCATCCACAACACGCCACATCTCTTCGGCATACATCGGGATCGTGGTGGCGTCTTCGGACGCCGCCGGATCCGACATGCCATAGCCCGGATAATCCGGTGCAATGACCAGGCGATCGCGGCTGGCCTCGCGCATGAATGTTTCAAACTCCAGACCACTTTTCGGGCTTTGGTGCAGACAGATCAGTGCCGGTTTGCCGCGATCGCTTTGGGCCTCCGCCAGGCGGTAATGGATCTGGCCGAACGCTCCATCAACATAGCCCTTGCGTATCATCGTCTTTACTCCGCCGCGACGGTGACGACCGCCTTGCCTTTATTCTGGCCCGCCATCAGACGGGCGAACAGGGCGGGGGCATTGTCCAGGCCCTCGGCCCGGTCTTCGGCGAATTTCAGCTTGCCGCTTGTGATCCAGGGTGCCGCTTCAGCAACATACTCATCCCAGCGCGGGTAGAAGTCATAGACAACGAGGCCATGCAGTTGCGCGCGTTTGCCAATGATGAGGCCGGCATTTAGCGGGTGCTGGCTCTGCGTCTCTGTGTGGTAAGCATCGACCAGGCCGCACAGAACACCGCGCGCATAAGTCTGCGCATGCGTGAGGGCGAGCATGGCCATGTCGGCCGAAACGTTCTCGAAGAAGACAGACAAGCCGTCCGGCAGGGCCTCGGCCAGTCGGTCGCGCCATCCGTCGGCCTTGTAATCGATACAGGCATCGAAGCCATAAGTGTCCGTCACCAGCGCGCATTTCTCTGGACCGCCCGCAATCCCGACGACACGCGCCGCCCCTTTGATCCGCGCAATCTGCCCGACCGTGCCGCCGACCGGGCCCGCTGCCGCATCGACGAGGACCGTGTCTCCAGCGCCGACCTTGGCGAGTTGGGTGATCCCGGCCCAGGCGGTCAGGCCTGGCATGCCCAGCACACCGGCATGGGCCGCGAGCGGCGCCGTGGTCGGATCGATCTTGCGCACCTCCTCAGCGGGCAAGGCGACGAATTCCTGCCAGCCGCCTTCCATAGCGTGGATCCAGTCACCCTCGCGAAACGCGGCGGCGCGGCTTTCGACGACCTGTCCGACAATCGCGCCGGGGATAGCGCCTTTCATCGGCTCTGGCGGGGCTTCGCCCATGTGCCGGCCGCGCAGGCGGGAGCCGACATAAGGGTCGAGGGAGAGATGCACGACCCGAACAACCAGACCGTCGTCCGGACAGGTCGGGCGATCGGCCTCGATGATCGCAAAATCTTCCGCCGTGGGTTTGTGATCCACCGCATGCTTCAGGGTTCCGAGCTTCATGCTTTATCCTTCAACCATTTCTATCAGTGTGCCGTCCGGGTCCTGCAGGACACCGACGCGGTTGCCTTTGTAAATCGCGC
The DNA here is from genome assembly GCA_038532145.1 of Pseudomonadota bacterium. GTDB lineage: Bacteria > Pseudomonadota > Alphaproteobacteria > Caulobacterales > Hyphomonadaceae > Henriciella. Next base: position 72,339 of record JBCBBC010000001.1, on the reverse strand, counting down.
CGTCGCGAACGGTCGGCGCCGTCAGCCAGGGGCCCGGCAAGCTGTCAAAGTCGGGATGGAACAGGGTGCCGATGGCGCAGCCGGGCACCAGCATGCCCTCATGCCTTGGCCGCGAGACCGCGTTTTCAGGATACTGGTCCAGTTCCAGGAAGACATCCTTGTCGTGAATGAGGGTACAGATGCGGTGCAGCTCATCCAGCGGCGTGCCATACGCCTTAGCGATCATCGTGTACGGAATTTCCATTTCGCGCCCGAACGCAAGCCCGCATTTTTCCTGCATCCACGTTGCGGCCTGGTCCAGATCCGAATTGCCCATCACGAGGATGAACAATTTGTCGATCAGGCTGCCCGCGCGTGGCAAATCGTATTCGGGCAGATCATCATTGATCTGGGTGAGGTAGACGATTTCCTCATCCGGACCTTTGACCTGCATCGGATGGATGGCATCGAGGCCGGGGATCTTGTTGGGCGGTCCGATAATTTCGAACGGGCTGTCCAGCATGCGTGCGTTCGCTGCCATGACGTCCTGGACACAAATCTCGATCGCGTTCCAGCCATAGGAGCGCAGCGCCTTGAATTCCTCGACCGGCGGCTGTTCGACGAAGCGCAGGAAAATGTCGGCGCTGGAGCTTGGTTGCATCACGGCATAAGGGCAGCCTGCGGATTTCGGCGTGTGCCAGCTGGACGCCAGCGCCTCGGGGATCACCCCTTGTTCGATGACCGCATAATCGAAATAGTCGCTATAAAGACCCATGGTCCTGGACAAGTCGGCAACGGTCACGGTCGCAGCGCGGAGAAGTTTCATTCCAGCAAGCCCTTTGCAAAGCCCCGAAAAGGGCGGCATAAGAAAAGATATATCATTTGTTCTGGCCGCGGCTAGGACCTTAAGGAGAAAAGATGATGAGCGCCTATATGATTGTCTTTGCAAAGATCCATGATCGCGACCGCTTTATCAGCGAATACGGGATGCCGACGGCGCAGTTGATCGGTGAGTATGGCGGCGAATACGTTTTGCGTGGACCCGGCGTCGAGTCGCTGGAGGGTGGCCTGTTTGATGGCACCAGCGCGGTCATTTCCAAATGGCCGAGCAAAGATGCGATAAAGGCATTCTGGAATTCCGACGCCTATGAGAAGCTGAAAGCGGCGCGCCAACCTCTCGCGGATGCGCATGTGATGATTGTGGAAGGATAGGTGATGATGAAATGGTCTTTGGGACTTGCCAGTGTTCTCGTGTTCGCAGGCTGTCAGACTGTGTCGGAACACGATTTGACGGAAGAAAAACCGGATGTGCCGGGAACGACCGTCCTGCTCACCAGTGCCGGTCAATCCAAACCGCAATTGGATGGCTACGCGATTATTGCCCAGGCGCATGAAGCGGCTGGCGGCGAGACTTTTGTCAATCCGGGCACATTGTTTTTGTCCGGCTACAACGTGATTTATGGCCAGGATGGTGGGTCCCGGACCTGGGACAATTATGCCATGTGGCGCGTCTTTGCCGATGAGAAAGCCGACGCCCACGCGGCCAATGGCAAAGTCCGGATCGAGGCCTGGCAGGGCGACAAGCTTGCCATGCTGCTCAGCTTTGATGGCGAAGCGACGTATAATCAGAACGGTCGCATGGAAGATCAGTCAGCGAATGCGATGTGGAGCAACAATTTTGGCTTTGGTGCCATTCGCAATGCGCTGGATGAGGGCTGGACGCAAGCGCGGCGATCCGATCGCACGATTGATGGCAAGCCCGCCTATATGGTCCAGCTCACCGACCCGTCCGGCGGGCAGACACTGTTCGGCTTTGACCGCAGCACACTGCAAATCCTCTATGTCGGGTTCGACACGCCGCGCGGCTGGCATGAGCGGCGCTATTCAGACTATTTTTCCAAGCCGGATGTCAGTTGGCAACAGGCCGGGCGGGTGCGGCTCTATTATGATGGCGTCCTTGCCAATGAGGCGGTCTGGACCGATTTTGAGATTGGCCAGCCGCACGACGCAGAAACGTTCGTGATTTCCGAAGTGCCGTCCGATCCAAGCTTTGACTAGAAGGGTTTGACGGCGCCGAAAAAGGCTGTGGTCAGGATCAGGACCCAATACATGTAAGCGACATTGCGGCCGAGCTGGATCGACTTATTGAGTCTGGTTTCGACGTCCGGGTTGGGACCCGCGGCGAGGACCGGGAACATTTTCTGCCACTCATGCATGATCAGGCGGAGGATGACGCCAATAATCAAGGCCGTGCCATAGGTCAGGATCTTGGCGGCAAACCAGAGCTGGCCCTCTCCGCCAGCAAAAGGACCATTGCCGGTCAGCGACATGAGCGAGGTGATCAGAAGGGTCGGGATCAGAATGTATCGCGTCCAATCTTCGATATCCGAAAGCGGTTTGAACCAGGCTGTGCCCCGCTTGGCGAAGGCGCCCCAGGTGATGCCCATCCAGACGAGCCAGATCAGCCACATTACGACCAGCCAGCCGCCGCCCAGGGGCTGTACGCCCCAGAGATATCCCATGTGAAGCCCGAGCGGGAGCAAGCTGATAATGCCGGTCCGGGCCATGATATCGATCCGATAGGCGGTATCCATATGCCTTTGACGCTCTTCCAGCGGCAAAGACGGGTTCACCACCTTGTATGAGGTCTGGAACACGCCCCATTCGCCGCCCAGCCAGTACACCATTGCCACAATGTGCAACCAGCGCAGGATCGCCAATTCATTCGCCGCCAGAAACTCACCCATGCTCGCCTCCCAATCGAGAATGATTTAAATGATATATCATTTAAATGGGGCGGTCTGTCTAGTCCATCTCGCCGGGAGAGACCCGCGGCCAAATGTACTGTTCGCCGGTCGGGTTGCCAAACAGGAGTTCGCGGTCCAGCGAGTATCCCCGCTCAAGCTGTGCGATCGCATCCGGGGTTATATCTGTACGGGATTCAATCCGGCGCTGATCGCCGCGTCGACCGGTAATGATGCAGCGGTCTGGATCGATCCAGCTGGTGTATCCGGCCGCGGTCGGGGACCAGACAGTGTAGCAGTCATCCGAGAGGGGTGAGGTCGTTTCAACCTTGCCATCAGCAAAGGCAGACGGATCTTCGATCAGCTTCGCGGCAGCTTTCTTGTCCGCCACGCGATAGGCTTGCATGCGGTTTTCGCTGCGCGAGTTGGCTTCGTCGAACAGGTAGACAAGCTGACGATAGAAATCGCCGTCCGGTCCATCATGGCGCATTTCGGCATACATGGCGTGGCGTTTGCCGAATGGCGGGACAATATTCCGCACCCGCATATAGATTGGGCGCCCTTCGCGGGCACCGCCCTCGGCATCAGAGAAATAGTCGCCAGACATTAATCGCGCGATTTCCTGCAATTCGACATCGAGCTGCGAGAAGGCCGTCTGCTTCAGGTTGAGGGTCGGGCCCTTATCGTCCACGCCGAAGACGAGATTGCCGTCGCCATCGACGCCGCGATCATTCAGCAACAGGGCGTCGCGGCGCAGCGTCAGCGTTTCCTCAAGATAGACCTGCGTGTCATAGCGCGTGGAATAGTAAGAGCAGGCCTTCGGTTTGAGATAGCCTTCAAACTGATCCGCAGCGTGTTTCCAATAGACTTCGCAGCCTGGCTTGAGAATGAAATCGTCTAGTGTCATCGCGGCCTGGCGGTCCGGGCTGAGATGGATGTCGGTCAGCGCGTCCGGCGATCTCGGCGTGTATATGGTCAGACGGATCGCGTCTTCTTCAGCATCAGGTTCGAAGGAATAGATACGCCGGCGATAGAGATCGGCCGGGTCGTGATGCTGATATTGCTGCGCGTAAAGCAGGCGCCCCGGAATGCCGGGAATGGCCACCGGATAGAAGGTGTGATTCAGGTGGCGATGGCGCAAGCCGGTATCCAGATCTGCGGCGCGCTCTGACTCAATCTGTTCGAAATTATCATAAACGCCCGGGAACCAGGTCAGCATCTCATCCAGGTGCTGATCGAGCGAGGGTCCCTCCGGAGGGGCAGGCACAGTTTGGCAAGCGCTGAGCGCCAAGCTCAAGCCGATCGCGCCTAGGGCCCCCGAACGCATCAATCGACCTTGGCGAATTCGTCGGCGACGTCTTCGCTGGAATCTTCCTTGCCGCGGGCAATGGCTTCGCGGTCCTGCTGCAGAATGCGCAGACAACGCGCGATATATTCCTGCATCCAGTAGCCGCGCTCATCGGCCTCTGTCTTGCTGGGCTCATAGTTGTCAATCGCATCGCGCGTCACCACGCCGTCGCGATCCAGCAGGCGTTCGACGGTGTCCAGTCGCTCGCGGATCACGGCGACTTCCTGCATCAGCGCCAGGGTGATGTTCATCACGCGCTCGGTGTCGGGGTTTTCCAGAAACCAGGGCCGTTTGCCTTTGGCCTTGCTGCCAGCGAGCTTCAGGGGATCGAGGGATGTTGCCGACATGTCCTAGCCCTCCTTGCGCGCGCCAATGACGTGCCATGCGGCCTTGCGGCCATAGTCTTCCTGCTCATCATCTTCAGCGGCTTCGGGAAAGACGTCCGGGTCGACCACGGCGGCAACGCCGCCATGGATCAGGCTGTCCTGGCTAAAGCCGGCATTTTCCATCCAGGCATCCAGATCGACTTCATGCATCTTCGTCCAGAACGGCTCATTATTGTAGAAGGCATCCCAGTCCCGCATGGCTTGTTCGAAGAGCGGCATCTCATCTGAATATTGCGGTTGTTCGACGTGCAGCACGATGCCGCCGGGCTTCAGGAGTCTTTGCGTCTCGGCAAAGATCATGGGCATGGTCTTGTAGCTGGTTTCGTGCAGGAACATGGTCGACTGCACCCAGTCAAAGCTTTCATCTTCGAACATATCCTTGAGGTCGGAAACATCGCCCTGGATGAAGGTGACATTCTCGATGCCCATACTCTTGGCGCGAGCCAGGCCATAGCGCAGCATCGGCGCGCCGGCATCGACCGCAATGACCTCGGCGTCCGGGAAGGCTTCCGCAATGGGAAGGACATTGTGGCCCAACCCGGCGCCGAGATCGAGAATTCTCTTGGGTTTGAAGTCCGGCAGGTTCTGCTGAACCCATTGAGCGACCGCGACGCCGCCGCCATCATTGAACCGGCCCAGCATGCCGCCCGTCGTCGCGAAGATGCCAGCATCATAATTGGCGGGACCGGTAATGTCGCCCGGGGTCAGTTCCGTGTGATAGGAGCCGGGCATGCAATGATGGTCAATCGCCGCAGTCGAGCGGGGCTGTTCGAATGCTGGATCCAGAACGAGGCGCGCATCGCCTTCTGTCAGTTCCCGGACTTTTTCGTTCAGGGCTTCGGCCTGGCGAATGGTCACCCAGCGCCCGGCTTGCTGGCGGGTCTCCATCGTCGCGCGGCGCATGGCAGACCACCATTGGAACATCGGGTCCTGGACCAGATCCTTGCGGACCTGATGGCGCGTCTTGTAGGCGGTTTTACGCTTCGGTTCGATTCGTGCGTCAAATGCCTCGGCAACGCCTGGCATGACTTTGGTCGACAAATGGCGGTTCATCTGAGCCAGAAAATTGAACCGCGCAATCTCGTCATGGCTGGTTTCGGGATAGACGCCATGCCGGCCGACAACCCGATAATCCGGGGGACCATCATATTCGACGGGGTCTGGACGGGGGTCGCGTTCCGTATCGGCCATATCATCTCTCCTTTGCCCTTCACAAAATGGCGCGGTTTCGCGACACTTTCAACGGAGGGGCTATGCATTTGTCCTAAAAGATATATCATTTGAGAAAATAAGCTATAGGGAAGGTTCCGGATATGAGTACCAAGATTGTCGCACTCTTCAATTTGAAGCCCGGAGTCAGCGTCGCTGATTATGAGGCATGGGCGAAAACAAAGGACATTCCAACCGTGAATGGGCTGACATCGGTCGATGAATTCGCTGTGTTCAAATCGACCGGCTTGCTCGGCTCGGAGGATACGCCGCCTTATGCCTATATCGAGACGATTGACGTCAATGACATGGAGACGTTTGGCGGCGAAGTCTCGACCGAAACCATGCAGGCCATTGCCGGTGAGTTTCAGGCCATGGCCGATGACCTCGTCTTCATCGTGACCGACAAGCTTGGCTAGGAGGCATTGATGGGACGGTTTACCGGAAAGACGGCGGTGATCACAGGATCAGGCCGCCGCAAGGGGCTTGGGGAAGCCATTGCCAAACGCCTCGCCGAAGATGGCGCCAATATTGTTATTTCCGACATTGGCGCGCCGCGGGATGCGGCCACGGGCGCGGAACATATTGGCTCAACCGATGAGATGGAATCCATCGCGGCGGATATGCGTGCCTTGGGCGTGCAATCCTCGACCAAGGTCTGTGACGTGCGGTCTCTGGAAGATGTCCGCGGCCTGGCCAATCACGCCATCGACACGCATGGCAGTCTCGACATCTGGGTTAATAATGCCGGCATCGGCTACATTATGAAGCCTTTGTTGGAGGTCACCGAAGACGATTGGCGGGCCGTCATTGATGTGAATCTCACCGGCGCTTTCTTTGGCGTCAAAGCCGCGGCGGAGCGCATGGTCGAGCAAGGCAAAGGCGGGCGCATCATCAATATTGCGTCGCAAGCCGCCAAATCCGGCTTCCCACATGCGCAAGCCTATACCTCCTCGAAACATGGTCTGGTTGGGCTCGCACGATCAGCGGCGGTTGAGCTGGGCGGGCACAAGATTACCGTCAATAATGTTTGTCCCAACCATGTCACCACGGGGCTCGGGGCCTGGCAGAACGAGTATTTCTCGAAAGTCGTCGGTGCGGATTCCGTTGAGGACTATCTCGAAGCCATGGCGGCGCGGATCCCGATGGGGCGTCCGGGCCTGCCAGAAGACACCGCCAATGCCGTGGCCTTCCTCTGCTCTGATGAGGCCAATTATATCACCGCGGAAAGCATGAACGTGTCCGGCGGGGAGGAACCCCACTAATGGCGCTGCCGCCTGATCCTGCCCCGAAAGGGTTCACCTGGCCGAACGGAGCCAAGCTCGCGCTGTCCATCGTCGTCAATGTTGAAGAGGGTGCCGAACGCCGGATCGATGAAGGCGACAAACGCCCGGAACCGGTCGACGAGCTGGGCGCCGTGCCTGGCAAACCGATCCGGATCCATGGCAATGAAAGCAATTATCAATATGGCATCAATCGCGGCGCGCCGCGCATCCTGAAGATCCTGGACAAGGCCGGAGTCAACGCCACATGGACGGTGTGCGGGCAGGCGCTGCAAAAGGCGCCATGGCTGGGCGAAGTTATCGTCGCCCGCGGCGACGAGCCCTGCAATCATGGGCACAAATGGGCCTTCACCGCGTTCATGGACGAGGCTGAAGAGTCTGCTTTCATCGCAAAGGGTACGGCCTCGATCCAGGAGACCTGCGGACGGCGCCCGGTCGGTTGGTTGTCGCGCTACCTGCACACGGACATTACGCGCCGGATCCTGAAAGAGCAGGGTTATCTTTATCATATGGATGATTATTCCGATGACTTCCCATACTGGGCCGACGTCAAGATGAAAGACGGTTCGACGCAGCCGATGGTCATCCTGCCTTATGCGATCGACTCCAATGACATGAAATTCTGGCTCAGCCCCAGCTTCACGCCGGACATGTGGCTGTCCTATGCCAAGAACACGTTCAACTGGCTGTTGCGGGAGTCGCAGGAAGAAGGCGCGCGGATGATGTCGCTTGGTCTGCATTTGCGGATTATCGGACGGCCGGGTCGGATCGATGCGTTTCAGCATTTCCTCGACCATGTCAAAGCGCACCGCGATGTCTGGGTCGCCACACGCGAACAGATTGCCACTCATTTTGCGGAAAGTGTTCCGCCTGGAGGACAAACATGAAATCTTCAATCATCGCAGCTTTCGCCGCGCTAAGTCTATCTGGATGTGTCGTCATAGAAGGCGCAGACGCGCCGCGCGATTTCGACCGCGAGGTGGTGCGCGTGGAAACCGTCGAGGTTGAGGTCGAAGCGCCCGTCGCCGATGCCAATCCGCTTGATTTGCGTCGGACAACCCTGGTCGTTCGCGATATCGAAAAATCGCTGGCGCTGTATCGCGATGCGCTCGGCATGACTGTGGAATATGACCAGGAGCTGACCTCGCCAGGCCTGGCGATGCGCTTTGGCGCCGATGGACAGAACCGCTCGCGCCTGGTCTTGCTTAAGGCCAATAACAGTTTCATCGGCATGCTCGGCCTGTGGCAATTCCTGGATCAGACGGCGCAGGATCTGGCCGAACCTGACCCGGCTGACTTCACGCCCGGCGAAATCGTGTTGCTGTTCAATTCCAAGACCCTGGACGTCACATTCCCGGCGGCGGCCGCCGCACCGGGTGTGACGACCATTGGCGAACCGAAAGAGCGTCGCTACCCGTCTCCGGCCGGTGACATCGTGGTTATGGTGTCGATGCTGGTCGATAATGATGGGCATACGATTGAGCTCAACCAAATCATTTCCGATCCACGCCAATGACCCGGCTCGCTCCGCTATCTCCGGACACGCTCGATCCCGAGATGCGGCAAATGATCGAGAATGCTGAAAACCTGATGGGTTTTGTGCCCAATGATGCGCTGGTCATGGCGCGCCATCCCGCTTTGACCAAAGCGATGTGGGGGCTTGTCGCGGCGGTGTACGGGCCTGGTTCTGTCGACAATGGTCTGAAGCGCCTGGTCGGGGAAGCGGCCAGCAAGGCGGCGGGGTGTTTCTATTGTTCGGCGCACGCAGCGCACGGCGCCCGCGAGCAGGGCGTTGACCAGGAAAAGATAGACGCAGTCTGGAGCTTTGAAGATAGCGGCCTGTTCAGCGAGGCTGAGCGCGCCGCGATCAATCTGGCGATGAAAGCGGGTGTGGTGCCGAATGAGACCACGGACGAAGACTTTGACCGTTTGAAAGCCCACTTCTCGGACAGCGAAATCACAGAGATTGTCGCGGTGATCGCCATGTTCGGATTTCTCAATCGCTGGAACACGACGCTCGGGACGGCGCTGGAGCCGGTGCCAATGAAATCGGTCGAGTCGTTATCGTGACCAAACCGGATCCCTTGCTGCCACGCGTTTCGCGCGATGCCATGCCGGAGGATTTGCAAGCTTTGCACGATGGCTCAACCGCCTTGCGCGGGGAAGCGACCTTCTTCGAGGTTCTAGCCAATAATCCGGATCTCCTGCGCTGGTACATCAATGGATTCTATGGCGACGTGTTCAATGCCGGGCGCGTTCCGCCAGCCGCGATGGAGGTCTTGCGATTGCGCCTGTCCGTGCAGCATGGCTGCAAATTCTGCAATCAGGGCAATCGCCTCTCCGCGCTGGAAGCAGGCTTATCCGAGGCAGAGATTGATGCCGTATTCAGTGATGACACAGCTGCGCTACGTCCAGAACTTCGTCCGGTGGTCGCGCTCTCGGATACATTGCGGCTAACCAATCCCGACGGGACGTTGAGCCCGGACCTGCATGACGCGCTCAGCGAATTCTACGCGCCTGACCAGATCATCGAGCTCGGCATGATTGGCGGCATACTGTCTGGCGTGGCCAAGTTTCTCTTCGCGTTTGACCTGGTTGAGCGCGAGGCGACCTGTCCCTTCCCGAGGCGCGACAAAAACTTTGTTTGACCTTGCATAGGGTTCGATCTAATTTGTCCGGACAAATTTGGATCATCTATGATAACCACATTCAAATCTCTTCTTTTCGTTCCAGGCTCGCGCCCGGAACGGTTCGACAAAGCGGCCGCGAGCGGCGCCGACACGATCATAATCGATCTTGAGGATGCGGTTCTGCCGGAAGCGAAAGCCGAGGCCCGCGCCGCTGCCATCGAATGGCTCGGCCAGCGCGGCGACGTGCGCGCCGGGCTGCGGATCAATAGTCCGCGAACCGCGGATGGCTGCGCCGATATTGCGGCACTTGCCGTTTCGGACGGCTCTCCCGATTTCATCATGGTGCCGAAGGCAGAAACCGGCGTCGATATGGAAATCGTTGGCGAGGCTTTAGGCCAAAGCGCGCCCCTGATCGCGGTGATTGAAAGTGGACGGGGTCTTCGCCGCGCCTTCGATATTGCCAAACAATCGCCCGCCGGTGTTCTGTTCGGGGGCGCAGATTACAGCGCCAGCCTGGGCGCGGACTTGTCGAACTGGGATGCGATGATCGTTGCGCGCGGCACGATTGCTGGCGCCTGCGGTGCTGCGGGCGTGCCGGCCTATGATGTGCCTAATCTCGATGTGAAAGATACGGATGGCCTGACATCCAGCACGCGCCAGGCCAAAGCCATGGGCTTTGCGGGACGCGCCTGCATCCATCCCAGCCAGGTTGTACCGGTCAATGCCGCCTTCGCGCCGACCGAGGATGAAATCATCGATGCCCGCGCCATCATCAAGGCGCTGGAAGACAGTCAGGGCGGCGCCGCCCTGCACAATGGAAAGCTCATCGACCGTCCTATTATTCTGGCGGCGCAAAGAACCCTCGCCAAAGCAGGCGAAGAAAGAGGATAGACATGGTTCAGAACTGGAAAGAAGTAGGTCCCAATCGCTATCGCGAGACGTTTGGGCGTTACTTCGAAGACTTTAAAGAGGGTGACATTTACGAGCATCGCCCCGGCAAGACGGTGACGGAATATGACAATCATTCCTTCACGCTGCTGACTCTGAACACGCATCCCATGCATTTCGATTCAGAGTTTGCGGCAGCGTCAGAGTTCAAGAAGAACCTGGTGGTCTCGCCTTATACGCTGGCTTTGCTGATTGGCATGAGCGTGACGGATTGTTCGCAGAAGGCCATCGCCAATCTCGGCATGGACGAAGTCAAATTCACCGCCCCGGTCTTTGCCGGTGACACGCTGTACGGTGAGAGCGAAGTGCTTGGCAAACGCGAAAGCAAGTCGCGACCCGGGCAGGGCATCGTGACCATTGTGACCCGCGGTTACAATCAGGATGGCACCATGGTGTGCACCTTCAAACGCAACATGTTGATCCCGTCTCGCGGCCAGGCCGTGGAAGACAAAGTTGGAAATTACTAGGAGGCCGATATGGCAGATACTGCAGTTTTGACGACCGAGGCCGCCGAAGAAGAACGCCTCATGCTAGACGCCATCGACAAGTGGATTGAGCAGAAGGTCAAACCCGTTGCGATGGAACTCGAGCATGCCAATGAGTATCCGATCGAGCTGGTCGAGGATATGAAAGAGCTCGGCCTGTTCGGGGCGCTGATCGAGCCGGAATATGGTGGCCTTGGACTTTCGGCGTCGGTTTACGCAAAAATCGTCACGCGGATTTCCGAAGAGTGGATGTCACTGACCGGCATTTTCAATTCGCATCTGATGATGGCGCAAATCGTCCAGCGCTTCGGCACGGACAAGCAGAAAGACTATTGGTTGCCGAAATTTGCGACTGGCGAGTTGCGCGGTGGCCTTGCTTTGACAGAGCCGAACGCCGGCACCGACTTGCAAGCCCTGACCACAAAAGCGACACGCGTTGGCGACAAATATGTGATCGAAGGCGCGAAGACCTGGATCTCCAATTCGATTGAAGGACAATGTGTGGCCTTGCTCTGCAAGACCGACCCGAGCGCGCAGCCGCGCTATAAAGGCATGTCCATGCTGATCACCCAGACCAAAAACCCGGACACGATGGAAGATTTGCCCGGCGTCACCAATGGCAACAAGCTGTCCAAGCTTGGCTATAAGGGCATTGATAGCGGCGAGCTGATCTATACCGGCTATGAGTGCGACGCCGAGCTCAGCCTGGTCGGCGGCGAAGAAGGCAAAGGCTTCTTCATGGCGACTGGCGGACTGGAGATTGGCCGCATCAATATTGCCGCGCGCTCCGTTGGGATTGCCCGTCGAGCGCTGCAGGAAAGCGTCGCCTATGCGCAGACTCGCCAAACTATGGGCAAGCCGATTTGCGAACATCAGGCCATTCAGCTGAAGCTCGGCGAAATGGGCGCCAAGACCCGTGCGGCAGAGTTGCTCGTCGAGGATGCGGCGCGCGCCTATGACACAGGCGAGCGGATCGATATGGAAGCTGGCATGGCGAAATATTTTGCGTCCGAGACCGCGCTGGAAGTCGCCACGGAAGCGATGCGCATTCATGGCGGCTATGGCTATTCCAAGGAATATGTCATCGAGCGTTTGTATCGTGATGCGCCCCTGATGTGCATTGGCGAGGGGACCAATGAGATGCAGAGGATCATCATCGCCAAACAGCTGGTCAAACGGAATCCGGTCTGATGCCCGACCTGCCTCTGAAGGGTGTGCGCATCCTGTCCGTCGAACAGTATGGCGCCGGTCCGTATGGCACCATGTTGTTGGCGGACCTCGGCGCCGAAGTGATCAAGATCGAGGACCCATCCCGCGGCGGTGACGTCTCGCGCTCGGTTGGTCCCTATATGCTCGGGGAGGGTGATAGCGAATTCTTCCAGACTTTCTCACTTGGCAAGAAGTCGGTCACGCTCGATCTGAAATCACCCGAAGGGCGGGCGCAATTCGAAACCCTGGTGCGGAGCGCTGATGCCGTTGCAAACAATCTGCGCGGCGATCAACCGGACAAGCTTGGTTTGACCTATGACGTCTTGAAGACGGTCAATCCGAAAATTGTCTGCGCACATCTGTCTGCGTATGGGCGAAAGTCCGAGCGCGCCGCCTGGCCAGGTTATGATTATCTCATGCAGGCCGAAGCCGGATTCATGTCGATGACAGGAGAGCCAGACGGACCACCCGTTCGGTTCGGCTTGTCGATGGTCGATTTTCACACCGGTAGCCAGATGGCGACGGCGCTGCTCGCAGGGCTGCTTGGCGCCAGTCGGACGGGGGAAGGCTGTGATGTCGATGTCTGCCTGTTCGACACGGCGCTGCACCAGCTATCTTATCCGGCGACCTGGTATCTGAATCAGGGCCATATCACCGGGCGACTGCCCCGCGGGGCGCACCCCTCCATCGCGCCGAGTCAATTGGTCAAGACGCACGATGGCTGGGGCTTGCTGATGTGTCAGACGCCGAAATTCTGGAATCTCTGGTGCCAGATCACAGGCAGCGATCTGGGCGACGATCCGCGCTTCGCGACCATCCCGGCGCGACGCGAAAATCTGGCGGCGCTAAGCGATGCCGTGGACGCGGTCATGATGACGAAGACCACATCTGAGTGGATGAGCCTGCTCGGCGGAAATGTGCCCTTCGCACCGGTTCTGGAGATCGGCGAAGCGCTGGACAGTGACTATGTCGCGCAGGTGGAAATGACCGCCACCGTGGCGCATCCGGAAGCGGCGCAGGGTGTTCGAACCCTGGCATCGCCCTTCAGGGTAAATGGTAAGCGGCCAAACATCACGCGTGCGCCTAAAATGGGCGAGCAGAATGATGAGCTGCTCAAGCAGGATCAGACCGCATGAAACTGGAAGGCCTGAAAGTCCTCGACTTGTCGGCCTTTCTGCCGGGCCCGCACATGACCATGATGATGGCCGATCATGGCGCCGACGTGATCATGATCGAACCCGCGAATGGCATTGGTGAGCCGACGCGTGTAATTGGCGAAACCACAAGTGATGGCGTCTCGGTCTGGTTCCGCAATATTGCCCGCGGCAAACGCAGCCTGAAGCTGAATCTCAAGGACCCGGATGGGTTGGACCTGTTCCTGCGTCTGGCGGATGCGGCAGACATTATCGTCGAAGCGTTCCGGCCGGGCGTGGTCGAGCGATTGGGCGTGGATTACGACACCGTCGCGGCGCGTAATCCAGGCATTGTGTATTGCTCAATTTCCGCTTTCGGACAGGATTCGTCGCTGGCGAAGAAGCCGTCGCATGACACGGGTGTGCAGGGACTGGCAGGATTGATCGACCTCAATCGCGGCCTGACCGATGACACGCCGAGCATGCCGAACATTCCCTTCGCAGATGCGAGCGCTTCGCTCATGGCGCTGTCGGCGATTCTCATGGCTTTGTATCGCCGCACTGAAACGGGAAAAGGCGACTATATCGATCTGGCCATGTATGACGCGGCGATTGCCTGGACGCCAAACGTGCTCGGCCCGACCTTTGGCGAAGACCGTCATCCTGAACCCAAACAGATGCGCAGCTTTGGTGGTTCAGCGCTCACCCATCTCTATGAGACGTCAGATGGTGAGTTCCTGGTCTTTTCAGGCCCTGAGCTGAAATTTGCGACCAATCTGCTGACGGCGCTCGGGCGACCGGATCTGATCGAAATTGCCAAACGCCCACCCGGGCCGGAACAGTCGCCGTTGCGGGCCTATTTCGCGGACACGTTCAAGACGCGGACCCTGGCCGACTGGCAAACATTCCTGGCGCCGATTGACTGTGCCTGGTCCTGGGTCCGCAGTCTGAAAGATGCGTTCGACGATCCGTTCACGAAAGAGCGTGAAATGGTGTTCACCGATGCGGACGGGCATCGACATGTCGGACCCCCCATCAAGTTCCGCAATGAACCACCGCAACCCGACCCGGCTGTTCCCGCCTTTGGCGAGCATAGCGAAGCGATTGCGGCTGAGGCCGGGCTGGATGCCGCCTCCATCTCCGCGCTGAAATCGAAAGGCACAATATGACGGACCTCAGATTTCCCGCCCATCGCGCCCATCTTGGAATCTGGGAGGGGACATACCGGCATATCGACCTGCAAGCGCAGGAAGAGGAGCTGATCCAGTCACATGTGGTGTGCGAGTTTCCGCAGGACAGTGAGGTCTTCTATCGCCAGACCATCAAGCTTCAGCACCCAGATGGCAGCGTTACAAATGCCGGATTTGACGGCTATGATCGCGGCGACCATCTCTGGTTCGATACGCCGACTTTTGTCGGCAAGAGCTGGGAAACCCAGGATGGGGTCGTGCTGCTGAACCTGAAACGCAAGGACGAACCTGGCGCGCATTTTGTCGAAGTGATCATGATCGCGGACGGCGGCCAGCATCGCGCCCGAACCTGGCACTGGTTCAAGGACGGACAGCTGTACCGACGGACGCTGTGCGATGAAGTCCGGGTGGCTTAGCCTTTGGTGCGGTCCAGGCGCATTTCATAGGCAAAACGTCCCGCTGGGTGCAGGCTCTCTGACAGCAGGACAATCGTCCCGGCGCCATCGCGATAGCGGCGCACGGTGCGCAAGGCCGGATAGCCTGTCGAAACGTTGAGTCGGTCGGCCTGGCTCTTGTTCAGCGCGACCGCTTCCATACGCTGCATCACGCGTTCGATACTGATGTCTCGATTGGCTTCAATCCACTCGGAAATCGATCCTGGCAGACTGGCAATGATTTCGGCATCCGGCACCAGGTCAGTCGGGATGTAGACCGCCGTGATGGCCTGCGGGGGCTGGTCCGCAACGCGGCGAAACCCGATCATTTGGGTATAGTCGCCGGTCAGGCCAAGCCGATCCAGCGTTTCTTCATCCGCCGCCTGCACGGTGCTGATGTCAAAATGCGAGTCGCGCGCATATTGCAGGATGGAATCGAAATCTCCAATCGGCTGCGCAAAAGCGGGAATGCCGCGTTCCGCCACGACGGTCCCGGCGCCGCGCCGTCTTTCAATCAGGCCGTCATCGGTCAGAATGCGCAAGGCATCGCGGGCCGTGTGTCGCGACACTTTGTGTGTGCTGCAAATCTCCATCTCGGTCGGCAGCGCGTCCCCGGGCTTGTATTTTCCGGAAGTGATGGCTTTGCGAAACTGTTCTGCCAGTTGTCGGTAGCGCGGTTGTGCTGTTGGCATTTAAAAGCCCTTTCGCATGTCTTGCCAGGCCGTGGAGAGCGCGTCCCGAAAGCGCGGATCCGCGATGGAGATAAGTGCCTCGGCGCGTTGTTCAATTGTCTTATGCTTCAGCTCTGCAACGCCATGTTCGGTGACGACCGTGTCGACATCGGCGCGTGCAATCGATGTTGCATCTGCGGGCAGGCGGGGAACGACGCGGCTGATCGTGCCTTGCTTGGCGGTGGAGGCGAGCGCGAGGATGCCGCGACCGGTCGGAGAGGCTGCGGCTCCGCGCAGGAAATCGACCAATCCCCCTGTCCCCGAGATCTGGCGACCCTTGATGAATTCCGCATTCGCCTGACCAAACAGATCGACTTCCAGGCAGGAATTGATCGCCTTGAAATTCTCAAGCTCGGCTAGCGTGGATATGGCATGCGTATAGGTGACCGGCGCGAATAGGATCCGATCTTCGGAGACCACGCGATCGTAAAGCGCGCTTGTGCCGATGGCGACTCCGGTGGTGATGGCGCCATAGTCTGCCGCGATGGCGTCGCGATCCAGCAAATCAATCAGGGGCGTTGAGATCATGCCGGCGTGGATTTTCAGGTCTTTGTGATTCCCCAAGGCCTTCAGCACGGCCTGCTGTACGTTGCCCAAACCGAACTGCAAGGTATCACCCGCATCGCACAGACCGGCAATGTGGTCGCCAATCATGGAGAACGTTTCAGGCAAGTCCGACTCGTCCACGTGCGCCAGGGGGGTGTCCGTTTCTGTGACGATCGAAAACCGGTCGAGCTCAACTTTCGGTCCATGCACCGGCGCACGCATGGCGTGATTGACGACGCCAAGAAGGGGCACGGACGCGCGGTCCAGAATAAGGGTTGAGAAATCCGCCGACACGCCAAGGCTGACCAGGCCGTTCTCATCGGGTGGCGACACCATCACCACGCCGCCATCCAGCTTTGTGTCGGACAGCCATCTCGTGCTTTGTGTGTAACTCAGCGGCAGGAAGCGGGTTCGCCCAGAGTCAAAAGAGGGGCGCAGGGCAGGCGAGATAAATATGCTCTCAGCACCCGCTGTCGGATGCAGGCTCGCCCAGTCGTTTTGGTTGACCCCGGGAATCCATATTCCGAGGAAAGTTATACCGGCGGCGAGATCAGGGTCTTTCTGTAACGCCTCCCATATCGCCAGCGGCTCGCCACTACAGCCGGCAACGTAGATCCGTGCCTGTTTCGGCAAGGATTCACGGTATCGCGCAAGGGCATCTGAGATCGATAAAAACTTCATTTTTTGACCGGTGGCGTAAGTTTCGGGTTCACTCAACCACAAACTTTGTGTAAGCACCAGAATATGTCCGGACAAATTTCCGAAACCCCAGTTTTGACAGAGCTTTCAGGCCTGCTTGCGCGCCCTTTGGAGGCGGATGATCTGCGACGGGCCCGCCTGCATTTGCTCGACTGGATCGGGTGCGCTGTGGCCGGGGCGAAAGAGCCAGCCGGAATGGTCCTGAGGCAGAGCGCGACCAGCGATGCCAGCGGGTTGGCCTTTGTTTGGGGCGGCCTCGGCAATATTCTCGAAATGGATGATGTCGATAAGCGGGCGCTCCTGCATCCCGGGCCAAGCATTATCCCGGCGGCGCTTGCACTGGCTGAGCACTCTCGATCCGCAAGCAAGTATGTCCTGGCGGCTATTGTTCGTGGTTATGAAGCGACCATTCGCCTGGGCCGGGCCGTCGGACCGGCGCATTATGCGATGTGGCATTCGACCGGGACTTGCGGTGCGATCGGGGCGGCTGCGGCTTGCGCAAACTTGCTGGAACTTGATGAAACCCGGACCGGGCATGCGCTGGCGCTGGCCACAAGCCAGTCGGCGGGGCTTTGGCATACACGGCATGACGCTGCCAGCATGGGCAAGCAATTGCATACGGCTGCCGCGGCGCGCGCGGGCGTGGATGCCGCGCGGCTTGCGCAGCTCGGCTTTCAGGGGCCTCTCAATATCCTGGAAGGGGAGCAGGGTTTTTTCCAGGCGATGTGTCCCGATGGCGACCCGCGGCACGTCCTTGCCGATCAAGCCGACTGGATGATCCATGATGTCAGTTTCAAGCCCTGGCCGGCCTGCCGTCATGCGCATGCGGCGATCGATGCCGCGCTGGAATTGCGAGACCGGGTCGCGCTCGACCAGATCGATCGCATCACGGTTCGGACCTATGCGGATGCCTTGAAGTTTTGTGATCGCCCGTCACCGGAAACCGTCATCGAAGCAAAACTCTCGCTGCAGCACTCTGTCGCGACGGCGCTAAGCCGAGGTGCCCCTGCGCTCGAAGATTTCAGCATTGACTCGATTCAAGCGCCGGACCTGTCCGCCTTGCGGGCGAAGGTGGAGGTCGAGATTGGCGCGGACTATCAGGATCGATACCCGGCGCGGTTTGGCGCAGAGGTTTCCGCAAATGGCGCGACGGTCATCATGGCGGACGCTCTGGGCGATCCTGAAAACCCGATCGCGGATGCGCCACTCGTCGGAAAAGCGGAAAACCTGATGCTGGCGGGCGGCATGTCCGCCGAGTCGTCGCGGGCGCTCGTTGCGATGGTGATGAACGATGCTATGCGCATCGGCGATCTGATGAAGCACTTGCGGGAGGTTTTGACTTGAGTGGCATGATCGATGCCTTTGTCCGCCACGGACTTGAGACCCGGTTCTCGGATCTGTCGCCCGCGGCGGTGCGCGCGGTGAAGACCTATCTGCTCGACACGATCGGCGTTGGCATCGCCGGCGCCGGGGCATCCTTGACCGAAACCGTTCGGCGCTCGACCGGTGCCTGGGCCGGCGACGGCAAGGCGCAGGTCTGGGGCGCGGGCAGCTTTGCCACCACGCCGGCCAATGCCGCGTTCATCAACGGCTTCCAGATCCATTGTCAGGAATATGATTGCGTGCATGAACCCGCCGTCGTGCATCCGCTCGCAACCATCCTCTCGGCGCTGATGGCGGAGTGCGATGCGCGAGGGGATGTCGCTGGCGAGTCGCTCGCAGTCGCCATGGCAGTAGCGGTCGACCTTGCCGCGGGCATTGGCGTCAGCGTGACCAGTCCGATTAAATTCTTCCGTCCCGCCAATGCCGGTATCTTTGGCGCCACGCTGGGCATTGCGCGGCTACGCGGCTTGTCGGCGGAACAGACCAAGGATGCGCTCGGCTACGCCCTGGCTTTCAACTCGGGCACCATGCAGGCGCATGTCGAAGGCAAGCCGGCTCTGCCCATTCAGATCGGCAATGCCGCGCGCGGTGCGATCATGGCGTGCGATCTCGCGGCCAATGGGATGCCAGGGCCGCATGACAGTCTGGAAGGCCCGTTCGGCTATTTCGCTTTGTTCGAAGACGCAGCCGATCCGACGGAGTTTATTGCCTCCCTCGGTCAGACCTGGCGCATCGCGGAAGTCAGCCACAAGCCCTTTCCAACTGGCCGCGCGGCGCAGGGCGGTATCGTCCTGATGCAGAAATTACGGCACCAGGGCGTGCACGCCGAGGAAGTCGAGCGACTCGCTCTGACCGCGCCGCCATTAATCCACCGCCTGGTGGGGCGTCCCATCAAATCCGATATGGCAGTCAATTATGCGCGCTTGTGCTTCCAGTATTCAGGTGCCGTCGCTCTGATGACCGGACAGGTCGGACTGGATGATTTTTCCGCTGCGAAACTCAGCAATCCGGCGACCCTGGCGCTCGGTCAGAAAATTGAGGTCATCGATGATGGCTCGCCGGACCCGGCTGCCTTCACACCTCAAATCGCCGTCGCACACCTTAAGGATGGCCGCACCATCGAAGCCCGTATTGAGACGCTCTACGGCGCGCCGGCCGACCCGATGAGCGAACAGGCGCATCTTGAAAAATTCCATCGCTGCGTGGCGTTTGGCTTTGGCGAAGATCGCCCGGACCTCGCCGGCAGACTCATAGACCTCACAAATAACCTTGAGACGGTTGCGGACGTGTCCGTGCTGAGCCGTCTCGCCGCTGGATTGGAGAGCTGATCATGGCAGGGCAACACCACACCTATTTCAACAGTGTCGACTGGAACGCGCTGCAACAGGATCATCCGATTGGCGATGACTTCCTGGCCTTTGCCAAGCGCAGTCCGGATGAGATTCGCGCGCATCAGGAAAAACTGTTCGCGCGCTGTGTCGCGCGGGCCTGGCAGACGCCTTTCTATCAGCATCTCTGGGGCGAGGCCGGGATCGAGCCTGGCGACATCAAGGGCTTGGAGACGCTGTCGCAACTGCCTGTGTTCGACAAATCCGACATCATGGACAGTATCGCGCGCACGCCGCCTTTGGGAGACTTTGCCGGATTTGAAAGCTATCCGGATGGCCGCCCGCCCGTGATCATGCATACGACGTCAGGCACGACGGGCACACCGCAAGTCCTGCTCTTCGGGGCCAAGAGCCGGGAAGCGCAGAACCTGCTGCTCGGTCGGCTCTACCGGTTTCAGGGATTGCGCCCGGATGATGTTGTCCACTCGGTCTATGGGCATGGCATGATCAATGGCGGGCATTATGTCCGCGAGAGCGTCATTCACTGGACCAGCGCCATTTTCATGTCCGCCGGGACGGGCGTTGAGACGCGCTCCGTGCGTCAGGTCGAATTGATGCGCGATTTTGGCGCGACCGTGATTGTTGGCTTCGCTGATTATATCAAAAAGCTCGCACGGGTCGCCGTTGAGCAGGGCATCGACCCGGTCAAGGATCTCAAGATCAGAATGGTCTCAGGCCATCTCGGGCGCGAGGACAAGCAGAGCCTGTCGGAAAGCTGGGGCGGTGTGGAGTGTTTCGACTGGTATGGCGTTGGCGATACGGGCTGTATTGCCGGGGAAGGCCCGGATCGAGACGGGCTGTATGTCATGGAAGATGCGCAATTCCTTGAAGTTTGCGACATTGATAGCGGCCAGCCGCTGGCCGATGGCGCGCAGGGCGATATGGTCTGCACCTGTTTGTACAAGGACGATATCTATCCGATCATTCGCTTCAATACGCATGACGTGACCAAGGTGAAAACGGGTTCGTCTTCGCTCGGTGTGAATTTCAAACGGATCGAGGGTTTTCTTGGCCGGTCGGACAATATGGTCAAGATTCGCGGCATCAATATCTTCCCGCAAGCCATGGGGCCGCTCCTGGAAGAGGTCAGCAGTTTTGCCGGTGAATTTATCTGCAAGGCGGAACGCGACGCGGCGGGCCGGGATGAGTTTATCGTCTGCGCCGAGGTGAATGGTCCGGCGAATGCGGATGAGGCCGCGAAATATAAAGCTCTGCTGAAACAAAAAATCGGTATTGATTGTGGTGTCGAATTATCCGCGCCCGGCGGGCTTGCCGATCTGACGCAAACCGAAGTTCGGCAGAAGCCGATCCGACTCATCGATGAGCGGTTCAAGTGATGCGACCTGACTATCGCGCGCGCATCGATCGGTTCAATCCAGGGCTCAATGCTTTTGTGGATGTCACGAATGATCCGCAGGGCGACGGCCTGGCCTGGGCCGCCAAATCGAACATCGCGGTTAAGGGATTGCCTTTAACCGCAGGGTGTGAGGCTTATCGCAATCGTATCGCGACGGATGATGCAGATGTCGTCGCCCGTATTCGGGCCTCGGGCGGCACGGTGCTCGGGACGGTGAACATGCATGAAGGCGCGCTGGGCGCCACGACCGATAATGAAGCCTATGGGCGGACGCACAATCCGTGGGCGGAGGGAATTACGCCAGGCGGTTCGTCTGGTGGGTCTGGCGCCGCGGTCGCGGCTGGCTTGTGCGATATCGCGCTTGGCACAGATACAATGGGCAGCGTCAGAATTCCGGCGGCTTATTGCGGCGTTCAGGGACACAAGCCGACGACAGGTCTTGTCCCCGACGCCGGCGTGGTTCCGCTTTCCACGACGCTCGATCATGTGGGGCCGCTCGCGCGCGATGTTGAGACTCTCTGGCAGGCCATACACGTGCTTGCAGGTTGGGGAGAAGCTGAGTCCTTCTCAGCAACGCCGCTCGAAGGGCTCAAGCTCGGGATCTGGACAGGGCAGGGCAAGGTCGACCTGACGCCCGCGGTTCAATCCGGGATCGCCTCTGTTCGATCAAGTTTGGCGGGAGCGCTCGCGCTGAACGATGTCGCGCCACCGGTCTATGATTATTCGCGGTCGCGGCGTGCGGGCCTGGTCGTCTCGGAGGTCGAAGGCGCCAAAGAGCATCAGGTCAGCGCGGATGGTCCGCGCCCTGAGGGTTTGAGCGACACATTTTACAGCTTGCTGCACTGGGGCGTGCGTCAGTCAACCGAGAAGGTCGAGGCGGCGTATCAGCACATTCGCGATGTTCATGCAGCGGCAGAGCGAGTCTGGAACGAAGTTGATTTCATCATCGCGCCGACCGCCCCGCAAGAGGCCTTCAACTTCGCCGCTGACGTGCCGGCCAATCAGGCCGACTTCACCGCCTGGGCGGACTTTGCGCAATTGCCAGCCACCGCGATTTATACCGGTCTGAGCAAGGCGGGATTGCCGCTCTCGGTTCAGGTGATCGGGCCGCAGGGGCATGATCGCGAAACGCTGCAGGTCGCCGGGGCGCTTGAGACAGTGTTTGGCAAACCGCCAATGCCGTCCGGCTATGAATGGTAGCTATTTGAAAGTGAAATTGGGTGCACGTTTTTCGAGGAAGGCTTTATAGCCATCCTTGAAATCCTCATTCGAGAAACCGTCGAGAAAGAGATTGGCGGCCTCGGGATCATTATCGGTCCAGCCGGCTTGCAGACCCTTGATCATTTGCTTGGTGGCGCGCGTTGACCATTGCGAGATGGCGGCAATGTCGGCGGCAAAGGCCTGCGCAGCCTCGACGGCCTGCCCGTCTTCGCTCAAGCGATCAATTAGTTTCATCTCCTTGGCTTCGGCAGCTGGAAAGATGCGCCCTGTGAACAAAATGTCCTTGGTCGCGCCGGGCCCGATGGCTTCCAGCAAGCGCCGTGTGTCGCCCGCCGGGTAGACCAGGCCAAGCTTGCCGGGGGTTACCCCAAACTTGGAGCGCGCGCTGGCGACGCGCAGATCACACGCCATGGCCAGGCTGACACCACCGCCGACGCAGGCGCCTTCAATGGCGGCCATGGTCGGCTTCGGGCAGGTCTCGACGGCATTCAGGGCGGCAGCAATCGTGTCGCCGGCAGCTTTGGCGCTTTGCTTGGTGGCGTAGGTGTCTTCGAATTCGGAAATATCCGCCCCGGCTGCGAAGGCGCCGGCATCGCCGCCATGAATGATCAGGACTTTGACCGCGTCATTGGTCACGGCTGCATCGACCATTCCAGGAATGGCCGCCCACATATCGACCGAAAGCGCATTGCGCTTTTCCGGTTTGTTGAGGACGAGTTCAGCGAAAGGGGGCGCGATGTCCAGGCGAATGGCGGCGGTCAATTGGCATCCTCGGCAAACGCCCCGATTGGGGCTGGTGCGCCTGTATTGGCAATTAAGGCCTTGCGACGCAAGAAGCGTTGGAAGCCGGCCGGGCCCATACGGCTGCCGCCTATGCCGGAAAGTTTGAAACTGTGCTTCTCGGCTTCGTGGAACAAAGCGGTCAAAGCCGCGTCATTCAGGGAAACCCCGCCCGCCTCGATCTGACGACCCACGGTTTCGGCTTCTTCCAGCGTGCCGGCAAAGACCGCGGCTGACAGCCCGAACTCCGTATCATTGGCGAGCGTAATCGCTTGCTCAACGGAATCGAACGCCATGACGGGCAGAACTGGACCAAATGTCTCGTCACGCATCACGTCCATCTCATGGGTGACGTCTGCAAGGATGGTAGGCAGCAGCCATTTGCCGCCGCCATGATTTTCAACCGTTCCGCCAGACATGACCCGCGCGCCTTTGGCAGCGGCATCATCGATGTGCGCTTGCAGCGTATCGGCCTGTTTGTCGAATATGATGGGGCCGAGATGACCGCGGCCAATGTCTGGCCAGTTCAACTCGACGGATCTTGCTTTTTCGGTCAGCCGGGTCAGGAAGGTATCATGGATGGATCGAGCGACATAGATGCGCTCAATCGACTGACAGGCCTGACCTGTCGACAGAACCGAACCGCGCAAGGCGGCATCCGTGGCTTTCTCCAGATCTGCGCTTTCCAGGATGATAAGAGGATCTTTGCCGCCAAGTTCCAGGAAGGCCGGGATCATATTACCGGCTGCAGCGGCAGCGACCTTGCGGCCCGTAGCGACCGAGCCGGTGAAGCAAACCGCATCAACATGATCGATCAAGGCGCCGCCGGTTGCACCGTCGCCCTGAACGAAAGTCAGCACGTCCTGCAAGCCGGCATCCTTGATCGCCGCCATAACCGGCTCGACAAAACGCGGGGTCACTTCAGATGGTTTGATCATCACGGTGCAGCCCGCCAGCAGGGCCGGGATCGTATCAATCATGCTCAAGGTGAGGGGGAAGTTCCAAGGGCTGATCACGCCGACCAGGGAATAGGGCACAAATTGCGGCGCATGTCGTATGGCCGGATTGCGGCGCCCGTCTGTCCAGCCTTCCGGCAGCAGATTTGGTGCTTGCGCGAGCCATCCGAAAATGGCGCCAATCACACCGTCCACTTCGCGCGCGGCAATGGCGCGCCGGCCCGTATCCACGCTCAATCGATCGGCGATGGCAGCATGATGTCGGCCGAGCGCATCTGAGAATTCCCCAAGCTTTGCCATCCGACCATCCATGCCGAGCGCTTGCCAGTCCTGGCCACCGGCGCGCAGCCGATTGCTGGTGCGTTCGATGTCGTCGCGGCTGGTCGCTTCGAATTGATAGTCCAGCGCACCGGTGCGCGGGTCGCGCGCTTGCAAGACGGTCATGTCTAGCCGAGCCCCAGCGAACCGGGATTGACGATGCCTTTTTCGTCGACGGCCTTCTTGATGGCTTCGACCAGTTTCCACGTCGCCTCTTCACGGCCCTCCTTGTAGGGATAGGTGCGGCCGATCTGGAAATGGGCGCCGCCGCGCTTGCTGAACACGTCGAGGACCACTTGCCGGGCTTTATCGACAACCGCGGTCGCGTCCGGATTGGCCTCATGCCGCTTGATCTTTTTCATCCACTCATCGCCGACCGTGTGCTCATGGATGGGCCAGACCTCTTCGGGCCACAGGAAGACCGGCTCGATCAGATAGCCGGTTGTGCCGAGGCTGGTGATCAGGAAGCCGGTCAGAATGTCATGCTTGTCGAGCTCGTCCGCCATGGCCTCGAACCCGGCTTCGATCTCGGCCCAGGTGTTCGGACCTTCCGAAGTTGGAACAATGCCATGGATCGGGACCCAGCGCTCGCCTTGTGGGCCGAGGATATTATTCATCGGGCCGAACGGATTGGCGCGAATGATTTTCGGGATCGAGTTTTCGATTTCCTTGCCACCAAGCTGTGCGACAATGTCCTTCAGGACCTGGATATCTTCCTTGACGCCGGCAGCCGATCGCCCCTCGACACAGACGTGCAGGGAATAGTCGACCTTGTCCATGAAGCCGCGCCCGGCCAGGGCGACCTTCGCGCCTTCGCGCAGACCCTTGAGCAGGGAGCCCTGGCTTTTCATGACATTGGTCAGAGCCTTGGCATCCGAAACCAGGCTGGCGCGGGCCAGGCGGACCTTGGTCAGGTTGGGATCGAAGCCAAAGATCTCGCAGGCAATATCCTCGCGCATCATCTGTTCCATGGCTTTCGCGCAGGCATCTCTCGAGCCAAATTCGAAGCTGGCCGTCTCTTCGGCCTTAGGCAGCGGGATCAGGCGGAATGTGGCTTCGGCTTTATAGCCGAGCGCGCCTGCATCGCCGCAGAACAGGCCGGTCAGATCCGGTCCGTAATAGCGCCAGAACGGCTTACCATTCTTGGTGCCGCCTGTACCGGTGCGCACCAGTGTGCCATCGGCGAGGACGATACTGATCGAGAGCAGGCTCTCGCCGGTTGTGCCATATTTGCCAGCGCCGAAGAAGGCATTGTTCTGAGACAGGCCGCCGCCAATTGTCGACCCGATGCCTGACAAAGGTCCCCAGAAGGGCGTGCGCACGCCATGTGGTTTCAGCGCTTCATATAGTTGCGCCCAGGTTACCCCGGCCTGGACGGTGACATACATGTCTTCTGTATTGATCTCGACGACCTGGTTGAGCCTGGACATGTCCAGAATGCCGACATTGTCACGATCCGGGGTGTAGCCCTTGGTGTAGGAATAGCCGCCGCCGCGCGGGTTCAGGGAAATGCCCCGCTCATGCGCAGCGCGGATCGCGGTCTGCATCTCTTCGAGCGTGGTCGGCGCGGCCACGAACGCTGCGGTTTCGCCTTTGGCCCAGATGTCCTGGCTCATGAATTCGCGATGTGCGGAATCGTCCTTGAGGCCGTCCTCGCCGAGGTGCTGTTTCAGGACGCCGGATAAGTCGGAAGCGGATTTGATATCGTCAGGCATGAGTCAAAGTCTCCTAGAATGAGGTCGGCGTCCAGAGGCCGAGAAAAGCAGCAATGAGAAGCAGGACCCAGATCCCCATGACCAGGGGACGCGCCCGATTGAGCGTTTGGGCAAGATCCGCTTCGGCGGCGGTCGCTTGATCGCCCGTCAGACCCATAAGGGCCGGGCCGAGCGGTTTCAGAACGACGCGAATATAAAGGCCAAGCGCCACACAGCCCGCCAGGGCGAGCAGTTTCAGCGCGATGAAGAGGGGTAGAGTGATGGTTCCGATCAGGCCGGCAATGGCCAAACCCGTGAGCAGTGCGACCAATCCATATCGGATCCAGCTGTCGAACGCCTTTAAACCGGCATTCGGACCGGAATGATCGAGATGGAGCCGCCAGGCCATGATGAGCCAGACCAGGGACGCGACCACAATCGCGATCAGCGCCGGCAGGCCGAGGCTGAGCCAGCCTTTGCTCTCCGCGAGCAGCAGACCGGTGGGAAGGGCGAGGATCAACGCTGTTCGCGGGGCCATATCGACATCGCCAACAATTTTTGCGGCCATCAGGCGTCGATCGGCGCTGACATCCGGCCGGGTCAGATAATGACTGCTATAGAACGCGCCCAGGTCGCCGCCTAACCAGTAGACGAAGACCAATACGTGAATAAGCGCAAAAAGGGCCTGATCGAGCACGCCAAAACCTCCAGATTTAAATGATATATCATTTAAATCGCGGCTGGCGAGGGGCAGATTGTCACTTTTCGGTGGTCCAGTCGGCTTCAGCTGCATTGCTGCGATTGAGCCGCATATGATATTCGAACCGATCCGCGCGGTAATGCGCGGTAATATCCTGGACCGGACGGCCCTTTGCATCCTTCATGACGCGGTGAATGCGCAGCAGGGGCGAGCCGGGCGCAACGCCCAGATTCGCCGCAACGGCAGGTTCTGCCGATGTGGCGGTAATGGTCTGCTCGGCCTCGACCGGGGCGTGGCCGGCCTGTTCCAGAAGCTTGATCAGAGACTCGGTCGCCAGCTGAGCGTCATCATAGCCTTCAGACACATCATACGGGATGTAGGTCACGAGATAGGAAAAGGGTTCGCCATCAAGCCGTCGCAGCCGGACAATGCGCTGCACGCTGGTAATTTTGCCGGAAAGTTCCAGAGCCTCCGAAATCGCCGGGCTGGCCGTGCCAACGGTACAATCAAGCAATTGGACCTCGGTCTCGACGCCCATTCGGGTCAGACCATCAATCATGGTCTCGAAGCTGCCTTTCACAGTCGGCGCGGCGACATCATAGATGACCACAGTGCCGATGCCGCGTTGCCGTCGCACCAGGCCGGCCACCGCGAGCTCGTTCATGGCGCGTTTGACCGTAATCCGCGAGACGCCGAGCGCCTGGGTCAGATCCTGCTCGGCGGGAAGGCGGTCATTCAGCGCCATGGTGCCATCCATGATGCGGGCGCGCAGCAAATTATAGATCTGCTGATAGAGCGGAATTCCCGCCGATTCATCAATATCTGTGGGCGTGAATCTCATCATCGCGGTGTCAGGCATGGGTCAGGTCCATCAACTATAAGCATGGTCTATCGCTCTTGGCTGCAAACTCCAAGCCATGGCCGCATTTCGCGACCTGCGACCGAGTTTCCGGTTGATCCATGCTGACACAAAGGCATAAAGATATATCAAATGAAATCTGGAGGATTCGATGGTCCGTTCTTTGTCTGTGTCTGCGTTTTCGGTGGTCGCCCTGATGGGCTGCGCCGCGACCTATGCCGAAACCAATGAAACGCCTGCTGCCACTGAAATGGTGGCGTATTCTGATGTATTGAAAGCCTGGGTCGATGCCCGCGCTGGGACGGGTGAACCGGTGCACTGGATTTCGGAAGGCGGGATCTATGCCTATCCCTCAGGCGAGAAACTGTTCGGCATGATCGGCTTTGACAGTTCGACCGTGATCTGGCCGGAAAATCCGAGTGAGAAAGTCATTCACCTGACTCGGAAGACTTTCGCCTATACGGATGCCGAAACCGGGGAAGTGCTGACCGAGTATAATGGTCAAGTCGTTCAGCCGATTGCTTACCCGTATCAGATGATCGAGTACCGCTACGAGAATGGCCGCATCTATGGAGACGTAACCCAGGGCACGGGTGACCGGGTGCAGAAAATCATATCAGAAGACGGAATTGCCGCCCGCAAAATGGGCGACAGCTGGGCGTTCACCGCAGCCGTCTTCCTGGATTTCCCGCTCCCGACGGGCGCGCAATATCAAGCCTGGGAGAATTATGACTTCTTCATCCATCCTGAAGGCAGTGTGGAAGAGCCGCACCAGATGAGTTGGCAACGCTATGGCGCGCTGCCGGCCTGGGCGGGCGGTGAGCAGGCCATCTATCACTTGCTCAATCACCGGGTTGAAAGTCAGGACGATTTCCCGCCGGCGCTCCTAGCCTGGGCGCAGGAGAACAAGCCGCAATGGCTGTCGCCGCCATCCGACCTCGCTGAAATTGAAGCCATCCAGCAAGGCGATCCAGCGACAGGATTTGGAGGTTAGCCGATCGTCGGGTGATCGAGTTCGATCAGTTCGTACCAGGTCGCCATGTAGCCGCCAACGCCGCCCTGGACGAAAATGAAATCATCCTTGGTTACCCACATGTCATAGGACGGGTGCTGGGTGCCGCCCATGCCGGGACCTTCATCATCGACATAGCGGAAGTGGAAACAGTCAAACGTTCCGGCGTCCACGGTGACGGTCTCGTCGCCGACATATTCAAGGCCGATATTGACCTCTGATGTGATGGGCGGGGTGGCGCCCCGATGATCCGGTGAAGGCAGGAAGACGCGAACACTGCGCCGGGTCGGACCGTTGGAGCGGTCAATGACGCGGCACATCTGGGCATCGCCAATGATCGGATGCGTGCCGAACCCGTCAAACGGGCCTTCGGTGTCGAGGCGCTGGGACAGGCGTCCAATGGTTGGGCCATAGCTTTCGCATTCAATCGTGCCGGATCGGTTTTCATCAAGATTGAACTTGAACCAGCCGGTTCCCATGAATTCATCGCCAACGGTCAGGCGAACATGACAATCCATCGGATTGAAATGCGCGTCCGTGGAATAGACAATGTCCCGCATCACGGTGGGGTCCGGCTCGTGAATTTCGCAATGCGCCCGCACCGTCATCTTGCCGTCGCTATGATGGGTGATGTTGAAGATCTCGTCGCCGCGCACCTGGCCCATCATGTCCGGTTTCTTGGATGTGTACCGGATGCGCCCGCGAATGCGCCGGTGCTTCATGCGATCGGTCATGCATTCAGGCCTTTCGACAGATCTTGCGCGGGACCGCCGGCCGCGCGATGGGCAATGGCCTCTGCGCTCTCCCAGATCTTGCCGCCTATATACTGACCAATCGAGTTGGAAAATTCATGATAGGTAATGGTCTCATACATGCCGCAGGTGATGTAGGGATCGCCCTCCATCAGAGCTTTGGCGCTGTCCAGATCATCGGCCAGGACCAGGAAAATCGATCCCACCAAGGCGTCACCGCCCGGCTCGCGGATCGGACCGGCGGTGACGTAGCGCGTCCAGTATTTCTCCACATGGTCGAGATGACCCTTCAAATGCGTTGCCCGCGGTTCAGCGCTGCCAGACCCATCGCGGCAGATGACCAGATAGCAAGCCTGATCGAGACGCGGCACGTGCGGAGGGGTCTCTGGAAAGTTCGACATGGATAAACTCCTATTTGAGGACGCCGCTGGCAACCAGGCGGTCAATCACAGCCTGTTGTTGCGCGATGGCATCTTTGCGTTCGATCATTTGCGCGTCCGGCGTGCGATTGGCCGGCGCGTGATTGGCTTGTCCATAGGCGCTGGCAAAAGCAGCATTGGGCAGGCGCGACAGTGTATTGGTCATGCCGGTCTTGCGGCGGGTGTCGCGCAGCGCCCCGATGTCCAGCACCGCATTGGCATTGATTGTTTCGCCCTGATTGGCTTCGGCCAGCGAGCGGCCGTACCAGTCGAGCACGATGGACATGCCATCGGTTGAGGCGGATGGGACGGGGGTGCCAATAATCTCCGCGCTGTTTGCGGACACGACATAAGCGATGTTTTCAATCGCCCGGGCTTTTTTGGTGATGTGTTTCGGGGTCAGGGTCGGGGATCCGACTTCGCTGGTCGGGTGACAGAAAATCTCCGCCCCCTTGAAGGCCTGCATGCGGGCAATCTCGGGATAGAGAATTTCCTCACTGGCAATCGTGCCGAGTTTGCCGATTTCGGTGTCAGCGACCGGGAAGACCGCGTCTTCGCCATAGACGTCCAGATATTGATCCCAGACATCATACGGGCTCGGCGTGTAGAGCGAGATCATCCGGCGGTAACGGAGGACCGTATCGCCGTTGGGCGCATAGATGACATTGGACTGGAAATAGAGCTCCGGGAAATTCGGATCCGTCTCATAATGATTGGAACAGAGATAGATGCCAAAGGTCTGTGCCAGGCCCGCCAGCTTGTCCGGGAACGCTCCGTCTATCGGAATGGCGGCCTTGTCCTGCCATTCTTCGCGCGTCTCGCCAAGCGGAAAGCCGGTCATCCAGTATTCCGGCAGGACGACCAGTTTGACGTCATAGCCATTAAAGCCTTTGAGAAAGCCCTTGGATGCCCCGATCTGTCCGCGGACGCGATTGATCGCACGGTCCATTCGCGCGTGGCCATCCTCGATGGTGCGATCCTGATTGACGGCATCGCAGACCGTTTGCAGCGCGAGGGCGGTGTAACGCATGGAAGAGTGTCCTTCAGCAAGAGCTGGCGCAGCGAGGGCAGACGCGCCTGCGGTCAGCATAAACGTTCGGCGGTTCATGACATCGCCTCCTGGAATTGTATGCAGCAGGCCTCTGCCGTTGTCAGCGCCAACCCATCCATCTTCGCCAATGTGTCGAGCACATGACGGACGGCATGCATCCGGAAGGGTTGTCCGAGCACATAAGGGGTCATGGTGAACGCAAAGGCGGTTGCCCCTTCGGTCTCGTGCTGCGCGATGTGATAAGCCGCGGCTTCAATGATCTGATCGGCCCATTCCTGTTCCGACTGGGCGCGGTCGATCAGCAGCTTGAAATCACCCAGCTCACCATAATGCGGCAAGCTCCAGACGGGCGTCGACGTCGTTTTGAAGGGCAGCGGGCGTTGATCGGATTCCCAATCCAGACAGACCTCAAATCCCGCTTCGGCGATCAGGTTGAGTGTCTGATAACTCTCATTGCGGGCCGGGCTCATCCAGGTTTTTGCCTCTGGAAAGACGGCGCGGGTTTCTGCGATGAGCGCGCGCTCATCCGCTTTGCTCAGGCCTTGATGGTGAATGTGGGCGGTTGAGACGCCATGCGCCGCGATCTCGTGTCCGCCAGCCCTGATCGCGTCCAGAAGCGGTGGATAACGGCGCGCGATTTCGGCATTCACCGCGAACGTCGCCTCGATCTGCCGTTGATCCAGTTCTCGCAACAAGCGATAGACCCCGACACGATTGCCATAGTCGCGCGTCGTGAAATGTCGCAAATCCGGATAAGGCGTTTTCATCGCGCCGGGATGTTTGAACGGCGTGCCGGGCGGATTCAGCGGGAAGAACTCGATCGGGACAATGATCGTTGCGAGCGCTTTCGCGCCGGTCTTCAGCGCGAGTGAATCGCGCCGGTCTGCTGGGTCCCAGTCATGGTGTGGATTGTCGAACCCATGCTTGCGGTGTGGGTAAATCAGATAATCGTCAGGCAGGGGCAAAACCGGTCCCTCCTGTGGCGACGCCGCGGGCGGCGATGTCGGCCTGTGTCTGATCCCAATATTGGTCGCGATAGAACGCCGCGATTTCAGAGCCGGTGGTGAACCAGACATCGTCGCGATGGGAGCAGATATGTTTCAGCGCCTCTTCGAAAACTCGCAAGCGGTGCGGCTGGCTGACCAGATAGGCGTGTAAGGGGATGCACATCACGGTGCCGGACCGATCACCTTCTTCCAGCAACTGATCGAAATGCCGGATGAGTAGTTCCGTATAACGTTGCGGACTGAACCCATGCACGGAATAGGTGATGACGTCATTGACCTCGAGCGAGTAAGGCATCGAAACCAGCCGGCCCGTTTGGGTCTTGATCGGCTGGGGCTGGTCATCCTGGAATAAGTCGCACGTATACCAGAAATCATATTCAGCGATCAGGTCGAGGGTCTTTTCAGTATGGGTCAAAGCCGGGGCGAGATAGCCACGAATGCGCTTGCCGGTCGCTTGTTCCACCGTCCGAATGGAGTCTTCGAGAACCGCGCGTTCCTGCGTCTCATCCATGCCATAGGAATAGCGCGTATTGTAAATGCCGTGTGAGAAGAATTCCCAGTTTCGGGCATTCACCGCTTCGATGATTTCAGGATGGTGGTCGACCAGTCCGATGGACAGGGAGATCGATCCGCGC
Source organism: Pseudomonadota bacterium (assembly GCA_038532145.1). Lineage (GTDB taxonomy): Bacteria > Pseudomonadota > Alphaproteobacteria > Caulobacterales > Hyphomonadaceae > Henriciella. Next base: position 39,853 of record JBCBBC010000001.1, on the reverse strand, counting down.
AGATCATATTTGTCGAATAGGTCCATCATCCGCCAATGCCCGACCGTATTGCCCCAGGTTCGCTGGGAATAGGCGACCACATCCGGATTGCCGCGCGGCCAGCCGGGGCGCTTGTCATTATGCGGCGGCTGAAATTCATAATATTCGATATTTGGGGCAATCCAGAAGGCCAGCTTCTTACCGCCCGGCCAAACGATCTTGGGGCGGTCGGCATAAGGCCAGTAATCGTAGAGGTTGGGATCCGCGTGCATCAGCCTTGATACCCTGCAATGGCGTCATAGACCTCGCTGACCGGGACCACATCGGCATATTTGATCAGCAGATCGGTCAGGTTGGCAAAGTGATAGCTCTCATGTTTGTCGGCCACACACTCAATCGGGACGATCGTGCGATAGCCATGGCTGAGACTGTCCACGGCCGTGGCGCGGACGCATCCGCTGGTCGAGCCGCCTGTCACGACGACGGTATCGACCTGGTGCCAGGTCAGAAAGCTCTGCAACGGCGTTTCAAAAAAGGCCGACGGCATGCGCTTGTTATAGACGGCATCGACGGCCCGATCGATGTTGAGACGATCATCGAACTCGGTGCGTTGAGAACCGTATTTGATATTTTGCAGACTGTCCGGCGTGTCTGTCCGCGTGCCCCACACACCGGCATCCGCGGCATTGTCCATATAGGCGACATGCGTCCAGACCACAGGCAGACCCCTGGTGCGCGCGGTCGCAGAGATGCCGTCAATATGCTCCATCTGGCGGGGATCGGTAATGTAGCTCGTCTTCGGGAATAGATCCGGCCGCGTATAGGCTTTCTGGGGATCGACGTTGACGATGGCGAGCTTGCTGCCAAATCCGAACCGGGCCCGCGCCGGATTGGCGCGCACCTCTTCAAAGATCTCGCGTGCCGTCTTGTCGGAGGTGACCATAGTCGGTTGAGAGAGGTCTTGCGCCATTCGTTTTTTCCGCTTGTGTTTCTGCTTATCTCAAATGATATATCTTTTTCAGGAAGTCCAGCCAGTAGGAGGAAATCATGAAGGGATTTATCGCGGGGAGCGTTCTGGGTCTATGCTCTGGCATTGGATTTGCCGCCTGTATCGGCGCGCCGTCGCAAGACGCGATGGGTCAGGAAGCGCCGTCGGAGCCCCCCGCCTACATGATTGTGCTCGGTGAAGTTTTCGATCGGCCCGCCTTCATGGAAGGTTATGCCGCCAAGCTCGCGCCACTCTATGCTGAATATGGCGGCGCCTATTTGGCCATTGGCGGTGGTCCAGGGATTGAGGTGCTTGAGGGCGACTATGCGCCGCCCAGCTACGTCTTGAGCAAATGGCCCAATGCACAAGCCGCGCGCGATTTCTGGTCCAGCGACGCTTATGACGAATTGCGTCGGGCGCGGATTGATAATGCCTGGGGCGCATTTGATGTTCTGCTGGTTCAAGGCCTGCCGGACGCCCCAGCCGCTGCAGGCGAGTGAGATAATTTTGTCACACAGCGCAAGCAAATGACCGGACAAATCTCGCCATCCTCGCGAAAAGGTATATCATTTAATCCGGAGAGATAAACAGAACCGATTTTTGAGGAGATTTCGGATATGAAGAAGACACTGATTTGCGCGACCGCAGCGACCGCTTTGTCAACGACATTCGCGGCGCCAGTTTTCGCTCAAGAAGAAGGCGATGACAGCGCGCGCCGACTGGGGACGGTCAACGTGACGGCGCAACGCGTCGAAGAAAACCTTCAGGATGTACCTGTCGCGGTTACCGCTCTTTCGAGTGAGCAGATTGAGGACAAGCAGGTCCTGAACATTCGCGATCTCACGGCTCAGGTTCCGAACATCAACATCGCGACCAATACCGGAACCGCGAGCGCGGCGCGTATCTTTCTTCGCGGCGTCGGCGAAGATGAAAGCCGCGGCGCGGTTGATCAAGCGGTCGGCATTTATGTGGATGGTGTCTATATCGGACGGTCGGTTGGATCGCTGTTCGATGTCGTTGATCTGGAATCAATCGAAGTCCTGCGCGGACCACAAGGCACACTTTATGGCCGCAACACGGTCGGGGGCGCGATCAAGCTGACCTCGGTCAAGCCACAGTTTGAGAATGGCGGCAAACTCAGCGCGACATTCGGGAATTTTAATCGCCAGGAATTCAAAGCCACGGCGAACATTGCGATTTCGGATCAAACCGCATTCCGGTTCACCGGCTTCTCGCGTCAACGCGATGGCTTCCACGAATTGCGCCCGAATGGGCCGCTTGCCGCCAATGCGCGCGATGATGTCGGCGCGCTGGACACGCAGGCGTTTCGCGCGTCGCTCTATCATGAGTTCAATAGCGACTGGAATGTGCTGGTCGCGATTGATCACACAAGTGACAATTCAGATCCAATTCCGGATTCTGCAGCGCCGGGCAATGATGCCGACAATGACATCTTCACAATTGAGCCTCTGCCAGGCACGACCTGTCCTGCTGCGGGCCTGCTGCCACTCGGCTGTTTTTCAGACTATGCTCAGGAGCTCGAAAGCACCGGCATCATGACCCGCGTCGAAGGCGTTGTCGGCGGCCTGGATTTCACCTCCATCACGGCCTATCGCGAACTTGAAGACGAGTTGAGCACGCGCATTGGCTTTCCTTATCTGCAGGAAACCGATCAGCATCAGTTCAGCCAGGAATTCACCATCGGTCAGACCGGGCAAAGCGCGCTCGACTGGATTGCTGGCCTGTACATTTTCCAGGAAGATATTTCCCTTGATACCGTCTTCATCTTCCCATTCTCGATCGACTCGACCACCAGCTCTGTGGCGGCGTTCGGTCAGGGCACCTATAATGTGAATGATCAGCTTGCGATCACGGCTGGGGCGCGGGCGACCTTTGATGACAAGGATTTTGACGGCGTCGGACCCTTCGGCTTCGCCCGGACCGACGATGCTGAATTTGAGAATGTCAGCTACACGATTGGCATAGACTATCGCTTCAATGATGACGTTCTCGGCTATGCCAAATATTCAACCGGCTTCAAGTCTGGCGGTTGGTCACCGGATGCGTTTAGCGGCACCGCCGTCTTCCTGCCGGTCGACGAAGAGACGCTCGACTCATTTGAAGTCGGCATCAAGTCGGACTGGAATGACACATTCCGCCTGAACGTGGCGGCCTTCTTCAACCAGTATGAGGGTCTGCAAATCGGGGCGACGGTTCCAGGGCTTGGCTTTACACGCTTCAATGTCGACGAGACGGAAATTTCCGGCATCGAAGTCGAAGGCGTCTGGCAAGTCACGGACAGTTTCCAGATCAATGGTAATTTCGGATTGCTCGATGCGGAATACACCTCCCTCACCGGCGATCAGGCCCGCGGCCTGAGCAATAATGGGGCTGGATGTCCGGCAGGGGTCGATCCGGCGGTCGATGCCCAGATCATCGATTGCGCCCTGGGGCTCGATCTGAAGAACGCGCCGGAATACAAGGCCACGATTGGCGCGCTGTATACTCAGCCTGTCTATCAGGGCGAATTAATCCTGTCCGCTGATGCGAGCTTTGAAGATGATAGCTGGAGCCTGGTGGCGAATTCCCCGGCGCACGCTTTCATCGAGATTGATACTTTGATCAATGCACGCCTGAAATATGCCGATGAGCGCGGTTGGTCGGTTGCTGTCTTCGGACGAAACCTGACCGATGAGGAATATTATCGCGCTTCGTCTGCAAGCTCGTTTACGACTTATGCCTCACCACCGCTGGAATATGGTGTGGAAGTTGGGGTCGAGTTCTAAATCGATGCGCGGCATCGCAATCAAATTGGCAGCCCCGGTGTTCGCACTGGGGCTGTTTGCGTCTTGTCAGGCAGGGCTTGAGCCGGAGGCCGTTGCGGAGGTCACGCCGCCGCCTGCGATCTTGCCAGCCCCCGTCACCAGCGCCCCCTGGATCATGGCGACGGCAAGTGTGTCTGATCTGGATCAGACGGCGCGCTTCTTTCAGGAAATCGGTCACTATGAAACGGTCTATCGCGGTCCGCTGGATGCGGCGGAGATCGATACTCTTTCCTTGCCCGAAGGCGCTTCGGGTGAAGTGCTAACCCTGAAATCGCCGGGCAGCGATGCCGGGTTCGTGCGATTGATCCGGTTCGATGATGCGGGGCGCAAGGTTCCGACACGGCCCGGCGCGCGCGCCTGGGATACGGGGTGCTTCTGGTCATTTATGGTGCGGGCCTATGATCTGCAAAGTGTATATGATGACGCGATCGCCATGGGGTGGGGCACAGAGACCCCGATCGCGCCCTTGTCCTTCAATGGATCGGAATTGAACATTGTCGTGTTCAAAGGGCCCGATGGATTGCAAGTCCAGGCCTATGAAAGACTGAACAGACCCATTCCTGAAGGCTTCACGCCGTTTGACCGCCTCAGCCGTCCGTTCAATATTATGCAGATGACGCGTGATCGCGAAGCGGTCCGTGAGTTGATGGAAGATGTGCTCGGCTTTGAACGCGTCTGGTATGGCCCGCCTTATACGGATGACGCGCCGACCCTGATGCCGCTTGGCATTCCGCAGAATCTGACCACGAGCGTGCCGTATAAGGCCGGTATCTTTACGCCGCAGACCCAATCCCTGTATGGGCGGATGGAATATATTGAAATCGATGGCCTAGACGGATTTGATTATGCGGATCGGTGCCAGGCCCCCAATCTTGGTTGGCTGTCCGTGACCTATCCGGTCGAGTCGGTTGAAACGGCAAAGGCGATGATCGAAGCCCGTGGCTGGACGATTGCGCAGGATGTTTACACAACCGAGCGCCCCTCATTTGGGCCGCTGGACGTATTCTCGATCAAAGCCCCAGATGGTGCGACGATCGAGTTTGTTGAAGCCAGGTGACGGCATTCGCCGATCTCGGCCTGTCGCGTCGCGTCCTTGACGATTGGGGAATGTGTCAGTCGAGGCTGGCGAGGATTGCAGCTGCTGTAACTTCAGCATTCTCATCCAGGACAGACCGTTGAACCTCCGGCAGCTCGACCCATTTGCTGCCCGTGATCATCGCCGCAGCGCGGCGCGATGGCTCCAGCAAGGAAGACTGAGTTGCGATAATGGTCGTGTCAGCGGTCAGGCTGCAGAGACTGGCCTCCACATCATAAGTGAAGGCGGCGTGAAAGGTGGCATTCATGCGCGGGCCGTTGCCAACCGTATCGGCGAACATGGCCAGACTTTGCGCCAGAGGTTGTGTCTCGAGCCGCTTGGTCATCGCCATGTCCCAGGCCTTGGCGAGGCTCTGAAGGTCGGGTGAAAGCTCAAACGGTTTGCCGACCAAGGGCAAGTATTTGGCGCGCGTCTCCGGATCGAAAGCAGGAACATCCACCATGATGACGTGATTGATCGCTTCTGATGCTTGTCGCTTCACCTCGACGGCGACCAGACAGCCGGAATGGAACCCAAGCACATCGACGGGGCGGTCCCCGGACAGATCTGCGATGACGGCCAGCATGGAGGCGGCATAGGCTTTGATGGACGGTTGCGGGCTGCCGCCATCGGACCCGGCTTGCCCTGGATAATCCGGGGCAATGACTCGTCTATCCTTCGCCAGATGCGGGAGAAGTGTGGCATAAGCGATCGATCCAAACGGGGCTGGCGAGAAACAGTAGAGATCGGCTTTCTGAGCGCCTTTAGAGGGCGCCGCCATGCGCCAATGGATCTGGCCTTCGGGCCCGTCGGAATAGCCTTTGCGGATCGTCATGTGGAGGCGCTTTCCGTCTGCGCGTCGCCATTCATGCGATTCATCTGGGCGACATAGAGTTTGTAAATGACCGGCAGGAGCAGGATTGGGATGGTACCGTACATGATGGGTACGGCAGCTACAGCGAGATTGAGATTATCCTCGCCAAAGACGCGTAGAGAGAGCGTTCCGACGGTCGGATACCCAAGCCAGAGTCCTGCCATCGAAATTGCCATATAGTAGAGCGCAAGGATCTGTCCGCGAATTTGCGCGGGCGTGATAAGGAGCAATGCGGTGACGCCGACCCCAGAAATCATTCCGATTCCGACCGTGTTCACACACAAAACAGCGTAAGCTGTCCACCCGGTCGGCATGAACATCGCTATGACACCGGTCGGCACCATAATGAGCAGGCCGGCGGCCATGATCCGGAACGGGGCGTCACGCATTCCGGCTTGCGTCCATCTGTCTGAAAGATAGCCCCAGAGCAGAATATTGGCCGGACCAATAATTAAGAGGGCTGTTGCGTTGACGATTGCATAATATTCAGTTTCCCATCCCCAGACTCGTTTGAAGGTCGAAGCCAGGAAACCTTGGCTATAGGCAATAATCGTCATTACGCAGACGATCGAGACGAACCCCAGATAGGTGCCCCAGTGTTTGGCGACATAGCCGAGTGCGTCACCGACACTGTTACCCTGCAAGCTATCATCTTCAACCGTGGTCAGTCGACGCTCAGGTTCATTTATGAAGAAGAACCAGATAGCCACCAGAAGGCCAGGTAGACCGATCATGAAGAAAGCCATTTGCCAGGGCGCAAGCAATCCAAGCAGAGGTACTTCAATTCCTTGAGTTGACTTGGCCCAGATCAGAATTCCGCCGCCCAGAAAGCCAGCGACGCTGGCCCCGACAACGAGAGCCATCGTGTAAAACGCAATCGGTTTCCCGCGTTCTTCCGGAGGGAAGCTGTCACCAATCATCGAAAACGCCGCAGGGCTCAGCGTGGCTTCACCCGCGCCGACGCTGAGGCGGGCCATGAACATTTGCCAGAAATTTTGTGCGACGCCCGAGAAGGCGGTTGCAATTGACCAGAAAGCAACGCCGATCCCTACCAGCCAGGTGCGTCTGACACGATCGACCAGCCAGCCAATAAACAGGCCAGACGTCGCATAAACCAGAGAGAAAGCGGGCCCAAGAATCCATCCTATGTGTTCATCGGTCAGGTTCAAATCCGCCTTGATCGGCTCGATCAGAAGCTCGATGATCTTGCGGTCAGCATAACTGAACACATAGGCCACCGTCAGCGCGATCACGAGGATCCAGCCTTTGCTGGCAGGCGGGTAGGGTTTTGCTTCAGCCGCAGTCGTATCGGTCATGCCGCCGCCTCCAGAATGGTGTATATGACCACCAGATTGTCATCGAAATCGACAATGCCGATCTCGCGCCCGACGCGGCCATCATTGGTTTCCAGGCGCTCTTCCGGATACACGGTCAGTCCCAGCGCCTGCGCGCCTGCCATAATCGCATCTGGATCTGCCACGTCCAGCACGATGGCGCTGCGGCGCGGCGGCGGGACAGGGGGCAATGGCACGCCCTTAATCTGGGTCAGGGCCATGACGCGGACCTGGTCGCGGGTCGACAGCGTGCAAAAGCCGAGCTCGGCGCCATCCGGGATGTTGAACACTGGTATGGAATAGCTGTCCGGGTTATGGCCCTTCGTGAAGGCCACTTCGAAGTGCAACACGTCACGATAGAAAGTAAGTGCGCGCTCGAGGTCGGCGACAACGAAATTGCCGCGTTGAAAACGAATGTCCGGTTTATCGCTCATGGGTTTGTCCCTCATATCCAATCCGTTGGTTCGCCGCGCACGCGGCAAAGCTGTTTGCCGGCATTCTGCCCGGTATAGAGTCCGGCCAGGGCGGCTGGCATATGTTCAAATCCATCCGTGATCTGCTCGACCGGTCGGACCCGCCCGTCCTGAATCCAGCCGGTCATTTCATCCATGGCGCGATCCCAGTCAGCGAGATGATTGTAAACGAAGAAGCCGCGCATCTGGCTGTCCGTCTGCCGCAGCCGCGTATAGTTAGGCAGCGGGTAAGTCCGGTCGCGGGTATACTCGCTGATCGAGCCGCACAGCACGATCCGGGCCCGCAGCGAAAGATGGTCCATGGCAGTGTCGAGGATCTCCCCGCCGACATTGTCAAAGTAAAGATCGAGCCCGGAGGGAAGCGATGCCGCGATGGCTGTGGCGATGTCTTCCGACTTGTAATCAATTGTGCGCGCGCAACCGAGTTGCTCGGCGAGGGCACATTTCTCGGGTCCGCCCGCAATGCCGACCACGTCGCCGCCTGAGATCTGAGCGGCGAACTGGATCACAAGCGAGCCAACGCCTCCCACTGCCCCGGACACCAGAACTGTTTCGCCTGACTTGGGTTCACCGACATTGAAATAGCCGGCCCAGGCCGACAGTCCCGTCATGCCGAGCGCGCCAAGGCCCAGCGAGGCGCTCAATCCGTTTAGCGGCATGGCGCGAAATTTTTCTGCGGGCGTCATGGCGGAGACTTTATAGGTCTGCCAGCCGATCTGACCCTGAACGACCTGGCCTTCGTGCCAGTCCGGATGCCGCGACCTGACCACCTGGCCGACGCCCCGACCGTGGATGACATCGCCAATGTCCAGCGCTGTTTCGCCGGCAAAGGACTGCCCGCTCATATATCCACGCATGACCGGCGCGAGGCTGAGATAATGCGTTTTCAGCAACACCTGATTGGGCTGCAATTCTGGAATTTCAGACTCGCGCCAGGCAAAGTCTTCCGGACGAACATTGCCATCCGGGCGCCGCGCCACAGTCCATTTCTGGATGCCGTGGTCATCGACTTTCAGGTCAGTAGCGAGATCGGCAAATGTCTGCATCCCCCGCTCAGTCGTGAATTTTGACGATCTGATTGACCTCGAAAAAATACCCGTCGAGATCCCAGAAGGAACAGCCAATCATATCCTTGACCTTACCGTCAGCGCCGGTCACGGACCATTCCCGCGGCTCGCAATGAATGCGGCTGCCCAGGGATCTAGCGCGCTCTAATGCGCCGCGCGCATCTTGTGAAGCGACAACAAAGATGGGGGCGCCGAACTTGATCTCGGTCGGCAATTCTTCAGGCGCATCCGTTTTCGGATCCAGCCATTCCAGCAAGCCAATCATGCCAATCAGATCATGATTGGCCTTCAATATGATCAAACGCGTCTGGTCGCCTTTCTTGCCGGCGGCCAGTTGCTCACCGGACAGGGTGAACGGCGTATCCATCCAGCGATCCATACCGAAAACCTGCTCGTACCATTCGGCTGCACGATCCCCATTCCGCACGAGAAGCGTGGTGCGCTTAATGTCATCCGTCAATTGATATATCCTTTCCCATTGAGCCTGTTCTAGCGCTGGAACGGCCCAATAGGAAAGGACTAATTTTTGAAAGTCGCGGTCGCCCCGGTTTCGACTAGTTCGAGAAAGCGAGATCGACGGATCGGGCCACCGGTTTCAGGAAATATTCGGCGATGGACCGACGGCGTGTGACGATCTCGGCGGAGACGGTCATTCCGGTTGCCAATTGTCCCACATAGCGCCCGGTCCCAATCGTGGGCTCATCAAAATTGACGCGCGCGAGGAAATAGACCTCACCCGTCGTCTCATCGATGAAGGTGCCCGGTGAGAGAAACGCGATCTCACCTGTGACCTTGCCAAATCGGTTCGGGTCAAAGGTCGAAATGACGAGCTCAGTTTCCTGACCGATATGAACATTGGCGATATCCTGGGGCAGGATTTGAACTTCCGCGATCAATGGCGCATCGGCGGGCAGGATGTCGAACAGGACTTCGCCGCGGCCAACCACGCTGCCCGTTCCCGCGAGGTGGATTTTCTTGACGCGGCCATCGGTTGGCGCTGTCACTGTCATATTGTCGGCGATGAAGTTCAGGGATTCCAGCGGCTCCTGCAATTCAGCCAGCTGGGCCGCGATCTCAGTCCGTTTGGTTGAGGCTTCGCGGCGATAGGCCGCGCGCAGTTTGCGGAGCTCTGATTGAAGGCGGACGATGTCGGCTTCAGATTGTTCGGCGCGCGCCCGCGCCTCGTTCAGGGCTTCTTCTGCATTCAGCCAGCTGGATTGCGCATCGAGGAATTGCAGACGCGATGTGAATTCCTGCGCATACAAGGTCTCCTGGATTTCGAATTGTTCCTTGGCGGCGCTGGCCTGTTGCTGTTTCGACGCAATATTTGTTGTTGCGGTGTTGCGCTCGGTCTGGGCCACGCGCAATTGCTGTTCCAGGGCGCGGCGACCGGCTGTGTGTTCGGCCAGCGATTGCGCGTAAAGGGTTTCTTCCTCATTCACCAGAAGCTGCCATTCCGCAGCGAACCGGGTGAAGTCCGGCGCCCGATCTTCCAGCATGGCATCCAGGCGCTCCGCGGCAATTTCGAGCGCCACATTTTGCGCCGTCAGTTTTTGCAATTCGCCGCGAGACGTCTCTGCGCGCAGTTTCAACAAGGGATCCCCGGCGGACACCATCTGTCCCTCGGCGACATAAAGTGTTTCAACAATACCGCCCTCAATATGAGACAGTTCGTATAAAGGGCTGCTCGGCACGATCTCACCGGCGGCGACAGAGAGTTCGCGGACTTTGGCGAAGTTCGCCCAGACCAGAAGCGCAAAGATGAGCGCGCTGATCGTGAAGATGAGCGTGCGAGAATAGACCGGGTCCGGGCCTTCCTCCAGTTCAATGGGAAGGGCCAGGCGTGTGCGCCTGCTGACGGTTTCCAGCGTTTCCTGTGTCATGCTTTGCTCCCTGCCTGGGCCGCTTGCCCGGCATTGTTTGAAGTATAGGTCGTCAAGAATTTCGGAACGATCTCATCAGGTGTGTCGAACCCGGCCACCATGCCGTCCTCGACCCAAAGAACCTTGTCGGCCAGGCGCATCAAGCTTGGCCGGTGAGTGGTCATGATAATGGTTGAGAGACCGCGGCCCCGTTCCAGTTCCGCCTTTAATGCCGCCTCGCCGCTGAAATCCAGCGTGTCTGCCGGATTATCGAGAATACGGATGGCCGATTTCTTGATAAAGGCACGGCAGAGCGAGATCCGGCTGGTCAAAGCATCAGGCCAGGCGAGAAGGTTCTGATGGCTCATGCGGGTGTCGAGCCGCTCCGGCAGGGCATCGCCATAATACGCATCCAGTCCAAAACGCTGAGCGATGGCCTCAATGTCGGCATCCGAAGCCTCCGGGCAGGCCAGTCGGATGTTCTGGGCGATGCTGCCATGATAGAAGTCGGCGACTTCCAGAGCCGTGCCCGTATTCTGGCGCCACGCTCCCATATTGACCTGTCGCAGGTTGATGCCGTCCACGCGCACCAGACCGGATTGAGGCTGATACAGACCCATCAGAGTCTTGACCATCGTGGTTTTGCCGGCACCGCTGGGACCGCACACCGCGATGAATTCGCCGGGTTCGATTTTGAACGACAGTTGGCGCAAGGCCGGTTCCCGCTTGGCATTGAACCGGAACGCGACGCGATCGAATTCGATTTGGCCCGTGAAGTCCTGTGAAATCACGGGTGCCTTTTCAGGCTCGCGTTCGGGCTGGATTCCCATCAGGCGATCAATGTGCTGGAAGCTCTGAATCGTCTGGCCGAGGACCATTCCGGACAAGAACATGCCGCGAATGGGGTTCAACACTTTCCAGGCCAGCGCCATACAGGCAATCAAGGCGCCCATGCTGAGATTGCCGGAGGCGGCCATGACTGCGCCAATGGACAGGGTGGCCACACCGGAGACCGTCACGAGCCCCTGGGCAATTGTTTCCGTAACCAGATTGAACTGGCGCATCTTGTGAGAGGCGGCTGCCGCACGTGCACTGGCTTCACGATACTGTTCCATGAAGACCGGCTGACATCTCAAATTCTGTATCTGGTCGTGATTGGTGACCATTTCGATAGAGAGGTTCTGCAGGCCGATACGGGCGCGTCCGACTTCGCTGACGGCGCGATTGCTGGCGGGCACAGACCAGGCGGCCAGCGCCACGAAGAGCACGATCAGGGTCGCAGGAATAAGGACCAGTGATCCGGCCACGAAATAGATGGCGAGCAGGAATAAAGCCAGGAAGGGCAGGTCGAAAATCGCGTTGACGAGGGCGCCAGTGAAGGCATCCCGGAACGCGCCCATCTGACGAATGCGCGTCATCTGGTCGCCAATCGCCGAATTCTCCACGAAAGCCAGGGGTAGGAACATTAGCTGGCGGAAAATCGCCGTACTGGCTTGTTGATCGAGGCGCGCGGCGAGGCGCGCTTGCAGTCTCGCCTTTATGACTTTCAGCCCCAGATCGGCCGCAATGATCAAGCCGATACCGACGCTGAGCCAGACCAGAATATCTCTGGCGCCTGTCCCAATCGCCTTGTCATAGACATTCATGATGTAAACCGGCAGCGCCAGCAGGAACATGTTGACCAGGAAGCTCGCCATGAAGATCATGCGCAGATCCTTGCGGAACGCGCTCAGGGCGATTTGCGTCCACTTGCGGGTTTGGCTCGGCTTGTCCTCGTCTGACTTCTCTTCGGGAAAGATCAAGGTCCCGTCGAGTTCGGAATGCGCGCAGGTTTTCAGCAGACCGGTTTCCGGATCGAACACCCGGCAATATCCGGTTTTGTCGGTCTCGCGGATCACTTTCAGGCGATGCGCATCATCAAGCAGAAAACAGGGCAGAAAGGCCGGCCGGAGATCGGTGCCCTTGGCGTCCGCCAGGGTCGTTGTGAAGCCAAGATTGAACAGGAATGTTCGCAGCGAATTCAGTTCGCCAACGGCATCAATATAAGGCTGCGCTTCAAAAAAGCGGCGCTCCGATCCGGACCAGCCAATTGCGTCCAGGAAGTGTCGCACGCTGCGCAGGCCATCATCGCCCGCGATCGCTTTCGACAGGTGCTTTTCCGGCGCGAGTTCAGTTTCAATGCGCTTATGCCAGGCCTTGAATGGATTTGGATCATTCGTATTGGCCGCGTGGGGTTGGGCAGCAGACATTATGACGCCCTCCCATGGATCAGAAGATCCGGTGACGCACCGCGCGAGGTCGCCATCATCATGCCGGACTTGTTTGATAGTTCGAAAATGACATCTGACTGACGCAGCAAGGAGGGGCGCTGGGTGGCCAGGATCATCGTGACCTTACCTCTCAGATGGTCCAGCATGGTTGAGAACGAGGCTTCTGTTTTGGCGTCCAGGCCATTATTGGAGGCATCAAAGAGAATAATCGAAGGTTTGCTGACCACCGCGCGGGCAATGCAAATCAATTGCGAGAAGGCGGTAGAGAGTTCCGGGTTCGAACTGCCGAGCAGCTGCGTTTCGAAGCCATCCGGCAATCGATGGATTTCAGCTGAAAGGCCTGTCAGGTCCGCGACCCATTTCGCATCTTCCGCTGTATAGGTCCCAAACAGTGTGAGATTGTCCAGGATGCTGCCGCGGAACACCTGAGGCACCTGGCCGACATAGGAGACGAGCGCGCGCGCATCCGCAGGCGCGAGGCCGTTCACGGAGATCTCGCCTTCGCTGGGCGAAAGTTCACCCATAATGCTGCGAAGCAGTACGCTGCGACCACTGCCATCCGCGCCTTTGAGGCCAACCAATTGCCCGGGTGAGATGTCCAGATTGAGGTTCTGGAAGACCACTTGCTCACTCGTGCCATGGAATCCGAAATTTCGAATTTGGATCGATGCGGGCGCAAAGCGCGGCTGGTGGCGCGTGAATGGTTCGATCACCGCGTCCTGATCGGATATCTGGGCGTACAGCTTTTCGACCTCTGCCTTCTTGTGATCGTTCTGAACAATCTGGGTCCAGGACTGGAGCGAGCGCATGATGGGCTGCATCATTTGCGATGACAGCAACATGCAGGCGGCCAGGGCACCAATGGTCAGCGATCCGCCAATCACCATCAGCGCGCCGAAGAAGACAATGCCCAGCGTCATCAGAAGCGCGAACAGACCCGCGGCCTGAGAGATGGTTTGCGATGACAGAACATTATTCTTGAGCTGGAGACTGCTGGCAGACTGCAAGCGCTCGAACCGGCGCATCATCAGCGGTTCCATCGCATGCGATTTGACGGTCTGCATGGTTTGCAGCGTTTCCAGCATGAAATCATATTTGCGCTCTTCGACGGCTTCTCTCTTGTCGATAATGTTGCGCAAGCGGCGCGTTTGGGTGGAGATGTAAATGACGAAGGCGATCAAGAAGATCATGGGCACCGCGATAAGCGGACCGGCAATTACGGTGATAACGATGGCGAAGACCGGCACCCAGGCAATGTCGATCAGGAGCAAACGCGCTGTGCTGCCCTGAAATTCGGCCATGTCTGAAAGCGCCTGCAATTGCGCGATGATAGCGCTGCCTTTGGTCGACTTCAGGCGGCTGGCATTTGCGGACATTAACCGCGCCATCGCGTCCATGGAGGTCTTGTGTCCGTATGCCGCTGCGCGCCATCCCATCGTCGCGCCGCGCGCGATACGCAAAACAGAATCCAGAATGACCACGGCGATCAGACCGGATACCAGCATGGCCAGCGTGTTGAATGCCTGGTTCGGCAACACGCGATCATAGACGTGCAGAATGGTGAGCGGCAGCGCCAACCCGAGCACGTTTATAAAGGCCGAGCCAAAATAAACGGAGAGGGGCAGACGAGACGCTTTGATCATAGGTGTAGGCTTTTGTTCTAACGCATTGAACGAAACCGGTCCCGCAGTATTGGAGTGGGGGGCTTGCATGCGATCACTTGCTCTCTTGCAGACGAAGGTTGGTGCAAATCTACTTAGAGTTTAAATTTCTAGTTATGGTTAAAATTAAATCGGAAGTTGCATCTATCTGTGTGAAATCAGCAGCTTGGAGCCTGTTCTGGAGGAACCAGGTTACGATATCCGGATCTGTATAGTTAAATTCGCCATATTTCACGGGCCTCCACGCTGAGCCTCCGCCGCGTCAGAATGGTGTATCAAGGATTAAAACTTAAGGTTGTATTTGGCCGCTCAAGTTTCCGATAAATACGGGACTCCCGCGTATAAGATCTCGGTGTTAACACGCATGAGGTAAATCGTGGCCGATAAAAAGACCGGGACCGAAACGGACAACCAGGCACAAAACCAGGATCCGAATTTCGTTTATGGCGACGCTCCAGCCAAAAAGAAAATCGACGCCTGGGAAGGCGAGGCTGAGGTCGATCCGGTCAATGAATCCGGCGAGATGGCGCTGGCAAATTTACACTTCGGAACCACGCCGGAAGCCGACTTGCTCAAGTCCGAACCGCTGCAAGAAGAAACCTCGGGCGAGGCGTCGGCGGCCGTTAAGTCTGCGGATATTTCGCGTGTCACGGTCGAAGTTGAAGAAAATCTCGAAGGCGCTGTTATTGCCAGCCTCGGCACAACTGCCGCCGCCGAAGGCGCAGAAACGACTTATACGGTCTCTGATGATCGGTTTGAGATTGTCGATGGCCAGCTTGTTCTGAAGGACGGTATCAGCCTGGATTTCGAGACAGATGCGTCTTTGGACATCACGGTCACCGCCACGAATGCAGATGGGGTCAATACGTCAGAAGCCTTCATCGTCGACTTGATCGACGTCAATGACGCGCCGACAGATCTGGAACTGGACGGAAATACGGTCGCCGAGAATGCGCCCGGTGCGGTTATCGGGACCTTGTCTTCGTTTGACGCTGACGCGGATGATAGTGTCACCTACACCGTTTCTGACAGCCGGTTCGAGATTGTCGACGGAGTGTTACAGCTCGCCGACGGGGTCAGTCTCGATCATGAAGAAGCGGCTTCGATTGAGCTGACGGTAACCGCGACTGATAGTGGTGGCCTTAGCACGGAAGAGACCTTCACGATTGACGTGACTGATGTGAATGAAGGTCCGACCGATCTGGCGCTGGATGGAAGCTCCGTTTCTGAAAATGATGCTGGTGCAATCGTTGGAACGCTGACATCATTTGATCCCGATGCTGGCGACACCGTCACATACACGCTGTCCGACGATCGTTTTGAAGTCGTCGATGGGGAAGTCCGCCTGGTTGACGGAGTAAGCCTCAATCACGAAGAAGCGGCGTCGATCGAACTGACGGTCACAGCGACGGACTCGGGTGGGCTCAGCACGGAAGAGACCTTCACAATCGACGTGACCGACGTGAATGAAGGTCCGACGGATCTGGCTCTGGATGGAAGCTCCGTTTCCGAAAATGACGCCGGTGCGACCGTTGGAACACTGAGTTCCTTCGACCCGGACGCCGGAGATTCCGTAACTTACACCGTCTCCGATGATCGGTTTGAAGTGGTCGATGGTCAGGTTCGCCTTGTTGATGGTGTGAGCCTTGATCATGAGGAAGCTGCCTCAATCGAGCTCACCGTTACCGCGACCGACAGTGGTGGTCTCAGCACAGAAGAGACGTTTACGGTCGACGTGACCGATTTGAATGAAGGCCCGAGCGATCTTGCCCTGGATGGTGGCTCTGTTTCCGAGAACGATGCTGGCGCGACCGTTGGAACACTGAGTTCCTTCGACCCAGATGCCGGAGATTCTGTAACATACACCGTCTCTGATGATCGGTTTGAAGTGGTCGATGGCGAAGTCCGTCTCGTTGATGGCGTGAGCCTGGATCACGAAGAGGCGGCTTCGATAGAATTGACGGTCACAGCAACCGACAATGGTGGTCTCAGTACCGAAGAGACCTTCACGATTGACGTGACGGACGTAAATGAAGGGCCGACTGATCTGGCCTTGGATGGTGGGTCTGTCTCAGAGAATGACGCCGGCGCGACTGTTGGCACCTTGTCATCCTTCGACCCGGACGCCGGAGATTCCGTAACATACACCGTCTCCGACGACCGTTTTGAAGTTGTCGACGGGGAAGTGCGCCTCGTTGACGGAGTCAGTCTGGATCATGAGGAAGCTGCGTCCATCGAACTGACGGTCACAGCAACCGATGGCGGTGGCCTCAGCACGGAAGAGACGTTCACGATTGACGTGACCGATGTGAATGAGGGGCCGAGTGATCTTGCCTTGGATGGTGGCTCCGTTTCCGAAAATGACGCCGGTGCGACCGTTGGAACACTGAGTTCCTTCGACCCGGACGCCGGAGATTCCGTAACTTACACCGTCTCCGACGGTCGTTTTGAAGTGGTGGATGGCGAAGTCCGTCTTGTTGATGGCGTGAGCCTCGATCATGAGGAAGCCGCCTCGATTGAGCTCACCGTCACCGCGACAGACAGTGGTGGCCTCAGCACGGAAGAGACGTTCACGATTGACGTGACCGATGTGAATGAAGGCCCGTCTGATTTGGCGCTCGATGGTAATTCTGTCTCCGAGAATGATGCCGGGGCGCCGGTTGGGACTTTGTCGTCGTTCGATCCTGATGCTGGAGACACTGTCACCTACACGGTTTCTGACGATCGGTTCGAAGTGGTCGATGGGGAAGTGCGTCTGGTCGATGGTGTGAGCCTGGATCACGAAGAGGCCGCCTCGATAGAACTTACGGTCACGGCAACCGACAGCGGCGGTCTCAGCACAGAAGAGACGTTCACGATTGACGTGACGGACGTGAATGAAGGTCCAGGCAATCTGGAATTGGACGGCACGACGGTCGCCGAGAACGATGCCGGTGCTGTTATTGGCACATTATCTTCCTTTGATCCTGACGCCGGCGACTCGATCACGTACACCGTCTCGGATGATCGCTTTGAAGTTGTCGATGGCGAGGTTCGCCTCGTCGACGGGGTGAGTCTCGATCACGAAGAAGCCGCTTCGATTGACTTGACGATCACGGCCACCGACAGTGGTGGTCTGAGCACGGAAGAAACGTTCACGATTGACGTGTCAGATGTGAATGAAGGCCCGAGCAATCTCGAGCTGGACGGCAATACTGTTGCCGAGAATGACGCAGGTGCCGTTGTGGGCACTCTGTCATCTTTCGATCCTGATGCCGGGGACACGGTCGCCTATACCGTCTCCGACGACCGTTTTGAAGTGGTCGACGGGGAAGTGCGCCTGGTTGACGGAATCAGCCTGGATCATGAGGAAGCGGCCTCAATCGAACTGACCGTCACAGCCACCGATAGCGGCGGTCTGAGCACGGAAGAGACGTTCAGCATTGATGTGGCTGATGTCAACGAAGGTCCAAGTGATCTCTCACTCGACGGCAATTCCGTCTCCGAGAATGATGCCGGCGCGGCTGTCGGGACGCTCTCTTCTTTCGATCCGGATGCTGGCGACACGATCACCTACACCGTCTCGGATGACCGGTTTGAAGTGGTCGATGGCGAGGTCCGTCTGGTCGATGGCGTCAGTCTCAATCACGAGGAAGCCGCCTCGATAGAATTGACCGTCACAGCAACGGACAGTGGTGGTCTGAGCACGGAAGAGACCTTCACGGTCGAAGTTCTGGACGTGAATGAAGGGCCGACAGATCTCTCGCTCGATGGCAATTCTGTCGCCGAGAATGACGCTGGCGCTGTCGTCGGAACCCTCTCCTCATTCGATCCCGATGCCGGAGATTCTGTAACCTACACGGTTTCCGATGATCGGTTCGAAGTGGTTGATGGCGAAGTGCGCCTGGTTGACGGTGTAAGCCTTAATCATGAGGAAGCCGCTTCGATCGATTTGACGGTCACCGCGACGGATAGTGGTGGCCTCAGCACGGAAGAGACGTTTTCAATCGATGTCGTTGACGTCAATGAAGCTCCGAGCGATCTGGCTCTCGACAATACAAGCGTTGCTGAAAATGCCCCTGGTGCGGTGGTCGGCACCCTGTCTTCCTATGATCCTGACGCCGGCGATTCAATCACTTACACAGTCTCGGACGATCGCTTTGAAGTGGTCGACGGCCAGCTGCAGCTTGCTGATGGCGTCAGCCTCAATCACGAAGACGTCGCGAGCATCGAGCTCACGGTCACCGCGACTGACAGCGCAGGTGAAAGCACGGCTGAAGCGTTCACCATCAATGTCGAGGATGTGAACGAGGCGCCAACGGATCTGACCCTGGCGCGCGAAACTGGCATGGCGGAGTCCGATTTTTCCGCAGCGGATGGTCATTCAGGCGACAGTGTGCAGCAGCTCGGTCTTGAGACCGATGCCATTGTCTTCACCATGTCCTTTACCACCGCGGATGATGTCAGCTCGACGCAGACTCTGTTCGAAACAGGTGGCAGCGTTTACGGCACCAATGTCGTGATCGAAGATGGCATGCTTCTGATCTATGCCGGTGAGGGCAATGATCTGGAGCTCAGCGTCCCAATCGACGGGGGTACGGAGTATAGCTTTGCGCTCGAGCTTGATACGGAGAGCAATACAATCCGCGTCCTCCTGTCTGACGAATTACCGCTGGACCAGATGACTGCAGAGAATTCGCTTGTCGCTTCTCTGAACGACTGGACGGATCGCGACTATACTGGCAGCAATCGTATGGGCGTTGGCGAAGTCGGCGGCGGGTCTTCCCAGGGCAATATTGGTGGAGACTTTCTGGGCGAGATTGACGGATCGGGTTTACAGATCTTCTCTGACTCGCACCTGGATGATGTGTTCACAGAAGTGGGCGTGGCGGAAAACACAGAGAACGCGGTGGTCGGTACGCTGTCTGTCGCGGATCCGGACGCTGGCGATACGATCACATATACTGTTTCCGATGACCGGTTCGAGGTCGTGGATGGCGAGCTCAGACTCGCCGATGGTGTGACGCTTGATCATGAAGAAGCGAGCACCATTGATGTCACCGTGACGGCCACGGATAGCGGCGGCTTGAGTACGGAAGAAACGTTCACAGTTGACGTGGTCGATCTGAATGAGGCGCCGACTGATCTCAGCCTCGACAATGACACGATTGACGAAAATACGACTGAAGGTGTTGTCGGCACGATCAGCGTCACTGACCCGGATGCGGGAGATACGCACACATTCCGCCTGGTGGATGGGGATGATGGTCCGTTCTCGATTGATCCCGACACGGGTGAAATCAGTCTGGTGACCCCCGGAATGCCGGACAATAGCGTGCTCCGGATTGATGCCTCTGATGCTGACAGCATCACCGAAGATGACGGCGTTCGCGTCATTCAGGACCTCTCTGATGAAGGCAATACGATCCAGCAAAATGATGCTGATGAGCGGCCTGAATTGACCGATGATGGTCCGTTTGGCGGCCCCGGTCTGGAATTCGATGGCGAGAATGACCGGCTGGACATTTCCGATGACAGCACGCTCAATCTGTCGAGCCAGTCTGAGCGGTCTTTCGCCATGACCATTCGCACTGGCGAAGATGTTGAGAGTCGCCAGGTCATTTATGAAGAAGGCGGCACGGTTAACGGCTTTAATTTCTACATTGACGATGGCCAGCTCTATATGGGCGCCTGGAGCGATAGCACGGGCTGGGGGTTCGAGGCGGTCTCGATCGATGTCGAGCCGGGCGAATCCTACAGTATCGTCACCGTTTTTGATGGCGAGAGCGGCACCTATACGGCGTTTGTGAATGGCGAAAATGTCGGATCCGTCGAAGTCGGCGATACGATGAGCGCGCATAGTGGCAATATCGGGCTTGGCGGCCTCGCCCAGCACACCGTGTTTCATGATGGCGCCAGCTCCGCCAATGATGGCTACTATTTCGAAGGCAGCATTGGCGATTTTGCGGTCTTCAATGATGCGCTATCCGAAGCCGATGTCACGGGCATTGATATGGATTTCCGGGGCATCTCTCCTGACATCGATTTCGAAACGCGTGACAGTTATGATTTGACGGTCGAAGTCACGGACGCGGCCGGCGAAACCTATGAGGAAATGATCACGATCAATGTGAACGACCTCAATGAGGCGCCGGGCGACCTCAATCTGGATGGCGACACCGTCAGCGAGAATGAGGCCGGGGCTGTCATTGGATCCGTATCGTCGGTGGACGCTGATGCAGGAGACGCCGTTACGTACGCCGTCTCGGATGATCGATTTGAAGTGGTTGATGGCCAGTTGCAACTCGTGGATGGGGTCAGCCTCGATCATGAGACGGCCGAGGCGCTGGAGATTACGATCACCGCAACGGATGAAAATGGACTGTCCAACGAACAGACGTTTACGATCAATGTTGCGGACGTGAATGAAGGTCCGACCGATCTGGCGCTGGATGGAAGCTCCGTTTCTGAAAATGATGCTGGCGCGACCGTTGGAACATTGAGTTCCTTCGACCCAGATGCCGGAGATTCTGTGACATACACCGTTTCCGATGATCGCTTTGAAGTGGTCGATGGGGAAGTGCGTCTTGTTGATGGCGTGAGCCTTGATCATGAGGAAGCGGCCTCGATCGAGTTCACCGTTACCGCGACCGACAGTGGTGGTCTCAGCACAGAAGAGACGTTTACGGTCGACGTGACTGATGTGAATGAGGGGCCGTCTGATTTGGCACTGGACGGGAATTCTGTTTCCGAGAATGACGCCGGGGCGACGGTTGGCACCTTGTCATCCTTCGACCCGGATGCCGGAGATTCTGTAACATACACCGTCTCCGACGATCGTTTTGAAGTGGTCGATGGCGAAGTGCGTCTTGTTGATGGCGTGAGCCTGGATCATGAGGAAGCGGCTTCGATCGAGCTGACTGTAACCGCGACTGATAGCGGCGGCCTCAGCACGGAAGAGACCTTCACGATTGACGTGACTGACATGAATGAAGGGCCGACCGATCTGGCGCTGGATGGAAGTTCTGTTTCCGAAAACGATGCCGGTGCGGTTGTGGGTACATTGAGTTCCTTTGATCCGGACGCTGGCGACACAATCACTTACACTGTCTCCGACGATCGCTTCGAAGTTGTCGATGGCGAGGTCCGTTTGGTTGATGGTGTCAGCTTGGATCACGAAGAAGCTGCCTCGATCGAGCTGACTGTAACCGCGACTGATAGCGGTGGCCTCAGCACGGAAGAGACGTTCACGATTGACGTGACCGACGAGAATGAAGGGCCGAGCGATCTTGCCTTGGATGGCGGGTCTGTTTCCGAGAATGACGCTGGCGCGACCGTTGGCACGCTTTCTTCCTTCGACCCGGATGCAGGAGATTCTGTCACTTACACGGTCTCGGACGATCGTTTTGAAGTTGTCGATGGCGAAGTGCGCCTTGTCGACGGTGTCAGCCTCAATCACGAAGAAGCTGCGTCTATCGACCTGACCGTCACGGCGACCGACAGCGGTGGCCTCAGCACGGAAGAGACGTTCACCATTGACGTGACCGATGTGAATGAAGGCCCGAGTGACCTGTCTCTAGACGGGAACACGGTCGCCGAGAATGATGCCGGTGCGGTTGTCGGAACCCTGAGTTCCGTTGATCCGGACGCTGGCGACACAATCACTTACACCGTTTCCGATGATCGGTTCGAAGTGGTCGATGGCGAAGTGCGTCTGGTTGATGGCGTCAGCCTCGATCATGAAGACGCCGCCTCGATTGATCTCACCGTCACGGCGACGGATAGCGGCGGCCTGAGCACGGAAGAGACCTTCACGATTGACGTGACTGACGTGAATGAAGGGCCAACCGATCTGGCGCTGGACGGGAATTCTGTTTCCGAGAATGATGCTGGCGCGACCGTTGGAACTTTATCATCCTTCGACCCGGATGCCGGAGATTCCGTAACTTACACCGTCTCTGATGATCGCTTTGAAGTGGTCGATGGGGAAGTACGTCTGGTCGATGGCGTGAGCCTGGATCACGAAGAGGCGGCCTCAATTGAGCTCACCGTCACCGCGACGGATAGTTCAGGCCTGAGGACGGAAGAGACGTTCAGCATTGATGTGTCAGATGTGAATGAAGGACCCAGTGATCTGGCGCTGGACGGTAATTCGGTCGCTGAGAATGATGCCGGCGCGGTTGTCGGAACGCTATCTTCTTTCGATCCGGATGCCGGCGACACGATCACCTACACCGTCTCTGATGACCGCTTCGAAGTGGTCGATGGTGAGCTTCAGCTCGCCGATGGCGTGAGTCTGAATCATGAGGAAGCCGACTCCATCGAAGTCACCGTCACGGCGACGGACAGTGCTGGGCTCAGCACGGAAGATAGCTTCACGATTGATGTGGCAGACGTCAACGAAGCGCCGAGCAATATTCAGGTCACGCCGCAATCCGGCGTGTTGAGCTTGAATCAGGATGGCGGCCTCGATGACAATGCCATCTCTGCGAATATGACGGACTTCCCAACGGACGCGATCACGGTTGAAGTGACGTTCTCCTCCGATACGCCGTCTGATGGCAGCGGCACGCCGCTCTTCTCTTACGCCGCAGGGGGCGGCGGCGGAAATGACGTCTTGCTGTGGGCGGAGAATTCCAGCGGCAAGCTCAGCGTTTTCCTGGATGGCAAGAAATTCCAGACCGATATCGACAATGCGGACCTGTTTGACGGCGAAGAGCATACCGTTGCCTTCACATGGGATCAGGATACTGGCGAACTGATCGTCTATGTCGACGGTGTGGAAGAGTATTCTCAATCTGTCAGTGTCTCGGATCTGAATTCTGATGGCACGGTTACGCTTGGCCAGGAACAAGACAGTATCGGCGGGAATTACGACTCGGGTCAGGTGTTCCAGGGCGAGTTTGGCGACGTTCGGATTTATGATGAAGCGCTGTCTGACGCGCAAATCGCGGACAATGCCAACGGCGCTATTGAGCAGGATGGTTTGGTCACGCACTGGCAAATGGATCAAGCGACCGGCGGCGTGATCGCCGATCTGGCCGGCAATAATGATCTGGTGCTGGAGAATGGTGCGGAGATCATCAATTATGGTGAGCCAGGCGTGCTCTCGGTGACTGAAAATACACCTGGCGCTGTGATCGGGACGCTTTCCTCGACGGATCCGGATGCTGGTGACTCAGTCACTTATTCCGTGTCCGACGATCGATTTGAAATTGTTGATGGTGAGCTTCGCCTGGCCGACGGCGTGAGCCTCGATCACGAAGATGCCGGTTCGATTGATATCACCATCACGGCGACGGATAGCGCCGGTTTGAGCAGCGAAGAGACCTTCACGATCACCGTCAACAATGTCGAGGAAGCCCCGAGCGATCTAACACTGGACAATAGCACGGTCGCTGAGAATGATGCCGGCGCAACGGTCGGGACCTTGTCCTCGTTCGATCCGGATGGCGGAGACGCGATCACATATACCGTGTCGGACGATCGTTTTGAAGTCGTCGACGGAGAGCTCCGTCTCGCAGACGGTGTCAGCCTAGATCATGAAGACGCCGCTTCCATCGAAGTAACCGTCACGGCCACAGACGAAAGTGGCCTGAGCACGGAAGAGACCTTCTCGATCGATGTCACCGACGTGAATGAAGCGCCGAGCGGGATTGAGCTCACCACGAGATCCGATGCGTTCCTCGAGCAGGGCGGACTCCTTGTCATCGAAGCTGAAAATTATGACAGCGCGAGCGCGGGCTCAGGCGGACATGCCTGGGGGGACAGCGATTCAGCTGGCATGGTACATGTCGATGATGGTGGGAACGCTTATGATATGTGGCGCAGCGAGAGTTCCGTTGAAAACGACTCGCCTGAACTGACTTATAGCGTTCAGATCGATACGCCCGGAACCTATTACGTCCACATTCGCGGCGATGCGGAAGACGGTCCAACCGGAAATTCGGACAGCGTTCATATCGGCATTGATGGCGAGCGCATCACGGGTGATGGCGGCCTTACCGGCTTTGGTCGCGGAGATGATTGGGGCAGCACGGACACTTATACGGGGCAAGTCGTTGCGATCACGTTTGATGAGCCAGGGACTTATGATCTCAATCTGTGGGCGCGCGAAGACGGCGTGTCAGTTGATCAGATTGTCCTGACCCAGGATCCAAACTTCGACCCGGCGTCCGAGACACTGACCGAGAGTCCCCGCGGAAACGGCGATGGCATTCTCGAAAATGAGGCCGGCGCGACTGTGGGGACACTTTCAGCGTTCGATCCGGATGCCGGCGACACGATCACCTACACGGTCTCTGATGACCGCTTTGAAGTGGTCGATGGTGAGTTGAAATTGGTCGACGGTGTGTCGCTCGATTATGAGGACGCGAGCTCGATTGAGATCGTGGTCACGGCCACGGACAGCGAAGGTCTGACAAGCGAGGAAAGCTTCACGCTTGATGTCGCGGACGTCAATGAGGCGCCGACCGGACTGACCGTAACGTCCGAGGGTGATAACCTGATTACCGGAGGCAGCTTCGAGGAGCAGGATGTCAGAAGCGGCGGCTGGCGCGGCTTTAGCGAAGATGCCAGCGGCAATTGGGACTCTGCGAACGGAATTGAGGTTTGGGACAATCTCGGCGGCATTGGCGCATCGGACGGCAATCAGTTCCTCGAACTCGATTACACGAATGCTGCTGACGCGATTTCGCAAACAGTGAGCACGGATGCGGGCCAGACCTATATCGTGTCCTTCGATATGCGAGCGCGCGGCGCATCCACCACGGATACGATTGAAGTCTACTGGAACGGCGAACTCGTCGGGGTTTACGATCCTGCATCGACCAATTGGGAAGAGGTCAGTTTCGAAGTGACGGGAACGGGCGCAGGCGATGTGCTTGAATTCCGCGAAGCCGATGGCGAGAGCGACAGTCTTGGTGCCCATCTCGACAACATTAGCCTGATCGAAGTGCCGCTGACCCTGGTAGAGAATGATGCAGGGGCCGAGGTCGGCACCGTATCCGTATTTGATGCGGACGCCGGCGATAGCATTATCTATTCGGTGTCCGATGACCGTTTCGAAGTGGTCGATGGCGCCTTGCGTCTGAAAGACGGCGTCAGTCTCGATTATGAAGCCGAGCAGTCGGTCGATGTCACGGTGACCGCAACGGATGAGGGCGGCCTGGAGACATCGGAAACGATTTCAATCGATGTTCTAGACGTGGCCGAAGATGTGCAACTCGCCGATGGGGGCGACACCTATACCGAAACCGGCAAGGCAGAAGCATCTGTCACCGGCGGGGATGGTGACGACACCATGATCGGCGGTACAGGCGATGACAATTTCGCGGGTGGCGATGGAAATGACGTCTTTATCTATGGCGAAGATGGTGGATCCGATTCCTTCGATGGCGGCGCGGGCTGGACCGACTCCATCGACTTGTCGGGTGCGCTTGGCGATGACGCCGTCTACGGAGAAGACTGGACAATTACCGTCACCGAGGGCGAAATCGTCAGCGAAGACGCCAATTCGATCGAACTGTCTGATGATGCGAGTGGGTTCATTACGCTCGACAATGGCGAGACAATCGACTTCACCAATGTCGAGCAAATTGGCTTCTAGCCTTCCGCAGGCGCCAGTTGATCAACAAGGGCAAGCAGACCATAGCGCGCCCGGCGATAGTCGAATTCGGCTTGTGACAGTGTAATCCGGGCAAAGACCAGATCGCGCTGTCCGTCCAGAACGTCCTGGATGCCTGTGCGTCCGGCGCTGTATTCGGCTTGTTGCCCTTCGACCACGATTTCGCTGGCATCGACCGCGGCTTCAGCAGCCGAGATGGCCGCCGCCGCAGATTCGAGCGTTTTCCAGTTGGCGGTCACCGCTTCCTCAACCGCCAGGCGGGCATCACGCCGCGCGGCATTCTCTCGCGCCAGTCGCGCGCGGGCGGATTTCAGGCCGGAATAATTCTGGCCTTGCTGGAAGATCGGGACGCGCAGCCGCGCCACCAGCTGGAACTCATTCGCTTCCTGGCGAACCCCCGGCGTCATCGCTGAGGAATCGAGCTCATAGGCATTATATTGACCGTCCAGGGACAGGGTTGGCGCCAGTCTGCCCCGGGCAGAGTTGCGTCCATGACGAGCCGCCGAGACCAGGTCATCCCGGGCAAGCAGACCGGGATTGGACTGTAGAGCCTGGGCGATGGCGTCCGCCAGACTGATCAACTCATCGTCGATCCGCTTTGTATCCGGGACCATTACAGCACCCGGGACTTCGCCAGTCTGCCGGGTATAATTCGCTTCGGACACGGACCGGCTGGCTTCCGCCCGGACCAGTTCAGCGCGTTCCTGCTCCATACGCGAGCGGGCTTGCGAAACGGCGATCAGGCTCTCTGCCCCGGCTTCGCGGCGGCTATCCGTGACCGTGACCTGCTGCATCAGCAAATCGAGACTCCTGGTGCGGTGGCTGACAATTTCCCGATCCAGGAACAGGGCGGCATGCGCGATGGCGGCGGACTCGGCTACCGTTTGCCGGTTCTCGCGTTCGAGCAGTCTTTGTGCCTGTGTTGACGCGCGCGCGTCTTTCAGTCCGAAATAGGCCGAACCTCCTTGAAATACTGGTTGCGAGAATTCCAGGGAATAGGTCACGCCGTCTTCCGCACGCAGCCGCTCCAGTTCATCGCTGCGCCAACGTTCCTCGCCGGCCGTAATGGTCGCGGAAACCGAAGGCAGCAGCTCCCCGAGCGCGCCAAACTGGTCGGCTTTGGCCGCTTCCGTATCCGCTTCGCCGATCGCGATTTGGGGGCTGTAACGCAAGGCTGCCTGTATCGCATCCTCAACTGTTTGCGCAGAGGCCGGCAGGTTCGCAGTCGCGAAAAGGCAGAATCCCAGCAATATCCGTCGTATAGTCATGCTTTTCGTATGCGGATCTTTGGTTAATTATCTATTTCTGGTTGAATTACTGGCGGTATCAATCGCGGTGAATTTTTGGCGCAATCTGCCTGTCTCATTCTCTTGGATGAGCCGGTTCGCTGCTGTGAAACACGGATCACGAGAATTAGGATGACACTTGGCCTTAAGAGTGCTCAAAAGCCCGAAAGAGCGAACAGAGCGAAAATAACCCATGCAGCATCTATCTTTGACCGTCGCACTTGTGCTTTCGGCACTCCTGGTCGGATGTTCGGCGGAGACGACCGCGCCGGACGAGCCGGTTGCGGCGCGACCCGCCAAGCTCGCGATTGCGACTCAGGCGACCTCGCAGCGAAACTTGTCGTTCCCGGCGGTTATTCGTGCGATTGAATCGGCGGACCTGACCTTTCAGGTGGCTGGCGAAATTCGTCAGCTGAACGTCCTTGAAGGACAAATCGTCGAACGCGGCGATGTGATCGCGCGGCTCGATGATCGCAACAATCAGAACCAGGTCGCGCAAGCGCAGGCTGAGTTTGATAATGCGACCGCGGAATATGAACGGGCCGAACGCCTGGTCGCCGAAGACGCAATTTCGCGCAGCGTGCTCGAAACCCGGCGAACCACACGCGATGTCGCGGCCGCGGCGCTCGATAATGCGCGCAAGAGCTTGAGCGATACGGTGCTGCGGGCGCCGTTCAGTGGATCAGTATCGCAGGTTGCTGCGCGCCGGTTTCAGAATGTGCAGGCCAAGGAATCGATTGCCACGATTCAGACGCAGGAAGTCGAAGCGGTTGTGAACATGCCCGGCACCATCATTGCGCGCATTCCGCAATTGATCCCGGTGGGCGTCAATGTCCGCCTCGACTCGGTGCCGGATCGACCGATTCAGGCGGAATTTCGCGAGGCGGCCGGTACGGCTGATCCGGAAACGCAGACCTATGAAGTCAGCTTCTCCTTCACGCCCCCGGAGGAGCTGTTCACATTGCCTGGGATGACCGCGACGGTTGAGACCACGCTGGACTTCAGCGCCGCATCGGATCTGTTCCCCCAGGGCATTGCCGTGCCTTTGTCTGCGATTCTGGCGGAAGGAAATCAGACCTTTGTCTGGACCGTTGACCCGGACAGTTTCAAAATCACCAAACAGCGAGTCACTGTCAGTGCCGAAGGTGACGAAAACGTCACCGTGGTCGACGGGCTTGAGGGCGGGGAAACCGTCATCGCGGCCGGCGTGACCTTCTTCAATGAAGGCATGACCGTGCGCCCCTGGCAGCCGCGCTAGGAGGCGAGCATGAATATCGCCGAATGGTCCATTCGAAATCCGATGCTGTGCAGCATTGCGATGATTATCGCCCTGGTTGGCGGCTGGATGGCCTTCAACAATATGGCGCGGTTCGAGGATCCGGAATTCACCATCCGCGTTGCGAAAGTCATCACCCAATATCCTGGCGCGTCGCCAGAAGAAGTGATGAATGAGGTTACCGAACCGCTCGAAACGGCGTTGCAGCAATTGCCGGAAGTGAAATCGGTAAGTTCGATCTCGTCAGCGGGATTGTCGGATATCAGTGTGGAAATCCGTTACGAGTCCTCGACCTCCAAATCCGATTTGCAAGTGGTGTGGACCAAAGTTCGCAACAAGATTGCTGATTCCGAGCGTGAATTGCCACCGGGGGCCAGTACGCCGATCGTCAATGATGATTTTGGCGATGTTTACGGCATCTATTACATGCTGACAGGTGAGGGCTATTCGCCGACGGATTTGCTCGACTATGCCAAGGAGCTGCGACGGGACCTCCTCCTCGTCGATGGGGTCGCAAAAGTCGGCATTGTCGGCGATCAGGAAGAGGTCATCTATGTTGAGGTCGCGCGTGATCGCGCCGCCTCCCTCGGGGTCTCTCTCAATCAAGTCTACGATACGCTGTCGCAACAGAACACAGTCGCCAGCGCGGGGGATGTCCTGATCGGTGATGAACGGCTGGACGTCCACCCGACCGGTGAAATCACATCTGTCGATGCGATCAACGCCTTGTATATTGGCGACCAGAGGACGGGCGGGATTGCCCGACTTGGCGATATTGCAGATGTAACGCGCGGCTATCGGGATCCGGTGCCGCTCTATCTCCGTTATGATGGTCAGCCCGCACTGGGTATCGGCATTTCCAACCTGTCGGGGGTGAATGTCGTCAAAATGGGCGAGGCCGTCGATGCCAAGCTCCTACAGCTTCAGCCGCTCCGACCCGGTGGCATGGTGCTGCATGAATATTATCATCAGGGCAAAGTCGTAGACGAGTCGATCGCCGCCTTTGCCTGGAATGTTGTCACGGCGCTGGCCATCGTCTTTGTCACGCTCTTGATTTTCATGGGCTTCCGATCAGGTCTGGTCATGGGGGCGACCGTGCTACTGACCATGGCAGCGACGCTGTTGATCATGTGGGTGGCGGGCATTCCGATGCACCGTATTTCTCTGGGGGCGCTGGTCATCTCGCTGGGCATGCTTGTGGATAATGGCGTCGTGATCACGGATGGTATTCTTGTTGGCATCCAGAAAGGGCGCAAGAAAATCGATGTCGCCATCGAAGTCACACGCAAGAATCTGAAACCGCTCCTTGGAGGAACACTGGTCGGGATCATCGCCTTTGCGCCGATCGGTTTTGCGCCGGGGGACACGGCGGAGTTCACCAATTCCTTGTTCTGGGTCGTCCTGATCGCACTTGGTCTGAGTTGGGTCCTGGCCTTCACGATCACGCCTCTATTCTGTTACTGGGCCTTCCCGGAATCGACCCAGACCGCGACGATGGAAGACGCACCAGACGGGCGGTTCATGAGCTGGTATAAAAGCCTGATCCGTGCGGTGCTGGCGCAGAAGGCGCTTTCCCTGCTGGCGACGGTCGCCGTCTTTGTATTGGCGATCTGGGGCTTTCGCTTCGTTCAGTCGGGCTTCTTCCCGGCCTCTACGTCGCCGCAAATCGTGGTCGATTACTTCCTGCCGGAAGGCACGGATATTGAGCGCACGCGCGCGGACATGCTGGCATTGGAAGAGCATATGCGCGGCGTCGATGGTGTTGAGCATATTCACACCAGCGTTGGCGGTGGCACGCTGCGATACATGCTGACCTATGAGGTTGGCTCGGACAATCCAGCCTATGGCCAGCTGCTTATGAAGACGTCCGATTACCGGTTGAATGATCAACTGATTGCGGAGATCCAGGCCTATGCCGATGCCAATTTCCCGGATGCTCAGGCCAAGGTCTGGAAATTCAGGCTTGGCCCCGGCGGCGGTTCCAAAATCGAGGCGACCTTTGCCGGGCCGGACCCCGCCATCCTCAGGGATCTGGTCAACCAGGCCAAACGGATCATGGCAGCGGATCCGAAAGCCGTCCTGATCAAGGATGACTGGCGCCGCCCCGTACCGGTCTTCCAACCCATCTACTCGCAGAATAAAGGCGAGCGCGTTGGCATTACGCGCAAGGATATGGCCGATGCCCTGGCGGAGAATTTCAGCGGCCTGCAGCGCGGTGTCTATCGCGAAGGCGACACACTGATCCCGATCATTTCCCGTGCCCCGGCCGACGAGCGCACCAGCACCTGGGATCTGGTCTCGATCCAGATCCTGAGCCCGACGACCCAGCAGCCGGTGCCCATGGCGCAGGTCATTGATGATGGCGACCTGATCTGGCGCGATGCGCGGCTATTGCGCACTGATCGCGTCCTGTCCATCAAGGCGCAGGCCGATCCCGCCGTCGGAGAGCTTGCCGACGCTCTGTTCTCGCGCCTGCGTCCGCAGATTGAGAGCATCGAACTCCCTCCCGGCTATACGTTGGAGTGGGATGGCGAGTTTGGATCGTCGACTGAGGCGCAGTCTAATCTGGCAAGCACCATTCCGCTTGGGCTTTTGGCCATGGTCCTGGTCGTCGTGGTGCTGTTCAATGCCGTCCGCCAACCGATTGTGATCTGGTCGATCGTCCCTCTGGCCATTGTCGGCGTCGTGGTCGGGCTTGCGATTACGCAGACGCCGCTCGAGTTCATGGGGATTTTGGGTTTGCTCTCGCTGTCTGGGCTGCTGATTCAGAACTCGCTGGTTCTGGTCGACTCGACCGATGAATTGATCGCGTCCGGCATGCCAAGATTTGATGCCCTGGTTGAATCCGCGGCAAGTCGGCTACGACCCGTGACAATGGGGGCGTTCACGACGGTGCTCGGCATTCTGCCGCTCTATTTTGATGCCTTCTTCAAATCGATGACAGTGGTGCTGGCCTTTGGCCTGTCTTTCGCGACCCTCATCACCTTGCTGGTCACGCCCGTGCTTTATGCGCTTCTATTTGGTATTCATCGCGATGAATCGGCGCTCCCGCCGCCCATGCCCGAGCCGGAGCCAGAAGAGGAGCTCGCCCCCGCATGATGAAGCCTATTCTCCTGAGCGGCGCGCTGATGTCGCTTGTTGCTTGTGCGAACATAACCGCGCCCGATGTTGCCGGACAGGTCGCACGGGATGGATTGCCCGATGCGCCGAACGCCTGGGCCGAGGCTGGCGAGCGTGTCGGTCCTGTTCAGTCGGGCTGGATTGCAAGGCTAGAAGACCCCGTATTGGACGCCCTTGTTGAAGAAGCGTTGGCGAACAATCGCAACCTGCAGTCGGCGGCGGCGAATGTGCAGCGGTCCTGGGCGCTGGCCGGGCAAGCCGGCGCGGCCCTGTCGCCGTCCGTCAGCCTATCTTCCGGGGCAACACGCAGCGGCAATATCGAAGATACCGGCGCCGACAGCTATTCCCTGACGGGGCAAGCCAGCTGGGAACTGGATCTCTGGGGCCGTATTCGTGCCGGCAATCAGGCTGCTGTGCTGAGCGCGGAAGCGGCCGAGGCGGATTATGTCTACAGCCAATACTCGCTCGCAGCGGCGGTGGCCCGCGGCTATTTCCTGGCGATCGAAGCGGATCGGCAGGCCGAGACCGTGCGCAACACCCTGGATGCCTTGAACGAGACGGACCGTATTGTCGGTGTCCAGTTTGAATTTGGTCTGGCCACGTCACAGGATGTGGCGCTGTCTCGTTCCGATCTGGCGCGGACGAAAGACTCTTTGATCGCGGCCCAGGGGTCGCAACGCGATGCCTTGCGATCCCTGGAAGTTCTGCTTGGGCGCTACCCGGCTGCAGACCTCGAACTGCGCCGTGACTTGCCGGACGTGCCGGCGCCACCCCCGCCTGGCGTGCCATCGGAAATTCTTGAGCGTCGCCCTGATGTCATTGCGGCTGAGCGCCGGGTTGCGTCGGCGTTTAACAGTCTGGATCAGGCGAAAGCGGCGCGGATGCCATCTATCAGCCTGACTGGCAGCCTGGGTGGTTCGTCTGGTGATCTGACCAATCTGATCAATCCGACAAATGTTGCCTGGCAAGCAGCCACCAGTCTGGTGGCGCCCCTGATCGATGGCGGCTTGCGCGAGTCTCAAGTGGAGCAGGCGAACGCGGAACAGACTCAAGCCATTGCCAGCTATGCCGATACGGTACTGACAGCCTTTCAGGAAGTCGAAGGCTCGCTTGATCAGACCGTGGTTCTGAAAGATCGCGCCGTCCAACTTGAAGAAGCCGCCTCCGAAGCCCGCAACGCATTGCGCATCGTCAATTTGCGCTATGAGGAAGGCGAGACGGACTTGCTCGACGTTCTCACCATCCAGCAGCGTGTCTTGTCGAATGAAGGCGATGTGGTCAGCATTGAGCGCGCTCAGCTGGATGAATGGGTCGGTCTGAACCTGGCGCTGGGTGGCAGCTGGGAAGAGGGCGGGTGAAACACCGACACGTGGTTTTTTGGGTGTCCGCATGCCTCCGAAACGAGTCCATGGAAGGATGTAAGTCGGCCTGAACCAAAGGTGCAGTCATTTATGCACCAATTTGAAAATCATCTCGCGCGAGGTCGCGCGGTCGAAAGCCGAGCCGTCCCAGTCCCCCAAAACTTCCGTGACCGTCAGTCCAGCCGAATTGGCGAAGTTCAGGATCTCGGCGTCGGATGCGAATCGTAACGTGCTGTCCGACGTCAGTATCTCATCTGCAAAATGATAGTCCCAGGCGAAGCTCAAATAGTCGGGTGCGCGCGATGAGTCTGTCATTCGGCGCGTCGCCCGAATGGCCCCCTGCAGTGTTTCCATCGTATATGCTCTTGCCCAGACCGAGTCCCAGTCCAGGCCTGGATTTCTCGTCTCGAATACCGCAGCGCCTTCAGGCTTGAGATGCTGCGCCATGGTCTGCAATGTGTGCAGGATTTGGTGATCCGATAGCAGCACCTGAAACGCATGTCCGGTCATGATAATGAGGTCGAACATGCGATCCGATCGATAAGCCTCCGACGTCGATTCCACCCATTCTATATTTGCCGGTTGGGGCGATCGTTTTGCGACATCAAGCATGGCACTGGCTGGATCCACACCGACCACGCGATGACCCCGCTCGGCAAAGGTTTTGCTCAACAAACCTGTACCGCAACCGAGATCAAGCACGTCCTTGTGTGCCCCTTCTGCAAGGCTGAGATAAAAGTCGCGATCCTCCGATCCGGCATTTCCGAGGTCATACAGATCCGCCAATCTGGGATCAGAAAACTGGCGATCGGGCATCAACGCACCACAATAGTATGATTGGCTTCGACAAGGTCCAGAGATCCACCCTCAAAGGCAAATGCAGCGCGTATTTTCATGCTCTCCTCCCCTGGGCAGACCTATCTCTGTTCTGCGCGCATATATCAGACCTAGCCGCATGCAAGGGAAGAGATTTCTTGAGGGCGGCCCTTAGCTGAGCATGTCCTGCGGCGCGCGTGTCTCAATCCCGAGCGCGTCGCCAACCGCTTGATAGGTCAGATGGCCCTGGCAGACATTTAAGCCGTTCAGCAAATGCGGGTCGCGGGACAGGGCTGTTTTCCAGCCGAGACGCGCGATGCGTTTGGCATGCACGAGCGTCGCGGCGTTCAGCGCATAGGTCGAAGTGCGCGCGACCGCGCCCGGCATATTGGCGACGCAATAATGGATCACGCCATCGACTTCATAAGTCGGGTCATCGTGCGTGGTCGGGCGAGAGGTTTCGAAACACCCGCCCTGGTCAATCGCAACGTCTACAAGAACGCTGCCCTTCTGCATGATCGAAAGCATCTCTCGCGTGATCAGCTTAGGCGCTGCGGCGCCTGGGATCAGCACCGCGCCGACAACCATGTCAGCGGTTTCGAGCAAGGCGTTTAACAGAGCAGGGGTCGAGCGAATGACCCGGGCTGATGCGCCGAACTGTGCCGAAAGCCGCTCCATGACACCATTGTCGCGTTCGAGAATGGTGACATCCGCCTGCATACCGACCGCCATCAATGCGGCATTGTACCCGACATCCCCGCCGCCAATGACGATTACTTTTGCAGGCGCCACACCCGGAACGCCGCCTAGCAGCACGCCGCGTCCGCCGGCATTTTTCTGCAGGGCTGCGGCGCCGACTTGAATGGCCAGACGTCCGGCAACCTGGCTCATCGGTTTCAGGAGCGGCAGGTCGCCATCATCGCTGGTCACCGTCTCATAGGCGATGCACACGGCGCCGGATTGGATCAGGTCTCTGGTCTGTTCCGGATCGGGGGCGAGATGCAGATAGGTATACAGGATCTGATCCTGGCGCAGCATGGCGCGCTCGGCGGCCTGGGGTTCCTTGACCTTGATGATCATCTCGGCCCGATCGAACACGTCCTTCGCAGTCGAGACGATTTCGGCGCCATGCTGGCGATAGATTTCATCGCTGGCGCCAATGCCCTGGCCGGCTGAAGATTCGACCAGTACCTCATTGCCATCGGCAACCAGCTCCGCGACGCTTTCGGGGGTTAGTCCAACCCGGTATTCGTGATTCTTGATCTCTTTCGGGACGCCAATCCGCATTTCATCCTCCAGCTCAGTTCTGGCGGCAGTCTATCTCAATGGCTGCGAAAAGGGTTTGCTAAAAATCGAAGAAAATAGGGCGTAGCAGGAAAATCTTCGACAAAATGTGATTCTGACGATAAAAATTCTTCCTATGGATAAGATAGACCGGAAAATACTGGCTGCCGTGCAAGAGAATTGCCGGCGCCCAATCGCCGAGATCGCAGACCAGGTCGGCATGTCCCTCTCTGCCTGCGCGCGTCGGATCACTCTGCTCGAGGAGAATGGGTTTATCGAAGGCTATGGCGCCCGCCTGAGCGGCGCGAAGCTGGACCTGGGCATGACCTTCTTTGTAGAGGTCTCGCTTGATAGCCAGAAGGACGCGGCGCTCGCGACGTTTGAAAAGGCGGCCAGTCGCCGGCCCGAAGTTCTTGAATGTCATCTAATGACCGGGACCGCGGATTACCTGATCAAGGTCGCGGCCAAGGATACGCGTGACTATGAGACGATCTATCGGAAGGTCATTGCCGCGCTGCCGCATGTCAGCCGAATTCAAAGCGCTCTTGTCATGAAAACCGTAAAGCCCTGGCTGGGATATCCGGTATCCGCCAAAGCTTGATCGCCCTGAAAACCCCATCGACAGGTCGCCGCGATCATCTATGGTCCGGGCGGTCACCTGAATCTGGAGGGGTATGAATGAAGCGTATGATCTTGAGTGGCTTCGGCCTCTTGCTTGCGGCCTGCTCAGCGCCCAATGAGCCTGTTGCAGCGCCGGTTGATCAGGTATCGGAGCGACCTGACCCACAAACGCTTGAGGATCGATTTGCCGTTCTGGCCCTGGATTGCGTGCACCGCCAATACCCGAACAAGATCAGCCATGTCTTGCAGTCGGATCAGGACGCCCGGACGCCGCGCGAATTGACCCCGGTTTTCTATGGCTGCTTTGATTGGCACTCATCGGTGCATGGGCACTGGCTGCTGACACGGATACTCACCACCAATCCGGACAGCGTCCTGGCCGACGAGATCCGAACCGCACTCGCGACAAGTTTCACGGCCGAGAATTTCGCAGGCGAACTGGCCTATTATTCGGGCGAAGGGCGCAACGCGTTTGAGCGGCCTTATGGGATCGCCTGGTATTTGCAGCTCGTGGCGGAACTTGAGCAAAGCGATGATGCCGAGCTGTCAGCGATGCGCGAGCTGCTGCGCCCCCTGGAGGATGCGATCGTTGCCAAGACGCGCGCCTGGCTACCGAATCTGTCGTATCCGGTGCGGCTGGGCACCCACAATCAAACGGCGTTCGCGTTCGGCTTGATGATCGATTATGCACAAGCTGTTGGTGACGCGGATTTCGAACGCGATCTGACGGACAAGATCCGGACGTTTCATCTGAACGATGTCAATTGTCCGTTGGCTTATGAACCTTCTGGCGAAGACTTTCTGTCCCCTTGCCTGATGGAAGCGGATCTCATGCGGCGTGTTTTGTCAGAGGTGGAGTTCTCAGCCTGGCTGGGGGCTTTCCTGCCCCAGATTCCGAATGATGGACGTGCAGATTGGCTGGCGCCGGGCATTGTACTCGACGCATCGGATGGCAAGCTGGTTCACCTGGATGGGGTAAATCTGTCCCGGGCCTGGGCGCTTGAGGGCATTGCCCGCGCGCTACCAGAAGGTGATCCGCGCATCGCCAGTCTTATGGCGTCGTCAGACCTGCATCGTGAGGTCGGCATCGCAGCGGTCTCGGACGAGCATTATTCGGGCAGCCACTGGCTCGCAAGCTTCGCAACCTATCTGACCACGCAGCGCGGGCTTCAATAAGCAGGACGATCGAATGACGCGAAAGTTCGGACCTGGTATTCTGGTGGCCGCCGCCTTTATTGGTCCCGGCACAGTGACAGCCTGTACGCTGGCGGGCGCAAATTTTGGCTATGCGCTGATCTGGGCCCTGGTCTTCGCAACTCTGGCGACAATCGTGCTGCAGGACATGGCGGTGCGCCTCGGCACAGGCGCGCAACTCGGTCTTGGTGAGGCTTTGATGCAATCGGCGCCAGTGCCCGCGATCAAATGGTTGGTGGGGGCGCTGGTTTTCGCCGCCTTGCTCATCGGAAACTGCGCGTATGAAGGGGGCAACCTCACAGGCGGGGCACTTGGCATAGATGCGCTCTTGCTGGAGGCTTCTCCTGGACAAGGACCTTTGGTTGCAGGGCTGGCGCTGGTCGCGGCATCTGTGGTGCTGATCGGTCGGTATCAGCTTCTCGAACGGCTCCTGATCGGGCTGGTACTGTTGATGAGCGTCGCCTTTCTCTTGAGCGTTGTGCTGGTTCCACCGGATTTCGGGCAACTTTTCGTAGGACTTATTCCGCGCATTCCGGATGGCGGCACGCTTACTGCTATCGCGCTGATCGGGACCACGATTGTACCTTATAATCTGTTTCTTCACGCCGCCGCTGCGCGCAAGAAATGGGAGGACCAGACTGGCACGAAGGAGGCGCGTACGGAATCCGCACTCTCGATTGGCCTGGGCGGATTAGTCTCAATCCTTATTCTTTCCACGGCTGCGGGCAGTCTGTTCAAAAGCGGACTGGACGTGACCAGTGCGGCCGACATGGCGCGTGCGATTGAGCCGGCTTTCGGAGATGCTGCGCGCTACCTGATCGGGATTGGCCTGTTTGCCGCCGGTCTGACCTCCGCGATTACGGCGCCCATGGCGACGGCCTTTGCGCTCAGCGAGATTATCGGCGGAGATGAGTCGCAGAGATCGAGACTGTTCCGCGGCACGGCTTTGCTCGTGGTTATTGTTGGGGCCGCGATCAGTCTGACCGGCATTCAGCCCATCTCCCTGATCCTGATCGCGCAATATGCCAACGGTCTGCTTCTGCCGATTGTTGCTGGCTTCCTGCTTTACATCATGAACCGCAAGGATCTGTTAGGGGCGCACGTCAATTCGGCCTTTGCCAATGCCGCGGGCGTCGTGATTGTTTTGATAACGCTGGGACTTGGATTAAGATCGATCCTGCGCGCAGCAGGAGTGATGTAATGAAACGGCGTATGGATCTGAACGCGGATCTCGGAGAAGGGTGTGCCTTCGATGCCGAACTCATGTCCGTGGTCACCAGCTGTAATATTGCCTGTGGCGGCCACGCAGGCGACGCGGCCTCCATGCGCACGGCGCTTCGGCTGGCCAAGGATCACGATGTTGCGGCTGGTGCACATCCATCCTTCCCGGACCGAGACAATTTTGGTCGAACCCAGTCGCCTTTACAGGGAGGTGAGCTTGAAGCGCACCTCTCCGAACAGGTAGCAGAATTGAAAGACCTCGCCGCTGAATTGGGCATTCGGCTAAGTCATTTGAAGCCACATGGCGCCTTGTACAACATGGCGGCGAAAGATGCCGGCTTGGCTGAGAGCATTGTGTCTGTGCTTCGCGCGCTGATCCCGGACGCCGCCCTGTTCGGACCGCCGAACTCGCACCTCGAAACGGTTGCCGAGGGGCATGGGATTTCCTTCATCGCGGAAGGCTTTGCGGACAGGGCGTACGAGCAAGATGGCAGCCTGCGCGATAGAAAAGCGCCTGGCGCGGTGATCCATGATGCCAACCTTCAGACCCGGCAAGCGCTTCAAATCGCCATAGAAGGGGAGGTGGACACCTATGACCGGGCGCGGATCACGCTGCCCGTGCAAACCCTATGTGTGCATGGCGATACGCCTGGCGCCTTTGCCGCGGCACAGTCGATCCGCCAGTCGTTGGAACAGAATGGAATCAAGCTATGTCCGCCGAACGTGTAGCGCGGCGCATCGCGGACGATGTATTTGAGTACAGGGTCGAGACGCCGCAAGACGCGCAGGCTCTGGCGTCGCAGCTTCGCGCGCTGGACTTGGCAGAGGATGTGGTGGCGGGGCTGGACACGGTTAGCGTTCGGTTCGATCCGGAAAACCTGACCGCGGTTGAAGCGGCACTGGCGACGTTCGAGCCAGATGCGGCCGGATTTCAGTTGGAGTCGGAGACGATCGAACTGTCTATTCAATATGGCGGTGAGTTCGGTCCGGATCTCAAGGCGGTCTGCGACCAAACCGGACTATCGGAATCCGCGTTCATCGCAGTGCATACAGAACGGACGCATACCGTTGAAATGATCGGCTTTACGCCTGGGTTTTCGTATATTTCGGGTCTGCCTGACGGCTTCGCTGTGCCCCGCTTGAGTCAGCCCCGATCCCGGGTCCCCGTAGGGTCTGTCGGCGTGAGTTCAGATTTTACCGGCGTCTATGCCTTGGCCGGGCCTGGGGGCTGGCCCTTGATCGGGCGGATCCAAGATCTGTTATTTGATCCGGAGTCGGCCTCACCATTTCGTTTGTCGCCGGGACACCGGGTCAAGTTCAAGGCGGTCTAGATGTTTCAGATCATAGAAGCCGGCTTGCAAACAACGCTGCAAGGGGGGCCTCGAGTAGGCTATCGGCACTTGGGCATTCCCTATGCCGGTCCCGCGGACGCTCTTTCCATGGCCCTCGCCAACCGCCTCGTCGAAAATTCGCCAGATGCGACCTGCCTCGAGATCACTTATGGCGGGTTTGAAGCAGAGACCGATACCGCCTGCGCGATTGCCATTACCGGCGCCGGGGGCGAGGTCTTATTGTCGGATGCTCCGGCGCCGATGCATGAAACCCTGCATGTCCCAGCCGGTGCAAGACTTAAACTCAAACCCGCGCGATATGGCGCGCGG